>CAZMCH010000016.1:0-59217 GCA_964564735.1 uncultured bacterium
TGAGTCGGCTGGAAAATTAGGGGCAACATCCATTCCAGAGATTGTTGAACAGAGGGTTAGGGATACTTGGGAGCCTGTTGCAGTTAGAAATGCTGGCTTGATAGCAATATCAAAGACAGGAAATAACATAGATTTTGCTATTTTATTAGAAATGCTTAATGATGGGACTGTTGCAATAAGGTCTGGTTCAGCTTTGGCACTTGGAAATTCTGGTCGTAAAGATGCTATTCAGCCTTTAATTGAAAAACTTAAAAGCGATGGAGAGGAAGTTGTCCGACGTGATTCCGCCAAGGCTTTGGGGCTAATTGCCGATCCTAGCTCTGAGCAAGCATTGATCAAGTCATTTAACGAGGATGGAACTGCAAGTGTTAAAAACGAATCTGCAATTGCTCTTGGAAATATAAAAGGGCAGGCAGGCATTAATGCTTTAATAAACGTTGTCAAAGATAGCACAAAGGCAAATGATCATAGGCTAAATTCTGCTGTCGCACTTGGAAACGCAAAAGCAACCGATGCTATAAATGCTTTACAAACCGCTCTTGTTGATAATAATGGCGGGATTCATTTTGAATCGGCAGAAGCCCTAAGAAAGATAACAGGGCAAAGCCAGGGATATGAACGCTAAAAAAACAGAGCTTGTTAATTATAATTTCATAAGCCATCTGGATACTCCTTTCTTTATATATCTTTATGGAGTATATAATAACAGATGGCTTTTTTTTACCCAATAATTTAGGACAGACACTTAAGATCATTAAATTATAGACATAGTTGTCTCTACATGCTATAATCTACCTATTACAAATAGCATAAATCATTTCTGGAAATATCATTTTAGCTTTCAATGTCAATCAATAAAAATTCTGGAGGATATACGTGACAAATAGTTTATTACCAAAATCAGTAAATCTTAATCCAATATTTGAGCAAATGGGTTTATATACTAGACCTCAAGGCAAAAGAGGAACATGCTCCGTTTTTACAGTTACAGGTGCATTGGAGTATGCCTTTGCCATGAAGGATGGCAAAGGAACTTTTTTCAGTGTTGAGTTTTTGAATTGGGCTTCGCATAAATCAGCGAATAGGAAATCAGATGGAGCTTTCTTTTCGGAATTATGGGATGGATTCGTAGAATATGGCATTTGCACTGAATCAGATTTGCCATATCAACCTGAATTTGATCCAGATTTTCAGCCATCAGAAAAGATATTGAAAAAAGCAGAAAAAGCAAAGAAATTGCCTTTGAATATACACTGGATCAAGGAATGGGATCCTAATACAGGTTTGACAGATGAGCATTTTGAGGAAATCAAGCAGACACTTATAAATAAATTCCCTGTATGTGGTGGATTTCGCTGGCCTAAAGAAGCGAAATGGTATAATGGTGTTCTTCAAATGTGTCCCCCTGAAGATGTCTTTGATGGTCATAGTATAATATTATCAGGATATAAGGATGATCCAGATCAGCCCGGTGGAGGAGTTTTTATCATTCGTAATTCTGGTGGCGATAGTCGAGATGGATATATGTCTTATGAATATGTAAAGGCTTATATGAATGATGCAGTCTGGTTTAAGCCTGCTAATTAATACTTTATTGCTTTTTGGAGGTTTTAAATGTCATTATTTGGTGATTTATTGGGATCATTAGCAACAAAACCTGCTGGACGTAATCGTCGTATTTCCAGCAATGAACAGCCAAATTGGAATGATGGCAATTTTGATATGACACCATTACCACCGGGAACAGTGCTTGAAATGCCAATTATTGAAGGACCCGGTGTCATTAATCATATCTGGCTAACAAGCCATGCAGGCGGAGTCAATGAGCTAAAAGCACTTAGCCTGCGTATTTACTGGGACGATCAGGAAGAACCTGGCGTTGAAGTTCCACTTGGTGAATTTTTTGCAGTAGGTCAAAAAGTCGCTGTTGTTGATAGCTTTCCAATACAAGTTTCGCCATCAGGTAGCCTTAGCTGTTATTGGCGTATGCCATTCAAAAAATCAGCCCGTATAGTCGTTGTAAATGATAATCCAAATCGCACAACAGGCTTATATTGGCAGGTGGATTGGGTGCAACTTGATGAACTTCCGACTGATACCCCATATTTTTATGCTCAATATCGACAGGAATATCCAGCAATTATGGGACAGGATTATCTTATTGCAGACATTGAAGGATGTGGTCAGTATGTTGGAACGATCATGTCTGTTACAATGTCGCAGGATGGCTGGTTTGGTGAGGGTGATGATTTCTTTTATATCGATGGCGAGGAGGTTCCAAGCCTTCAGGGAACTGGTAGCGAAGATTATTTTAACGACGCATGGGGCTTCAGAAAACGCACAAGCCTATGGTTCGGTCAGCCTCATTGGACAGGCTATGACGCAGGCGATAGCGGAGTTTGTTACCGCTGGCATATCCTTGACCCTGTTGGATTTACCAAATCGCTTAAAGTAACCATTGAGCATAAGGGTAACCGCACACTTTCAGAAGAGGCATGGTATATAGAGCGTCCGGACTTCTTCTCAAGCATTGCAATATGGTATCAGTTAGGTATGCCAAAACGTTTTGGTCACTTGCCTTCATATCCAGAAAGATGTGTTCCTTGGAAGGAATATAATCTTGTCAAAGCATTTAGATATGCTAAGGTTACAAGCAATGTATATCCAAATGTTCAGGCAGTCGGATTCTTTGGTGGTCGTCCATCGCTCCAATGGAAAAATGAAGAAGTTGGCGTTAGCTTGATCTTGCCTTTTAATATTGATGAGGATGGTCGTCATGCTGTCCGTGTTGTGGCTTTCACATCTCCAGAATACGGCATTTATGAAGTTCACCTTGACGGTAAAATTATCCTTCCAGAAGTTAATTTCCAGTCGCAGGATTTTGAGGAAATGGATTTTTCAATTGGTGCGCATGAACTCACAAAGGGAGAGCATACAATCGCATTTAAGGCTAAATTTACTTCACCAGACAAGGCAAAGCCATTAGCTTTGGAAATGATAAAAACACTAAAACTTCCACCAGAGGTTAACCGTGAACCCAAAAATTTCAATGAAGCTCATTTTATACGTTTAGGTGTAGGAAGGGCTGTATATGCCTATAAATTGGCTTATGGTGAATTGCCTTCATCATTAGATAGGCTTGTTGAGGTAGATATGATGTCGAAACGCTATCTTAAAGATGAAAATGGCTATGAGTTAAAATCTCGTATTGATGGTGAGTATTTTGTTGTTGAAAGCACTGCTCCTGATGGCTGGAAGCATCGCTGGCTAGGTGCAGATGCCAGAAGATAATGTCATGAAGCAACTTATCATTATGGTCTTTATAATTGTTATATCGTGTCAATCGATTTATGCTCAGGAAACACTTGAGTTTTTAAGAGATTATGACAAAGATACAATATATCTATATAACAATTATCTTGGGAAATGGTATGTAAAAGATGGGCAAATACTTCCTATTGGTCGATTTGGCAAGAATCTGCAAAAAGAAATAATGGCATCAAAATTCGCATTCGAAGAGATGGAAAAAGCCAGTTCTTATGCCAAAGTCGCTACGATTACAGGCTTTTCTGCAGGACTAATCGGTTTTGCGAGAGTGATTCTTGAAATATTTGATGTAGAATATCCACATAGACGAGAAGCCTATATATCAATGATTGCCAGCGGAGTTGTGCTTAGTATTGTATCTAAGGGATTTTATGAATCATCTGTTGGCGCAATGAATAGGGCAGTATGGATTTACAATAGGGATGTGCTTTCAGGAAGATTAAGCAAATGAACAAAAACTTAGGCGTAACTCTAAGAGCAGTCTTGTTGGGGCTTTTTCTGATACCCATCAATTGCTATTGGATAATGTATACCGAAATGGTATGGTGGGCGCAGTTTCCGACAACAATGTCGCTTTTTTTTAACGTCATATTCTGCCTTGCGGTCATCATACCAATAAACTTAATTTTTAGGAAAATATCACCAAAACTAGCTCTTGATCAGACGGAATTACTTGTTATATATGTAATGCTCTGCATGGCAAGCGCAGTTGCTTCACATGATAATTTTCAAGTTCTTATTTCCATGATAGGTCATCCATTTTGGTTTGACACGCCAGAAAATGAATGGAAAGACACTTTTTGGGAATATATACCAACTTGGTTATCTGTCAGGGATAAAAGCATTCTCTCTGGATATTATGATGGTGAATCCAGCCTTTATAATATGGAATATATAAAAGCATGGCTTAGACCTGCTATCCCTTGGATTGGCTTTATAACGGTTCTTTTGTCTGTGATGATGTTCATAAACGTCATATTAAGGAAACAATGGATCGAAAGGGAAAAACTCGCTTATCCAATAATCCAGTTGCCATTGGAAATGACTCGAAACTATGGAATAACATTTTTTAGAAATAAAATGTTTTGGATCGCTTTTATCATAGTGAGTTTTATCGATATAATAAACGGTCTTAACTATTTCTTCCCTAGATTCCCATTAATAGGCGTTAGAAGTCGTGATATTAGCTATCTATTTACCGAAAAGCCTTGGAATGCAATCGGATGGACTCCCCTATCATTATATCCATTTGTAATTGGTTTGGGGTTTATGATGCCAATTGATTTATCTTTTTCGTGTTGGTTTTTCTATTTCATGAGAAAGTTTCAGCGGATATTTGGTAGCATAGCAGGTATTCATAGCCTTCCGGGATTTCCTTATGATAGACAGCAATCTCTTGGGGCATATATCGGACTTTCGTTATTTGCAATATGGGCTAATAGAAATTATTTTATTCAAGTAATGCGAAGGGCTTTGGGCATAAAATCAGAACTTGATGATTCCAAGGAACCGATGAGTTATAGAATGGCGATTCTAGGAATATTATTGGGATTAGGATTTCTAGTTTCGTTTTTTGCAAGTGCTGGAATGTCAATCGGTGTTGCAATATCGGCTTTCGTAATTTATTATGCACTTTCTACAGGCATAACACGTATGCGTGCAGAATCAGGCGCACCTGCACATGACTTGCATTTTATGGGACCTGATTACATGATTCCAGCCATCACAGGAACAAGATGGCTTGGTGCATCAAATCTCACAACACTAAGTTACTTCTTTGCATTTAACAGGGCGCATAGAAGCCATCCGATGCCACATCAACTTGAGGCTTTTAAACTATCAGAAAGAACAGGTATCAACAGCAGAAGGCTTATATTTGTGATGATATTATCCGTTATTGTCGGTGGAATATCTTCATTTTGGGCATATTTGACGGATGTTTATAGATTTGGTTCTGGTGGCGGATTCGGTTGGGAGCCTTATAATCGTTTGCAGCAATGGATGAGTTATCCAACTCCACCAGACTATCTTGCAGTTACTTTTATTGGTCTTGGTTCTATATTCACATTCTTTTTGATGTTTATGAGAATGAAATTTTTTTGGTGGCCCTTTCATGCTGTTGGTTATGCTGTTTCAGGTGCGGATGACTGGTGTATGAACTGGCTTTGGGCATCGTTGATAATAAGCACAACTATAAAATGGATCATATTAAGGCAGGGAGGTATAAAGGCTCATAGAAAGGCAATTCCATTTTTCTTGGGATTAGTGTTAGGGGAGTTTGTAATTGGGTCTATATGGAGTATAATTGGTCTATCTATGGGAATACGCACTTTTATTTTTAAAGATTGGTAATGATCATTTTAATAGAACTTTTTGCAATACTTCGTATAGCTCTTTTGGTTTATATGGTTTTGCTATTACTGCATCGAAACCATAATCTCTGAAATTTGACATTACAGGATCATTGGAATATCCACTGGATACGATCGCCTTTACATTTGGGTCAGATTCACGAAGTTTGGAGATTGCCTCAATTCCACCCATTCCACCCGGAATAGTTAAATCCATTATAACAGCATCAAAAGGTTCATCAGAATTCATTGCGTCTAAATATTTTTCTATTGCCTCAGCGCCTTCAGAAGCGACAGCAACATCATAACCAACCTGACTCAACATCTGACTTAGCAATTCTTTTATTATCTCTGCATCATCCATGATTAGTATTTTCCCAATTCCATGAGCCTTCCCATCATATTCTTTTTCCTTTTTATCAGTGCTTTGCTCAGGAGAAGCAGGTAAGAAAACTAAAAATGTTGAGCCATGTCCTAATTGCGATATGACTTCGATATGCCCTTCATGTTTCTTTATTATAGAATAAGAGATCGCAAGACCTAACCCACTACCTTTTTGTTTGGTAGTAAAATATGGATCGAAAATTCTTGATAGATATTCTTTGGGAATTCCGATCCCATAATCTTTGAATGAGATTTTTACATAATATCCGGGCTTTAACGGACTTTTTGTTCCTTCTTTTATTGCAATATTTTCCGCTCTTATATCTATTAAACCGCCTTGAGGCATTGCTTGATCTGCATTGATGACTACATTGCTGATAACTTGATTTATTTGGCTTTCGTCGACAATTACATGCCAAAGGTCTTTATCAAATTTAATGCTATATTTTGACTTAGAGCCACTCAAAGCAAAATCTGTTGCTTCTATCAATATATCAGAAATTGAAACTACCTTCAGTATTGGAGTGCCACCTTTGGAAAAGGTTAATAATTGTGAAGTCAAATCTTTTGCTTTATATGCCGCTTTTTCTGCTTCTGCCAAACGTTCTGATGCTTTTTCTTTTTGATCAATAAGCATTTTAGTCAATGATATATTGCCCATAATTCCAGTAAGTATATTATTAAAATCATGAGCAAGACCACCAGCAAGAGTTCCTATAGATTCAAGTTTTTGCATTCTTAAAAGTTCTTCTTCCATTTTTCGCTTTTCAGTGATGTCATTTATAAAACAATGTATTGCTGGTTTACCTTCCCATTTTATCAAAACGCTTTTTATTTCTGCCCACTTTATATTTCCATCTTGCGTAAAAACTCTAATAGTCATTGTATCATTTACATCTTTGCCGTTTAATTCCAGATGGTAATTCTCAATAGTCTGATCTCTATCGTCGGGATGTATAAAATCAGCAAAATAACTGCCCATAATATCTTCTTGGGAATATCCAAATAATTGTGTTATTTTGGGATTAGCGTATTTGATTTTACTATCTTGAACAACAATGATGCCTTCACTTGCATTTTCCACTAATACTCTATATTTTTTCTCGGATTCTTGAAGTGCTTCAACTGCATTTTTTAGGTCAGTAATATCATGATAATTGACAACGATTGCGTTTATATTTGGGTCGTCCAATAGATTTGTGCATGATCCTTCAATCCACCGCATTTCACCATCTTTTCGCCTTGATTTCAGGTTCATGCTATAGGTTTGTCTAGGTCGCTTACTTATCTCGGCAATTAAATTTTTTGCATATTCCCTATATTCATCAGCCATTGCCTCAAAGACATTTCTGCCTTTTAGTTCATCCATTTCATAGCCAGAAATATTCGCTGCTGCGGGACTTATATAAAGAATGTTTCCTTCTGAATCTATTAGTTCGAATACATCCCAGCTATGTTCAATAAGCGCTCGTAATCGTCCTTCGTTTCTTTTTAATGCTTCTTCTGCTTGTTTTTGTTTTGTTATGTCCCTATAAGTCCAAACACGACCAATAGATTTGCCATTCATAATGCGAGGGATTGAATTTCGTTCAAAAATCCTACCATCTTTCAATTCCAAAACATCAGAGATTTGCAATTCTGGATTTTCCCTTACGCTAATAACATTTTTCATAAAAGCGTCAGGGTCTTTCAATTGTTCAAGAGTTTTTTTCAGTAGAATATTCTCTTCTGGTGGGTTGAGTAGCTCATCTGCGATATTCCACATTTTAGCCAGTTGCTTATTAAACACAATAGGTTTTCCTGTTATATCTGTAACTAATATACCATCCGCAACTGATTCAAATGTTGACTCAAATATAGATGCTTCAATCTTTTGTTTATCTGGTTTCATTATGGCAAAACTTAAATATTGGTGTTTTGATAAAAAACTTGAAACTATATCAATATATTAGAACCTATAATTATGCCCAAAGTTCCAATATTTTTGTAAAAGAGCATAAACGATTAAATTATATAAAAAAAAGGGAACAAAACAATAGCTTGCTCCCCTTTTTTTAATTTATATTATAATAGAAAATATCTATTTTGTATACTTAAATATACATGCAAATTGTCCACTGACAAAAGCACTGCCATCACTCATAATATTAACTGCACGAAACTCCAAATTATCAACGCCCTTTTGTTTTGCGCTGTTTCGCTCAATAGTCCATGTATTGCCACCATCAGTTGTTCTTAAAATTGTGGAATAATCACCGACTACTAAGCCGTTATTTTCATCAATAAAATCAACGCCATAGAACCATTCTTCCGATAGTCCGCTTTTTAATGTTGTCCATGTATTTCCGCCATCAGTTGTCTTAATGATCACAGCACCTTCACCAACAGCATAACCTACATTTTCATTAACAAAATCACATGCACTTAGATTGCTGTCTGTTCCACTGGTTTGCGCTTTCCATGTCAATCCGCCATCATTAGTCATACTGATTGCTCCGTTTTCACCAACAACCCAACCTCTTTTATTATTAACAAACTTAACATCCCAAAAACCCGGGTTGCCAGCGCCAACTTCTGAACTGGCGGATCCACCTGAGATTACCTTCCATCTAGTTCCACCTGTATCGGTCATAAGTATCGTTCCATTACTACCAACAACAAAACCGTTTTTTGCGTCTCTGAAATACACTCCATAAAGAGCAACACCCGATCCGCTCGCTTGGCGATCCCAGGTCTTTCCACCATCTCTCGTATTGAGTATAATGCCAGAACCTTTAAACATATCACCGGTTATCCAGCCATTCTTTTCATCTGCAAAATGAATATCGTATAGGTCAGTAAAGAATCCTCCGTCATCAACGGCCTTGATAAAAGATTTTTTCCAAGTATTTCCTCCGTCGGTTGAAATCATGAATGTTCCGTTTGTTCCTGTGGCAACAGCCATTTTTTCATTCACAAATTGATGGCTTTTGAGGTATATCTCTGGATCGATTTCGCATAGATTTTCCCATTTTGCGAATGCTACAAGACTAAAAATCAGAGACAAAGAAATAATAAAAATTGATAATGACAATTTTTTAAGCATAATAGAACCTCCATATCTAAGACCATATAATCCGCACCATTGTTCCACAATTATATCATCATAAAGCAGATGTGTCAACCCTTATCGATCCATGTTTAAAGACGAAAAATAGACTATAAAGGTTGACTTTGAACATAGTTATTCAATAATTTCATCTCTAATCTTTATCAATTCCGCCCTTGCATTATCAAGCCTTGAATTAGCGGAAATCAACCATGTTTTATGGTTTTCAAGCTTTCTACTTATCGTTTCGATCGTCTTTGATACTGCTTGTGGTGCAGGACCTCCGATATGATCCTTGAGCCTAACGTTCATTTCTGGAATACTAAGTTGTCTAAAAGCATCATCATCTATTGAGATTTCAATTCCATCGGCTTTTAAAGCCTCATTAAGAGCAGAAAGTGTTATCTCTCCCTCTTTATCTGAAAGCTTGACTGCATCTGCAACTATATGATATGAACGCCTAAAAGGTAATTTATATTCCCTTGTCAGAAAATCCGCAACATCAACAGCGTTAAGGAAACCAACAGTAGCAAGCCTTCGCATTACATTATTATTAACCTGCATTGTCTTGATAACCTCTCGTATAACGACAGGGGCAAGTTCACATTCTGAAACCAAATCAAATATTAGGTATTTTGTATATTGGCTATCTCGGTTGTATCCTGAAAGACTAGCCTTTGCAATCTCAAATATAGCTTGCATGATACCATGAGCGATAGCAGTTTTTGCCCTTGTAACCTCAAGAGGAGCAGGATTGCGCTTTTGAGGCATTATTGAACTGCCACCAACAAACTTATCATCTAGCCTAATCATGTTAGCCTCTGATGTAGTCATGAATATTACATCTTGGCACAAAATGCTTAAATGACTCATCATAAAGCTGATGGCAGAGGCAAGCTCCGCTTCTGCCTCCCATCTTGACGAAACACAATCAATGCTGTTTTCCTGCACTTCATCAAATCCAAGAAGCTTTGTTGTCAGTTCCCTGTCAAGATTCCATGAAGTTCCATAACCCGCAGCGGCGCCGAGTGGATTCCTGTTTATTATTGAGTATGCAAGCTCAAATCTTTCAAGATCACGTTCCAAAGCCTGTGCGTAGGAAACGAGAAGATGACCGAAGGTTGATATAGTCGCATGTTGATAATGCGTAAAGCCGGGCATGACGGTTTCAGTATGTTCCTTTGCAAGACTCAAAAGGGCTTCAACAAGCTGTATTAAATTTTCAGTGAAATGAAGGGATTTTTCCCTCAGATACAATCGCATATCACAAACGATTTGATCATTTCTGCTTCTGCCTGTGTGAATTCTGCGACCCGCTTCTTGATTGAAATTCTCTATAACATAGCTTTCTATGTTCATGTGGACATCTTCTTTTTTCGGATCAAGCTTAAATTGACCTTCATCAAACATTTTTCTTATTTCAACCAATGCGGATAGTATGATTTTGGCTTCTTCTTTGCTGAGAATCCCCTGTTTATAAAGCATTATATCATGCGCTTCGGTGTTCCATATATCAAAAGGTATAAGCAATTCATCAGCCATAGGAACAGCTTTGACATCTCGCCCCGCCGAATACATAACGCTGAGTTCCTCTGGCTTTCCAGCCAGCCTGTGTCCCCAAACAACGCCCATTCAATAAATCTCCTTTTATGACATTATTTTACCATTTCTAGTCGATGTTCTTTATTTGCCTCAATAAATTCTACTGAAAGACGGAAACCCAATGCCTGCAATATAGTTTCTAAAATGTCAAATCTTGGATTGTCTTTGTCAGTAAAGAAATTGTCAATATCCTATTTGCTTAATTTTGAATTTTCCATAATTTTCTTAATTCCGCCCTGTGCTTCAGTAACGTCCTTCAATGCAAGCAAAAATGTTTCTGTATCGCCATCTTCGGCATATTCCTCAATTATGACAGAAAGGAAAATCTTGGCATCCTCGGGGTCATGTAATTTTTCCATATGATAATCTCTAAAATTTCTAAACTGTCTCATCTTTTTAACCCATTAACAAACAAGTTGTAGCCCAAGATTCTATCTTGATTTTTGCCAACTTAGAAAGCTAGGCTATGAATCCTTATTATTTACCTGATTTGATTGTTCCCCATGTTCCTATTAGGTTTTCTTTTGATGATAGAACGCTGATTAAGCGGATTTGGCTGATTAGCACGGATAAAATCAATTAAATATTAAATCAGCGTCAATCTGCTTAATCCGTTTCATCAGCGTTCTATTCCTAAAAAATCTAATTTGGTCACCCACTAAGACTACAATAATAATTAACATAGATCGTTACTTCAATAATTCATGTGCCGATTTTAGCTTTTCAATTATCGGAAGCTCATAAGGACATCTTTCCTCGCATTTTCCGCACTCGGTGCATTCATCAGCCTTAACCTCAAGCAAGGCATATTGTTCTTTTGCATAATCGCCGATCCAGTAGCGTTTTGCGTATCTTTCATATAGGAAAACCTTTGGAATCTCTATGTCAACGGAGCATGGAAGGCAATATCCGCACTGCCTACAAAAATCTTTGCCCAATTCCTTTGCTTCGTCTTCCAGTTTTTTCATCTCTTCATCTGTAAGACTCTTAAAATTATCTGCTATCTCAAAATCTTCCTCAATTTCTGATATATGGGATATGCCAACCAGTTGTGCGTCTATATCCTGCGCAAGCGAATACCTAAGGGCGACCTGTGGATGTTGAAATGCCCCGCCTGCAAGCGGTTTCATACCAACAATACCTATTCCAGCCTTTCGCGCATAGGGGACAACGTCCTTGATAAACTCTTGATCAAAAAGGTTTATTGACAGCATGATCGCATCAAATTCACCACTGTCTATCGCTTTCATTGCCAAATCAGCCCTGTGAGTTGAAAAGCCGATATAGCGTATTTTTCCTGCCTTTTGTGCCTCTTTTAATGCAGGAAGTGTCCCTGAATCAGACATAATTTTCTCATAATGCTGTTCTCTACTTATATCATGGCAATAGTAAAGATCAATCATATCAGTATTAAGATTTTTTAGACTGATATTGACGTCCTCTGCAGATTCTTCTTTTGAACGTCTTATAGATTTTGATGATAGATAACACTCTGAACGGCGATTTTTCATAACTGCACCGATAAGCACTTCGCTATCGCCATAGCATCTAGCGGTATCCACATAATTGATCCCCAAATCTAATGCCTTGTTGACTATGTTCTCAGCTTTATCGGGCATATTTTTATGAAGTTTTATTCCACCAAAACTCAAATGAGTTACAACCATATCAGTTTTACCAAGTTTGTTTTTTCGCATTTTACTAAAATTTCCTCCTCTTTATTTAACCATAATATTTCTTCACTTATGGCATGAAGAATCCCTTTTTATCATTATCTATTGCTAACTGAAAAAGTCGTATTAACAATTTGACCAACTTATATTTTATCCAATTTCGCATATTCTGCCATTAGTGTTTTTTTGACACCAATATCAAAATTGACGGTTATCATCATATTTGCGCCTTTTCCGCTCAATTCCTTTATAACGCCCTTACCAAATGCCTTATGATTGACACGATCACCGACCTTAAAATTATATTCGGCGTTATTACTTGATGCGCTTTGTTGTGGGGCTTGAATTACCTGACGTTGTGTTGATTTAATTATTGTTGTATTTGAATGTGTTTCTTTCAAATTTTCGGGAACTTCATCAATGAAGCGAGATTGTAGAAAATATGAGGTGTTGCCAAAAATCAAGCGTTCTGATGCAGATGTAAAATAAAGCCTTTCCTTTGCTCTAGTGATTCCGACATAGCAAAGCCTTCGTTCCTCCTCCATCTCCTTATCACTTTCAAGTGATCTCCATGATGGAAATATGCCTTCATCAAGCCCCGTCAAAAATACGACCTTAAATTCAAGTCCCTTTGCACTATGAAGCGTCATCAAAGATACTTTTCTTTCCTGTTCGTCCCAATTATCTATATCGGATTTTAAAGTTACGCCCTCAAGAAAATTTGCAAGCGTAACATTTTCGGGATTTTCCTGCCTTTTTTCAAATTCTATCGCTTCTGAAATAAGTTCTTTTGAGTTTTCTATTCTGCTTTGGGATTCTATCGTATTTTCTTCCTGTAATGCCCTTATATATCCGGTTTTTTCAAGGACATCCTGAATAACGACGCTTGGTTTGCGGTTAGGATCAATACTTTCAATTATATCAACAAATTTTCTTATGGCTTCACGTGTCCGATTTTGTATATCAGGCACTAATTCTATGTTTTCTAGTGTCTCATATAGAGAATATCCTTCCTCATAGGCAAATTCCTTTATTTTGTCTATCGTAGTTTTGCCAATTTTACGTGAAGGAATATTTATTATACGATCAAGACTTATTGAATCACTGCGATTCAATAATATACGAAGATAAGCAATTATATCTTTTATTTCCATACGTTCATAGAATTTTAATCCACCGATAACTGCATAGGGAATACGATTGACTCGAAGTGAATTTTCAATAGAACGTGATTGAGCATTCATTCTATATAAAATGGCGAAATCATTATAATCATAATTGCCTTCAGAGTGCAACTTTGCGATTATATCGGAGATGAAAGAGGCTTCGTCTTTTTCATCGTTAGCACAATAATAGGTTATTTTTTTGCCTTCTTCGTTCTCTGTCCAAAGTTTTTTCTCTTTTCTGTCGATATTATTGACAACTACATTATGCGCCGCTTCGAGTATGTTTTTTGTTGACCTATAATTCTGTTCCAAGCGGTATATTGTGGCTTCTTCATAATCTCGTTCAAAATCAAGTATATTGCGTATGTCTGCCCCGCGCCACGAATATATAGACTGATCGTCATCGCCCACAACGCATATATTTCTATGTTTTTTAGCAAGATAATTTGCTATTTTATACTGGGCATGATTTGTATCTTGATATTCATCTATTAATACATACTTAAATTTCTCCTGATAGAAAGCTAACACATCAGGACAATCCTCAAAAAGCCTTACTGTCAGCATAAGAAGATCATCAAAATCAAGGGCGTTGTTAGTTCGTAGATGTGCTTGATATTGTTTATAGGCATCCGTTACTTTTTCCTCAAAATACGATACGACTGTATTGGCAAGGCTTTCATAATCAAGGAGTTTATTTTTTGCGTTGCTGATTGCGCTTAGTATTGCACCTGCATTAATACGTTTTGTGTCAATCTGAAGTTCATCAAGCACCTGTTTTATCAACACCATTTGGTCGGTTGTGTCATATATGGTGAAATTGCGATTATATTTTAAATCTAGCTTTTCTATATCGCCCCGTAAAAATCGAACACAAGCAGAATGAAACGTGCTAACCCATAGCAATCCACTTTGAACGGGACCTATTAAATCACGAAGACGATGCTTCATCTCCTCAGCAGCTTTGTTAGTGAACGTAACCGCAAAGATATTCATTGAAGGGATGCGTTTTTCTCTCACAAGATAGGCTATTCTATGTGTCAATACCTTTGTTTTTCCGCTGCCTGCACCTGCAAGGAGTAAAAGAGGTCCTTCACCATGCTGAACCGCTTTCTTTTGAACTTCATTTAATCCATCAAGGATGTCCATAATGATTCCTTTTATTATTTTCTCTATATTTCTTTATTGCATCTTTTCAAGGCATTAAAATGCTTTTATACCTTTTAAGTTAAATAGAGAAGACCGATTCAATATAGCATAGCTATTGCTAAAGTGTCAACGTATATTGTATCAAGATAGCCTTGATATAGCCTTATTCAGAGCATCTGCATTTCGTATATGATAATCTTTATCTGAAAAAGTATAGACTAACAACATCCTTTGAAATATATCTTCTGCAACTGGGCAAAGATCGTCTGGATATTGATTATTATTGCCTTTGTGATGTGGACAATCAAGCGGACACCCTTTTCCATATCCCATACGTTGTGCAATCAATGGATGTTTATATGCAGGCATCCCTGTATAACTAATAAACAGCGAACCACCTTCCTCTGTCAGCACTTTATTAAAATCATCAATTGATATTCCATATTTATCACCGATGAAAGTTGATGCCCAGAAATGGTATGTATGTGCCGCATCAGCATCTTTTTGAAGAACAATCCAAGAACAATCTTGAACAGCTTTATCATAATATGATGCAATCTCTGTCAGTTGTTTTATATAATCTTTTGCTCTTTCTAGCTGAATAATGCCTATAGCAGATGTTTGTTCTGTCATGCGATAATTCCAGTGTAGACCGTATGCTACACTTGCGAAGGTTGGCGCACCTGCATTTAGATCAAGGGCTGTTTCTATTTCTTCACTATTTGTTACAGCCATTCCACCATCACCAAGACCCATTTGTTTTGACATCTGGAAACTGAATGAGCCAATGTCACCCCAAGTCCCTGCATATTTGCCTTTATATGTTGCAAAAAGTGCATGTGCACAATCTTCTATAACAAGCAAATTATGTTTATGAGCAATTTCAACGATCCGATCCATCTTTGCGGGTAATCCCCATGCGTGAGTTACAATGATTGCCTTTGTTCTATCTGTAATCTTTGCCTCGATTAGATCAGGATTCATATTCATTGTTACAGGATCAATATCAACAAAGACAGGCACAGCATTGTTATACATCGTTGCAACTGCACCAAATACGAATATTGGATCACAAATAACCTCATCACCAGCACCAGCACCAGATATAATCACTCCCGTATGTAAAACAGACATAGCGCAATTCATTGCAACCGCATATTTTGCATTCATCGATTTGGCAAATTCAGCCTCAAATCTTGGAGTCATTTGTCCTCCAAGTGCAGATAGATTTCCTGAATCGAATACTTCTTTTATTAGCTCTAATTCCTTATTATCAAATACTCTTGATGGCATGTTAATCCCTCCGATGTAAAACGTAATTAGTGAAATATATTGCATTATTTATTTCATTACAAATACCACAAAATAAGCAATAATCCGCTAAAATCCGTCTAGTTGTGTTCTATTTTCTTCATATAATTTATCAGAAATAAGCCCTAAAAGCAATGACGAATATATTAAGCTATCTGTCTCAAATCATGAGCTATGAAAAACTTACCGAAAAAATATATAATTGACCAAACATGGTTTGACTTTGTATTTAGATTATGATACAATTTCGCCAAACAGATATGTTTAGTATGGCATTAATGATTAACCGATATAAAGTTTCTAAAATAAATAAAGAAAACTATGATCTAATTTTTTAATCTTTTTATAATAGATATAGACAAAGGAGGCAATCAAGTATGGCAAGAATACTTATTGATATAAGAAGGCAGATTGATGAAATTGATTGTAATATATATGGCGGTTTTTTAGAACATTTAGGACGTTGCATATATGGAGGAGTTTATGAACCTAATTCACCTTTATCAGATGAAAAAGGGTTCAGAAAAGACGTAATGTCTGCAATTAAAAGACTAAAAGTTCCGAATATCCGCTATCCCGGAGGAAACTTTGTTTCAGGCTATCATTGGATAGATGGAGTTGGACCTAAAGATAAACGCCCAAAAAAAATGGAACTTGCGTGGCATACCATAGAAAGCAACCAATTTG
The DNA here is from genome assembly GCA_964564735.1 of uncultured bacterium. GTDB lineage: Bacteria > Poribacteria > DTPJ01 > DTPJ01 > DTPJ01 > CAZMCH01. Next base: position 16,739 of record CAZMCH010000016.1, read on the forward strand.
GCACAGACGAATTTATGGAATACTGCAAGGCTGTTGATTCCGAGCCGTTTATATGTGTTAATATGGGAACGGGAACTATTGACGAAGCACGTGATTGGCTAGAATATTGCAACGGAAAAGATGATACATATTTTGTAAATATGAGACGACAGAATGGTCATGAAGAACCATATAACGTCAAATATTGGGGGCTTGGTAATGAAGTATCAGGAAGCTGGCAGATCGGGGCAAAATCTGCAGATGATTATGCTACTAGAGCTTTAGAATTTGCTAAGGTAATGAAATGGACTGATCGAAATATCAAGCTAATTGCTTGTGGATCATGTCAACAGATACCCGCAGAAATGGAATGGAATCGCATAGTTGTTGAAAAACTCATAGATATTGCAGAATATCTCAGTATTCACATGTATGTAAGTAATCATGAAGGTAATTTCTATGAATATATGGGAACTTCCGAACATATTGAAAAATACATTCGAGCAGTTCGTGGTATAATAGATGGCGCGGTATATCATTCACGTCATGGCAAAAAAATGAAAATTGCCTTTGATGAATGGAATGTTACATATAGCCACGGCAGAGATCATTCATTGCACGAAAGATATACACTTGAAGATGCTTTGGTTGTTGCTATGTTCCTTAATTCATTTATCCGACATGCAGATATGGTGAAGATGGCAAATATAGCACAATTGGTAAATATAATACCACCGATATATACAAGCCCTGAAGGGATGTTCCTACAAACAATATATTATCCCTACGAGTTATATTCTACCCAAAATGGAAAAATTGCTCTTGATGTTAATTATGAATCAGGCAAATTTGAGACACGTAGATATGGCAATGTTCCCTATCTTGATATTTCAGCAACCTATGAGCCAAATTTGAAGCGAATATCAATCAATATTATCAATAGACACCAAACAGATATAATACCAGTTACAATTGAGAACGGATATAGCGACTTGTATGATAAAGGAAAAATGTTTGTTATAAATGGTGATGATATTCATGCAATAAATGATTTTGCTGATCAAGATAGAGTAAAGACAGTAGTTCACGATATATCTATTCCAGCAAATACATTTACTATCGAATTATCACCCCATTCTGTATCTATGTTGCAGGTGATTCTAAAATAGATTATATATGCTTATGAAATACAAGGAGTCTTGGTATGATAAAGGCACTATTGCTTGGAATGCCCGAAAGCAGTCCTAGATTTAATGTAGTGATGTCTGTTCCCAATCTTGGTATAGTATCACTTGCAGGAAACGTTGATCCGACTATATGTGATATTAAAGTCGCTGATCTTTTCCCTGTAAAAAATTGGGAAAGCTATGTTATGGACATTCTAAGAGAATGTACACCTGATATTGTTGGTCTTAGTTTTATGAGTTTTCAATATCGAGGGGCTATTAAGCTGTCAAAAATCATAAAGGATTATGATAAAAATATAAAAGTTGTGATTGGTGGATACCATCCAACTTTGATGTATGAGGAAATGTCTGAATCCCCTGACTTTCAGAATGTTGATTTTATCGTAAGAGGCGAAGGTGAAGGAACGTTCAGGGAATTAGTTGAAGCTATGAATAATGACATCGGATATGAAAAAATAAAAGGACTTTCCTATCGAAATAATGACAAATTTTATCATAATCCACCAAGAGAATTGCTCGATCCAGAATTAATACAACTACCAAATAGAAGCTCAAGGCTTATAAAAAAGGGATTCACTATGTATGGGCTTCCTTCTGATAGCCTTGAGACATCAAGGGGATGCACCTATAAGTGTAAGTTCTGCTCAATAAGTAAAATGTATGGAAGGAATTTCAGGACTTATGAAATAGACAGAGTGATTAATGATATAAAAAATGCAAAAGAGAATGGGGCAAAAGCAATATTTATCAGTGATGATAATATTACACTTGATCTTCGACGACTTGAATTGCTCAGTGAGGAAATAATAAATCAAAAATTAAATTCCATACATTATGCGGTTCAGACCACAGTTAAAGGCATGGCAAGCAGTGAAAAACTCGTTCAAAAAATGGCTGATGCTGGAATGAAAACAGTCTTTATCGGTATCGAAAGTGTGAAAAAAGATAATCTGGATTATTTAGCAAAAAGTTCATCTAGCTGGGAAGATACCAAAAAGGCAATTAAATATCTCAGAGACAATAATATCATAACTTCTGGCGGATTTATATTGGGGATGCCCGATGATGATGAAAAGGCTTTATGGGATATATATGATATTGCTTGGGAACTCAAAATAGACGTTCCATTTTTTTCTATTCTTATACCACATCTAAAAACTGAAATTCGCGAAGAACTTATTGCGCAAGGATATGTTACTAATCCTGATGAATATCACAAATACGAACTTTTTTCTGCAAACATTAGGACAAAATACCTTTCACCAGAAGACCTAGATCGAATAGTTTCAGAGATGTATTTGAAATATTTGGCTAATCTTAGATATTTATGGTTCAGCCAAATACGAAAGACCTTCCCACTTTTTTACTGGAAATCGGTTTTTGGTCAGATACCTTATGTAATTAGAGATTTAGTAAATATTATAAAAGAAGGCAAAAAACTTAAAAATGAGTGATTAAATAGTCAACCGAATTAAATTCTATATTCATATAACCACAGATGAACACTCATGTTTTGGCTTTGGGACAATGGGCATATAAGCCCATAGCCCGATATGTCTATTTCCCATAAGATCATTATTTCACAAAATCAGAACCGTATTTTTTGTATATCTCCAAATCTTCAGCACTGACAGAACGCCCTTTCCAAAGGCTTAATGGCGTTCCTGCCCTTGCTATATGACCCTGAATATAGTTTTCGCAACCTTTTTCTTTCAGAATTACACCTATATTGGCAACCGTAACTTCCCCTCCATTTCCAGCATGAACAGCGAATCCACCGCATTTTTTGCCTTTCAATATACCCGATGGTAGCGCAACAAGAGCCTTCTTTAATGGAGAAGCCAAGCCTTCCTTTTTGCTTATTGAACCTTTCCAACATGGGCTACCGACTATCAGAGCATCATAACTTGACAGTTTGTCTGATGAACAATTTTTAACATCGATCAAATCAACTTCCGAACCAGCACTCTTTATGCCTTCTGCAACTGCGTTACTTGCCTCTAATGTATGTCCTGTTTTTGTGTAATAAAGAATAAGCACTTTCATATTTTAACCAACCTTTCAGCGTATAAACTTAAAGCGATTCCCTGAAAGATGAGCGAGGTATATTCAGTAATTCCATAGCATTGCCCATCTTTATTGCAAAGACTTTCTCTTTATCCATCTGCAAATTATTTACATAAGTAACAATCGAGAGTTCTTGGTCTGCATGTAAATAATCAGTTGCAAAGAGCAGTTTTTTCCAATTTCGCTCCAAAAATCCGGGTGTCCATTCAGGGTCACGAGTAAGGGCGTTATATGCAGAACCAGCGGAAAGATCAGCATAGAGATTCGGATATTCCTGAAGGAGTATATCAGCACGTCCTACGGGCATGACTTTACCCGTTGGGTATCCGCCTCTTTCCAAATTACCTGCTGAAACTTCCGTCCACCAGCCGGGACCGTGCATAATAAACTTTGTCTCTGGCATTTCCTTTAATAAAGCTTCTAATCTTGGTAATCCAGCTTCATCAGTATTAAGCCACGGGTCTAGGTGCATAAGCACAGGCAGATTTTTTTCACCGCAAATCCTGTATATCTTTTTAGACCTTTCATCATCTATATAAAGACCGACCTTATGTTCACCAAATCCCTTGCAACCCATATCCACAAAGGCGTTTATTTGTGCAGGGACATTATCACGTCTTGGATCAACAGCACAAAATGGAATAAATCTTTCGGGATATTTTTCCCATGCTTTCAGAGCATCAATGGTTGTAAAGTATGCCCCTGATGCCTCTGGGCTATCAAGAGGAAGAAGCACAGATTTATATATTCCAAGCCTGTTCATTGTATCGATAAGCTGTTCTGCACTTAAAGGTTTTATTTTTGAATTTGGAAAATAAACATCCCCAAGATGCGTATGAAAATCAATCATCAAAGTTCTCCCTACATAAAATATTATTGAGTTGTTTTATCTGATTTAGTAGTTGAGGTCCTTAGCCTTTCTATACGACTACCAACATAGCCCAAGCCATCAGCAGTATCACCAAAACCCGATAGCATAATTTGATCATTTAGCACAATTACCGGTGGAGTTTCTGACATGATAACATTGGTAATATTGCTAAAAGGAACAGCTATTGCTTTCTCTTTTTCGCCTTGTTGTTTGAGGACAATATAGTCATCATTCGCTTCTGCTAATATGAAAGTTTCTTGTATTGGCTTTCGTTTTTCAGAATTCCACATTGAAATTGAGACATCCTTTGCCAAATACTTAGTCAAAAGAGCCTTAAATGTAAATTCTTTTTTCTCTTTAGAGCATCCAGTGATTGATAAACTGCCGATCAAAAACATAGCAATAACCATAATAGAAACTACCGAGAAAACAATTTTTTTCATAGCCACACCCTCCTCGTTTAATAATACTTTGTTACGATATTTTTTCATTAGCAACCTCTAGCAAAGCTAGTATATTCTGAACTGGCACATCACCTTGAATTGATTGTGATGGTGCTAATATATAACCACCATTCCTTGACATCAAGTCTCTAACTCTGCGTGCTTCTTTCTTAACCTCTTCTGGTGTCCCATAGGGCAATGTATCTTGGGTGCTAATACCACCCCAAAATGAGAGTTTATCACCATAGTTATCTTTTAGCATCTGTATATCCATACACTCAGGCTGAACAGGATTTAGGACATCCAAGCCCATCTCAATCAATCTTGGTATGATAACATCAATACATCCGCAGGAATGAACCCAGACATCCTTTCCGTAAGAATGTATGAGATCATATTCTCTATGTTCTCCAGGGGCTATCATTTCTTCCCAAACCTCTGGAGACATTAAAAGCCCTCGTTGTGAACCCCAATCGCTACCTAACAAGATACCATCTATTTCGGGTATATTAAGAACATTTTCAAGCATAACCATATTCTTGTCAACTATCTTGGTTAGCAAGTTCCTTGCGAAATCCTTTTCACCCGCCATATCCGCAAGAAAATTCTCTATACCTCTGGAAAAATAAGCCTTCTCAAAATGTGAGCCATATATCATAACGAGTATGTATTTGCCTGTTTTATCGCTGGTTTCCTTTATTCGATCAGCGAGTCCATCATAACTCCCGCTTCCCATGACCTTTGCCTTAGATTTTGGTGCTTCATGACCATACCAATCGCTTTCTAGCTGATGCCAGTTCCACCACGGTATCCCAACTCCAGCGACATAGTTATCGTAAAGTTCGGATGTTATTTCACCCACTTCCTTTTTTATTGCTTCCCAAGCATCTCCAGTAAAGTCGATAAGGTAGGGAACGCGATCTGCTAACTGATGATTTATTGCTAATTTTACATACTCTTTTTTTGTCATTCTAACCTCCAAAGATATAAATTGATACATAAATAGGCATTTATAACCCAAGTTTATTGCATTTTTACAATGACATGGCAACTGAAATTCTATGAGCTAAATTATCATCAAGATCATTACCAAATATCTGCAAAGCATAATCAATGCGCAAGCCAAAGTTTGTAACAGGTATTCTAGCACTAGCCCCAACTGTTATTGAAGAACTTGATTGATCGACTTTTTTTACATTATAACCTGCTCTAAGTCCAATCGTATTATTAGCAAACCACGACTCAATACCTGCTTTGATTTTTAAGGCATTTGTTTCTCTTTCCTTTCGCAATCCGCTTTCTAACGAAATAGTAGTAGTTTCTAATATCTCTTTAAGGGCTGGTTGTTGTGCGCTACCCGCCACTGATGCGAAGTTATACGCAATGCCAAAGCGAAGGTTTCTCGGAATGTTATCTTCATTGGCTTCTGAAATGCTCATATTAATCGGCGCAATATTTTCGCTAGTAAAGCCAATGCCCAATCCCGAAATCGGCTTAACCAATAAGCCAATATCGAATGTAAAACCCGAAGATGATGTTTTTGCAAAATAGTCATTACCCGCAACAGCCTCTTCATCAAAGCTAGTGCTTAACATTTTCATATTTGCCCCGACAGATACAGCATCAGTAATCAATCTAGCATAAGATAACGATATATTTCTTTCTGTATATACTCCAGATTCTTCTCCAAGCATACCAAAATTCAAACCTAAATTTCCAATGTCACCTAACGGAATGATAACATTTGCATTATTATAGCTAACAACGCCTGAAAACATTCTCAAATGAGTGAATCCCGCCTGTGGTTTTTCTATATAGCTTAATCCACCGGGATTATATGAAGTTGCGTTTGAATCATCTGCTACAGCAACAAACGCCCCACCCATCCCCAATGGTCTTGCACCGATGCCTATATCGTCATAAGCAGAAAAAGCAGATCCTATAAATATCAATGTAAAAATACTTATAATAATTATGTTCCTCATTAATTATAAAACTCCTTTCTATTAATGCGGGTAATAAGGCGCTATAATAAAATTCATGGACTCTATATGTTTCAGAATGAATTTTTGATCATATATCAATATTGATTTTAATTAATTTTACACATCAATGTCAATGGTGATTTCAAAAATCCAGCAAATCTCTAATATTATCAGGCAGGAAAAATATGGCAGTATATATAGTGAATCCCATTGGATTTCTCTTTTCTTTTATTAGATAAGCCTACTAAGAGAAATGATAAAAAGTCATTACAAGATGAGTTTGTCTCTTTATCCCTATTTTTGACTATATATGTTTGGATAGAATAAAATCTCATAAAATATTACTCGGATAATTTCTGATGAATCATTCATTGTCAGTCTGATATTTACCTAAAACATTGTCTAATTCTTCAATAGCTGGTAAATCTGATATATCCTTCAATCCAAAGTGGATAAGAAAATCATCTGTTGTTCCATACATCATAGGCCTGCCGGGTGCATCTTTTCTTCCAACAATATTTATCAATTTTCTCTCAAGTAGTGTGCGAATTACGCCATCGCTGTTAACACCTCTTATTTCCTCAACATCAGCCCTTGTTGCAGGTTGTTTATATGCAATAATCGCCAATGCTTCAAGGGCTGATGTTGTCAATCTTGATGAAACTTCGGTTATATAGTATTTTTTGATCCAGTTTGCATATTCACTACGGGTGCATATCTGAAATCCGTTGGCGATTTCCTGAATCTGAAAGCTATGTTTTCCTGTATCATATTCTTGTTGAAGTTCTAAAATAAGACTTTCAACTGTGTCAAAATCCATTTCTAATAATCCTGCTAACTGTGCAACAGATACAGGTCTGTCCGCTGCGAAAAGAACAGCTTCAATAATGGATTTTGCCTCTGCTAAAATTGTATTTTCTGCCATGTTATCCTATACTGAATCTTGATTTTTGTTGGGATATAGCCATATACTACCGAATAATTGCGATTGCCTTGCAACAATCCTTCTACGCTTCACCAATTCAAGAACTGCCAAAAATGTTACAATAACCTCAAGCCTTGTATATAAATCAGAAAAAAGTTTTGAAAACTCAATTCTCTTATGCTTAGAAAGTAGCTCTATTATTGCGTCTATCTTCTGCTGAACAGTAAAAGTTTCCTCACGAAAATCCGCTACATCTTCTTTTGACATCTGCTTTAATATTTTACCAAGAGCAAAAAGCAGATCAAATAAAGTAGCTGAAATCTTGTATTCTTTCAATTCCAAACTCTCAATAATAGGATCGGAAAAAGTTCGGGAGTATATATCTCTCTGAATTTCTTCCTTATATGAGAGTTCTATCGCCGCTTCTCTGAATTTCTTATATTCCAGCAGTTGCCTGATTAGTTCTTCACGGGTCATTAATGGTTCATCATAATCGCTAATAACTCCCGCTGGAAGCATAGCTTCGGATTTCATCTGCAAAAGTGTCGCTGACATAACCAGAAACTCTCCTGCAATATCCAGATCAAGAGACTTCATCAGATTTATATACTCAATATATTGCTCTGTTATCTCAGCGACTGATATATTATATATATCCATCTCGTTTTTGCGGATCAGATAAAGCAATAGATCAAGCGGACCTTCAAATGTTTCTAGTTTTACCTGATACATGGTCACCTAACGCTTTTTTAGAGTAACACTTATGCCAGAACCTTCCATTAGAAGAAACATTGTTTCCAAATCTGGATTCGTTGTTATCGCTTTGAGAAATTCTGGACTTGGTGTAGGTCGTCTAACATTATGAGCCAAAATCAACCCACCAGGACGAACCAATGGAAGAAGCTTATTGAGATAATCAAGATAACCGCTTTTATCTGCATCGAGAAACACTATATCAATCGGGGATTTCAGAATCTTAACCTTATCATGTGCATCGCCTTCAATGATAGTAACTAGCTTATCAACTCCTGCACGCTTAAAGTTTTGCTGTGCAAGTTTAATACGTTCAGGATCAATATCAAATGTAGTCAGTTTCCCGTCTATGTTACGCAAAGCCATGCAAAACCATAGCCCAGAATATCCGTTTGACGTTCCGATTTCAACAACATTTTTAGCATTAGTTGATTCTGTAAGCAATCGCAAAAATCTCCCGTCTTCAAAAGATACATTTTGATATTCACCACGATATTTATTTAAATCATTTATTACACTCAAAATCATCTTTTCGCCATCATTTTTTGGTAGAAACGGATTTTCTTTATCCTGTGCATAAAGGTTTATTGCTAATAGTTCTGATATTATTAAACATAAGATTACTTTTTTTAGCATTTTTTTATTTCCTTTCAAAATGGTTGTTTGTATGATGGTATATTAACAAATCTCTGCATTTTAAGATCAATTTTTATATTTGTAAATGGCTGAAGATTCACATGCAGATATTTATCATTCATTTTTATTTTTTGTGCTTCTGAATCAATCTGATATACTGTCTCAATAAAATTATGCTCTCCCATGCTTCCAGCCTGAATTATTAATTCCCTAGCTTCTGTCTTGCTGAGGTTAACAATCTCTAATGATGTTTGATCATGAGTCATGCCTGTAACTAACGCAGAAACATCAGGAGGCAATCCAGACCTTTTATTTTGCACATCAAAATATCGCAATCTAGTTACAAGTAGTCCGCCATTGTAATGAGGAAGTGGCGCTCCCATTGTCAACTGAACTAGCCCTTCACAAGTGACAGGATTTCTACGCTGAAAGTAGCTATCGCTGTATTTATTTGGATCTTCTTGATCGGATTCCATAAAAGCTAATTTGCTTTCTATCTGTGATATATTATGTTTCAATATCGTTTCTGGATATTCAGGATATTCTCCTCGCATATATGCAAGCCATGAACCATCATGTCCACCCTGATCTTTTGTATGATGCCATGCTTTGATGTCAAACTTTGATCCGTCTTTTGGGCTTATTTGTTCTGCTAATTGCATGTCATAGGGATTCATAGTCATCGACCATAATTGAGCAATGTCAGACGGGTGCATAGGCATAAACTCAAACCATCCTTCAACCTGCAAAGCTGTTCCATCTTCATTTTTGAGTATATATCCTATCCATGCAGGCGGAAAATAACTTGCTTTTTTCGGATCGCCATATTTCCAAGGGATATTGAATAAGCCATTTTGCTCAATTCCATTATTTATAAGCAAATTGATTTGAGAACGTGGAAATTCCATATAATCTCTGTCTTTATTGAGTAAAGACGCATTTTGCCCAGCAATACCGATTGCCTGCCCGATACTGTGCCATCCATGAGGCCATGTCCAGCCATAATATGAGCCATACCATTTGCCGTCAATATGCTCTCCTATTTTTCCTGATAAGCCAACATTATCAGGAACTATACCATCATTCTGGATTGTCCTTTCTATCCATGCCTCTGTATATTCAGTAACCCATGATTTATATTTATCATCACCAGTTAGCAGATATGCGTTTGTCGCAAGGCTTGTTGCGCAAAGATTAACTAATGTATCACCTTTGCCATGTCTTTCACTCATGGCTTTACCAAGTGATTTTTGCTTTTCTCGATCTGCTTTTACTACTTCGTGATTTATACAGCCGTGAATGTCATAAAATGGAAGGTTATAGCCATCCCAAGGATAATATGGATTTCCTCTGAAAATCCAAAATGCAGGACCTTTACTGCCATTCATAGCACATTTTATAATCTTATATTTTGGATCATAGTTTTGAGCATCTTCATCTTCATTCATAAAAAAGCCAGCGAATCTCATAGCACGATCAATATTAATTTTATTTGATGGATCAGCCATACAGAGCATATAAAAAAGATAATTTCCTTCGCTTTGATGAAACCAGTCATAGCTAGGCTGATACTCCTTGACGACCATCGGATAGCCGAATCCCGTCTGAAAAAATGACATATATTCTGTTATAATATCAAACTGCCTTTGAGATTGCTTTAAAAACCAGTCATCACCACCAAGCATATAAAATAATGCCCAATTATGAAAACTCTCATAGCAATCATCAAGCCCATCAATGCTTTGAAAATCTTTATTTGTAGGCCAAAATAACGTTCCATCAGATTTTGTATATTTTTCTAGGACTTTTGGTGCTGTGAAATTGATTTTATCAATTAATTCACGCTCAAGTAATGCCCATTTAGGCGCAATATCCATATTTTGATTTACGTTAATAATTTTCATTAATTAAGCCCTTTAAATTTAGTATTTTCTCCCTTCGTCCATCATTGCAAGATAATGATCAACGGGTATATAATTAGTTACGCTATTTCCTGAGCCAAGACAATATCCACCACCGGGCATACATTCATCAAGCGTTTCTCTGACACGCTTTCTTATCTGCTCTTCGCTAGATGTGCATAGGAAATGAACGTCTATTCCGCCAATGATCGCTATTTGTAAACCATACCTTTTCTTTGCCAATGTAACAGGCTCAATTACATCCTCGTAAGAGTGCCTACCATCTATTTTGACATAGTTTATCAGACTATCCATCAAAGGAACAAGGTTTCCGCAAGCGTGAAGCAAATAAAGCTTTCCAGCTTTATGTGCGATTTCAGCGTTATTTTTATGCCAAGGAAATGATTTGTTTATCAATATTTCAGGTGATACCATTGGTTGAGTGTTAAAACCCATATCATCTCCGCCAAATAAGATTTTCACCCTATCAAACTGAACGAGTATTTCAGCAACCTCGTTAAATAGCTTGCCGATCTTCTCAAACATAGCATCAACAAGATCAGGCATATCATGGATCGCAAGGCATAGGAACTCATAGCCCATCAACCATGTGACTTGTTCAAATATGCTATGACATCCAGCAACGATGCACATATCATCAGGCAGATTCGCTGATAGCCATTCAAGCGTTTTAGTTGTATAATTTTCGGATTTAGGCCAAGGATATTTCTCAAAATCCTCCCAACTATTGATGGGACCTTTGTGTTCATCAGTCCAATGGCGTATGGCTCTCTTTTGTCCTTCTTCTGTTGTTGTATCTTCTGCGGTAATCACTTCTCTTGGAAATCCAAAGCCCTCAATTCCACAGGCAACGTAATCATAACCGAGAAACCTTTGTAACTCAATCTCCATCTTCATATAGCGATATGGATCGTCTAATGGAATGTCCTTTCCAATTCCATAGCGATTGATAATACTAGCTTTTATTTCGCCATCTAGGAAAAGTTCCATAAAATGCACCCGTTTGGGAGTGCTTTCACGATTTAGATTTGATAAAAAGGCTTCGTAGTCTGGTTTTATTTTAATATCTGTAAGCATCTATTTTCCTCCATACCAAATATCAACTGCTTTTCTTTGTTTTGCACTCTCAATAGCACCAAAGACCATCGCAAGACTTTTTATATTGTCTGAACCGACTGTTTCAGGAGTTTCGCCTGTCTGGACGCAACGGATAAACTCTTTTATAAGCCCATCATGCCCACCAACCTTTGCGCCTGCATCATAGGGAGGAATCTCAATATTTTCCCATTTTGAGAAGAATCCGCCTTTTTCAGCGACAACTTGAGCCTGCATATTTCCCCCGCCATCCCATTTGACAGAGCCTTTATCGCCGATAATACGCCAATCGCTTTCCCATGTTGTATTCAATCCTTCCGCACACCAACTGCCACGATAAGTATATACAGAATTATCGGTCATTTCGTATATCGCTATTGCAGAAGCATCATGATCATACCATGAGCCGAAAGGATTCCATTCTTTGCAATAAACTGAAACAGGATCAGCACCGATGATAAATCTTGCAGAATCAAAGGTGTGTATCGCCATATCAAGCAAAAGGACGTGTTCCATGTGATCACGAAATCCGCCAAAGTGGGCGCCGATATAGAAATCGCAATTAACTGCCGTGATTTTTCCGATTTTGCCTGATTCTAGGAAATTGCGTAGCCTTCTGATATTTGGATCATATCGGCGATTTTGTATGACAGCGAATATCTTGCCGACTTTTTCAGCAGTTTCGACCATCTCTTGTGCATGTTCCATTGAATCCGCAAGGGGCTTTTCGCTGAAAACGTGGCAACCATGATTTAGACCATCCATTGTTACCTGATAATGTGCTTCTGGGATAGTGCAGTTGAATATGACATCAGGATTTGTTTTGTCAAGGACAGCCTTCATATCTGTTCCGATTACAACATCCTTAATGCCGAAATCTTGCGCACGCCTTTTTGCGTTATCCTCAAGAATGTCAACCATGCCGACAATCTCAACTTCGGGCATATTTTTCGCGACGCCAAGCCATGCCCCACTCATTCCTCCACAACCGACTAGAACTACTTTGATTTTGTTCATTTAAACCTCCATATAACTTTATTTATGAACTAAATTCCTCTATAATTCCAACAAAATCCGCAGGCAATTCTCCACCTTTAACGATGATATAATCAGGCTTGGGTGAATTCTGGATTGTTTGTGTCCTTTTGTCGGGTCAAGGTTTATAAGCCATATTTCGCCTCTTGGTGGCTGAAACATAATTATTCCTCCTCCAAACCGTCATTAAGAGTAACCTCCCAAGCAGAACGTTCATCCAATTCTTTTTGCCATGCAATAGGATCATTTCTCAAAGCCTCGTAAGCAAGATTAACAATTTTCCAAAAAGATTCTGGGTCAGAATCATCTATTTTCGCTTTATTTTCCTGTGAAAATTTTTGTTTCATATCATTTCCACAACTCCCTTATCAACTCAACCGCCGTCTCAACAATCATCTGTCCGCCTGCTTCATTGGTCATTGACCATGGACCCGGATGGACTTCATAACCGCCTTCTGCATAAGTGCCGATAGTTGGGATGTAGCCGATCCAATCGTTTGTCGTTTCTGATATAAACGTATATGGCGCAGGCGATTCATGCTTGATCTGCAAACCAAGACCGACAAACATCTCACCCGGTATGCCCACGATAGCAACATCACCGATACGGAATACCTGTATTTCCGCAAGTATTGGGTCAGTTCCCTGTTCAATGCGTTTCAATGTTTCCTGATTGTAACCTGCCGTTCTTAAAGCTCGGTTCCTTGTCTCATCATCTTTTGCTGTATCCGCTTCTTTTAAGGCGTTCAATCTTGCTTGCCTAAAGGGTTCAGGATCAGGCAAATCTCTTGATGGTAATTCAATTATCTTTGATATTGCGCCCAAAATTGGTTTCATCGGCTTAACATTTGGTGCTTGTAATTGCGAGACAATCTTTATCGTTTCCCCGCCTAATATATTTCCATATAATTCTACATCCTTAAAATCTCTTGTATCATCACGAATTGGGTTTATATCACCTGCCGCGCCCTGCAAAAAAGCACAATTTCGGCAAACTTTTATCACGTCCTCAACCAACTTTGTCGCAACACCCGGATAATCCGCAGAAACCAAAGGCTGAACTTGCACTGTTACAGGATGCGTTGAGAAATTTATCAATACATCCGATTTATCCGATGATTCACATAGAAGTATTCCAACAGCCTCATCAATATAACCTTTTGCTCTTTGTTCGTCAAGCGATATATTGCCTTTTCTGCGATTTTTTGCGATACCTTTCGCTTCACCGATTCCCGCTTTGAGAGACATTTCCGCCATGTCATTGCAAGCCAATTCCACAGATGTAACAATCTGATCAATCAACACATCAAGCCATTTATCTGCGTTAGGAACGTCAAGTAAGCGTGTTATGCCTGTCGTTTCGGGTGTAGAATGGGCATGTGTGGTAGCAAGCATGGCATTTTTGATGCCTGTTCTATCAAATATCCGCTTGCGCACCTCTTTTATTAAGCTACGCCCTGCGCCTAATATGTCGTTGCAAAAGCCTATTGAATCCGCAGAGATTAGGGCTAATTTGATTTCATCATTATCAAAGACAAACGCCCTTGAATATAACGGATCATGGACGCCTTTGAATTTTCCCTGTCTTGGCACATAGGCGAGATGTGGTATATTCAATGGTGGAGTTATGTCAACCTTTGCGCTACCGACTTTCATATTTATTTACCTTTTCTTTTGCCATATTATAAGTTTGACGTCTGGGGAATCTTCATTTAATTTTATTATTAAATTACCTGTGTCTTTCACATAAGGTTCACCATTCAGATAACCGTCATCTATTAGAATAGCAATGGCATATTTGCATCTTCCTTTATCTATTTGTTCCTGCAATTTTTTACAATCATACATGAAACCATCTATTTTTCTCTCATGGTCTTTAAACATGCCTCCTTTTAATATTTCTTTTACCTCAATAAAGAGTCCATGTCTGAGTTTACGAAATTCATAACTATTATCGCACATTGATGCGTCTGTAACATCAATATCAATGCTTTTCCATTTTTCATCTTTCTCAAAATTTTCATACACGAATTTGTCAATTTTGCTCTCATTATGAACATTAAGAAAACCAAATTCATCTTCACAAAACTTTGTTATGATTCTAACTGCATCACCATTTTCACTCCAAACATAGGGACCAAACCAACCTTGCTCATCACCAGCAATAAAGCCTTCATAATTTGCTGGTCCAAATCTATTATAGAATTCTTCTATTCTTGGCCAAACTTTTTTTAGAAATCGTTCTCTTTCATTCAATTGATTTCTCTCCATCTGGATTCCAGCCTCCGCTGGAATGGCAAAAAATTACGTCCTTTGTGCCTTCGTGTCTTTGTGGTTTATATTGAGATAATTACTATTTTATAGCATCATTAAGCAAGCCAAAGAAACCATCCATAACCTTATCAATATCGCTTGGACTGCCGTTTTTATTCGTCCTTGCGATGACCATATTCCATTCGGGGATTATGATGCAGACGTTGTTATGCAATCCATTTGCAAAGTATGTTCTCGGAGGAGCATTATCCCACATCCTATGACCGTCAGGCTTAATGCCATTCACCCACCAGTTGAAGCCGTAAATTCCCGATCCCCTTGATCTTGCAACCTCATCATTTGGAATGGAATTAGGCACTTGAACCGTTGTAGCCATATTCACCCAAGATTCGCTGACAAGTTGCTTGCCATTCCAATTACCTTTATTTAGAAATAGATGACCAAATCGCGCCAGATCAAGTGAATTTGTCCGTATTCCACCTGTCCAATTCAATATGCGACCATTCGGCGAGTCGTGTGGTTGCCATTTCCATTTAGTCATGCCTATTGAGTCAGCGATTCGTCTTTTAAATATATCTTTAAGCGATTCGCCTGCGATTGCTGTCAAGACTTTGCCGAACTGCATCATTGCTTCGTCCCAATAGCGAAACATCGTCCCCGGCGGAAATAATGGTTCTGATGGCGGTTCTGGATTCCAAGAATCAGTCCTTCCTTTGCTGTCAGCCTCGTATCCACCCTCAATTTTTACGTCATATCCCGATGTCATTGTGGCAAAATGGCGTATTTTTACATCAGGATAAAGATCAACAAGGTCTGCTGAGTAATCTTTCGCATAAGTATCAAGCGTCACTTTGCCATCATCAATCAGCAGACCCAATACTGTGCTTGTGAATGATTTTGTCGCAGAGAAAAGGAGTACCTCTTCATCGCTATCTTTGCCCTTCCATATCAAATATCCATTGCGGATGATGACTGCGGTATCTATTCCTCCGCAATCTTTTAGCTCGTTTTGCAGATAATCCATTGCAAGCTTTAGCTTTTCGGAGTCAATGTCCTGTGATTCGGGGGTTGATTCTTGCCAGCTTTCTTCGGGGAAAACATTAGCTTGTGATAGAGCAATAATTAGAAGCATATTTAGATAAATCATGCCTAAACTCCTATTATCTTATATTGATTTTGGCAATAACTCCGCAACTTTTCTAATCGCCCCTGCCATATCCTCTATATCTTTCATGGTAAAGTTTTCATTAAAGCCTGTAATGACGATATGATTAAGTGCATCTTCGGTTTTTGGACACATGCCCTTTGTATAATCAATCTTGCGCCCACCATGACAGCCATCAAACGGATGTGTTGAGTTACCAAAAGTCTTTTTCCCTGCGAGTGCCTCCAAGCAAATAAATATCGGTTCTGCGATATATCCGCCTGATGCGCCAACACCCTCTTTTGATAATGCCTCTGCAAAAGCTTTATGCGACCATGCTTCTATACGTAACGGAAAAACCCAGTAGCCATGCTCAGAACCTTCTGTTATTGGTGGTGGAATTAACCCTTCAATGTCGCTGATTAGTTCTCTCAGATGATTGCCAAGTGCCATCCTCTTTTCTACAACTCCACGAACCTTTTTTAGCTGTGCAAGCCCAACAGATGATTGAAGTTCTGTCATACGATAGCATGGAGCAAGGAATTCGTAACATCTTGCGCCCCAGCCGGGCTGATAATTCCAGCCTTTATCTCTGAAAAGAGACATTCGCCTTGACCATTCATCATTATTCGTGATAGTCATACCACCATCACCAGTCGTCATATATTTTGATTGCTGGAGACTGTATGCGGAAATATCGCCCCATGTTCCAAGATATTTCCCTTTATACTTTGTTGCATGTGCCTGACTGCAATCTTCAATCAATGGTATATTATGCCTTCTAGCAATATCAAGCATCGCATCAACATTACAGGCATTGCCGAAAAGATGGACAATCAATATGCCTGCTGTTCTATCAGTGATTTTCCTCTCAACATCTTCGGGATCCATGTTATATGAATCATCAATATCTGCAAAAATAGGGATGCAGTTTTGATAGACTATCGGCACAATCGTTCCACCGTCAGTAATTGGAGCAGTGATAATTTCATCACCGGGATTTGGATTTATAGTGCCAATTGCAATATGGATCGCCGCTGTTCCTGATGTTGACGCTACAGAGTGTTTAACGCCATAAAATTCTGCAAATTCTTTTTCTAATGCTGTTGTCTTTGCTCCCCTTAATCCAAACAGATTTTGTGATCGGATTGCTTCTGTAACAAGTTCAATCTCCTCATCTCCAAAAGGTGTTCTTGCTGGAAAAGGCTCTTTGCGATATGGTTCTCCACCATCAATAGCTAATTTTGGCATATCTATCTCCTTAATTTGCTATATTATGTTAATTTTCCTTCTTCCACTAATCTGCGAATCTGTTGAACAGAAAGACCAGCTAAACCTAAACGTTCAACAGTTCGCCCTTCTGCCCAATAATTTCTTCTATGAAGAATATTTGCAAGATGTATTATTGCTTTTATTGTAGGAACAGGAACTCCCAATTGATCACCTAAAGATGCCATCGGTACGAGGCTTGTGGGAATTTCCTCTGTTATATAACGATGATCTAATGTATTTGGCGCTTTTATCCCGGAATATCCCGTATTTGCCTGCATAGCACTATAAAGGTCATTACCAGCGGCGCCATAAGCCAAATAAAGCCATTCACGAGCAGTTGATACTTTGATCCCAAGTGCTTCTGCCACCGATACTCTTTCTGCGTCTATTTCTTGGAGAATTTTTGCGACAGATGGACTTGCGCCTTCATGGTAATATTCGAAATCTCCATGTCTTTCCTCAATCCATGCGGTATTGAGTATTGTCAATGCAGGATGAAACACCGACCCAATATTATTTAGGCTTGTTTTAAGAACATTATCTCCGGGAGTAAATTGTGGCAATACTTTCTTAATGCTAGGTAAGACGTCAGGGATATGATATGCTGGTATGGTAGCAAGTGGAACTGAATTTTTAATTGAAAATATCTTAACCTGTGCTGGATTGGTTATACGACAGGCATAAAGCAAAGTTTCTGCCTCTGCTATAAAAGGATACGTTTTTACTCCAATTCTACGTAAAGTCTCTGTAAACTCTAAAGCCCCTCCTGTTCTACCGGGATTTAAGACAACAACCTGACCATCAGTAAGGTATGGACCTAAAAGGTTTGCCAATGTATAATGAGCAGTTGCGGGAGTAACAATCATTACTAGATCAGTCTTTTCAAGGGCTTCTTGTGGATCGGATGTTACGGCATTTAATTTTGCAAAACCATTGATCTCACCTGTTACATTTATTCCACCATTTGTCTTTATTGCTAATAGGCGTTCAGGGCTTCTATTGAAAAGATTAACTTTACATCCCAAAAGCGATAGATGAGATGCCATGGCAAGACCACCATTTCCAGCACCTGCGATACAAACCGTTGGTAAATCAGCAGGAGGCTCTATTTCTCCCAAAGAACTCTCATATTCTTTTAAGACCTCCATTATACCAATTTTTGACTGAGCATTAAGAAGAGCATTTGTAAATCCTTCTGTTTTTAATAAATGACCAATCCTTGCCAGAATCTTTAAATGCAATTCTGTTGATGATTTTGGGCTTAATATCAGGAATACTAAATTAGCTAATTTTCTATCAATAGACGCAAAATCAATACCTTCGCTACTTCTACCAAAAGCAATTATTGGCTGATGAACAGCCGAAGTGCAAGTATGAGGCATTGCTATTCCGTCTCCCAATCCTGTCGTTTGTGCCTGTTCTCTTGCTAATAGGCTTGATAAAGCCTCTTCTTTTTTGATTAATCTTCCAGACCGCGAAAGTGATTCTGTTAATTCGGTAATAGCTTCTAATTTACCTTTAACACCAAGTTCCATTAAGATAGCATCTTCTATGATAAGATCGTGAAGTTGCATGATGTGCACCTCCCTATTTTGTTATTATATAATTATGAATTCAAGTTACTTTTTACCTGTATTATATAATAACGCCAATTATAGATAGTTGTTTACATCTTAATGTATTAGCCTATATAACATATTAGCCTGAAAACGATATAATGCTACTACCTTTAAGGATTTCAGGTAAATCGTCTGGAAACTTTTTTATTTCCCGAAAATCAGGAACAGGCAACGGAATACTGCCTTTATTTATTGATTCTTCCGATACCAAACCCGGAACAGTCATATCCATAGCATCATATACATCAACAGCTGGCTTGGTATCATTCAAAATACAATCAATAAACTCACGAATCTCAAAATAATCTCCTCCTCCATGTCCTGCTTTTAGTGCCTCCTCTGAAGGATTGCGCCATATTTCGGGCATAAATTCCTGCTCAAAGTCCCATAAAGGATGCCAAGTAATTTCTTTATGATAATCTGCAAGCCATATTTTATGATCATCTCCAAATCCTCTTGGTGATTCATAACAGCCTTTTGTTCCCTGAAGTGAATAATATGTTAGGTTATGTGGTCTGTCTGAAAGCATATCAAGCCTGATATTGATCTGTCCACCACGAGTTGTTTTACACATCATCGTTGTGCTATCTTCATTTTCATAAATATTGCCTCTTGGGTCTTTATAATGATGTCCGCTACCCATGCAACAAACTGTCTCAACTCGATCCTTAAACCATTGAAGAACAGGACCTAAGCTGTGTGTGGGATATGTGCATCCATTTCTGCCCGTCTGCCATTTTCTGCGCCACACAGTTACCTCGTTTAACCCTTTCAATTCATGGATATATTCACCTTCACCAAAATATGGTTCACCAAAAAGCCCTTGATCTGCCATTGCACGGACTAATACATTTGGCTTCATATATGTATAGTTTTCAGCCATCATATACTTACATTTACTATTTCTGACTGCGGAAACAAGTTTCCAGCACTGTTCAAGGTCTGTCGCAGCAGATACCTCTGTAATGACGTGTTTTCCCCTTTCCAGAGCCATTATTGCCTGTGGCGCATGTAGGGGCATGGGTGTTGATACGATAATTATATCCAAATCAGAATCAACCATTTTTTCATAATCTGTATACCTATTCTCTACACCATATCTATCCGCAGTATCATTCAAAACATCCTCTCTGATGTCACATAGAGCATGGAGTTTAGTTTCAGTTACAGTTTGAATAGCACGAACAAAACCAGAGCCGCGTGGAGCGCCTACTATACCAACCTTAAGTTCATTCTTCATAATTTTACCTCGCTAATATAAGACTTTATAAGCAAAATTATATACCTAATGCCTTTCGTATATTGAAAACACCATTAATACTCAATATCTATTGGAATATTTCCTTCTCTATGAGATTGACTAATTGCAAGGTCGACCTGCCTATCAATACGTCCATTAAAAGCACCGTATTCAGGCTCAACGTTTTCTCTGACTGACTTCATAATGCTTGCCAATTCTGATGCTATAGTTATCAGACCATCACTGATTTTATATTTCTTAAATGGATTATCCCATACTATTTCAGGAACCGTATCTGCAACAAATTTATCTAAGACATCCATGCCATCAACATTACAGGTCAGACGTTGGATGTTAATCTGCTTTTTATCGTCTTTATCTTTAAGCATAAAAATCTTATCACCAACAGCCATGCCATTTTCGCCATAAAACTCGGTTGAGCTAATGCCTCTTAAAGGCGAACCCCATGTCAAATTTGTAAAATGCGAAAAACCTAATGCCCCATTTTCAAAGAAATAAATTTCATGGCAGGTATATTCGCTATTAACTTTTGATCCACGATAATTATGTTCTGCAACAGAAAAATTACCATCAATTCCGATAACTCGCTTTATTTTCACATCAAAGCCGATATAGCTTCTAACAAGGCTAACAGCATGATAATCATGAGTTAGGTTGTTGTTGTGACCGCGCCATATTTTGCCGAATACACCATTTAATATAAGTTCTCGTTTTATGCGTTCAGATGGCATACGATAAAGATTTTCCGCAGTTTCTATATATGCGCCTTTCTCTTTGGCAAGAGCTATGAGCATATCTGCATCTTCAACAGCAGAAGCAATTGGTGTTTCTGTAACAACGCTGATTCCTCTTTCAAGAATAGCTTTTGATACTATATGAGCATTAGCAGGATTAACTATAACAGCAACAAAATCAAGTTTTTGCTCATCTAACATTTTTTCAACATTCGAATACCATTTAACGCCATATTTATTGGCTTGTTCCTCTCCACGAGGTGCGCCTGTATTGCATAAAGCGACAAGATTAAGTTGATCTTTTAGCAAGTCTATTGTTGGTATCCATGCTCCTGATGCTCTGCGACCAGCACCAACGACAGCAATATTTAGTTTATCCATTTCTTATCTCCCATAATATTTATCAAACAAATTGATTATTTAATGTGAGTTCGATGTAAGGAAAGCCTATATCATTGTTGTCATTCCAACATCTGCTGGAATCTATAAAATCTCCCTTACCCAAAGAGAGATTTAGAGGGATTTTCAAAAGATTTATAAATAAAAAACTAATCTGGTTGACCAATAAAAAAGTTTTTTCGCCTCATTCAAAATGATAGCATATGTTCATCTCATTAATATATAAAAAAGGGGCGACAATAATACGCCCCTAAAACATCCTGATTCCTATTTCAGTGATACTCTATGACATCGCCTTTTTAATTCTTTCCATCGCTTCAATAAGCCTGTTATCTGAAACAGTTAGAGAAATTCTAATAAATCCTTCACCATATTTTCCATAAGCTGAACCAGAAGCAACAACAACCGCAGCTTTTTCAAACAGCAATGTTGTGAAATCTATTGAACTCATACCTTTTGGAACTGGAATCCATAGATAGAAAGTGCCTTTGGCAGGTTTGTAGTCTGCCCAGCCGATCTCTTTTAGTGTATCAAGGACAAGCTGACGTCTTTTATTGTATATTTTAAGCATATTGCTGATATTATCTTGACATTCTTTAATTGCAGTTATTCCCGCAAACTGTATCGGGTTGAATATTCCCGAATCTGTATTTTCTTTGACTTTTGATATTGCAGAGATTAGATCAGGATTACCCATTGCCATTCCAATACGCCAGCCAGTCATATTAAAAGGCTTGGAAAGCGAATTAAGTTCGACTGCAACGTCCTTTGCACCTGGAGTAACTAATAGGCTTTTGGGTTCTTCGCCATCAAAAACAACCTCGCTGTATGGGTTATCATAGCATATCGCTATATCATAGGATTTTGCAAAGCTGACAAGATCATTAAAAAACTCTTGGGTTGCTGTCGCACCAGTTGGGTTGTTTGGATAATTTAGGAACATGCCAACAGCCTTTTTTGCTATATCTGATGGTATATCCTCAAATTTTGGCAGATAGCCATTTTCTGGCTTAATGGCTACATGATAAGGTTCTCCACCAGCAATAAATATGCTTGAGCGATATGCAGGATAGCCGGGATCAGTCATCAAAACAATATCGCCATGATTAACAACACCAAGCGCAAAATGATGACAGCCTTCCTTAGAACCTATTAGTCCCAATATTTCAGTTTTTGGATCAAGGTTTACTTTATAGCGTTCTGCATACCAATCAGCAACAGCTTTTCGAAATGATAACATGCCTTTTTCCTCGTCAGTAGGATAGCGATGATTTTCTGGATCATAGGCTTGTTTACATAATTCATCTATTATCGGCTTTGGTGTTGGGTCAACTGGGTCCCCAATTGCAAGGCTTATAACATCAATGCCCTCAACCCTAGCTTTTGCGATTTTGTTTCTAAGCTCCATAAAAAGATATGGCGGTATCTTATTAAGTCTATCAGCAATTTGCATTACATATTACCTCTTAACATCGTATTATTGATTATGGATAAAAAATCAATTTAATATATTATAATCAAATTTAGATTATTTTTTAAGATTTTCCAAAGCTTCATCTTCGTCATCATATTTTTCAAAGACCTGATCAAGCTTTGTTACAACAAGTAGATACCTAACAGACCTACCAACATTTAGCAAAACGACCTTTTTATTTTGTTTTATAAGTGATGTATATGCAGCAACTAGCATACCAAGTCCAACGCTGTCCATCATAGGGACTTCTTCCAAATTAATAATCAGTCCGTCAATATTTGCATCAATTTGTTCTTGTATAGCTTTATTTAGATCAAACCTAGCATCGCCAATGATCTCACCTCTAATGTCCAATATTGCCACATTATCACGAACACGTGTTGAAATTTCCATTTTTGCTCCTCCAAGTATTGCAAAGATTGAGGCTTGTCAAAACAAGCAGGAATGCAGTTTATATAAAGGATCTATCTGCGATATTACAGAATATCAGATTGATTATTATATGTCAAGCGTTAAATATTGGTGATTCACATCATTTTTATATAGCAATTATATTGCAGTATTTTGAGGCATGAATATATAAAAAAGTATTGAAAATAATAAAGAAAATGGCATATCCTATGTTTCCAAGATAAACACAATTTAAGAAGATATGTTATTACTTAAAAAAATCAATCTTTGTATTTGCGATTATTAAAATCCCCCTTTGCGTAGGGGCATATTGCTAATACGCCTTTTGGAGACTTAGAGGGATTTTCAAAAAATTTATAAATACAAAAACTAATTCGGTGAAGCACCAGCACAATCCATGATTTAATATTTTTTATTTCATTCTATAAATCTCAATAGTTGTCTTTTGACAGGATTTCCTTCAGAATCTTCTGATATTGTTACCATTTCTCTAGTGAGTTTTGCTCCTGAAACCTCAACGATACCAATTTCACAAAGGACATAACATATACAGCCTTCTTCAAGATGACCGCCATAAGCACCATTGCGATCAGATGCGGTAATATGAACATGAGGTTCACCATCTGCAATCATGCCATTTATACTCATTATCTCAATACCGCCTTCCCAATCATCATATTTGTTGCTAGGAGGCCATTGGTTGTGCATTACCCAGTGAAGGCTTATCTTGGAGAGTGTGCCATATCCCATGACTACAACTCCTTGTTTTATGTCATTATCTTTTATGAATTGCTTAAGCGATATTAAAATATCTTCACCAGAATCGATCCTTAAAATCCAGAATTTGCTACCATCAAAGCTATGTCCTTCCATACCAATCATCCTTTCTTTTTTAATAATTTTGCTTCATCCAATCAGAAACCGCTTGAAAACGCTCTAAGGGAACTTCTATACCATCTGCTCCGGGGCAAAGAATAAAATTAGATTGTCTGAGTCTTGGTGTATAAAGAGAATCAAGCGCAGATGAAATTTCCTCAATCGGGTTTAATATAAATATTGTCGGATCAAGAACTCCGATGATGATAATATCATCACCCAAAACATCCAAAGCTAATTCAAATGGAGTATCACCCGTAGGTGGAGGCGTTAGTGCATGAATACCATCTAAGCCCGTATATTTTATCTCATGCAGAAGGTTTTTTACATGACCGCACATGTGAATAATTGCGATTTTTCCGTTATTATGAATAATGTCAACAAAATCTCGAACATGCCTGCCATTATATTTGTGATATACATCAGGACTTATATAAAAAGTGCTGGTATTTTCACAAAGAATTATAACATCACAAGGGCTTTTTGCGAGAATCTCAAAGGCTTCTAATTCTTTTTTGTGAATTGTGCTAATCAAAGCATCCATTTCATCAGGATAATCATTAAGAAGACAATAAAAATTCATTACTCCCATATCATATTCAAGCAATTTTGGTATCGTTGATGGTCCCCAAAATCTCGTTACGATTCCATCATCACCGATGATTGCATTAATATTATCATAAACCTGATTATCGTCATGTTCTATAAACTGGGCATTTTCCCATATTTGCATGTATATATTGATGTCATCTATTGAACCAACAGGATATTTTATTGGATGTCCATTACGATAGATTGTCGTAAGAGTGCCTTTTGATGATTTTAATTCATGTATTGACTTTCCATCTTCATATTTGTAATTAGTTTTAGTATCCTCAGACCAAACAAGCTGTGGAGATGAAAAATCCATGTTCATACCCCAGCAATTTAACAGAAAAATGTCACATCCAATATATCGATAAAAATCAATACCTGACATGCCTTTAATATTATCAGGCAACTTGCTTAAAGTAGCATTATCAACTATTGTTGTCCATGATAATCTGTCAGTAGGCTTCTTATTCATTATTGCGTTTATGCGTTCACGTCCTGTCATAATTTCACCCTATTTATCATAATTTTGCTTTATAAACTTAATAGCTTGCTCTTTATTCTCTATTATTCCATCTAATTGCATATCAAATACTTTGCATAATATATCAGTATATAAAGGGCTTTCGGGATAACCCAATTCTTTAAGGTCATCACCGTTGATAAATGGTTTTATCTTTCTCAGATCGGCAAGATACATCATTAATTTATATACTGCTTCTTCATCCATAGCTTTAAATATTCCGAAAATCAAAGCCTGCAACGGTAGGTTTTTCAAGGAATTATATATTCCGCTTAATGTAACCGCATCATCATTAATTTGTTGTAAGGCTATTGGCAAATCAAAGAAAGATGCCCTCAAATTATCTATATATCTTTTATTTAAGAAAAGTCCATCAATAGCATCAGCAAAATCTGTTTCATTTAACCCATCCACAAGAGCCATAAGCCTAAGGAGAACATAATCAAATTTCTCACTAGACCTTAAAAATGGAAGGTTCTCAAACATTTTCAATCCGTCAATTTTATTCAAAATTGAGAGTTTTTCTTTAGTCAATGATATTTCAGGATGAATATAGCGGATTAAATTTAGCTTTTCCATTCTCCTCAAAGGTTCAGTTGAATTTTCTTCATCAAGTATGAGTAATATTTCGTTTCTGATTCTCTGTCTAGTTATCGTATTAAGGAAATCTTTTTCAATCGCTTCTTTTAAAAGTTTCTCTGTTTGCTTGTCTATATTGAAACTGAACCTTTGCTCAAATCTAATTGCCCTAAAGATTCTTGTTGGATCGTCTAAAAAGCTTCGATCATGAATTATCTTAATTTTTTCATTTTTAAGATCGGACATACCATCAAGAAAGTCAACAAGATCTCCATTATCAAGGTTAATTGCCATTGCATTTATGGTAAAATCTCTACGATAGAGATCATCTTTTATAGAACCAAATTTGACGGTTGGGAGTGCGCCGGGGTGTTCGTATATTTCAGTTCTTGCAGTGACAATGTCAATCTTGAAGCCATCTTTCATTGTTACAACTGATGTGCCGAATCTCTTATGGCTTTTGGCTTTACCTTTATTTATTTCGGCAAATTTCATAGCGAAATCTATTCCGTCGCCTTCAATAATAATATCAATATCAAGATTTGGTCTGCCTAGTATCAAATCCCTTACAAATCCACCAACAACATAGGCAGAATAACCCAACTTTTTGCTTTCTATGCCTATTGATTTTAAGAGTTTATATATTTTTGGGGGAAGTTTATTGAGTATCAATGATTCAAAATTTATATTTTTATTCTGAGTCATCTCTAGCCTTGCCCAATCTTAATTTGATATAGCTGTCATACCTTTGTTTAGTTATCTTTCCCTGCTCAACAGCTTTTTTTATTGCGCATTCGGGCTCAGTTATATGCGAGCAATCATAAAATCTGCATTTGCTAATAAAGGGCTTCATCTCACGAAAATACTGAGCAAGTTCAGACTGCCAAACATCCCACAGACCAACTTCACGTATTCCGGGCGTATCGATAACATATCCTCCAAAATCTAGTTCGTATAACTGCGTACTTGTGGTTGTATGCCTTCCCCTCTTTGTTTTTGATCCAACCTCGCCTGTTTTAAGGACAAGATTAGGCTGAATAGCATTTAACAAGGTGCTTTTTCCTGTACCAGAATGACCAATTAACGCAGACATTTTGCCCTTCATTATATCAATGACATCATCAGTTCCAATCTTGTTTAATGCGCTGATATATAGAATCTTATAACCGATTTCATTATAAATCTGAGTCTCGGAATATAGCTTGCTCTTTTCCTTCTCGTTTAGAAGATCAATCTTATTGATAATAACAACTGGTTCAATATTTCCTGCTTCTGCAACGATAAGTAGCCTATCGAGAAGGCGCGGCTTAAAAGCAGGCATTTTTGCAGACATAATCATAATCATATAGTCAGCATTTGCAACGATTATTTGCTCTAGCGGCACAGTTCCTGTAGCCATGCGTGAAATTTTAGATTTTCGAGGTGATATTTCCTCAATTGCACCTTTATCGCCTTCTGATATAGTGATCATTACATTATCACCAACTGCTATTGGATCAGTATAGAGGTAATGATTCCCGTTCATCAGTTCACGCTTAACTTTTTTTCTGAGAGTGCATTCAAATATTCCTTCTAGTGTTTGGACGTAATATATACTTGCCTGCGCCCTTATTATAATACCTTTTAAAGTTTCGTCTTTTATTTCATCCATAAATTATTTTCCAAGTTTCTTTGTAAAAATTAAGTTTATTATTGCAGAAGATTTTGGATCATCTCCACTAGGTGTTTCAAGAACCATATAATCATCATAGCCAATATCACGAATGGCATTGCTTATCCCATTAAAATCAACTTTGCCTTCGCCTAGCATCTTATTTTCAGTGTCTTTGACATGGATCATACAGATTTTATCACCAAGTTTCCTTACCTCTTCAACAGGATCCTGCCCCCAATGAACCATATTTCCAAAATCATAATATACTCTTAAACACTTTGAACCAACCTTATCCATAATCATAAGAAGATAATCTGCTGGAAATGTTGATTCTAATCCAAGAATAACATTATGTTTTTCTGCTGTTTCCATTATTGCTTTAAAACCATCAACTAGCTTGCCCCATGTCTCATCTGACCAATCTTTGTAATCCATTGGGAACATTGGAGTAAGTATCCATTTTGTGGAGAGTTGCGGACATATTTCAATGCAATATTTCATCATTTCAATACCCTCAGTACGCTTTGCCTCATCTGACAATGCAGGATGCAATCCAGCAAAAACGCCCGGTGATAATGAGCAGACTTCTACACCGCTTTTATCTGATAATCCTTTTAGCTTGTCAACACCACCATCAGTCCAAAGCAACTCGCTCTTGTAATTTCCACCAATACAGAACTCAATTCCATCTAAGCCAATTTCTTTAGCAACAAAAAATTCATTATCAAGAGGCTCTCTCAACATACCATTGCGTATCCCGTATTTCATATTTATCTCCCATGTTTATTGTATATAAATTCATTGCTAGTAAAACATATATGAAAATGTAACTAAAAAATACTCAATTGTCCAGATCAAAAATCAATATTTATGCTATTTATATTATTTCTGAAAATTCTAAAATAAACATGAAAAATAATATAAACTGAGAATCGGACATGAGTTCGGAAAAATAAACCTTCCTATGATAAAATATTAAATTATAGAAAAAAAATCGGCTCATGTAATACCAATTGCTTATTGAAATATTTCATTAATGGCGTTTATGAAATATAAATATGATGTAAGTGATTGAATCACTGTTTGTGATAGACTACATATTACAGATGCTACTCTATCTATCAATGGTTCTAGTTTTACATAGATTTTATTAGCTATCTCTGCTTTAATAAATTCCAATAAACGTTCTACAGGATTGAGTTCAGGACTATATGCTGGTAAAAAAAGCAATAAAATGTTTGATGGTATCTTTAGTCTCTTTGTTTTGTGAAAACTACCTCTATCTAACAACAATTATTTTCTATAATCTTCCATATATTGTATCCATCATTGTTGTTGGTTATTTAATTGAGAATTTCTGTCTGGGATGTTACTGTATTAATCTGGATGATAATCAATTGAGGTTATTTTCTTTAACACCTTAATCCAAGGTCTTGATGTGTGTTGACCATATAAAGCTGGCATTGCCACTTGCTCCATATAGGCATACTTGTAGATAGAAATGTCAAAACTTAAAGTCTGCTCTGTATTTCCATCTAATTTTTCCAGTTGATTTCTATTTTTATCTGTTTTTATAATCATAATTGCCATATGTTATATCTCTTTTCTTTTTATTGCTATTAAATACAAAAGAATTATATCATCAGATGGCTTTTTTCTTTACCCACTAAATTAATAAAGTCTCATTTTCAAGACTATGAAGTTGACTTATAAGAGTGTTTGTAATATCATGATATATGTTTGATCATGATATTATATAAAATCTTTTTTGAGGAGAAAAAAATGGCAAATAATAAGACTGAAGTTATTGGTGTTGATCTTGGCGCTGGAACAGCCAAAATAGCAAGCGTTGGGCGTAATGGATCACTTAAGAGTGAAATTAATATTGTTAAGACAGATGAAGACCCAGAGATATTTATGGAAGATTTAGGAAATGCAATAAAAAAGCTGATGAATAATAATGTTAAAGCAGTAGGCTTGGGCATACCTTCATGGGATGGTCAAAATGAAGTTATTCAACATTCGCCAAACATGCCTACTTACGAGGGTTTGTCTGTGTCAAACATTCTGAGAGATAAATTTCCCAAGATAAAGGTCTTTGCTGATAACGATGCAAATGTCGCCGCTGATGGTGAAAGGATTTTTGGCACATGGGCAAAGGGAACTCTCGTTGCTTTTACTCTTGGTAGTGGAATCGGTGGAGGAGTGATCTTATATATTAAAGAGCTTGACCGATATATTAAATGGCAAGGTGATACATTCAAAGGTGCAGAACTTGGTCATGTTTCTATACCTGTCCCATCAGGCAGGCAAAGTAGGCTATGCGGTTGTGGTCATATTGATTGTATGGAGGCACATGCGTCAGCAACTTCTATTCGTGATGAAGGGGCAAAATTGGTATTATCCTCATTATCTCGTGGAAAAAGAAGTCTGATACTTGATAAAATAAAGACAGATGAAAATATCAAAGATAAATTGCTTTCAGGCGAACCACAGGAATTAGTGAGATATATTGAGCCGTTGCATGTAAATCTTGCAGCACAAGAAGGCGATGAAATTGCTTTAATGCTAGAAGAGCAGACAGCACAAGCTTTGGCTTATGGAATACGCAATGTCGCCCAGATATTTGATCCTGCGGTTATTGTTCTTGCTGGGGCAATGAGAAGATGGGATAGAATGGTTCAGACAGCTATATTTATTTATAACCATCTTCTTGGTGTTGTTCCTGCAATAAAAGTTGGTGTTTCAAGACTAGAGAATGCTGGTATTGTTGGAAGTGCTGCACTTGCCTTTGGTTTACTAGATAATTGATATAAAACGATAGGAGTTTGAAATTGGCTGAATGTAAAGTTAAATTTAATCCCGATGGTAAGATTGTTTCTATTGAATCAGGTATGACTATTGCTGAGGCGTCAGACCTAGCAGGTATTACAATTGACTCGCCATGTGCTGGAAATGGAACTTGCGGAAAATGCAAAGTTATAGTTACGGCGGGAAACCCAGAGCATCCCACAGAAGCAGAGGAAAGATTCTTTTCCGAAGATGAGTTAAAAGCAGGATACAGATTAGCTTGTCAAACTATTGTAAAATGCAATATGGAAGTTACCATTCCTGAAGATTCAAGAATCAGACCGATCAAGATTCTTTCTGTTGGGGCTGGGCAAGAGATAGTCCTTCACCCAAATATATCAAAGATATATGTAGAACTTGAGGAACAAAC
This sequence comes from uncultured bacterium, assembly GCA_964564735.1. Taxonomy (GTDB): domain Bacteria; phylum Poribacteria; class DTPJ01; order DTPJ01; family DTPJ01; genus CAZMCH01. The sequence goes on from CAZMCH010000016.1 coordinate 47,668, forward strand.
GCTAGCAAGACAAATTTCAGACTTTACTAATATTAAAGAGGCAATAAAATCTAATTTTCCCGATGTATGCACTGATCTAAAAGTATTAAGGCAATTACCAAAAATACTTCGTGATTCAAAATTCAGGGTTACTTTGGTTTTAGATGGAAATAAGCTAGTCGGTGTCGAAGCAGGTGACACCACAAACAAAAATTATGGCATTGCAGTTGATATTGGAACAACAACGGTTGTAAGCACTGTTGTCGATCTAAATACTGGCAAGGAAATATCTGTTGCTTCTGCTCTCAATACACAGGCTACTCATGGCGCAGATGTCATATCAAGAATAAACTATACAGTTGAAGAAAATGACGGACTTGCGGAACTTAGCGATAGAATTATCGATGTTATCAAACAGATAAGTGAATATGCCTGTGCAGAAGCTCACGTCAGCATGAAAGATATATATGAGGTAACTGTTGTAGGTAATACTACAATGACTCATCTTTTCCTGAAAGTTCCTGTCCGTAATCTGGCTTTGTTGCCTTATGTCGGTGTATTTAGTGACCCTGTTGATGTTAAAGCTTCTGACTTGGGATTTAGCTTTAATCCTGACGCTAATGTCTATGTTTTACCCAATATTGCTGGTTTTGTTGGGGCAGATACCGTTGGTGTTATCTTGGCTTCCGCATTAAACAGAAGTGAGACAATAAAATTAGCAATAGATATAGGAACAAATGGGGAAGTTGCTCTAGGGTCAAAAGAAAGGCTATTGACATGCTCAACTGCTGCTGGTCCTGCATTTGAAGGGGCAATGATAACATACGGCATGAGAGGAGCGCCCGGAGCTATTGAGAGAGTTGATTTAAAAGACAAGCCCATTATACAGGTGATTGGTGGAGGCAAACCGATTGGAATATGCGGATCGGGACTTATTGATGTTGTTGCTGAAATGCTAAGGCTTGGGATTGTTGATGAAACAGGGAGAATGACTAATCCAGATGATCTTAATATATCACCCGAATTAAAGAAATATATTCGCAAAAATGATGAATACGGTCCTCATCTTGTCCTTTTCGAGCAAGATGGGCATGAAGTAGCTATAACCCAAAAGGATGTCCGCCAAGTGCAATTAGCAAAAGGCGCTATAAAGGCTGGTATTGAGATTATGATGAATAAGCTAGGCATCAAACTAGATGATATTTCAGAAGTGCTGATGGCTGGTGCTTTTGGTAATTACATAAAAAAAGAAAATGCTATAAGACTCGGATTGATACCTAATTTTCCGCTTGATAAAGTGAAATTCATTGGTAATGCAGCCGCAGCAGGCGCAAAAATGGCTTTAATGTCAAAGGAAGCAAGAGAAGAAGGCATACGCATTGCACGTTTTGCTGAATATATTGAGTTGGCAACTGATCCAAATTTTCAGAATGAATTTATGGATGCAATGACTTTTCCAACAGATTCAGAACTTACATTTTTATCATGAATCTTACCAGAGAAGACTTATACTGGCTTTTAAAACTTCATTTTGATATTGATGATCTACCACTCGAACAAATTGAGGTTATCAATCATGTTCTATCTGGTAAAGATACTTTGGTAATAAAAGGTCATGTAGCAGATTACCATATCTGCTACATGCTTCCTACCATTGTTATTGATGGTATTTCCATTTTGGTATCAAGAGATGCCAATCTGAACAGCGAAAAGCTTCCAGTTCCATCGGTTTATCTCAAACGTTCTATGACAAATGACCATTTTCAGCGATACCTTGCAGAAATTATTAATGGAAAATATAAGCTAATTCAGGTTGAGCCTGAGTTATTTCAGAATAGAAATTTTCTTTTGGCTTTAAGCAAAATATCAGTCTCATTATTTGTCATTGACGAAGCACAATGTTTATCAAAGCTAAGGCATGATTTTAATTACGCATATCTGAATATTTCCAGAGCTATATTGGATATTGATCCAACTCCCACCATTCTAACATTTGCAAATACATATAGAGATGACATCCAAAAAAGTGTAATTGCCCAATTACAGATGGAAGCTACTGAAATAATCAATATTGGACATAATTTTCCTGATTTATCCCTTGAGGTAATAAAACTGAAATCTAACAAAGACAAATTAGCATATATTCGCCAATTGGCTGAAAATATGTCTGGTCAGGGTATTATCTTTGCCAATCAGCGTAATTTTGTTAATGAAATAAAGAGCAATCTGGAGGAAATTATACCAGAAATAGAGGAATATTATGGCAGTTTAGAAATTGATAGGAAGTTTAAGATAGAAAGGGATTTTCAGAGCAAAAAACTTAAAGCTATAGTTTCGACAAATCGTTATTATTCAGAAATACCAAAATGTAATATTGACTATATAATTCATGCGGATTTGCCCGAAGGAATAGAAATCTATTATGATCAGATTAGCAAATTCACAAAACAAGACCAGCTTTTGAGGTGTTATCTTCTTTATTCTCCTTCTGATAGAGAATATCATCAGATAATAATTGAGAAAAGCAATACTTCATCAGTTGATATTTGGCGTTTGAGTGATACTCTAAAAAAATATACAAAAGAACCAAAACAAAAAAATGAATTGTCAAAAAAGAAAATCTCACCTAGAGAATGGCTTGATAATCATTATAATAATCTAATGCCAAGAGCAAAAAAAGAACTCGATAGATTAAAAGATATATATGATAATTTGAATGATCAGGACAAAAATCCATGTTCATTAGATGAGTATAACAAATACCTTGATAGCGATCATTGGAGAAATTTTGCTAAATCCATCCTTGAGAATAATAAAAGCTGTTATGTATGCAATGCAAAATCTGAACATATACATCATTTGCATTATAGAAATTTTCGAAAGGAAAATCCTGATGACGTTGTCGCATTATGCCCAAAATGTCACTGCTATATACATCCCGATAATCCAATGACATCAAATATATCTGCTGAAAACATTGATCAAGAGTATCAGCAATATAGGCTATTCAGAGAAAGTAAGCCTGATTTGGGACACCGTTTGTTTATAGAAGCTAATCAGCTTGAGCTAGATTCGGGTCTTAATAGAAGCGGGCTTCATTTTGCCCTTTCAGAAATGCAGAATGCTGGTATGCTGGATATTTTACCTGATTGTTCTCTAACAGCAAAAGTAAGTATTATTGCATCAAGAGGGGAACTTATCTCATATATTAATGATGATACTTCAAAATTGCTGATTGAATGGCTAATGACAAATCTGGAAGCGAATGAGCAAAAAGATATTAATATTAGAAATATCAGTTATGAAATATCATGCTATATGGATGATATTGAAAATGTTTTATTGGATTTGAGCTATAATAAGGCTATTTCATATAAGCCACAACGTAAGGTTATGGTATTAAATATCTATGATCTTGATATTGGGCATGAGGAAAGCACTTTTGAAAAAATCAAAGGTGAAAGATATGGTTCACTTAGGGCTTTAATTGAGTATATAAATACAAAAGAATGTCGCAAAAAATTTATGAATCAATATATTATCGGAAGTATTATTGAAAAATGTGGTAAATGTGATAATTGCGGGTCTGTTTTATCTGAATCAACGGAAAATCATAAAAAAGCAGATAATAAGACACAAAAAGAAGCTTATATCTCTGAAAGTGAACAAATATCTATTATAATACTTAATTGTGCAGAAAAGATCGATGGTATGCTAAGCCGGCGTGATATGATGAAAATGCTGATGGGGCAAGAATCTAAAAGAATAAGCAAATATGGTTTCGATCATGTTGTAGAATTTGGATCACTATCAAATATGAATAAGAAAGAAATTATCAATGCTATCGATGAACTTCTGGAATTAGGTTGTTTACAGATAACAAGCCTTTTCTTTCCAATGGTTCAATTGGCGGATTCAGGTAGGCGAAGGCTTAGAAAGAAACAAGGTGTTAAAGATGAAACGCTATAAATTAATAGATCATACTGCGGATATTGGTATAATAGCTTATGGTAAAGACCTTCAGGAAACATTCTCCAATTCTGCCTATGCTATGTTTGATATATTAACGGATGCGGATAAAATAGATGTAAAAGAGAGTTTTGAGATACAGATAAAAGCAAGCAATCAGGAGGAACTTCTCAGGAATTGGCTTTCTGAATTGCTTTTTCGACATGAAATTGAGCGGATTTTATGTGGAAAATACGAGATAAAAAGGCTTGATGATCAGAATCTCGATGCGGTTGTTTTTTATGAAAAGATAGATAGATCAAGGCATGAAATCAAGACGGAAATAAAGAATGTTACATATCATCAATTAGAGATCAAGAAGCATAAAAAGGGATATTCCGCCCAAGTCATATTTGATCTTTAGATTTAAAAAATCCTTCCAAATCCTCCTCTAGATAGAAAAAAGAGACTTTAACCTTCTATTTAATTAATAATCACATTATCAATCAATCTTGTTTTTCCTATATAAACAGCAAGGGCAATAAGTATTTTGCCTTTTATGGTTTCACGTGCCTCAAGTGTTTCTGCATCAACTATGGATATATAGTCTATTTTGGCAAGTGGTTCATTATTTATCAATGAAAGCATTTCTTGGTAAAGTGTTGATGCGCTTACTTCACCAGATTTGATTAATTTTTCCGCCAAAGAAAGTGAATTGATTAAAATAAGGGCGGATTTTCGTTCTTCTGGATTTAGGTATTTATTCCTAGAACTCATTGCTAGACCATCAGCCTCTCTAACAGTTGGCATAATGATTATCTCAATATCAAAATTCATATCTTCGGACATACGCTTAATGACGGCGCATTGTTGAGCATCCTTTTGTCCGAAATATGCTTTATGTGGTTTGACAAGGTTAAATAGCTTGGTAACAACGGTTGTCACTCCTCGAAAATGCCCGGGTCTTGATGCTCCGCACATCTTTTCCGTTATTCCCTCAACATGCACAAATGTCGCATAGCCCTTTGGATACATATCTCTTGTGGAAGGGGCGAAGATAACGTCAACGCCAACTTCGGAAGCCATTTTTGAATCGCTGTCAAGATCTCTTGGGTATGCTTCGTAGTCCTCATTGGGACCAAACTGTGTTGGGTTGACAAAGATGCTAGTAACCACAACATCATTATCTTTTCTTGCCTGACGCATAAGGCTGAGATGTCCTTCATGGAATGCCCCCATAGTCGGAACAAAGCCAATTGTCTTGCCTTCAGTCCGCAGGAAATTGCAATATTTTTGGATTTCTTTTGCTGAATTGATTATTTTCATAATAAAATGAATAGGCAGGTATAAAACCTGCCTGAAAGATGCAATCTATTTATTTGATGTTTTTACTTTAATTTAATTACAAACGCGCCTATTATTTGGATATTATCAACTCCACCTGTTACATATCTTCCTTCGGCAGTAATTTTTACCCCGGGACCGATTGGAATATCAACGCCTCCGCAAAGATGAAGCCCTAAATCTGTATCTGAACTTGATGCACCTGTAAATCCGGGGATACTTACCTCAAAGCTAGACCTTGAATAAATAAGCCCGATACCCGCACCTGCAAAAGGTGTGATTCCTCCACTAGAGAAATAATATTTAAGTGTTCCATTGACTCCAACTGATGTGAAATTCACTTCTGAGCCAAAGGTATCATAAGAATTGCCCCAGTAATCAACGCTGGCTTCTGCCTTTAATGCAGTCAATTGAGGAAATAAAGGACCAAGACAAGCAAGAACCCCAAACCCTAATGCGTTATCCATAGGGTCTTCGGGTAAAACAAAGGCAACTTTTGCACCAATACCATCAAATCCCAAAGCATGACTCATACTTGGAAACAGAATCAGACACAGGAACGGAAAAGCGAATAATAATGAAAGCTTCTTCATCTTGTCCCCCTTAAAAAGTTTTATATTCCTGAAAGAAATGATTCAGGCAAGAATATAAAGATGTTTGATATTTAATCTTCGCTAGAACCTTTAGAAGCCTTATAAGCGGCGTTTATCTTTGCACTTACATCTGGTGGAACTTCCTCGTAATGAGAAAATTCCATAGAAAAAGAACCTCTATCGCTTGTGATTGATCTAAGATCGACTGAATATCTATACATTTCAGCAAGCGGAACATTCGCCTTGATAATTTGCCTGCCATTTTCGGGAGTTACACCGACGATTCTGCCTCTTCTTCCATTAAGGTCGCTCATGATTTCGCCCATATACTCATCTGGAATAGTGATTTCAACACTCATAATTGGCTCCATTATAAATGGATTAGCAAACTCCATCGCCTTTTTGAAAGCCATTGATGCAGCTATTTTGAATGCCATTTCAGATGAATCGACTTCATGATAAGAACCATCATATAGAGTTACTTTTACATCAACAACAGGTGAGCCAGAAAGAACACCTTCGGTTATTGTTTCAAGCAATCCTTTTTCAACAGCAGGAATATATTGTCTTGGGACTGACCCACCGACAATAGCATCAACAAACTCAAAACCTTTTCCACGTTCTTGCGGTTCGATTTTCAACCAAACATCTCCATATTGTCCACGACCACCAGTTTGTTTTTTATATCTGCCTTGTTGTTGGCTTGTGGATCGGATTGTTTCTCTATATGGTATTTTTGGTTCAAATAGATTTGCACCGACGTTAAATCGCTTCTGGATTTTTGACAAAATAACGTTAATATGTAATTCTCCCATGCCTGATATTATAGTTTCTTTTGTTTCACTATCTCTTGTCATTGAGAACGTCAAATCTTCCTCTGCCATTCTAATCAGTGCTGTTCCTAATTTTTCGTCATCACCTTGTGTTTTTGGTGTAACTGCCATTGATATTGTTGGTTTTGGAAAATCTATTGGCGCGAGTATAAGCTTATTATTTGTATCGCATAATGTATCATTTGTGCCTGTTTTGCTTAGTTTCATAACTGAACCAAAATCACCAGCAACGACCTTATCGGTATTGGTAAATTTCTTGCCATTAACAAATGATACATTACCGATTCTCTCATCAGCATCCTGACTAGAATTATAAACAGATGAATCAGCCTTTAATGTACCTGAGTATACCCTGAAAAAGTTGACTTTTCCTGCATAAGGGTCAGTAATGCTTTTAAATACAAATGCTGCCAATGGACCATTTGGATCTGCAGTTAATTCTATCTCTTCATCGCTTCCCATTTTTTTAGCTTTTGTTGGTGGAAGATCAACAGGGGAAGGAAAATAGCCAATCATATCTAATATTATCTGGGGTCCCACATTAGCAAGGGCAGAACCAAAGAATACAGGAACAAAACTATTATTTGTTATTCCTTCTTTAAGTCCATTTGAAATTTCTTCGTCAGTTAGCTCTTCACCACCAAGATATTTTTCAAGCAATTCATCATTAGTTTCTGCAACAGCATCGATTAATCTTTCCCTAAATAAATCTATTTGATCCTGCATATCTGCTGGAACATCTATAGGTTGCAGTTTCTTTCCGCTATCGGGCTTTGCAAATGCTTTCATTCTTACAAGATCAACAATACCTTTGAATGTCGGACCTATACCTATTGGCAAATTTACTGGCACTATTTTTCCGCCTAATGACTCAAGCGATTCAATGGTCTCATCAAATTTAGCGTTTTCTTTTTCAATTTTATTAACAAATATTATTCTAGGTCTTCCATATTTATCTGCTTTGAACCATGCCTTTTCTGTTCCTGCTTCTACACCAACAGTCGAATCAGCAATTAACAGTAGTATATCTGCAACTCTTATTGCGCTTTCCTGATCGCCTACAAAATCACTATATCCGGGTGTATCAAGCAAATTGATTTTATGTCCGTTCCATTCACAGATACAAAGTGACGTATTTATGCTTGTTTTTCGCTGAATCTCTTCTTCATCATAATCCGATATTGTGTTACCATCATCCGATTTTCCTAGTTTATCAATGGCTCCGGCATCATATAGTAATGCTTCTGTCAAAGATGTTTTGCCGGTTTTGGCATGTGCGACTATGCCTATATTTCTGATTTTATCGGGTGTGTATTCCTTCATTTAGCAACTCTCCTTACAACTTACTCCTAATATAAATATCTCTATATAACAAATTGAGTATACACAAAGATTATCAGAAAGTCAATGACAAAATATTTCGGTTTGTGATTTAAAAAGTGTATTTATTGTTTGACAAATTTAGTTATTATGGTTTAATATATAAAATGTTAGCTGTAATCCTAATTGAAAGGAGGACTTTGTTATTTTGAAATATTTATTTTTCTCAATTATTCTGCTTATTGTCATTTCAAGTTGTCTTTATGCCTTTGATACAAAAGGGCTAGTGCTTTATCTTAAGCTTGATGAAGGAAGTGGCAAGATAGCAAAAGACTCATCAGGGGACAAAAATGATGGTGAGCTTCAGGGAAATGTAGAATGGGTTGATGGCAAAATTGGCAAGGCGGTAAAAGCTTCGGATACCTCTGGTGGAGATATGATTGTCGTTAAAGACAGTCCTTCGCTTGATATTACAGATCAAATGACTATTGGTATGTGGGTAATGATCGAAACAGTTCCAGACGGTAGTTGTTCTTTGATTACCAAAGCTGATACCTATATGATCCATTCAAGTAATTGGAGTGGTAAAGGTATCGAGCAAGAATTGCTTTTATGGCCTTTTGACTTATGGCAATCGCCTGCTAGCACACCAATACAGCTAAACCAATGGAAACATGTTATTGGGACATTTGACGGTAAAGTTATAAAAATGTTCGTTGATGGCAAACTCATGGGACAAAGAGGCTATGCCAACAAAATAGCTGTTACAAATAACGATGTTGTCATTGGGCGTGATAGTCGTGCTTGCTGTAATACTAGAAGGTCAAAATTGACCTTTGACGAAGTTGTTATATTCAACCGAGCCTTGGCTGATAATGAAGTTAAAGAAGTCATGGTCGGTGGTGGCAAGGCTGTTGATATGAGGGATCATATTACAGCTCTATGGGGCTACATTAAATCAAACCAAGATTAATAAAAAAGGAGTAAGTTAATGAAATCAACAATTTTCTTATTAGCGATTCTGTTTGTAGTCTGTGTAAGCTCAACCTATGCTTTGGATAAAGCAGGTATGGTTATGTATCTGTCTTTTAATGAAGGTAGTGGTACTGTTGCAAAAGATTCCTCAGGAGCAGGAAATAATGGTGCAATTATGGGTAATGTGGAATGGATAGCAGGCAAAAGTGGCAAGGCTCTTAAAATGCTTGATGATTCCGCTGACAATAAAGTTGTCGTTACTGCAAATGCTTCTATAGATTTTACCGATGCAATGTCTTATGGTGGTTGGGTAAATGTAGAAACATTGCCAGATGGTAGTTGTTCATTCATTACCAAAGCTGATTCCTATATGATTCACACCAGCAATTGGAGTGGTAAAGGTGTTGAAGTTGAACCATTAAATTGGCCCTTTGACGCATGGCAAACACCCATCAGTTCACCTATCCCGTTTGGTGAATGGCATCATGTAGTTGGAACTTATGGCAATGGAAAATTAAAAGCCTATGTCGATGGCAAACTCATTAACGAGAGAGATTTCGCTGGTCCCATAGCTGTAACAACAAATGATCTAGTCATTGGTAGAGACAGCAGAGGTTGTTGTAACACAAGAAGACAGCTTATTTCTGTTGATGAAGTATTTGCATTTAATCGTGCAATTACAGAAGCAGAAGTAAATGAACTGATGGCTGGTATTACATCCGCAGTCAGACCAGAAGGTCACACCTCAACCCTATGGGGTGAAATCAAAGCCGGAAGATAATATTGTCTTAAAAAAGTTAGATATAAAGCAATGTAGCCCAGTGTTTAAATCAAACGTTGGGCTACATGCTTTTTAGGATTGATATTATCTCAAATCCATTCCTTAAATGTTAGTAAAACTGATATATATCATTAGTCAGAGATTTCTATTTCTGCATTAACCGCATCATTTTTAATTTTACCATCTTTATTGCCTTCTATTTTATTGCCTATGATCTTAATGCGATTAGCTTTTGATTCTATATAAATACCATATCTCATATTATCGCTGATTTCATTATTAATGATGTTTATATCATGGGTTTCTCCACGTATATATATCCCGCTTCCCTCACCATCTAACCCATTTCCTATGATTTTATTATTTTCCAGCAAGTTTCGATGACCGCCTGTATATTCTGGCTCATTGCGGAAAAATACGCCATGACTTCTATTGCCAATGATTGTATTATTCCTTAGAATATTATCTGTATCTTTATGACCAATTGATATGCCAAACTGTCCGTTGTTTCTTAATTCATTTCCCTCAAACAAACCATGCTTAACACGCCAACATAAGAAAAGCCCATCACTACCATTATCATGTGATAGATTATTTCTCATTATCGGTTTTTGTGAACCACTGCCGGGATGAAATCCAAGACTTGAATTATTATAGGAAATACAATTCTCAACAACCGTATCATTGCTTTGCTGAAAGCTAATTCCATCGCCATTGTAATCATGGACTATACAATCCTTAATATATGTATTTTTGGCTCTAAAAAGGAATATACCTGCACCTCTACATCCGTTTAGATGATCGTTATTTTCTCTGTTTCCATCAATAGTTATATTCTCTATCTTTGCATTTTCTATATAATATCCACTTACAACTGGAAAGGTATTTTTTGCGATTGCATTGCGAAAAACCATACAGTCAGCGTTTAATGGTTTATTAATCGCAAAATTATTACCATCTTGCGCGATTATTGTTGCAACAGTAGTATGAAAACCGCCAGAATTATCATCTGATATTGTAACGCCCATTCCAACTCTAAAACCAGAAGAATCAGACGGAGTTATTTCTTCTTGTCCATAGTCGCCATCTGTCGCCAAAAGAGATTTTATGCCATCAGACTTTTTTAGTATAGTGTCTTTGCCTTCACCAACTATAGTTACATTGCTTTTCAAATGAAGCGAATCATTCATTAGATAAGTTCCAGCTTTTATTAAGACAGTGCCTCCACCTAAATTAGAGACATAATCAACTGCTGATTGCAAAGCACTATTATCCGATCCGATAATATCAGCATCTTTTATGCCAACAGACACATATATTTTTTTTATCATTATATTATCCTCCGTCCTGATGTTTATTGCCAATGATAATATCATCATTACACTAATTAATGCAATATAATGGATTTTTTTATACACGACTCAGCCTTCTTTGCACAAGCAATAGCATTATAATAAGCAATACCGCAATAATTATAATATAGCTTTTTCCAATTATATTATTAGACCAAGCATATCCACCAAAATAACCAAGCATTGTTAGCACATTTACCCATAAAACAAGACCTATATTATTAAATAAGGCAAATTTTGTATATTTCATGCGAACCATGCCGGGAATCACCGAAGTTAATAGCCAAAATCCACCGATAAACATTGCAGGAATGATAAGTTTTGCACCATGTTTCCTGCCGATTAATAAAGCCTGATCGATATGTTTTTTTGAGATGAATAACAATCTATCTTTTCTTGGAATTATATTGCCGAGAGTATATTTA
>CAZMCH010000017.1:0-58754 GCA_964564735.1 uncultured bacterium
TGACATTAAAACCATTGTCCTTCATGTTTAAGCCCTGTGCGGGACCCTGAACGCCATAACCAATAACAGCGATAGTTTCGTTTTTTAAAATCTCGCGAGCCTTTTCCATAGGAAATTCTTCACGAGTAATGACTTCCTCTTTGACACCGCCAAAATCAATAATAGCCATAAGATTACCTCCTTTTAGGGATTTTAAGATTTAATATAGATTCTTTTAGTTTGTTTAACGACCTCTTGATATAGCAACCTTTCCGGAACGTGATATTTCCCTTATTCCATAAGGACGCAGCATATCAATCATAGCATTAATCTTATCTTCGTCGCCAATTGCAGATATAATTAGCGTTTCATGACTGACATCCACAATAGAAGATCGGAAGATATCAGCAAGCTGTATTATTTCCGACCTAGCCTTTGATGTAGCAGAAACTTTAATTAGAACTAATTCTCTCTCAACATGCGCTTCGTCTGTTAAATCAGTAACTTTAATAACATCAATAAGTTTATTCAATTGCTTATTAATTTGCTCTATGATACGGTCATCGCCTCTTGCGACAATAGTCATTCTTGAAACAGTAGGGTCTTCTGTTTCGCCGACATTAAGGCTATCAATATTATAGCCTCTACCACTGAACAAACCAGCAACTCGTGCAAGCACGCCAAATTTATTTTCAACTAGAACAGATATTGTATGCCTCATAATCAATTAGAAGATTTTAAGATTAGAAAATGCGCTCTTTCAATCTTAGAATCTTGATCCCTCCTATGCCATTCCTTGAGTTATACCAATCATTTCATCTAAACCTGCGCCTGCTGGGATCATTGGAAATACATTTTCATCTCTATCGACAATGAAGTTCAGAAATACGGGTCCTGGTATTTCGATAGCTTTTATAATTGCAGGTTTCACTTCTTCAGGTTTTTCAATAAGGATACCTGTAGCTCCAAAAGCCTCTGCAATCTTTACAAAATCAGGGTCTCTTTCCAGATCAGTTCCAAATCGTCTTTTGTTGTAGAAAAGGTCTTGCCATTGGCGAACCATGCCTAAAAACCTGTTATTAAGGATTGCGACCTTAACAGGCAATTTATAGGCAACTACTGTTGTAAGTTCTTGAATATTCATTTGAATACTACCATCGCCAGCTATGTCGAATATAATTTTATCAGGACATCCAACTTGCGCACCTATCGCAGCAGGGAAACCATAACCCATCGTTCCTAATCCACCAGAAGACAAGAATGTGTGCGGTTTGGTAAACTTATAAAATTGAGCAGCCCACATTTGATTCTGTCCAACCTCTGTAGTAATTATAGCTTCTCCCTTTGTCACTTCATATATCTGTTCAACTACATATTGAGGTTTGATCTTGTCACTTCCACGTTCATAAGATAGTGGATACATTCTCTTCCATTCAAATATTTTTTTGAGCCATTCCTCATTATTCGATTTTTGAACCAACTTGTTGAGTTCGATAAGAACTTGCTTACAGTCACCGACTATTGGAACGTCAACCTTAATGTTCTTGCTTATGGCAGTAGGATCAATATCTATATGAATGATCTTTGCATCTGGGGCAAATTTGTCAGTTCTGCCTGTAATTCTATCATCAAATCTTGCGCCTATAGCAATTAATAGATCACAACTTGTTACTGCCTTGTTTGCATAGGCAGTTCCGTGCATACCCAGCATATCAAGAGAAAGCTCATTAGTTTGAGGAAAACCACCCATGCCCATTAATGTCGTTGTAACAGGAATTCTTGCCTTTTCTGCCAATTCAAGGACTTCCTGATGAGCACCAGATAAAATGACTCCTCCACCAGAATATATTAAAGGTCTTTTTGAGTTATTAATCATCTCAGCTGCTTTTGCAATCTGTCTTGGATGTCCCTCATAGTTTGGCTTATAGCTTCTGATATTTGCCTCTTTTGGATAAACAAATTCAGTTTCTTTTTGCTGTGCATCTTTTGCTATGTCAACAAGCACTGGTCCCGGTCTACCTGTTTGTGCGATATAAAATGCTTCTTTGATAGTTGTTGCTAATTCCTCAACATTTTTTACCAAAAAATTATGTTTGGTAATAGGACGGGTAATACCTGTTACATCTGCTTCCTGAAAAGCATCATTTCCAATAAGATGCGAATAAACCTGACCGGTAATTGCAACAATAGGTATCGAATCCATATGAGCAGTTGCTATTCCAGTTACAAGGTTTGTAGCGCCCGGTCCCGATGTTGCAATACAAACACCAACTTTTCCAGTAGCGCGCGCATATCCATCTGCGGCATGTGCTGCTGCTTGTTCATGGCAGGTCAAATAATATTTAATTTCTTTTTCATCATAGAGGGCATCAAAAATATCTATTACAGATCCGCCGGAGATGCCAAAAATTGCCTCTACGCCTTCTTGTTTTAGGCTTTCAAGAAGGATTTTTGCACCTCTCATCTTCAAAATAAAAACACCTCATTTCGTAAGGGAATAAGCTAATAAGCCTATATGCCTATTAGCCCATAAGCCCATTCTAACTTACCACAGCGCCTGTTCCCGCAGATTTTACCAGCTTTGCATATCTTGAAAGATAGCCTGTCTTAATCTTGGGTTCAGGTGGTGACCACTTTGCTAATCTATCTTTTATTTCGTTTTCTGATACAAGAAGATCAAGTTTTCTATTGGGAATATCTATACTGATCATATCGCCATCTTTAACGATAGCAATAAGCCCACCTTCCATAGCCTCTGGCGAAACATGACCAATACAAGGTCCTCTCGTTCCACCTGAGAATCGTCCATCAGTAATAAGAGCAACGCTATCAGAAAGACCTTTACCAACAATAGTTGCTGTTGGAAGGAGCATTTCTCTCATTCCGGGTCCTCCCTTGGGACCTTCATAACGGATAACAACTATGTCACCCGGTTTAACATCATCATTAAGGATTGCTCTCATGGCTATTTCTTCACCGTCATAAACTTTGGCAGGACCAGTATATTTCATCATATTCTCTTTTACTGCACCTTGTTTGACTACTGATCCGTCAGGAGCTAATGAACCCCTAAGTATAGCTAATCCGCCTTGTTTGCTGTAAGCAGTATCAAAATTTCTGATTACGTCTGTATCTTCAACAAATCCAGCTCCTGCTATCTCTTTTATTGTCTTTCCGCTTACGGTTATATTATCATTAAGTTTATCTTTTAGGACATTCATAACAGCAGGTATTCCGCCAGAATATTCAAGGTCTTCCATAAGATGATCACCAGAAGGCTCAAGTTTTGTGATATGAGGCGTTTCTTTGCTAATTCTGTCAAATACCTCAAGCGGAAGGTCTATTTCTGCTTCATGCGCTATTGCTGGTATGTGAAGAACGGTGTTTGTGGAACCACCAAGCGCCATATCTATACGGATTGCATTTTCTACTGCTTCTCTAGTCATAATTTGTCTTGATGTGATATTATCCTTAACCAATTGGACAATACGCACTCCACTTTCATAGCCAATCCTCTGTTTCTTTGCCATTCCAGCAAGGGCTGTTGCACAACCAACCATAGACATTCCCAATGCTTCTGTAACACAAGCCATTGTATTGGCTGTATAAAGCCCTTGACATGAACCTTGATTGGGACATGCGCACATTTCAACGCCTTCAAGTTCCTCGTCAGTGATCTTGCCTGCATTATAAAGCCCAACAGCCTCAAAGGTATCTCTAACTAATGATCTTCGCTTCATTTTATACATGCCTGAGTGCATGGGACCAGCAGTAACGACTATGCAGGGAATATCAAGCCTTGCAGATGCCATCAACATACCCGGAGTAATCTTATCACAGTTTGTCAACAATACTAATCCATCTAGCATGTGTGCTTGTGTAACAGATTCAATCATATCAGCGATAAGTTCTCTTGATGCAAGCGAATAGTGCATTCCACTATGTCCCATCGCTATACCATCACATACACCGGGAACGCTAAATATAAAAGATGCTCCCCCACCAGCGTTTATTCCCTTTTCAATTGATCTTTCAAGTTCTCTCATGCCGACATGCCCAGGAATTAACTCTGTAAAACTAGATACTAGACCTATAAATGGTCTGTCCATTTGGCTTTTTGATAATCCTGTTGCATACATTAAAGCGCGATGTGGCGCTCTTTCATACCCTTTTTTTGTAATGTCGCTTCTAATTTTGGACACCCCCCTATCAATTCCGATAACAAAAAGCCCTTTTCCCTCAGAAAGAGATGAAAAGGGCTAACCTAATTTAAAGTATCACACGGATTCTTAAATTTTCTTGATTCGAGTGATACCAAAAACTCCTTCAGATCAAGTATTTATAGCATAATACTTACAAAACAAAAACTTTTTATAATGACTGATTATAACATAGGAATATCATAAAGTCAAGAGACTTTTGCCTTTGGGTATCTATCCTAAATTATTGGGCAATAAAAAAACCATCTACTATAATATACTCAAAAGTATAAACATCAAAAAAAGGAAATTAACAGGTAGTTATTACAATTATAATCAAAGATGATAATGGAAATCAAATTAAAAACGAGATTATCATGCAAAACCTGACGAAAAATGAGAAGAAACATCATACAGAATCAGATGCAAAATTTTTCAGGAAACTGCTCAAACAATGCTTAATTATACGAAAGAGAAACTATTCCAGAATAGAGATAAAAAATAGAAGGTCAGTGTATCTATGCCGGTTTTGGCTAGTCAATATTCCACAAACCCTATGTTAGAGTGTTAAGGGATTTGACCAAAAATGATTACCCAATAATTTAGGACAGGTACGCAAAAAAATTTTGAGTTGACTTTATAAATTAATAGAGATATAATAATATATGATTAAGAATTTTTCATACCTTAATAACAAAGTATCACCTGAATAGAGAGGTGGGTCATTGAAAAAACTTGATGGCTTCATGGAAGCACAGATCCACAAGGCGGTTAGTGAAAAGGGATACTTGACATTCCAAGACATATTATCCTTATGTTCTGGCAAATTTCCCACAATTAGAGAAATTCGTCTAATATCGTCAATCGCTGAAAAATCGGGATTTATCATTCATGTTCAACGTGATAATCTCAATAAATCTCAATATTCCAAGTTTTGTAAATTATTCAATATAGATGCCAGCGAAGGCATATCCAATGATGTTTCGAAATTATATGATGAGATTGACGACGATACAGAGATTTCTATCGATGACAATGATAACGATGATGAAGATATAGATGATATAGTATCCCAAGATGATAATGATGATTATGAATCAAGGCTATATTCTAAAGGTTCTGGTAGTATAGGTGATTCTGCAATACTCTATTTGCGCGAAATGGGCAAAGTATCTCTATTGACAAGAGAAGAAGAAGTTGTTCTTTCAAAACAGATTGAGGACTGGCAAAAGGTTATAAGAGAAACAATACTAGAAATACCATTTGCTCTTACAGAAATAAGAAAAATTTGCAATAAGAGTTTTGAGAAAGCTCTAAGCAGGCTTTCCCAAGAAGATAAAAGAGAATCTGAGACACTGGCAAATATTCGTAAATCTGGTCGCTTATCATCTCTGCAAAGTGTTATAGAATCTCTGCGTAACGCTGAAGGAGATATGAGGCATAGTCATGAAATGCTTAGTCATGGTTTAGAAACTTCTGAAGAAGTAGCAGCTATGTCTAATCATATTAAGAGCAAAAGACAGGAATTGATGAAAAGCGTTTCAAAAATACGTCTTTCACAAGATGATATTTGTAAAGTTGTAATAAGTATCAAAAATCTCTCCGAAGAAGCATGTTCACTTAAAGCGATGATTGATTCACTACTTCCAGAAGATTCAATTAATGACAATCAAGAGCAGTCTATACCAATCAAGGATAACAAATCATTAGGAGAATTAGAAAAGAAAATTGACGCAGTTGAGCATAAAATTGGTATGCCAACAGAAAGGCTAGAAGCTATTATTTCAAGAATAGATATAGCAGAAGAACAGGCTCATCAAGCAAAGATGCGCATGGTTGAGGCAAATCTTAGGCTTGTTGTTAATATTGCTAAAAGATATATTGGTCGTGGGTTATCGTTCCTTGATCTTGTTCAGGAAGGCAATATTGGTCTTATGAGGGCAGTTGACAAGTTCGACTATCGTAAGGGCTATAAATTTAGCACTTATGCAACATGGTGGATCCGTCAGGCTGTAACAAGAGCAATAGCAGATCAGGGCAGAACTATTAGGATCCCTGTCCACATGATAGAGGCAATCAATAAAGCTACTGCTGCCTCCAAGCGACTCATTCAAAAAACAGGCAGGGAACCAAGTTTTGAGGAAATTGCTCAAGAAATGGGCTTAACAGTTGAAAAAGTCCAACATATCTTTCAGATTGCCCAAAGACCAGTCTCACTTGAGGCTCCATTAGGTCTTGAAGATGATAACATGCTTGGTGATCTGATCGAAGATAAAGAGACAGAAGCTCCGGATATATCAACTGTATTGAATGTAGTTCGTGAGCATGTAAAATCTGCTTTAGATGTTCTTTCTGATCGTGAAGCAGAGATAATAAAGCTTCGATTCGGTATAGATGGGAATGAACCACAAACCCTCGAAGAAGTCGGCAAAAGATTCAATATAACTCGTGAAAGAGTTCGACAAATTGAGGCGGTAGCCCTAAAAAAACTGGCGCACCCCGGCAGAAGTAAAATATTGAAAGATTTACTTGAAATATAAGGAGTGTATAATAAATTCTTTATAAACCTTCACCCAAATGTCTTTTGAATCCAAATCCGAGTTTTGTATATTTTTCTTTCACTTGACGTATTTCTTCAATACTCCATTCGCGCCCTTTACCTATTCCGCGACACCAGAACGTGCCATTATCATAGACAAAATCTTGCTTCCATTGTTCATTATCGATATCAAAATGATTCCAAGGGAATATTTGGCATAGGTCTGTTCTACATGACTTATATATTGCACAGAAATTTCCAAAGTGGAAAATACAACCATTTCTTGGATCATGAGTATTATTTGTCTTGAATGTTAATATATATGCGTCAAGATTCGGATCATATATTTCCTGTAAATATCGTATAGCAAAAGACCATTCCGACATTTGAAGAAACTTGGCAACATCCTTTATGTTTTCCTCGCTAGGCTGAATCAAGCCTTTATGAGAGCAACATATACCACAATTCTGACACTCAAATCTTCTTTCTTTTAATGCAATTTTCTTTGCTTCTGAAAATTCCATATTTTGTCCTTCTTTGAGTTTTCAATCTTTAATACCCAATAAATTCAATGTATTTCTGCTGAATATATCCTCTTTTTCCTCACTGGTCAAATTTAATTTCATTATAGCATTTATATCTTTTTTTGCTAATGAGAATGGAAAATCACTTCCAAATAATATCTTTTTTGTTCCATGAGATTTTATTATCTGCTCTGCATAAGTAGCATTTATATGCCCAAAGACATAAGACGCATCAAAATATAATTCCCTTTCAAGAAGATATTCCTCAACATCATCCCAGACCATATATCCACCAAGATGAGCTGCAACAAATTTCGCTGGATTTTTGGAAGAATCATTGGGATCATTTATAACATAATGTTTGTATTCATCAAAAAGGCTTTTCATGGCATCAAGCACTCTGGATAGCCTTTGTGGTGTGGAATATACAATCTCTGCGGGATTGATCTCATCGCCTACATGAAACATTATAATCATGCCTGCTTTTATTAATTCCTCATATACAGGAAACATCTTTTCATCATCGGGATAAAACTTCTGAAAGAATGGCTGAAATTTGACGCCCTTTATTCCCAGTTCCTTCATTCTAAGTATTTCATCACGGTAGCAATCAAAGTTTGGGTGTATCGTTCCAAAACCTATTATATTAGGAACATTCAGTTCAGTATTTTCTCGTTTGATTTTGATAAGTTCAGATGACCAAGTATTTATAGATTCAACCTGACGTGGATCGGTTGATACTGGTTGAATTATTGAAACATCAACACCTGATTCAGCCATTTTTTCTAAAAGGCTTTTTATTGTTCCATCTGAAAAGCATTTTACTTTATAAACCATTTCAAAGGCTTCTATTGCCTTTTGAGCGACTTTATCTGGGAATGCGTGAACATGAAAATCAATTATCATTGAATAAAAATTCTCCTGAAATAACATTTACATAAAGCTGTTGTTTTTTGCCATCTACCTCGCTAGTTGCCAAATAGCCTCTTTCTGTAGGCATATTTGCTTTTTGCACCCATTTATCTATTTCTGCAAAACTATTATTTGGGTAAAATATTACAGGAATAATGATGTTTATTACTAATACAAATTTTAATTTCATGAATAAATGTCCCTGTTATTTATAATCATACGTCTTGTGTATGATAATGTCAATAACAAACATTGATGATTGGACATGAGTCCGAATACAAATAACCTCTATAAAAATAAGTGCTTGACTTAATATAAACATTATGTTTATAATCACATTAAAAATAATAGTTGCTTGGTCTGCAGAATTTTATTTGTTCATATATACAACATTTAATCGCTATAATCATAGCATTTTAAGGGGGTATTCTAGTGGAACATAGGAAACTGACATTTTTGTTAATCGTAATTGTAGTCAGTCTTGCAATCGTTGGCGGGAATGCCGTTGGTGGAGAATGGACAATAGTTCGTAATCCAATATTAAAAACAAGTCTTTTGGACGTCTATTTTGTAGATTATCAGACAGGTTGGGCTTGTGGTCAATATGGAACGATTATACACACATCAGATGGAGGCAAGACATGGTCTCCACAAACAAGTGGGATCAGAGATGATCTTGAAAGCATTGAATTTGTAAATAAGGAATTAGGCTGGGCTGTTGGTGGAAGCGGTGCGATTCTAAATACCAAAGACGGAGGTAAAACATGGTCGAAGCAGTTTCCACCTGTTCAAAACTGGTTAAGGAGTGTTACATTTGTTGATGAACTAAATGGATGGGCTTCTGGCGACGGAGGAACGATACTCAATACTGTAGATGGTGGAAAAACTTGGAAGAAGCAAAAAAGCGATACTAATAATGAAATCATGGGTATTAGCGCAGCAAGTCCAAAAGAGGCTTGGGCTGTCGGTGGTGGTGCAACTATATTATATACTGCAGATGGCGGTATGACATGGAAATCTCAAACCCCTCCAATGGGTGAATCTCAAGGACAAGCAGGTATTATCACAAATGTTTATTTTACAGATACAAAGAATGGTGTTGCTGTTGGTGGTCTTGGAACACTTATTGGCACAACCGATGCAGGAACAACATGGAAAAGCTATCCTTCTGCTCATGTTCCTATGCCAAATGGAATGGCGGCTCCTTTATATGGAATCTTTCTATATGGACCTGAGCATATTTGGGCAGTTGGTGATTTTGGTGTTGTAATGCACACAAGCGATGCTGGCAAAACATGGGAAGTTCAAGACCCAGGCGTA
This sequence comes from uncultured bacterium, assembly GCA_964564735.1. Lineage (GTDB taxonomy): Bacteria > Poribacteria > DTPJ01 > DTPJ01 > DTPJ01 > CAZMCH01. The sequence goes on from CAZMCH010000017.1 coordinate 9,474, forward strand.
GGTGTTAGATTTACAAGCGCACACTTTATAAACGAAAATGAAGGCTGGCTTGTTGGTTCATCAGGAACGATTGTTCATACAAAAGATGCTGGCAAGACATGGGAAACACAATCAGACCCAGGTGGAAGCAACGACCTAAGATCGGTATGTTTCAAAGATGCAAATACAGGTTGGGTATGTGGAAAAGCAGGAACTATACTAAAAACAACAGATGGCGGTAAAACGTGGAAATCTCAACATAGCAATTCTTTGTTTGAAATGTTCAGCATAAAATTTGTTGACGATAAATTCGGATGGGCTACTGGTGATATGGGAGTAACCGTTAAAACAACCGATGGTGGAGAGCATTGGGCGCCTGTATCAGTTGGAACAGTATATAAATTAAATGATATAAAGTTTGCAAATGCCAAAAAAGGCTGGCTGATTGGACTTATGGGAACGATCCAGCATACTTTTGACGGTGGAGCAACATGGATAGCGCAAGGAGACGGTCTTGGCGATATGATCGAATTGCTGAAGGGCTATTTCCTCAATGAAGATAAGGGTTGGATCATGGGTCAGTTCGGAAAAGCAATACAGACTACCGATGGTGGAATGACTTGGAAACCTGCTCCGATCTTCGGTGGAATGAACCTAAACAGCATATTCTTCCGAGACGAATTACATGGCTGGATTGTTGGCGCAATGGGAACATACATGTATACAACCGATGGCGGTAATATGTGGAATATGGGCATGACTGGCTATTTTGGCAATATGAATGATGTTTATTTCAAAGATAATAATAATGGTTGGATTGTTGGTGGTGAAGGAACTATACTTGAAACAACCGATGGTGGAATGACATGGAAAGAAGCCCCAAAACTTACAGAAGTGGAATTATACGCTATATCTGAAGCAGGTGGAACAATATACGCTGTTGGTAGATGGGGCATTGTTCTCAAGAAAGTTCTGGATTAATTGATCATTTCTGCATTAAGCAGTGCGTTTTATATAGGAGGATTATGAACATGATGAAATATAACCATTGCATAATTATTGCACTGATGTTCTGCGTTGCAGGATCAATTTTTGCCGCACCATCAGATTGGACAATTGTTCGCCAAGCAGATTGGCAAACGCATTTTAGAGATGTAACCTATGCAGATGCAAAACATGCTTGGGCAGTTGGTGATTCTGGTGTTATCGCTTCTACATCAGATGGAGGTCAAACATGGGTTGCACAAAAAAGCGGTGTCACAAATAATCTCAGTAAGATATTTTTCGTTAATCCCCAAAATGGATGGGCTGTTGGGTCAGCAGGAACACTAATCTATACAACCGATGGTGGATCAAAGTGGCAGAAGTATCAATTTGATGCTAGTTTAGAAATGACTGATGTTTATTTCTTTAATGCAAATATCGGCTGGGCAACGGGAAATATTCTTCAACTGCTCGGAACTGATGGCTATCTCTTTTATACATCAGACGGCGGTAAAACATGGAAACAACATCAAAAATTTAATATGCCTTTACTAGATATATTCTTCCTTGATCAAAATATCGGCTGGATTTCTGGCGGACAGGTCAGCCGAATGGATGTATCTCCTGCATCTTTTGTAGTCAAAACAATTGATGGTGGTAAAACATGGGTAGAGCAAAAGGTTGATCTGAGAAATCCACTTAATATTATCTATTTTGCAGATAAAGACAATGGCTGGACATTCGGAATGGGTGGAATGTTTAAAACTAATGATGGTGGAAATACATGGGCATCAATGGCATCAGCACCAGCACCCAGCGGAGCCCCAGCAGGCGAAGGCGCACCTCCAAGAAGAAGGCAACCTTCTGGATTGCTAAGGGCGTCTTTTTCTGACTCAGAGATATTGGCAGTCAATATGGCTGGTAGTTTAGTGATGGTTTCTGATGATGGAAGAATGGAGACTGTCCGTGTTCCTGCAAGACGTTTGACTTGCTTGGCTTTTGCTTCTCCTCAGGTCGGTTGTGTTGCTGGTGAATATGGAGCGCTTCTTACAACTAATGATGGTGGAAAAAATTGGACTTCACAGGCAAAAGTAAATGCAGACACACTCAGGAGTATCGCTGTAATTACAAAAGATAAAATTATATGTCTTGGTGATAATGGCGTTGCTATTCAAAGTAATGATGGTGGAAAGACTTGGGAACACGCAGACATAGATGTTCCGGGGACTTTTAAGCATATAAAATTTACTGATGAGAATAATGGCTGGTTACTTGGAACAACTGCTCCTGGGGGCGAAGGCAGCAGAAGACCCGGTGCAGGTGGACCTCCCAGTGGTGGCGAAGGTGGACCTCCTCCAGGTGAAGGCGCTCCTGCTGGCGAAGGCGGACCTCCTCCAGGCGAAGGTGGCTTCATGGGTGGAGGACGAGGTGGCGATGCTGGTTCGGAAGGATTAATTCTAAAGACCTCTGATGGCGGTAAAACTTGGGTCGAAAAAGCCAAAGGTCCAGAATATAATGTGAACTCCATATCAATTGTAAAGCCACAAAATGTATTTCTTTCAGGCGCTAATGGGGCTGTCTTTGTGTCTAATGATGATGGAGCAACATGGTCTTTGAAAGATACACAAATAACATGGAACTTAGATGATATAAGTTTCGTAGATGCCAATAAAGGCTGGGCTATTGGTATGGATGGTCTTTCGCTTCGGACAAATGATGGCGGTGAATCTTGGCAAAGATCAGAGACCTATACCGTATATGATATAAAAAGTGTTTATTTTGTAAATGCGACAAAAGGATGGGCAGTTGGAGAATACGGGCTTATCCTTACAACTGATGATGGTGGAGAAACATGGAACTCACAGAGATGCTATAGCTATTCTCAATTGAATGATGTTTATTTCTCTGATGCCAACAATGGTTGGATTGCTGGAAATTCTGGTGATGTATTCACAACCAAAGACGGCGGAAAAACATGGAAAAAAGCTGAAATCCAAATTAATGGTAATTTTTATAGCATAACAAAAGGCGCAGATGGGGCAATCTGGATTACGGGTGATTGGGGAGTTGTCCTTCGTTCTGCCAAATAATACTTTGTATTTATGGGAACAGATTATAGCTGTTCCCATATTCAAATCAATAACACGGAGGGAATAAAAAATGTATAAAAAAATCTGTGTTGTTTTGATTTTTTTATTATTACCTACAATCAATTCTATAAGTGCAATTGATGACACATTAGTTCTTCATCTTACCTTTGACGAAGATAAAGAACAGGCTGTTCTTGATGGTTCTATGTATTCAAATCATGGTGAAATTAAAGGTAATCCAAAGTGGGTAGATGGAAAATCTGGTAAAGCATTGGAATTTGATGGTGCTGGTGACTCTGTCCTAATTAAAAACTCAAAAAGTCTTGATATAAAAAAAGCTATTACAATGTCAATGTGGGTAAAAGCTGGCGCAAGTGCTGAAATAAAACATGCAGGTATTGAAAAAGGTGGATGGGAAGTCGGTGAATATAGCTTATATCCAATATATGAAGGTGGAACAGTTATTCAGTTCTTTGACTTACCTCCTGCTTGTGGTGATGCAGCTATCAAGGGACCAAGTATAGCTGGTGATTGGCATTACTTGGTCGGAACTTGGGACGGCAAAAATATCTCATTATACATAGATGGTGAATTAGTCAAATCTGGGGCATGTGATGGAGAGTTAAAATCTAGTAATCAACCACTTCATATCGGATCAAGACTTGGTGCAGAACGTTTTCTTACTGGAATTGTTGACGAAGTAAGGATTTATAATAGAGCTTTAACAAAAGACGAAATCAAAAAAGATATGCAAACATTTGGAAAAATCTCGGTAGAACCTCTAAAAAAACTTGCAACCTGCTGGGGCGACATAAAAAATTAGGTTCATCAAAAATTAACCTGTCATGGAGGACTAATGATAAATATATTTGGCTTTATATTTGCCAAAAGTGAACCAGAGCAAAAAAACAACTTTTGGAAAATTCGTATTATTATTTTAGCTCTATTTTTTGCTTCTGGCGCAGTTGGGCTTATATATCAGATTGTTTGGAATCGTATGTTAACGCTAGTTTTTGGTTCTACGGTCTTTGCTACAACTACGGTTCTTACAGCATATATGGCGGGTCTTGCTTTGGGTAGTTTTTATTTTGGCAGACTCAGCGATAAGCGCAAAGATCATCTTAAGATATACGCATATCTTGAGGGTGGAATCGGTATATATGCGCTAATTCTTCCATTTATACTTATGGGCGTAAATTTTATATATGTTGCTATCCATAGAAGCCTAAATGCTAGTTTTTATCCGATGTCCTTCATTAGATTTATTTTGTGCTTTCTTGTCTTGGTCATACCAACAACATTGATGGGTGGAACTTTACCAGTAATTAGCAAGGCTTTGACTGATAGAATCAATAAGTTAGGCTGGACAGTCGGTATGCTGTATTCAGTAAATACTTTTGGTGCTGTTATTGGTTGCTTTTTTGCAGGATTTATGCTTATACGCACTCTTGGAATGCAGACGACTACATTTATTGCTTGTGGTATTAATATTTTAATCGCAATCATTATAATATTCGTTTTGGCAAGAAAAGTCTCAGCCATAAATAACGATGATTTAGAAATCACAAAAACCAGTGAAACACCTCAGGAAAGCCTTCATTTACCAAAAAATGCTGGAAAAATCGCTTTATGGGTGTTTGGTATTTCGGGATTTTGTGCATTGGCTTATGAAGTCCTTTGGACAAGAATACTCGTTATGTTTCTTGGTTCAACAGCCTATGCCTTTGCAACGATGCTTTCATCATTCCTTTTGGGAATAGCCATTGGAAGCATAATATTTGCAAGAGTCTCTGACAAAAGGAAAGAACTTTTTATAACACTGGGGATTATTCAAATTATAATAGCTCTTTCCGCTATTTTATTAATTCCCGTATATGGCAAGCTTTACGATATAGGATTAAGGTTTCAGGGCAATGGATGGTTGACATTTGTATTAAGCAAATATGCCCTCTCATTTCTTGTAATGATTGTGCCAACAATATTTATGGGTGCAACGTTTCCTTTAGTAAGCAAAATATATACAAATAGTCTTGGGGATTTGGGCAAAAAAATCGGAAATGTATATTCTATTAATACTGTTGGAAGTATATTTGGTTCATTGCTTTCTGGCTTTGTGTTTATCCCTTTGATAGGTGTTCAGAGAAGTATAATGCTTATGGCTTTCTTTAATATCCTTGCTGGTATAATAGTAATTGTCTCTGATATGAATTACTGGCGCTCAAAGGATAATTCACGGGCATTTGGTATGCGACTTGCCTATGTCAGTATAGCCATTGTTGCGTTTATATTTGCAAGCATAATTACTGATACAGGTCAACCATTGACAAAATATACTGCAGTTTTCAAAGGTCCCGGAGAGCAAAATAAGTTACTCCTTTACAAAGAGGGTATTGATACATCTGTAACGGTTGTTGAAGACATTGAAGGCGTAAGACGTGTATTCGTTGATACAAACCAAGCCGCAGAAGATTCAAGATGGGATTTGCCGTCTCATAATATGCTTGCCCATATACCACTTTTATTACATCCTAATCCCAAAAACTCGCTTGTTATAGGATTTGGGATGGGGGTTACATCATGGGCAGTATCCCGCTATGGCGTTGCGGTTGATGCAGTTGAAATATCACCCGGAATTGTGGAAGCAAATAAATTCTTTACAAAGATAAATCATAATGTTTTAAGCGACCCTCTTGTAAAGCTAAATATTGATGACGGAAGGAGCTATACCCTTACAACTAATCAAAAATATGACATGATCTCAACAGGCATAATTCACCCACTCGTCAGCACAAATAGCGCAGGATTTTATACAAAAGATTTTTATGAACTGTGCAAAAAAAGATTGACTGATACAGGTATAATGTGCCAATGGGTGCCTTTGCATCGCTTGCCAGAAGATCAATATAAGATGATTATAAGGACTTTCAAGGCTTCTTTTCCGCATACTTCTTTATGGTATAAATACACTCCTGACTTTATCATTCTTATTGGAACGCCCAATGAACTTACTATAGATTTAAAGAAATTTATCGAAAAAACTCAACAACCAGCGATAAAGGCAGACCTTGCATCAGTAAATATGGACGATCCATATTCTATATTAGATTCGTTTATGATGGATGAAAAACAGATAGATGCTTATGTTGGTGAAGGTCATATACATACTGACAATCACCCTTTGATGGAGTTTTTCGGACCTCAGCCGACAGTTACAACGCTCAAAAACCTTGATGGGATGAGCAAATTTAGAACTACAATCCTTCCATATCTTACAAATATAGGCACTTCTGCGGAATTTAATCAGCTAAAAGATAGGCTTCAGCAGTATTTTGATGGAACACAGTATTTGATTATGGGTCAGTTATATTATATAACAGGCGATTTTGATACCTCAATGAAACGCCTTCTTGCAGGCTCATATATTAATCCCAATGATGCAAATATCAAATGGATGATTAACCATGTCCAAAGGCTTATGGGAGTTAGCGAGGAAACGCTCAAAGCAAGAATAGATGCGAACGAAAAAGATGCAGATGCACACGAAAAACTTGGGACATTGTATCAAAATCAGGGCGAACTAGAAAAGGCAATTGAGGAATTTAAGAAAGCAATAGCGATTAATCCAAATTCTTTAATTGCTCATAGTAGTTTGGCATATATATATGAGGGACAAAATAAAATACCAGAAGCTATTGAGGAATTCAAAGAACTAATAAGGATTCAGCCAAAGGTTGCTCAGATCCATGTTGGGCTTGGTCTGCTATATGATAAGCAAGGAATGTTTAAAGAGGCAATCGCCTCAATGAGAAAAGGCAAAGAGCTTGATCCAAAATCGCCAATTGCATCAATAAATATCGGAATTATATATCAAAAGCAAGGCATGTTAAAGGAAGCTATTGCAGAATTTGAGGAACTTACAAAATCTCAACCTAATACTGCTGCTTTTCATGGATTTTTAGGCAATTTGTATCGAGAAGTAGGTAATTATGATAAGGCAGAAACATCTCTCAGAAAAGCCCAACAACTCGACCCAAGCATTGGCTTAGAACCTAATTTTATGGCTTCTCTTGCTATGATTTATCTTGGCAAAGGCAACTATGCAGAGGCAGAAAAAGAGATAAACAAAGCAATAAATCTTGATCCAAATAATAATAATTATAAAGCAATTCTTGAGGAAATAAAAAGCAAAAAGAAGTAAAAAAGAAGGTAGGCAATATGAGTGAAGACATTAGTTCCATCCTAAAAGAATGGGATGAAGACCCAGAAGCCGGAAGTATAAGAAAAATAATTGGGCAAGACGGAAAAGAGAAAATTCAGGTAAAGGTTGAATTTGGGCTTTTGCAAATGGAAGCAGATGGCAGACCTGACGGTAAAACGCCTTATGGTGAAGAATCTTTGCTAGAACATTATCTATCGCTTCTTGATGTCTATGTTCAAAAGCATGGTGATACTTCTGGATTTAAGCTAGATAGCCATGATTGTGAAAGATTGAGAGAAGAATCTCTGCAATATTATCAAAGATATGTCACTTTTTTTGAGTTAAAAGATTATGTCCGAGCAGAAAGGGATACTGCACGCAATCTTCGTTTGTTAGACCTTATGAAGAATCATGCCGAACTTCAGGATGATGCGCTTTCTTTGGAAAGATATAAGCCATATATACTAATGATGAATAGCAGAGCAAAAGCCTTTATCAAAATGGAAAACGGGGAATATTTGGAAGCAATAGGCATTATTGAGGACGCAATAGAGTCAATTACAAATTTCTTTAAAAACCACGAATTAGATGAAGAACAAATATCCTCAAGCCAAGAACTAGCTATCCTAAAAGAAACAATTAAAGATATACGTAATAAATGGGAAGGTTGATGTAGATTGCATTATAATACAACCTACATCATAAAATCTAAGCCCAAGTTATCAGTCCCGGTTCATATTCTACGTTAGGATCATCATGTCTTGGAAGGACACGCACAGAATAGCCATGTAAACCACTTGTTTGACAACGGACTGTGCCTTTGAAAGTATAATTTCCGTTTCCATGAGATTCAATGCTGTTCATGTGGATTGTTTCAGCATTTACTATAGTTCTTTTATGAGGATCAAGTGAACCTTCGTAGATCTCGACAGCAACGTCTTCTGGCTTAAGCTCTCCTAAATGCACCTGAGCAACCACTGTAATTTGACCACCTACTTTAATCTCTGAACTTTCCTCCATCCTTACGCTATCAATACGAACAGACGACCAATTTTTCCTAATATATGCCTTCCAAGCAGATAATTCCTTTGCTAGCGCGAAATTGCTATCAGAAAGCATTTGCCATTGTTTTGAGCTTGGCTGATAAAAATGCGAGATATAATCATTTACCATTCTGTCTGTGTTGAATTGACTACAAACAGCGACCATAATTTCTTTCATTCTTGCGATCCATTTTCTTGGCAAACCATTACCGCCTGTATCATAAAATAATGGGACAACCTCTTTTTCTAATATATTATAAAGTGCGTTTGATTCAATTTGATCCTGCACATCTCTTTTATCATAATCCTCACCGCTACCGATTGCCCAACCGATTTCTGGTTTATATGCCTCAGCCCACCATCCATCAAGTATGCTCATGTTTATGACTCCGTTGACAGATGCTTTCATTCCGCTTGTTCCACTAGCTTCTCTATATTTTATAGGTGTGCTAAGCCAGAGATCACAACCTTGAACAAGGTATCTTGCAATATTCATATCATAATCTTCAAGAAAAACAATATGATGTTTGAATTCTGCTAGCCTTGTTCCATGAATAATCTCTTTAATCAATTCCTTACCTTTGTCATCATTTGGATGTGCTTTACCTGCATAGATGATTTGCACAGGTCTTTCTTTATCACACAAAATATTAGCGAGTCTTTCAGGGTCATTCATAAGAAGATGAGCGCGTTTGTATGGTGCAAATCTTCTGGCAAAACCAATAGTAAGGGCTTGCGTATCAAGGCTTTCCCCTGCCTCTATGATTTCTGATTTTGTTGCCCCTCTTCTTTCTAGCTGTTTTTGTAGGCGTATCCTTGCAAAGTTTATTAATCTTTCTCTTCGTCTTTCATGAGTTCGCCATAATTCATCATCAGGAATGCTTCTAAGGCGATTCCACATCTGAATTGCTGTTGGGTCTTTTGCCCACCATTGACCGATATATCTATCAAAAAGACTTTCCATATCGTTTGATAGCCATGAACGTATATGTATTCCATTTGTTACAGAGCCTATTGGAACTTCTTCTTCTGGAAGATTAGGCCACAAATTATTCCACATATTTCGTGAAACCTTACCATGAAGTATGCTAACACCGTTTCTATGCGAAGCTAGCTTTATTGCAAGGACTGCCATGCTAAATCCTTCATTATCATTTGATGGATCTTCTCGTCCCAAACCTATAAGTTCATTGAAGGAAATACCAAGACCATGACAATATATCTCCAAATATGTTTTTATCAGGTTAGGATGAAATATATCTATCCCAGCAGCCTCTGGCGTATGAGTAGTAAATACATTTGTTGCGGAAACGATTTCTTTTGCTTCTTCAAAGGATAATCCATGATCTGCCCTAAGTCTGCAGATTCTTTCTAATGCAAGAAAAGCAGAATGTCCTTCGTTCATGTGATATACTGATGGATTTATGCCAAGAGCAGATAAAGCCTTTATGCCACCGAATCCAAGCATTATTTCCTGTCGTATGCGCTTTTCGCCATCTGCAACATATAATTGTCCTGTAATCTCCCGATCTTTATCATTATTAGAAGGAATATTTGTATCAAGAAGGTATAATGGCACTCGTCCTATCTGGACGCGCCATATTTGAGCAAATACCTGACCAGAAGGATAATCAACCGCAATAATTAGCGGAGAACCATTTTGATCTTTTTCTAATTGAATACTTATATTATAAAAATCAGTATCTGGATAATCCTCCTTCTGCCAGCCATCAGAATTAAGAGATTGACGAAAATAGCCTTTCTGATACAAAAGCCCAACCCCAACGAGTGGAAGTCCAAGATCACTTGATGATTTTAGATAATCACCTGCAAGTATTCCCAATCCTCCTGAATATATTGGTATTGATTCTGTAATGCCGAATTCTGCTGAAAAATATGCTACACAAGGCTGTGCATGTTTGCCGTATATCTTTTCATACCAACTGGTAGAATTCATATAATCTTTAAGTTTTGTATAAACCCTTTCCATGTGAGCAATGAATGCTTCATCTGAAGCGGCTGATTCTAACTGAGTTTGAGATATTTTCCCAAGCATAAGGACTGGATTATGCTCTGTCTCATTCCATAGATCACGATCTAAACGGCGAAAAAGATCTATGGATTCACGATCCCAAGACCAAAAGACATTATATGCAATTTCACGCAAGCATTGTAACCTTGGTGGTAATGAAGGTGTAACTGTAAATATTTGAACAGGTTTCATTTATAATTCTCCCCAATATTTCACAAACAAGATATTTTTTATATAATATAATATATCAGATCATTTGTCAATAATTGCTATGTAGGAAGATGAATCAGAATCTATGTAATGTGAAATATTCCAACCTGTGCCTTCAACAATCTTTTTCATTTCAGTTTTGGAAGCCATCAAATAATCGAACCATGGAGTCATATATTTTTTGTATCTTGCCCTTATTTTTAATTGTCCTGACATTCTCTTTTTCTTTCTATTCAATTCGTGATATTCAAGGTGAAAGGGATTATTTGTTTTATATGGATCGTTTGATTCCGTTATTATCCTTGCTTTTTCATAGGTAATATTATGAAATTCTTTTAGCAAAGTTTTCGCCTTATTATTACTTCCAAAAAGCCCAAAGTTATTACCAAGCATTAATATAGTATCAAATCTACCTATTTCAATATTTATATCATCTATTGACATAACTCTTGTATCTCTCAAGCCTCTTTGTTTACAGGTCTCTATCGCTAATGGTGATATATCAATTCCATAAACTTCAAACCCAATATCTTGAAGATATAGTGAATGTCTTCCAGCTCCACAACCTATATCCAATACACGACCTTTTACATGCTTCATTGCTTCTCTATAATGACTTTCCCAATCTTTACATTCAGAAAAATAATTATTCCCAATATCCAGATCAATATATCCATCGCTTCTTTCAATTATTAAAGAGCAATCACCAAAGCCTTGAAAATAATCATATAGGGCATGACCAAAGGCATCTTGATTATCATTCATAAATATATCCTCATCAATATAATGCTATTTTTCACTCTTTTTAACAAAAAGGGAGAACGCAATGGTTCTCCCTTATATTTTAATGCTAATATATATCCTTGTCTATATCAACTGCTTAACAGCCTCTATAATCCTCGCATCATTTGGCAGGAAGGCTTTTTCAAGAACCTGCGATGATGGCGGAGGTGTATCGGGTGCGCAGACTCTCAAAATAGGTGCATCAAGATAATCAAACGCTGCTAATTGAAGTTGTGCGACAACTTCCGCACCAAGACCCATAAATTCACATGCCTGATGAACCACGACAGCGCGTCCCGTTTTTTTCACTGACTCCGCAATTGTGTCAATATCTAATGGGCGTAGCGTTCTTGGATCGATAACCTCAACTTCTATTCCCTCTTCAGCAAGTTTATTTGCAGAAAGCATTGCAGATGGAATCATATAGCCCCATGCAATTATTGTTGCTGATTTGCCCTCAACAGGATTATCAACTTTTCGTTTGATGTCAGCTTTGCCAATAGGAATCAAGTATTCATCAAGGGGAACTATTGATGCACCTGATGCTTCGCCATAGAGATTTTGATGTTCAATAAATATGATTGGATTATCTTCTCTGATAGCAGATTTGAGCAATCCCTTTGCATCATAAGCATTTGATGGCATTATGACTTTCAAACCGGGGAATTGTGCAACAATGGCTTCAAGGCTTTGTGAATGCTGTCCTGCATAGCCTTTTCCACCGCCAACGGTCGTCCTTATAGTCAATGGTAATGTCGGTTGTCCACCAGACATGTATTTCCACTTTGCCGCTTGATTTCCTGTCTGACACATTGTTTGTAAAATGAAGTCAATATACATGATCTCAACGATAGGTCTGCAACCAGTCATTGATGCACCAACTCCTGTGCCGATGATTGCCGCTTCTGAAATAGGCGTATTAAATACCCTATCCCTGCCAAATATATCAATCAAGCCCTTTGTTGCACCAAAAGCACCACCATATTCTGCAATATCTTCTCCGTATAGAATAACTCGATTATCTCTGAGCATTTCCTCTGTCATTGCTTCAATAACAGCTTCTCGATAGGATATTTTTCCATCTTTTCGATCAAAAGGCTTGTATTCCTTTAATGTTGTAACTTTTTGGTATTCATCTGGAACTATATTTGAATTGGTATCGCTATGCAAGCCGAAATACATTGCCGAGACTTCAGGCATCGGAGCTTGTGAAGCTTTGAAAGCCATATCTTCATTTCTTTGTCTTGCTTTTTGTTTCATTTCCATAAACTGGTCTTCTGTAATAACTCCTGCCTTGATCAATTGTTGAGGAAATGATAATATTGGATCAACGCAAAACCATGAATTAAATTCATCCTCTGAACGATATGCGGTTGTTGGATCACTCAAGGAATGTCCCTTAAACCTACATCCCCAATATTCCAAAAGAACAGGTCCTTCTCCGTTTCTTACTTTTTCAGCGGCTCTTCTTGTTGCATCCCAAACAGCTAGAACATCCATACCCTTTACGACTTCTGCGTGCATACCTTCTTCATTATAGCCAAGTCCTCTTTCAGCTAGGAAGTTAATGCCTGTAACCTCGCCTCTTTGTTGCCCTGTCATTCCATATTGGTTATTGACGACACCAAATATAATCGGCATACCAAATTTTTTGGACATTAAACCATTTGAGAACTGATCCATTGACGCAAAATTCAATGATTCATGTGCTATTCCGTTATTGTATGCCCCATCACCAGCAAAGCAAAGCACTAATTTTCCATTATCAAGGTATCTTGATGATAATGCGGCACCAACAGCCATTCCCATACTTCCGCCAACGATTGCATTTGCACCAAGATGACCAACGCTAAAGTCTGCAATGTGCATTCCACCGCCTCTGCCCTTGCAGTAGCCATCTTCACTGCCAAAGAGCTCAGCTATTGCTCTGTATAGATGCAATGTTATAGCATCTTCAAGCAATAATGAACGTTCTTTATTTTCTATTTTTATCCCTATATGTTCGCACATCTGAGCATCTTCTTCAAAGCGTTTAAGGATTTGCTCGTTTGTCATGTGCTTTATAGCAAAATAGCCCTTTCCCAAGCTATCTCCATGCCCTCTATGCGTGCTTGTAATATAATCAGTCGGATTTATGCCAGCGATTGCACCAGTTGATATTGCTTCCTGTCCGATAGAGACATGCGAAGCACCAACATATATAAATTGCCTAAGCTGACCATATCTGCCCTTATTATCTTTTAATTCAACTATCATCTCCTCAAGGTTTCTAATTAAAAGCATACACTCAAGAAGATCGATACATTCCTGTGGAGTGATATTACCTGCATCAAGCTCATCTTTTGCTGTTTTGGTATATTGAAAAACAGGAATTTTAACTTCTCTTTCTATAAAGCCGGGGTTGAAATCCGCTTTTACGTCAATTTGTTTTACCATTAAGATTAACCCTCCGAATTATAAACTTATTGGTCTATTCATTAAGAGATCCAATGATGCCATCTCCAAAAGTTCCTTTAATCTTGCTAAGAATTCACCAGCCTGAGCGCCATTTACTGCCCTATGATCAACAGAGAGACTAAGAGTCATCATTTGCTGGGCGATAATTTGCCCCGGAATGACGATTGCTCTTGACTCAATTGTTCCAACAGCAAGTATCGCTACCTGTGGCGGATTTATTATTGCCTTAAACGATCTTATGCCGAACATACCGAGATTTGTAATTGTCAATGTTCCACCAGACAAGTCATCAAGCGATAGTTTTTTATCCCTTGCTAATTTTATGATTCTTGCACTATCAGAAGCAATTTCTATAACAGTTTTCTTATCTGCATTTTTGACAACTGGAACAACTAAGTCTTCACCAGCGGCGACAGCTACACCAATATTAACATCCTGCATCAGATGGATACCATCTTCTCCAAATACGGAATTTAATTTTGGATATTGTCTTAGTGCTATTGCTGTGAATTTAGCAAGAATATCGTTATATGATACGCTAACACCCTGAGCCTTCAGAAAATTGCGGAGTTCTATCATTTTTTCACAATTTACGTCAATCACAAGATCAATATGCGGTGCTGTGCGATAGCTCATTGTCAGGCGTTCAGCAACCATCTTTTGTATAGAAGATAGTTTGATAACCTCACCGGGTATTGGTTTGGGTTCTGCTGAAGGTTTTTTGCCTTCTTTTGCATATTTCAGAACATCCTTACCCATGATTCTGCCATTTGGTCCTGAACCAATTACATCACTAACATCCAGCCCTGCTTCTTTTGCAAGCCTTCTTGCTCTTGGAGATGCGAATACTTTGCCAGAAGGTCTCTGAAAGTCAGTTTTTGCTATTTCAACCTCGTCTTTGGCTTCTTTTGACTCTGTTTCTTTTGTTTCTGGAATTTCTGTAATTGCTTCACCTGCTTCACCAATGACCCCAACAGGCTGTTTAACAGGGATTTCATCACCCTCGTTTGCGAGTATTTTTAGTAAAACTCCAGATGCAGGTGATTCAACTTCGACATCGACTTTGTCTGTTGTAATCTCAATGATTGCCTCGCCTTCAGCAATCTCCTCACCTACCTGTTTCAGCCATTTGACGATAGTTCCACTTTCCATTGTGGACGCAAGCTGAGGCATAACAATTGTAGTTGCCATAATTTCTGTTTAACCTCCACGTTTTGTTTATATAGAAATAGATTAGCATATATTTTATATATACCGTCTTACATAAAATTAAGATTTAATGATCTAAATTGGGATTTATCGGTTTTAAAGTTTCCGCAAAAAAATCAGATATAAGCTTGTCAACTTGTTTATCATTAAAACCGCCATGTCCCCCATTTTTCACAGTATAGAGTTCCACAGGGACTTTGGCATTTCGCAAAGCCCGTTCTAATATAACGCTTTGATGATGAGGAACTAATGGATCAGAATCACCATGAATAATAAGAAATGGTGAAGCATTTTTAGTTACATAAGTAATAGGATTCGCTCTTGACACCTTATCTTTATTTTCCTGAATATTCCCGCCAACAAGAAGGCTTTCGGGAGAATCAGGATCATTATGCACCTGACCATTTGGAATACGATGATCGTCCATCTGAAGAAAATCTGTTGGTCCAAAAAGATCAACTACCGCTTGAACACTACTAGGATAATCCAGATTTTCACCAACATCAAATTCTTTAGAGTCTCCTGTTGTTCCAAGCATTGCAACCAAATGCCCACCAGCAGATGCGCCTATTACGCCGAATCGCTTTGGATCGATCCGATATTTACTTGAATTTGCGCGTAAAAAGCGTATTGCGGATTTACAATCCTCTATTTGTGCAGGAAATATTGCATGTGAACTCAAACGATAATTAATACTTGCTATGGCATATCCTTTTTCCAAGTAATCCATTATTGGCACATCGTCTTTATTGCCCATCAACCATGCCCCGCCGTGTATCCAGATGAGTAATGGCAAATTATCCCCTTGTGATGGCAAATATATATCAAGCTTTTGCCTTTCATGACCATCTGTAATATAAGCTATATCATTAAAAACTATCGTATTTTCAGGAACTTTTGCTGAATTCATTTTTTCTTTCTGAGCATAAATTGTAAATGCACAAAACATAAAAATAAAAATTAAGATAATGATTATGATGGAAACCTTAAGCATTAATATATATCTCCTAATCTATTCTTACCATTATCTATGTGCATATATTTGACATAACTAGGAATCATTATAACATCTTTACAATTGTAACGCAATATTAACTTACTTGGCAGGGGTTTTTTTGACATGTTGATAATGCAAAGCAAATTTAAAAATATCGTTGTGCATTAGCACTGGCAGGCAAGCTGACAATGGCACAACAGATTTTTTTATGAATCTCATATTAAACTGAAAATGGGGTTATATATTTATGCAATATATGAGGTTAAATCATCCAAAACTGGCTTAAAATCCTCGCCAAATATTTCAAAATAGGCTTTATTACCAACTTTTTCTATAACGCCACTTTTTTCAATTGTTTCTCTGTAGGTAACATAACAATTAAGAGCATCTCTCATTGCTTGTATATCATCATCTTTAAGGGTAACGATGCAATCAATTAAGGCTTCTTCTGTCAGCTTTAATCTAGGCATATTGTTTGCGATCCAAGTCGGTTCTCCACTATCAAGTAAAGTCCAGAAAGCCAAGCGTTTGAGAAAATTACATCCATGATCTTTTAGCTCTAAATAAACTCTTTTTACTACTGCATGTGTAACAAGATGATCATGGAAACCACTTATCCCATGCACAGGATATGAAACTACAATATCAGGCATTATTTTTTCTATATGATTTTTTATTGCTTGCTCAATTATCCTGACATCGATTTCTTTCAATCCCGAATCAGGAAAATCAAGGACTGTCATTTCGCTAAGACCTAGCACTTTTTCCACTTCCAACATCTCTTTATAACGAATTTCACCCATTTCATCGATAGTCAATCTAAGCCTATGTCTTTGTTGAGTTGCTCCTCCCTTTGTCAATGTTAGTAAGTAAACTGAATGTCCTTTTTTTATCTGGGAATGAATTACAGCGGCTGGACCAAAAGATTCATCGTCAGGATGTGGATAGATGTATAGAATTTTTCTATTCATTAAAATCTCCAAAAGATTTATGGTTTTCTATGTTTTGATTTCTTTATATCGTTCTTTTGATGTGAATGTTTTTTGGGGGATTCGTTCTTTTCTGCTTCTATAATAGTTGTTTCTAATGGTATCGGGGCATTTCGCAAACGGATCAGAATTATCACACCAATAATTACCATTATAATTGCTATAACTTGTGCATCTGTAATAATTTTTAGCATGGATTCATCTCTTTTTTCCCAACTATAACGCCAGAATTCTGTAATATATCTCTCTATTCCAGCAAGAATTAAATACATTCCAAACATCCAACCATAAGGTCTAATTTTTTTGCGAATATGCCATAAATAACCAAATATTATAAGACAAAGAATGATTTCATATAGAGGAGTTGGGTGAACTCTTGCACCGGGATAATATCTAATATCTGTTGAAACTGTCCCATTTGGAAATCCCATTGCCCAAGGCAAATCTGAAACAGGACCATAATCACCATCACCAGATAAAAAACATCCCATTCGCCCAATTCCATAACCAAGTATCAATAAAGGTGCGATAAGATCAAGAACCTTCATTACGGGGATATGTTTTCTTCGGATGATTATAATTACTAATAATGCTGCCATTATTAAACCGCCATGCCATACCAATCCAGCCCCAGAAAAGAAACTCTTTAATGAATATATTACTCCTTCACCTTGAATAATACCTTCTATAACTGAATTTAACTTTGATCCGAATACGCCACCGAGTAAAGAAGCCATGATGATTTGATCCCCTAATTCCATCGGAAGACCAACCCTTTTTAGCTCTTTTCTGAATAGATAACCAGTTATAACAAAAGCAAGGGCAAGCATAAGCCCATAGCTATATATTCTTAGACTTCCTATCTGAAATAAGACAGGTAGCATATAATTAATCTCCTAGATGTCAACCATATTATTGGCTTTATAGTTTTTTTAATATAACAATCGTAATATCGTCTGATGGTGTTGAAATTCCTGTATGATTATTAACTTCTGATAATATAGTTTGAGCTAGTTTGTCTGGTTCAGAATCATGGTTATTATTGACTATATCACATAACCTATCAAATCCAAACTGGACATTGCTATTATTACTTGCCTCAATAACTCCATCTGTAAACATAACAACTAGATCGTTTTGCTTCAATATAAACTCGTCACTATGAAATTCAGCATCAGGAAACATACCAACAGGAATACCTCCAACTTCCAATTGGACACATTTTTTGGCTTTTGCAGGAAATAATATTGGTGGATTATGTCCTGCATTGGAATATCTGAAATTAGATGTTTTTGGATCGTATAATGCGCAAAACATAGTTATAAAGGCTTCATTTAGATGAAGATCAGGAAATACGATACGATTTATTGTTCCAAGTATTTCTCCGGGTGATTCAAGACCGCTTGCAGACCAGCTTTGCCAAACAGCTCGGACAGTTGTCATTAGCAATGCTGCAGGCATTCCCTTACCCATTGAATCTCCAATGACCATTGCAACTTGGTCCCGACTATTCTTTAAGAAATCATAATAATCTCCACCAACAGACCTTGCCATTATATTTAAAGCAGATATTTTCAATCCTGAATCTTTTGGAGGTCTTTGCGGAAGAAGGTTTCTCTGTATGTCAGAAGCTATCGCTAATTCATTTTCGTATCTAATTTGCTTTTTTAGAAGTTCCTCGTTTGCATCTTTCAAAATATTAGCAACGCTTTGCGCCGCTGAAAGACTAAGCAGTATTTGCTCTTCGTTATCGCCAATATTCCCATTAACGGGTAAATTAAGTTTTTCACTTAATAATTGTAGCCAATGTGATGGCATTGCTTCTTTGTCATTATGTTCAGATTCTAACACTCGCATTTCTGCTTCCAGAAATTGCTGATGGGTTTTTTCAAAACCAGCAAGAAAACTAAAAAGCGACCTTACTTCTGGATTATCAGTTTCTCTTACTAAATTTTCGTAAGATTCTTGTGCAGCGATTTCTGCCTTTATTGCAGACCTTAAAGCATTAAAAATGTTCATCTATAACTATCCCTCAACCAGTTCTCCAACAACAGGAAAGTTAAATAATTCGTCTGGATCATGTGGCGCAGAATCGATAAAATCCGTCATATCAGCTCCTGCTTCGTGCATTCCTTGATGGTCGCCATCCATCCAAAGATCGCTGTCAGAAAGATCATAAACTTTTCCTTTATAGGCAACATAAACTGGTTTTCCATCTCTTCCATTATATTCAGCTAGCTCCGCCAAAGTAAACTTTTTCGTTTCTGCCATCATTTTTTCTCCTTTTTAAATTAGAGTATCATATTATTAAATGCTTTTCATATAATCTACAAATGCCTTTGCACAACGGTCGAGGTTTTCTTCGGAACCTCCACCTTCAAGCATTGAACACATCTCATAGCCAACATAACCATTATATCCGACTTCTTTTAAGGCTCTCAAAAAACCTTTATAGTCAATAAAACCTTTACCCATAGGAACTGCGCGAATTGCATCAATTTGACGTTCATAATTGATATACTTTGGGACATACTTGAATCTTGGTCTTTTTACATAATCTGCAATTGTTGTATGGACAATGAAAGGGGCAAGTTTTTTAACAGCAGTAACAAGATCGGTATCATGAAGCGCAGGTGACCACGCATCGAACATGGCTTTACAATTTGGCTCATCAATATCGACAAGTAAGTCATACATACTTTGATATTCAGCCGCGATATCATGATGATTCTGCACACCAATAATAACGTCAAATTCAGAAGCCCTTTGAGCGCATTCTTTTATTGATTTAACACACCATTCCCATTGCTGATCATAAGAGGCGTTTTCACGTTCAAAACCTGTAAATATCCTGACTAAATTTCCACCCAAATCTTTTGCTAATCGGGCTAGTTCTGTAACATAAATTATTTGCATCTCTCGTAAAGGTATTCCCGGGCTATCTAATTCAACACAAAAATCGGTATAACCAGCCATACAGGCAAGTTTTAGATTATTTTTCTCAATCAAATCCCGAATCTCTGCAAGCTTTTTTGAAGTCATATCTAGTAAAGAAGCGTGGGGTCTTTTTGCCACGAGCATTATAGCATCATATCCAAGAGATGCCGATTTCTGTATGAATTTTTCCAAAGGAATTGTAATCTGTCCTAACCAAACACCAGCATAACTAACGGAATGTAATGCTGTTTTCATATTCCACCTCAACATGAATATCTAAAAATATCACAAACTGACTATAATATAAATTTTATAACATTTTTATCGATATTGTAAACAGGAAAATAATGAGCTTCAGACATAGGTTCGAACATTTAAATAATCTCTACCTTTGAAAACTTTTCCAAAGTAGGTAAAACTAAAAAGTCTCCCTTTACAAAAGGGAGACTTAGAGGGATTCCCATAGATAATTTAATCAGATAATAAATTGTCCGAACTCATGTCTGAACTTCAGCTGATGATACATCAGTTCTGAAAGTGCTATATCTTTCTGGTTGTGAGATAACAAAGAAATGGATAATGGGCATACCACATTGGAATAAGATATTGACACAGCTATCTATTCACTTCGGGGAAAGGGCAAGTAAGTATTTATAATATGGCGAATGGAAACTTACACAAAACACTTGACAAGCCCTCATTTAGCAAGCGAAAAATCTTTTTTATGATTAGTTTAGTCTTAATTTAGATAAGACTTCCTTGACTTCTTCATCATGTTTACTTGCATTAACTTTGTCGAATATATATACAATGTTACCATCTGGATTAATAATAAAAGTCTTTCTTTCTGCAGTTCCTGTTATTTTTAGCACTCCATAAGCCTTTGATATTTCTTTTTCATGGTCGCTCAAGAGATCAAATGGCAGATTATATTCAGCCTTGAATTTCTTTTGAGTTTCTATTGTATCGGTGCTAACACCGAGTATAATCGTTTCAGGCATCGGTTCTGTTTCTTCATCTTCACTTGGTAAAACAACACCGATTTCTGTAATCTGATTAAAGCTGTCTCGTAATGCACACGATTCAGCGGTGCAACCGGGAGTAAATGCTTTTGGATAAAAATAAAGCACAACCCAAGACCCTTTGAAATCAGCTAATCTAACCCTTTTTCCGCTTGTTGATTCTGCTTCGAAATTAGGCGCGGGTTTTCCAACCTCAGGATTACTCATTTTTGTCTCCTCCATATTATTTGAATCAAGAATATTTGGTTTTGGCGTTGTAATATCACTACTCAAAATTGTTGGACACCAAAACTTTTCGATATACTCTATTATTAGCCTTGTGCCTTCTTCATGGCTGACATAAGGTGGTTTATAGGGGTTATACATTGCGTCTGTCAAATCTCTTACTAAAACAACGTTGAAGCCCCATCTGACCATAGCCTTAATGGCAAAAGACCTTCCGAGAACACACATATTTGTATGAACACCCATAATAATTACGTTTTTAATGCCTTTTTGAGCAAAGATGTTATAGACTTCCTGACCGTTATCACTGATATAGTCTTTATCATCTATTTCAATCGCTGGGTGTTGTCGATCCCATGCTTTGTAGCTATTCGGTTCACCTGTATCTGACCCTCCATCAGAAGAATCAACAGGCTGTGGTGGATCATCATGTGGTTTTGGTTCTGGTGGGGTTATTTCTGGAATAGCTAGAACGTTTTTTCTTGCGATATGATCTTTATAAAACTCCATTGTGTCTGACGGTGCATGAATTATTGTTACGCCCTTTGCTCTCGCTGTCTTAACGACCTTATTCATTCGTGGAGCCATTATGTCAACTCTCTCAGTCGCACCCCATGACCAGTGTTTGTTCCACATATCAACAATAATTATAGCTGTTTCAGATGCTTTCCATTCTATTTCCTTATCGACAACAAGCCAGCCATTGCGACCAACGGTTCTTGGCACTTGATAATGTATTGACAAAGGCAATGTATCATCTATCCCAGACATCGCCATAGTAGCAAGAAATAATGCCTCTAACATAACATCATCCTCCATTGTTACTGTGTTAAAATCACTTTACCCTCAAGACCTTCTGAAAAACGCTTATATGCCTCGTTTGCTTGCTCTAATGGGAAGCTATTTGTAACAAGCCTTTGCGCCTGCAATCCATTATTAAGCATAACTAGCATATTATTATAATCGCTAAAATGGCAAACCCAATTCCCCATAAGACGCAGATTTTTGCGAAAGATCAACCTTTGTGGATTAATGCTCTGTTGACCATGACCGATTACTGTTACTATGCCTTCAGGAATTGTTGTATCAATAGCAATATCAAGGGTTTCCTGCCTGCCAGAACACTCAAAACACTTATTGGGACCTAGACCGTTTGTCAAATCAAGCAATATTGACCTGAGATCCGGTGTTTCTTTTGAATTGATGGTTTTCCATGCGCCCATATCAGTTGCTAGATTTAGCCTATGTGGATTTATATCAACAGCAATGACCCTTGCACCCAAGAAAGTATGCACAAGCGTCATTCCCAAACCGACAGGTCCTACACCAAAAACACAAGTTATATCGCCTTTTTCTACACCTGCACGCAAACTTGCACCACAAGGAACACCAAGCCCATCACCAGCAAGCAAAACGCCAATTTCATCGCTTATATCATTAGATAGAGGATGTAGCCAAGTTTCTTTTGATACGACATACTCGCTGTGGGCGTTGCCAACTGCCCCAGCCTGAGCACAGAAATCAGGCTTCCCTTGCAGACACCAGAGGCACTTGCCACAACCTTGAATCACGAAAACCCCAACACGATCCCCTTTGCGAAAACGGCTTGAGCCATTTGGATCGGCAACAACGCCCATAACTTCATGCCCAGCATTACCTTCCATTGCATTAGGGCTTCGATAGCTTCCCATCTCACTTCCGCATATTGCACTTGCTTTCACTCTTACGAGAACATCACCTTCACCGACTTTGGGATCAGGTAGTTCTGCTATCTCGACTTTGCTATTCCCCATAAATCTTAATCCGCGCATAATATCCTCCAATATGTAAATGTATATAGATTTCATCCTTATCTCATCCTTTCATCTAGTATATCAAACGATAATGATAAATTCCAGATATTTTCCAAGTATGAAAAGTGGATTAAAAACATTATGCTTGTATATTGTTGGGACTGTATTAATTTAATGGATAAGCAAGATCGGATATAAGTCAAAACATTACTGTATATTTTGCTCTATCTATATAATTTAACCAAAATTGATGTTGATTGTCCTTTGATTCTAGTGTATATTAAAAGAGTATATCAATAAGAGAGAAAAGGTTCATCAACTATGTGATTATTCATGGATTCTTGAGAAGATTCAAAGAGATAATGATACGTAATTAATCATAACCAAACATGGGTAAAATAAATGTTTTGTCTGACAATATAGCAAACAAGATTGCTGCTGGTGAAGTGGTAGAACGTCCTGCATCTGTCGTTAAGGAAATGGTTGAAAACTCGCTTGATGCTGAAAGCACAGATATTGTTGTCGAGGTAAAAAATGGAGGCAAAAACTTAATCCGTATCATTGATAACGGAACAGGAATGTCTCAAGAAGATGCAATACTTTCATTGGAGCGCCATGCCACTAGCAAGATTAAATCTATCGACGATCTGGAAACTATATCAACTTTTGGATTTAGAGGTGAAGCACTACCTAGTGTTGCATCTGTCTCACATCTCGAGTTAATTACTCAACAGAAAGATGAACTTGAAGGGACAAGAATCAGAATAGAAGGTGGCATAATAAAAGAAATTGATAAAGTTGGTAGTGCAAAAGGAACTAGAATCTCCATATCAAATCTCTTTTTTAATGTTCCTGCGCGACAAAAATTCCTGAAATCAGCGACTACGGAGTTAGATCATATAATTAGATATGTTACATGGGCAGGTCTTGCATATCCAAAAGTATCATTCAAGCTAATAAGCAACGATAAGATAATTATTGATGCCCGAAAATGTAATTCAACAATGGAAAGAATATATACTCTCTATGGAAAGGAATTTGCCGATAACGTTGTTGAGCTTGATCAAGATTTTGAAATGATAAAGATACGGGCATTTATCGGAAAACCCGGATTTACTAGAACAACCAGAGATTATCAGCTTTTCTTTATGAATAATCGTCCTATCAGAAGTAATTTGTTGGGGGGGGCTGTTGGCACAGCCTTTAAGACGATACTTCCAAAAGGGCGTTATCCTGTTGCGATCATATTCATAGAGATAGAACCATCAATGGTTGATGTGAATGTCCATCCAGCAAAAATGGAAGTTAGATTTCGTAATGAAAGGACAGTTTATGGCGAAGTTATGAGATGTCTTCTTATGGCTATGCAAAATCAAAACTACATACCAATTATCGATGTTCCCGCTATTGAAATGCCCGAAACATCAGAGAAAGAATCACCTATACCACATGCAGTATTTAATGATATACAAAAACCAAGAGAAAACAAAATAGAGTCATCTTTATCAAGATTCATGGATAAGCAAAAAACTAATCTTACAGGGCGAGAATATAATAGATCATTTATCCCAAATATTAGTAAATCAACTCAAAACGATCAAATAGAAAAGGAAATAATAAGCCATAATTCATATCTTGAGTCCTTAAAAAAGAATATCATAAATGTTGATGATATTCAGATAAAAGCTAGATTGTTTGATACATATATAATAGCTGAATCTAGTGACGAGGTGCTTTTTATTGATCAGCATATAGCAGATGAAAGGGTTATATATGAAAAACTCAGAAAGCAAATGGAAAATCAAAATGTTCAGTCGCAGGGGCTACTTTTACCGATAACCATTGAGTTATCAGCATCACAAGCGGAATCAGTAAATATTGCA
The DNA here is from genome assembly GCA_964564735.1 of uncultured bacterium. Lineage (GTDB taxonomy): Bacteria > Poribacteria > DTPJ01 > DTPJ01 > DTPJ01 > CAZMCH01. The sequence goes on from CAZMCH010000017.1 coordinate 34,305, forward strand.
ATAGATAACTTATCTAATATGGGATTTGATATTGAGCCTTTCGGAGGCAAGACTATCATTGTTAGATCAATACCTTCACTGATGCAAAGAGGTGATATAAAACAAAGTATAATTGATCTGATTGAGCAGATAACAAATTCCTATGAAGAAATAGATGCCATCAAGCTTCAAGATGAGATATTGATAATGACCGCTTGTCGTTCCGCTATTCAGGCAGGGGATAGAATAACAGATATAGAGACCGCAAATTTGGTTAAAGAACTTTTTAATACAGAACAACCTAATTTGTGTCCACATGGAAGACCAATAATTGTCAGAATGAAGAAGTCTGAATTAGATGATAAATTTCAGAGAAAATAAGCATCTATTTTTTGAAATTAGCAGAAAATAAAAGGAAAAAAAAGACGTTTCCTGCATACCTGAAAATGCTGTTTAAGCAAGTAATAGCAACAAAGAAAGTGTATTTGTGAGAGGTTTATTTTCCTTTATTTTTGTGAGTTTTTGTATATGGTGATCAGAAGTTATTTATCAGTTCCCTTTATCCGCCTCAAAAAAGGGGAATTCGAAGTGATAAAAATATCGCTATATATTATATCGGGATAAGTAGGGACAAATGTGAATGGAAAATATGGACTACTTTTGTTTAGTGGTTTTCTCGCTAAATAAGCAGTGCTTTTGATGCAGATTTTAACCCACCCCTTAATCCCCTCCCAAGAGGGGAAACGTCATGGAATATCCTCTTTGAGAGGGTCCTGGGGGTGTGTAGAAAATAGAACAAATCATTTGGCGAGAAAACCATTTAGACAAGTTTACGAAATAACTTTGGATTTTGTAATCACAAGAAAGATTTTTCGCTTCACTCAAAATGACAGCAAAGTTTCACCCTGAACGAATTGAAGGGTCTTCCTCAATAAATATAGAAAAATATAAATTCCTAGACAAAAAAAATGAAATAAATCTAGGAAAAAATCACGAATTGCACGAATATACAAATTTCACAAATTATTTATTTATCAATATTCATGGAATTCGATAATTTGTGAAATTCGTGATTAAATATTATTTTTTAGCGATTACATTTTTATGGTTGGCATATCACTAAAAAATGGATTCCAGCGGGTGCTGGAATGATAATACCGATATGGTTTTTGTTTACATCGAACTTACATTAAAGAAAAAGAAAGGATTGTATTATGAGTAAGTATAGGGTTGGAGTAATTGGTTGTGGCGATAATACTAAAAGAAAAGATGCTATGGGTTATGCAATGGCTTGGGAACATGGCAACGCCTATGAAAAACTGTCAGACAAATGTGAAATAGTTGCCTGTGCAGATATATCAGATAAAAACGCCAAAGCATACGCGGAAAGATTCGGAGTTAAGGCTATATACAGCGATTACAAAGAGATGCTTGCAAAAGAAATGCTAGATATAGTTAGTATATGCACATGGATGCGCCTTCATGCAGAAATGACTATAACCTCAGCAGAAGCAGGCGTAAAGGCTATACATTGCGAGAAACCCATGGCAACCACTTGGGGAGACGCCAAACGCATGGCTCAGGTATGTAAAGAGAAAGGAGTCCAATTAACATTTAACCATCAACGTAGATTTGGTGCGCCCTTTGTTATGGCTAAGGAATTATTAAAGGCAGGAGAAATCGGAGAAATACAGATACTCCAATATGGCTGTGGTAATTTGTTTGATACAGGCACACACTTTATCGATATGCTCAGTTTTTTCAATGATGAAACTCCCGCTAAATGGGTCATTGCCCAAATAGATTACCGAGAACCTCAGTTAGTCTTTGGAGCCGACCATGAAGGGCAAGTCTGGGGGTTATGGGAATATGCTAATGGCGTTATGGGTATGGCATCTAGTGGTCCAGGGTCTTCTATTATTGGTGCAATGGATCGAATTGTAGGGACTAAGGGTGTAATAGAGGTTGGTGTTGCCAGCCAAAATCAATTACCTTTGCGTATTAAACGTGATGGTCAGACAGATTGGGAGATCATAGATACAAAAGGCGAAAGTATTCATGGACCTGGATTTATAGAGAGAGCTATTGCAGATATTGTAGATGCCCTAGCAACAGGTCGAGAAAGTCAGTTATGCGCTCGTCGTGCATTAATTGCCACAGAGATTATATTTGCATGTTGGGAATCAAGCAGGCGTCGTGGAAGAGTGGATTTGCCATTAGATGTTGATGATAACGCTTTAGATGAGATGATTAAATCTGGTCAGATTGGTAAAAGATCGTGATGCGTAATGTTTAATGAAAAAACGTAATGGGTAATCAGTTTTGGGTTAATCACAAATCAGCTTGTGTTGTTTCTGGACATAAAAAATTATACTTGTGATGGATTGTTGTTTTGTCTTGACAGATAAACTTTTCTATGGTAGAATACGAAATAATACAAAACAAAAATAGATACTTAAAATTAAGGTATGATTAAATGAGTTTTGCTGGAAAAAACAATAATTCAACAAATTTTAATTTAATGGTTTGCGAAGATAATTTGCTTACTATCATAGTGCGCATATATCATTATTATTACTATTATTGCGTTTGATAGTGGGCATTATGAATTTGCTTTTCCAGTAAGATAACAACATAAAAAAGAGATTTCAAAGCCCACACGTCGAATTTTTTCGATGGGTGGGCTTTTTTGATCTCAGAAGGAGGATGTATGTTTAGTAATGTGTTTAAGATTTTAGAGGAAAGGGGTTTCATTGAACAAATATCAGATGATAGTCTTTCTACGCTTTTTGAAAAAGAGCAAGTAACCTGCTATGTAGGATTCGATCCGTCAGGAAAAAGCCTTCATGTTGGACATTTACTTCCTATAATGGCTCTTTCGCATGTTCAGCACTGCGGTCATATATCAATCGGATTATTAGGCGGTGGAACAGGCATGATCGGGGATCCAAGCGGTAAGTCAGAGGAAAGAGTTTTACTATCTGAGGAAGATTTAGAAAGAAACGCTGAGGGTGTTAAGGCACAACTATATAATTTGCTAAAACCAGAGAAAGCCGACACAGGAAAAGTCATGATAATCAATAACGCTGATTGGTTAGCAAAATATAGTCTGATAGAGTTTTTGCGAGATATTGGCAAGCATTTTCGTATTGGTGATATGCTTGCAAAGGAATCGGTCAAGCGACGTATGGAGGGTGAAGGCATATCTTTCACAGAATTTAGCTATATGCTATTGCAGTCTGCGGATTTTCTTCACCTTTTGCAGGATCATAACTGCACAGTTCAATTTGGCGGAAGCGATCAATGGGGCAATATAACTGCTGGTATTGATTTAATACGAAGAATAACAGGAAAACAGGCTTATGGCGGAACTTTCCCACTTATAACGACTGCATCAGGACAAAAACTTGGAAAAACAGAAAAAGGGGCAATTTTCCTCGATCCTGAGATGACATCACCTTATGAATTTTATCAATACTGGATCAACACTGATGATAAAGATGTCATAAAATACCTGAAATGGTTTACATTCCTTCCACTTTCTGAGATTGATGAGCTTGCTAAGGCAACTGCAAACGAACCAGAGGCTAGAAAAGCACAGCGCGTCCTTGCTTATGAAGTAACAAGCTTTATTCATGGAGTAGAAAAAGCAAATATAGCAGTTAAAACATCCGAGATTTTATTTGGTAAAGAAATATCTGATGTTTCAGATGAAATGCTAGAAGAGATATTTAAGGATGTTCCGTCAACTGAAATTTCTAAGGATGCTCTGGAAACAGGATTATTGCTTATAGATGCAATGGTGCAATGCGGAATAAGTAAAGGCAGATCAGCAGCAAAGAGGCTTATTGATGGTGGCGGTGTTTATATTAATAACATGAAGGTTATTGATTCAGAATATAAAATAACTAAGGAATCCCTTGCATCAAGCCATATATCAGTTCTAAGGACTGGTAAGCGAAATTACCACTTGATGAGATTTGAATAATTGATAAAAAATCCTTCTCCCTAAGAAAGGGAGAAGGTCATAATAAGATATTTATAAGGCGAAGCACTCTATAAAAATACTCCGCCCTTTTAGTTTATTTTATAACTATTTTTTTATAGAACCCCAAGTCATTGTAAGTTTGCCATTTGCGTTTACAGAAGCGCCAACAGCATCAACAAAAAGACCTGAAATAACCCAGTTTGCCCCGCCCTTGTGAGTGATTTGTAGCTTGAAAGGATCGTTTCCTGTTACATGCCATATATAATATACTCCATTATGAAAATCAGGATTCTGGACTGTTACATCAGGGTCTTTTGGGGCTTTCTCTCCTTGATAACCAACCAAATCTTCAACACGAACAGAGCTATCCCAGTCAATAGCAGAAATTGCCACCTGATAGCTTTTTAACTTGGTTTCCAATTCAACTAATCCAACAGGGTTATTAAACATGCAAGAGCCAGTTCTCTTTTTTAAATCATCTGGGAAGAACAATCCCCTTTCGTCCTGTGTAGGATTAGCCCAATCCCATCTTTGTCCATTATCAGTAACTTTAATAATATCTTTTAGGTCTTTACTATCTCCACCGGGCTTAAATATAACTGCACCATTTTTGCCATATTTTTCTGGCCAATTTCCTAAAGTTTTTTTATCTTCGCCAACATATTTTACATCAGCATAAATGGTTGAAATACTACTGATGATAAAGACAGCTAAAATCGCCATCATTAAAATACGTAATCTCATTAAAAACACCTCCTAATTGATTATATGAAAATGCGGAGACAAGTAATCTCCGCTTTTATATATATATTTTTATTATTTAGCTTGGCAAAAAAACTAATTTCCTGCTCTGATTCCGCCCCATGTAGAAGTTAGCTTATCAAATGATTGAACTGCTGAACCTTCTACTTTATCAAGGAAAAGTCCGGACATAACCCAGTTTGCCCCGCCTTTATGAACGACTTGAATCTTGAATGGGTCTTTGCCAGTTACAAGCCATTTATAATATACGCCTGCGTTGAATTCAGGATTTTGGACTGTAGCATCTGGTTTATCAGGGGCTTTTGCACCTTGAAAGCCGGTAAGTTCCTGTATTCTAGCTGTGCTATCCCAGTCAATAACAAAAAGAGCAACCTGATAATTATCAATTTTGCTCTCAATACTAATTACGCTGGTAGGATTGTTATACATGCAAGTTCCCATACGTTTTTTTGCATCAGTAAGAGTTATCAAACCACGAGCATCATCAGTAGGATTAGCCCAATCCCAGCGGTTATTCTTGGCATCATCAAATTTGGCAATGTCTTTCATATCTGTCTGATCCTTCGCAGCGAAAAGTATCACACCATTCTTACCATATTTTTTCGACCAGTCACCCTTTGTCGTTGTATCCTTTCCAGCAAACGTAACATTGGCATAAGCGCAGATGCTTGCCAGAGCAAAGAGCATTGTTATAGAAACTATTAAAAATCTTTTATTCATTGAAAAACCTCCTAAAAACAAGTTTAGAGAATTAAAAAACTTAATTAGCTTATATTTAGCAAAATATAACTTAACACTATATTTATCCTTTGTCAATGGAATTTTAATTAAATCATAGAAAATAAAGAATCTATTGATAATTTTTGTTTTATCTGCTAATGATAGATCATAATTTAATTATTGGCAAAACTAACAAAGAACTTGGAGAGCAAAATGGAACGGCATAAATTACGATCAAGCATAAAAAACGCAAATTTGAATAATAAACATAAAGTATTAATAATAGTTGGAGATGGTGCGGAGGTATTGGATACGATGGCTCCTTATTATAGACTAGGAGAGGATTATCAAGTTGTTATCTCTGCACCAGAAGTCGATTCATATCATCTTGTTATGCACGAATTGACTATGGGATGGGATATTACCGAAGAACATCAAGGCTATCGCATTGAGTCGGATATAGCATTTAAAGATATTGACCCTGATGAATATATAGCTTTGGTTTTGCCTGGTGGACGGGCTCCCGAATACCTGCGCTATAATGATGATCTGATCCGAATAACAAAAGATTTTTTTGCCAAAAATAAGCCTGTTGCATCTATCTGTCATGGTATCGAAATACTTGGAACAGCGGATGTCATTCGTGAAAGAAAAGTTACAACAATCCCTAAATGTAGATTTGACGCCACTATTTGCGGGGCTATCTATATTGATGAACCAGTCGTTAAAGATGGGAATCTGATCTGTGCAAGAGGCAAAAAAGATATTTCACAATGGATGAAGGAGTTCGTTCAGATGATTGAGGGTTTTATCAATACTTAAAATGGACCATTTTTAGATTGTATCATTCATACTACTATATGTGTCATTATTACAACATTAGTTTTGTCAGGCTTTATCAAAACTCCCAATAAAATTAGTATTCCTTGCTTTATATAAGATTGGCAAATTTCTTGCAAAATGAATAATAGAAGATGAATCCAATTTTTATAAATAACGTAAATGCAAGAAGTGAGGTTTATTAAAATGGGAGTCGCTAGTTTTGGTGTTGTATCTCCAATAGAACAAACAATATTAATCCAGAAATTTAAAAATGGCGAGGTTAACGCTTTTGAAGAAATAGTCAGAAAATATCAAAAACAGGTCTATAATATCGCTTATGGCTATATTGGCAATTATGAAGATGCCTATGATATTTCCCAAGAAGTTTTTTTGAAGGTTTATAAATCTATCGGAAAACTTAAAGATAATTCTGCGTTTGGCTTTTGGTTGAGAAGAATCACATTAAACGCCTGCACAGATTATATTAGAAATCAAGTAAATGAAATGTCTATGGATGACCTTTCTTATGTAAGCAATCACTATTATAGCGATAACGGAACGTCAGATAAGTTAATGGAATCAGGTGAATTAGGCAAAGTAATTTCCAAAGCAATACAACGATTACCAAAGAAACAGCAGAAAGTTTTTATATTAAGGCATTATGAGGGATTGGCGCTCAAAGATATTGCAGAAACGCTTAATTGCTCTTTGGGAACTGTAAAGGCGCATCTTTTCAGGGCTACCAGAAGGCTAAGGGATATATTGATGCCCTATGTGTCATAAAAAAAGGAATGACATACCTAATAATGTCATTCCTTTAGTTTTTGCCAAAAATAGATTTACTTACTTATTTGCCTAGATTTCAGGAAAGCCTCTATGAATATATCAATATCGCCGTTCATCACTCGGTCAACATCGCCGACCTCAACATCTGTGCGAAGGTCTTTAACCATTCTATACGGATGGAAAACATAAGACCTTATCTGACTACCGAATGCTATATCACGTTTCTCGCCATGAATCTTTGCCATCTCCTCAGCTTTTTTTTCCATCTCAATTTCATAAAGCCTTGCTCGAAGAACTTTCATGGCAACTTCTTTGTTTTTATGTTGAGAACGCTCATTCTGACATTGAGTAACGATGCCTGTCGGCAAATGCGTTATTCTAACTGCCGAATCTGTTGTATTTACATGCTGACCGCCTGGACCACCAGAACGAAAAGTGTCAATCCTTAAATCAGCCTCGTTGATTTCTATATCAACTTCATCCTCAATATCAGGAAATACCGCAACGGATGCAAATGAAGTATGTCTTCTGTGATTGGCATCAAACGGTGAAATTCTAACAAGACGATGAACGCCAACTTCTGCTCTCAAATATCCATAAGCATATTCACCAGCAACCATGACTGTTGCGCTTTTTATGCCTGCTTCTTCGCCATCAAGCATATCAATAATTTGTGTCTTAAATCCCTTTTTTTCACACCATCTAAGATACATTCTCAGAAGCATATCTGCCCAGTCCTGCGATTCTGTGCCACCGGCTCCTGAGTGTATATCTAATATAGCTCCGCTTCTGTCATGTTGTCCATTTAACATTAACCTAAATTCAATTTGCTCAAGTTCATTTTCAAGATTAGATAATTCCTTCTTTATTTCTTCTTCTAATGACTCATCTTCCTCAGCCTCAGCAAGTTCTAATAAAGTTTCTATATCTTCTGAATGATTTCGAAGCTTATCAAAAAGAGCTATGTCTTCTTTTAATCTTGCAAGCCTTTGCGATGTCTCTTGTGCCTTTTGCGGATTACTCCAGAAGTCAGGTTCAGACATATCCTTCTCTAATTTTTCTGCTTCTTTTTGCTTGTTTTCTGCGTCAAAGAAGCCCTCCTGCTCCCATGACTCTTTCTTTTGCTTCCTGAATCGCTGAGCGTAGTTCTGATAACATCTTTTTCTCCTTTTATCTCCATAAACTTACGATATTTATACCACCAAGCCTGAATGATAAGAAAAACTAGCATTGCAAGGCATGTCCATGGAAAATAGTCTCCATGTTTGGTATAAAAAGTGCCAGCTTGATATAAGCCGACATCTCCAATAATATATTCATCGCCATTTTCGGGTTCTAGCTTCTGGGCTATTCTGCCATAGGGATCAATTATACACGAAACTCCATAATTGGCGCAACGAAAAACCGAGACACGATTCTCAATCGCCCTAAACGGAGCCATTGAAAAATGCTGTTGCGCTGCGAAAGTTCCAACAAACCATGAGTCATTTGTAATAATGCCAATTAAATTTGCACCGTTTTTTACAAATTCTCTTGAAATCTCTGGAAATACAGATTCAAAGCAGATTGGCACACCAATATCACCCAAAGGCGAATGAAATACATTGAATTCACTTCCACTGTCAAAGTCAGATACGCCTGCAACTAATTCTTGCCATTTTTTTGGTAAATAACGCTTGAATGGAAATTGCTCGCTTATTGGAACTAGATGAATTTTATCGTATTTATCAATCACTTCACCCTTTGGCGTTATCATATATGCAGAATTGAAAACTTTTATATCCTCATTTTTACCTACGCTATCATCATAGGATATTGCACCAATCAACATATATGAGTTATAACCTGATAATAGATCAGTTATTTTATCCAATTCCTCACTTGCAGGAAATATGAACTTTGGGACTGCGGTTTCAGGCCAGATAATCATTTCGGGTTTATCTTTAATGGCTTTTTGCGTTAGCTCAAAATATTTATCAAATATCCAACCTGATTTTCTGCCCCAAGAAGCCATTTTATCTTTCTGCTTGATATTACCCGGGACAATTCCAATCTTGATCGTCTTTGTATCAGTTGGCTGGTTTAACGAAATTATGCCATAGATCAATGCTACTAAAACTATTGCCAAAGGGATAATTGAAGATTTTAATGTATTTTTCCAACCAGAAATATCAATCAAAAATAGAGCAATAATGCCATTTATTAGGCATATTAAAAATGTCACGCCATACATTCCCACAACCGACGAGATTTGTATTATGGGAAGAATCTTCCATTGTGTATAACCGAGACTCGCCCATGGCAATCCAGAAGCGACATAACCACGAAGAACCTCAAGACCTGTCCATGTAATCGCAACAAGAAGTATATACGAAAGCCTATTAAAGAATGTAAATGTATTTGACTTTTTATACCAATAATTCGTTATATAATTTATTGAAACAGTGAATAAAAAAACATAACAAGCCAAATATGCAGATAAAACAATATAACCCAAAAACACCCAGAAAAATGTGGAAAATGGCACTAGAACCATCAACCAATTCATGATCCCGCCGAAATACACACCACCAGCAACAAAACCAAGCCATAATGATTGTTTCCAGCTAGTTCCATGAATCGCTACCAAAAGCGGAACCAATGCAACCCAAGTCAATGACCAGAAATTAAACTCAGGAAAACCTAGAACTAATAAAATACCAGATAACCCAGCAAGTATATATCTTCTGATTAACAAATAACAATACTCCTTAGTATTAGTCAAATATAAAAACCAAAAAGTTAGGATAAATATAATGAGTTTTGAGGTATGTCAAACCTCACTGATATTATAATCTAAACATATAAAAAGTCAAATATTTTATCAATGACAACGAAGATACTATGCTTTATAATATTCAAATAAATTCAAAATGAATATAAACCATATATTGATGAGGAGACTTTTAAGATGCCAATACCAACAATTGAATGGAATAATGGAAAAGTCAGGATGATAGACCAAACATTATTGCCAAATGAGCTAAAATACATTGATTGTGAGACTGTAGAACAAGTCTGGGAAGCAATAAAAGTTCTTAAAGTAAGGGGTGCGCCAGCTATTGGAATTGCAGGGGCGTTAGGGGCTGTTCTGGGTATCTGGAACTTTGATGCAAAGGATTATAATAATTTCAGTAAACAACTAATAAAAACGACATCATACCTTGCAACATCAAGACCAACAGCGGTGAATCTTTTTTGGGCTTTGGACAGAATAAAAAGGACTATGGAGGAAAATAAAGATAAAAACATATCACAACTAAAAGGTATTTTACTCGCAGAAGCATTAAAGATCATAGATGAAGATAAAATCATGTGTAGAGCTATTGGAGAGCATGGCGCAACACTAATAAAAGATGGAGACACCATATTGACACACTGCAACGCAGGAGGACTTGCAACCGCTGACTATGGAACAGCCCTTGCGGTTATGTTTACTGCGCATGAACAAGGGAAGCGCATCAAAGTATTTGCTGACGAGACAAGACCATTATTGCAGGGCGCAAGGCTAACATCATGGGAACTAATGCAGGCAGGTATTGATGTAACGCTTATATGCGATAATATGTCTGCGCAAGTGATGAAAGAAGGGGAAATTGATTGCGTCATCGTTGGTGCAGACCGTATAGCCTCTAATGGTGATACAGCAAACAAGATCGGCACTTATGGCGTAGCTGTGCTTGCAAAAGAGCATAAGATTCCATTTTATATCGCTGCGCCAACATCGACACTAGATATGAGCCTTGAAACAGGCGATCTCATACCAATTGAGCAGAGAAAATCAGAAGAAATTACTGAAGGCTTTGGCAAACGCACTGCACCAGAAGGTGTAAAAGTCTATAATCCTGCATTTGACGTCACACCTGCAAGGCTAATTGATGGCATCATCACAGAGAAAGGCATTGCTAGAAAGCCTTATAAAGAAAACTTAAAAGCTTTATTTTAACTAGGAGGAGTCATGTCTGAAAAAATGATTCGCATAAGTGATAATATTTATGTATATAAAGCAAATATCAATATAGGAATAGTTACTGATGGAGATCGGGCTTTGCTTATTGATTTTGGCGATGGTTCTGTAATGCCATCTTTAATAGGCAAAACTATTGATAAGGTCATATTTACTCATCATCATCGAGATCAGGCTTTTGAATTAGATAAAGATAATAATATAAAAATTGGTGTTCCTGAAAAAGAAAAAGTATGGTTTGCAGATGTTCAGTCATATTGGAATGATCCTTCATATCGCTGGCATATATACAATGTCCATCCTCATAATCTAATGTTGTCTGAATCCATAAATGTTCATGAAACCTATAAAGAAGGTGATTCTTTTAAATGGGGTAGTGCAACTATATCAGTAATCGAAACATCAGGTCATACAGACGGAAGCATATCTTATGTAATTGAAGTTGATAATGCAAAGTATATCTTCTCTGGTGATGTAATATATGATACAGGGCAAATATGGGAACTTTATAGCCTGCAAAAAGGTGAAACGACAACCGATTATCATGGTTTTCTTGGTGCAAGGAATGAACTAAAACAAAGTTTATTAAAATTGAAGTCTCAATCACCAAAATCCATAATCCCTTCACATGGCAACATAATTGATAACCCTAATGAAGCAATAGATTCGCTTATTAATAGACTTGATGTTTGTTATGATAAGTATGTTGCTATTTCTGCACTCCGTTATTATTTCCCTCAAATGTTCACAGAGTTTGAAGAAAAAGAAGGACACATGCCTATTAGAGATGGAAAGGCTATCCCTTCCTGTTTGCGTCATTATGGAACATCATGGTTTATTATATCGGAAAATAAAGACCTTTTTGTTATAGATTGCGGAAGCAAAGAAGTTATAAAGGAAATACAAAGATTACAGGCAAGCAATGATATAAATAAAGTTTCAGGTCTTTTTGTGTCGCATTATCATGATGATCATGTTGACGCAATACCAGATTTTCAAAAAGAATTTGATTGCCCTGTTTATACTGATGAAAGAATGGCTGATATATTAGAGAATCCCATTGCCTATAGGTTGCCTTGTATTTCACCATCAGTCATAAAGGTTAGCAACTGGACAAAAGATGGTGAGTCGTGGAACTGGAATGAATTTAAGATGACAGCTTATCATTTTCCCGGACAAAGCTATTATCATAGCGGGTTATTAATTGAAGGTCATGGGATAACGATGTTTTTTGCGGGTGATTCTTTTACCATGTCGGGAATAGATGATTATTGTTCATGGAATCGTAACTGGTTAGGTGAAGGAGTCGGATTTGATCGTTGTTTGGCTTTGATGCAGGAATTAAAACCAACACATATATTTAATTGCCATGTTGATCAAGCGTTTGACTTTACTGATGAAGAGATTACATTTATGCGTGCTAACCTTGCAGAAAGGGAAAAGATTTACGGAGAACTATTCCCTTGGGATTCGCCAAACTATGGTATGGACGAATATTGGGTTCATTGCTATCCCTATGAGCAAAATGTTTCAGATAATAAAAATGTAGATTTGCATGTAGATATAACCAATCATTCATCATCAGAAAGGTTAGCTATATGTCGTCCTGTATTACCAAGATCATGGGATATTAAGATTGAGCAAAAATCTGCATTGATACCACCAAAAAGCGAGGCAAGAATAAGCTTCTCATTCATTGCACCAAATGAAGCATCGGGAAAGATAATTATCCCTATTGAGTTGATTTATAATGGTCACAATCTTGGTCAATTTCGTGAGGCGATAATGAATTTTTGATCTTTTTGTCTAACTTAAAGCCAGTTCGATATAAGAATGAATCACAAAGACACTAAACCACAAAGTCTCATAAGGGATTAAAAATTAAACATTCAAGATTGTATTGCTTTACCGAATTAATATATACTCTTGATAAAAATTATTCTTGACTTATCCACTATTTTTTGGTAGTATTTTATTATAAATATTAGTAGCTAATTTTTCATTCCATAGTTTCAGGACACTAAGACGATGTTGGAATCTTCTAGCAAAAGATCAGAGATTCTAAATATTATCGCTTCGAAAGTAAATTTCCGATTTAGGAGTTTTGGGCGATTTAGTCTTGGTGTGTCTAAGGCTTAAGGGGTGATCTAGCAATTATAGATATTCTTGTTAATCAAAAAAAAGCCGTGGACACATTAAATTGTGTTTACGGCTTTTTTTATTTTCAATACTCTTGAAGGTGATGTCCATTGACAAAGGCAATCTCTGAGTATATAATCAGGTTAAACAAAATAGAATGATGTAAGAGAGGAGTTATAAATGCAGGAAAAATTAATAGCAATAGAAAAAGAAGCGCTTAGCTTATTAAAATCAGCCAAAAACGTTGCAGAATTGAACGAAATCCGTATTAAGTACCTTGGCAAAAAGGGTATGCTAACAGAGATATTAAAAGGAATGAAGGATATATCCGCAGAGGAACGCCCTGTTGTGGGTCAGTTAGCAAACCAAGTCAAAGAAAAGATAACCACAGAACTTGATTCCGCTATAGAGATTATGGAAGCGAAAGAGCATGAAGCGAAGCTATCCGCTGATTTTATCGATATTACATTGCCGGGTCGTAAACCACTAATTGGAAAAAAACACCCACTTACACAGATAACAGAAGAAATTGTGGAAATATTCAAGGGCATGGGTTTTCAGGTTGCAGAAGGTCCCGAAGTAGAGATTGATTATTATAACTTTGATGCGCTTAACATGCCAGAGCATCATCCTGCAAGAGATGAACGAGATTCAATGTATATAAGCGATGGGATGCTACTCCGCACAGAAACTTCCGCAGTTCAGATTAGAGTTATGGAACGCCAAAAACCACCAGTCCGAGTGATTGTTCCCGGAAAAGTTTACCGTCGAGATGATGATTTAAGACATTCGCCTATGTTTCAGCAGATTGAGTGCTTGATGGTTGATGAAAATATCAGATTCAGCGATCTCAAAGGCGTTCTTGTCAGTTTTGTCCACCAGATGTTCGGTAAAGACACAAAATATCGTTTTATGCCTGACTTTTTCCCATTTACAGAACCAAGCGCACAGGTGCTTATCAGTTGTGTTGTTTGCAAAGGGTCTGGCTGTCGGACATGCTCAAACACAGGCTGGCTAGAGATACTAGGTTCTGGTTCAGTTGATCCAGAAGTCTTTAAGGCTGTCGGATATGATTCAGAAAAATATACAGGTTTTGCTTTTGGAATGGGCATTGAACGTGTTGCTATGCTGAAATATGGTATTGATAATATAAGATTATTCTTTGAGAATGATTTAAGATTCTTAGAGCAATTTTAGATATAGGATATTCCATGAAGGAGATTTATATATGCTAATCAGCTTAGAATGGCTAAAAGATTATGTTGATTTCGATCTCACACCAGAGGAGTTAGCAGAAAAACTAACGATGGTTGGGCTTGAGGTCGCAGAAATAAAAACCAAATCAGCGCAAGGGTTGGATAAAGTCGTTGTCGGGAAAATCATTTCCAAAGAACAACATCCAAACGCTGATAAACTCTCGCTTTGTGAAGTTGACATCGGAACTGGAGAGAATCTTTTTATCGTATGTGGTGCGCCAAATGCAAGGGAAGGGATGCTATCACCGCTTGCGCTTATTGGTGCAAATTTACCAAACGGCATGGAGATTAAACCAACTACGATAAGGGGTGTTACTTCCTATGGTATGCTTTGTTCAGAAAAGGAACTCAATATTGGCGAAGGTGCAAGCGGAATAATGGATTTACCCGCAGAATTTAAGATTGGAACTCCATTAGTTGAGGCACTCGGTCTTGGTGATGTAACTATGGATATTGAACTTACGCCAAACCGATCTGATTGTCTCAGTATCTTTGGGATTGCGCGTGAAGTTTCTGCAATAACAGGCAATCCATTGAAACGACCAAAGATTGAATTTGAGGAAAGTTCAACAAAGGCATCAAGTCTTACTTCTGTTACGATCAATGACCCTGATTTATGCCCAAGATATTCCGCAAGGCTAGTTCTTGGGGCAAAGATAGGCGCTTCACCATACTGGATGAGAAAACGACTCGAAAGTGTAGGATTGCGTTCAATTAGCAATGTTGTTGATGTAACCAATTATGTCCTAATGGAACTTGGTCATCCGCTTCATGCCTTTGATTTTGATAATCTAAATGAAAAAAGAATTATTGTTCGTAGAGCAAAAGACGGAGAAAAAATGTCAACGCTTGATGAGCAAGAACGAACTTTAAATAGCGATATGCTAGTTATTGCCGATGCAAAAGGTGCGGTTGCTGTCGCTGGTGTAATGGGTGGTTGGGGTTCTGATGTAACAGAAAAGACGACTAATATACTTATAGAAAGTGCATATTTCAATCCTGTTAGTATCAGTAAAACAGCAAAGGCTCTCGGAATGCACACAGAGGCATCTCATAGATTTGAAAGAGGAACTGACATCGAAGGCTTGATTACTGCACTAAACAGGACAGCACAACTAATACAACAACTTGCAGGTGGGGAAATTTGCTCAGGTATTGTTGACACATATCCAGAACCGAGGGAAAAGATTACTGTCAAGTTGAGACCTGAAAGGGCTAACGCTGTTCTTGGAACAGACCTTAATATTGATGAAATGCAGAAAATCCTTAAAAGTCTTGAATTTCCTGCAGAAAAAGATCAAAATAACCTCAGGGTTATGATTCCGACTTTTAGACCTGATGTATCTCGTGAAATTGATTTAATTGAGGAGATCGCGAGGCATTATGGCTATAACAACATCCCTGTTACAATGCCTGCAAGCGAAGTTCCACCAGAATCAGACGCAGAAAACCTAACCAGAAGGAAATACCTATTTAGAAGCAAAATAAGGAATATAATGACCGCATGTGGATTGATGGAGGTTCTCAATTACTCCTTTCATGGCTCAAATGCCCTTGATATGCTAAACTTGGCAGAGGATGGCAAATACCGAAACGCTTTGAGGCTTAGAAATCCCCTTAGCGAAATGCAATCTACCATAAGAACTACGCTTATGCCTTTGTTAATGGAAAATGTTAAATATAACATGAATAGGCGTATTAATGATATAAGGATATTTGAGGTAGGGCGTGTATTTCATCCCAAAGTTGATGGCAAACAACCAGATGAACCAGAATTTGTTAGCGGATTAATAAGCGGGTCAATAGGTTCTCAGGAATGGAATCAGCCGACACGAGAGGTTGATTTCTTTGATATAAAAGGCATTGTTGAGACAATGCTTGAAGGGGTTGGCATTACCGACTATAAGCTAAAAGCAACTGATGAAGCGCCATTTCAACAAGGGCGTAGCGCAGAAATTATCCTAAATGATAAAATAATAGGTATTTTTGGAGAGATAAGGCGTGAGGTGCTTAATAATTATGAGATTGATCAGCCTGTTTATATGTTTGAAATGAATTTTGATGATCTAATGGCTAATTCTACATTCAACACGTTTGAACCTTTACCAACATTGCCATCTGTTTATAGAGATATGGCGGTTGTGCTTGATTATGATATACCATCCTCACAAGTTGAGGAATTAATAAAATTAACTGGTGGAAATTTGATCAGAAAATTGTCTCTCTTTGATGTTTACAAAGGCAAACAAATACCCGATAATAAAAAGAGTTTGGCATATTCAATTGAATATTATTCACCAGAGCAAACCCTCACTGATGAATATGTTGATGGAGTTCAACAAAAAATCATTTCAGCATTGTCAGAAAAATTTGGTGCAGAATTAAGAAAATAACAAGGGAAGGAGATTTCCATGCGTATATTTGACGAAAAAGAGTTAGGCTATGTTCGTGAGGTATTGCGATCAGGCAGTTTAGGCTGGAATCGTGATGGAATGACAGGCAGATTTGAAAAAGCCTTTGCGGAATTTGTTGGCTCAAAACATGCAATAACAAGAAATTCCGCTATGACTGCGCTTGCTCAGGCAGTTAGTTGTTCGCCTGCGGGATGGGATACAGAAGTTATATGCGACCCTGTCGTTCATTTCGCTGGAGTAGCCGCTTTATGTGAAAATGCTACGCCTGTATTTGCTGATATTGAGTCTGATACGTTGTTGATGGACCCTGAATCTGTAAAGCAAAAAATAACTGAAAAAACAAAAGCCCTTATAGTTACTAATATGTGGGGGCTTTGTGCTAAACTTGATGAGATAAGGAAAATATGCGATGAGCATAATATTTTTATGATAGAGGACTGCGCCCATAATATGTGTAGCTATTGGAAAGGCAAACATGCTGGGACCTGGGGACATATAGGCGTTTTTAGCTTTCAGCAATCAAAGCATTTGCCGACAGGTGACGGTGGAATGATGGTTACTGATGATGATGACCTTGATTATAAGCTATATAATGAATGGGCTTTTGGTGGAGAATCACCTGCGTTTTTTACGATGAACTTTCGTATGAATGAAGTTACAGCCGCAATCGGTTTAGCACAGCTTGAGAGAGTAAAAGGCTATATTGAAACATATAATGCCTGTTTAAGACATCTAAATTCAGCAATCGAGGGCTGTAAATGGCTTAAACCAAGACGTGTTGATAAGGATGCTGTACAATCAGGGTATATATGGTGTTGTTTCTGGCAAGGTGATAAATATGGTATGAGCCATGATAGATTTAAGGAAGTTGCAAGAGAAGTCGGCGCACCACTAGGATTTGGCTTTGTGCAAAAACCAGCATACAACTATCCTGTCTTTATGTCTGTAGTTGATCATTCTAGCCCAGATAGAAAACAATATAAGCGACATGCGCCTTATCTCGGCAAGATTTATACAAAAGATGATTGCCCAATAGCAGAAGATACGATTTGGAGGATAGTCAATTCTGGAGCTATGCTCTCTACTGAAGATGATAGCAAGAGATCAGCAGAAAAAATAAGAAAAGCCATTGATTTAATGGAGAAAGGTTGATCTTATAATGGGAAGAATCCTCATTCTTGGTGATAAAGGTGACAGGCTTAATCAACTAAAAAGGGCTATTGAAAATATGGGTAACAGCGTTGTTATTTCCGAATTTGATAGCTCTGCTGAGTCCATGTTTACAAAAAAGCCTGAATTAGCGGTTATGGACCTCTATAACCGTAGAGGCATTTCGGATATATGGTATCAAATAAAGCAAGACGCCCTTGAAAGCCATACTCCTGTTATGGCTATCGTTGCTCAGGAACGTGTCAGAGATATTGAGCATTTAAAAGGAATTCAAGATTTTATTCTTTATCCCTATGATTTGCGTGAATTAGAAATGAGGATTAAGCTATTAATATCAAGACATAAGCCTGCTGATGAGGTTGATGTTATTAAGATAGGCAATCTTGTTATATATACAACTAGATATGAAGTTACTGTTGATGGCTGGCCTTTGGTTTTGACCCTAAAAGAATATGAATTACTGAAATATTTAGCAACCCATAGAGGTCGTGTATTTACGAGAGAGATACTTCTTGACGAGATATGGGGATATGATTATTATGGTGGAACGAGGACGGTTGACGTTCACATAGGTCGCCTACGAACCAAAATAGAGACAGGAAATCAATCATTTATACGCACTGTCAGGGGCGTTGGTTATATGTTTACTGATTCTGATGAATTTTACGAGGAAATAGCTTGATGCCATCAAAAGTTAATATAATAAGCGAGAAACGTGATTATGACGATTTTTTCAAAGTTGATAAAGCAACATTACAATATGAAAAATTCAATGGCGAAATGAGTCCAATAATTACGAGGCTTAATTTTAACAGGGGCGATGCGGTAGCAGTTTTGCTATATAATAAAGAAAGTGATTCGGTTATACTCGTCAAGCAATTCAGATATCCCGCTTATGCTAATGATGGTAACGGCTGGTTATTAGAAATTGTCGCAGGCATGATTGACAAAGGAAGAGATGCTGAATCAGTAGCAAAAGCTGAATTGCTTGAAGAAGCTGGTTATGAAGTTGACGATCTCCATTTTATATGCCATTTTTATCTTAGCCCTGGTGGTTCATCTGAGAGAATATATCTTTACTTTGCCGATTGCTACCGTAAGACAGCTATCGGCGGAGGTAAAGAAAGTGAAGATGAAGATATTCAGGTTATAGAGATTCCATTAAAAGATGCTTTTGAGATGATAAAAAACGGAGAAATCTGCGATGCCAAAACGATAATTGCCCTTCAATGGTTATATTTAAAAAAGGGCAACCAAAGTTTATCTTAAAATCTTAATGGAGTTTTAACTTCACCTGAGTCTATTGATTCCAGACCAGCCCAAGTAACCGCACATGTATTAACAGCATCTTGGTAAGATGATCTTAATATGCTTTGATCTTTTTTCTCCACAGCGGTCAAGAAATTATCTACCTCTGTAAGATAGCAGTTATCGGTCATTTTTTCATTTATCTGTGCGCCTTCTACTGTGCCGAATATACTATTGGCAAATAGATCGATAGTGAATCTTGAATAATCTGAAATTATTTCCACCTGAGCCATTGCAACATCACATGCCCAAGAGTGTGTATGACTGCCTATAATTCCTGAATCAAACTGCAAATCCATTACTATTGTTTCTTCGGTAGTAAAATCAGCGCGCTTTGGTTGGATCATGTTATTACCAAAGGCATGTATTTTTGTAACTTCACCAGCTAAGTATCTATGAAGATCAAGGACATGTATAGCTTGATCCATAAGAGGACCTCCTGACTTTTCCCTTATAAAAAACCAGCCGGGTATATTCAAATGAACAGCAGGGCCACAGAGGAAAACAGATCGGATAGCGGATATTTTTTTGCCCTTCATAAGTTCTTTGGCTTTTGCAACGGTCATAAGCCACCTATACATAAATCCGACACTATTAATTATACCTGCCTTTTTTATCGCATTAACTCCTGTTTTTCCTTGTTCCGAATTAAAAGCTGGTGGTTTTTCCGAAAATATGGCAACTCCCTTTGCTGATGCGGAGGCGATTGGCTCTGCTCTTACAAACGGAGGCGTGCATATAAAAACAGCATCTAGTTTTTCTTTATCTAGCATTTCGTTAAAGTCAGTATATGCGTTTCCACCGTTTTCACTAACGGCTTGTTTTGCTTTTTCTTCCGCAATATCACAAAAAGCCACAAATTCGGAACGACCAAGTTGTTTAAGGTTGGCAATATGCCTGCCAGCAATCCCGCCAACACCTATGAAGCCTATTTTAAGCATTATATATTCTCCTGTTTATTGATCAAAAACTTTATGATATGACTTTTTCAGAACGCAGATTAAACAGATTTTCGTTGATTTATTTGGTATCACGTTTCACCCGTCACCCATTACGTTTATCTTTATGGTCTTTCTTTGAGAGCGCTTGCAGACATTCCTGAATCAACAGATGGCAAAAGTTGCACAGGTTCAGTAAGTAGAAACTCTCCTTTTTTAATCCATTCTTTAAGGGTTTCAGCGATCTCTCTTGCTTTTGAGTAGCTTGATAGTGGTGTTGTTGGAACTTTGTTGCCACGAAACTCTATTTCACCCGATTTTAGCTCTTTATAGCTTATTTCTGCCAAAGACACAGAATTAAGATTTGGATAATCCTGACTGTAATCAATTATCTGTCCATATATGTCATCATCCTTAACGGAGGTAAATCTTGCCATATCTTCATCAAGTATTGGAATAGGAATTCCCAAACCAATAGATAGACTTGCACCATATCCCCTGAACGAAACACCTTTAAGCCAATCGGAATTCATTTGTTTGAGGTCACCGATAACAGCAAGAGTGCCAGCACCTGCCCTTGGAACACCGTTATCGGTTCTTGGTGCAGTCGGAGTATGTTGAGTTCCATGCCAGATAACATATCCGATACCGCCTCCAAGAAATATGCGTGTCCCTATACCGATTGTTCTATAATATGGATCATTCATTAAAGGAGATAACTGTCCTGCACTTGAATATGCAATGTTACCTGATCGAGGCTTTAACGTTCCCATATAAGTATATATCGTTTTATTTGATAGATTAACAGCGCAGTTATAATTCTGATAGCAATTTCGGGGATTCAATAAAATAGCTTCATTTAGATCATCAATATTGATCCAAGATTCCAATTCTTTTCTAGGATAGCAATCTGTTCCATAGGCAATAGCTCTTAGTCTGACATCTTTTTTTGATGCAAGTTCCTCAATTACATGCCCACCACCATATTTAAACTCTCCGGGAAAGACTTTATTTAAGGGATCATCATCAGGCACTTCTGTTGCGCCTATATATAGATCAACTGCCGCCAAACCAGCATATGCAGATACATCATTAAGCCATGCTTTATGAACTTTTATTCTAGGCTTTGAATGACCAAAGTTAAGCATCGCCCCACTAGAACACATTGTGCCAAATGTTCCTGTTGTTACAACATCAACTTTTTTTGCAGCTTTCTTAGCACCATCCTGCTCAACAATATCAATCATTTCTTCTGCAGTAACAACCACAACTTCGCCTTTTTTTATTTTTTCATTAATTTCTGTATAAGTTTTCGGCATATTATTCCTTCCTTTTGGACAAAAAAATCAATAATCAGATCGAGAGGCATCAAGCCATACTGATTTTTCACCAGTAATGCGTTCTAGCTCTGCAATCAAAGTATCTGTAGGAGCAACACTGGTGTCAGGATTTGCCTGTATTATTATATCATTATATCTGGGTATCTTCAAATGCAAAAAAAGATTGCAATCACCTTTATTATTCAAGCATACATTCTTTAATGATTTGAGGATAGACATATCTAATACATTCTGAGGAAGACTAACATGAATGGATGTAACATACCTATCTTTCAGGGCATTCATTGATAGAATTTCATCAGCGCGTATACAAGGTTGTTCACGTTCTTTTTGACCATTTGATATTACACCCTTAACCCATATTATATTTCCCTCTTGCAAAACATCACTACAATTAGCGAGGGTTTCTGAAAAAACTATCAAATCGGCAATCCCTTCAAGATCTTCCAATGTTGCAAAAGCCATCTGTTTATCATTTTTTGTCATTCGCTTTCGAAGGCTAGTTATCATACCAGCAGTAGTGATGGGTGTTCCGTTTTCCATTTTCATCATGCTGTTGGTTGTTGCATTTGTGAATTTATTAATTAAATCCTCAAAACTCATTAATGGATGCCCAGACATATAAAATCCAAGCAATTCCTTTTCCAGAGCTAATAATTCATTATCACTCATTTTTGGAACATTCGGTAATTCATAGGATTTTTCAGCAAAACAATCAAAAGCCTCAAATAGAGATACCTGACCGACTTCTTTGTCTTTTTGGGCTTTTTGTCCACATTCCATTGCCATATCGATAGCTTCTAAAAGTTGCGCTCTATGTCCGCCTCCACATGAATCAAATGCCCCGCACTTAATCAGGCTTTCAATGCACTTTCTATTAACAACCTTTGAGTCAATCTTTTCGCAAAAATCAAATAATGAAGTGAAATTACCGTTTTTCTCTCTTGCAGAAACGATAGCCTCAACAGCATTTACACCAACGTTTTTTACTGCGCTAAGACCAAATCTTATGCTATTGCCATTAACACTAAAATCGGCATAGCTTTCATTAATATCAGGTGGAAGTAACTCAATTCCCATCTTTTGACATTCCTTGACATATCTAACAACCTCTGAAGTATTTTCCTTCTCATTTGTCATTCCAGCAGCCATGAATTCAATGGGAAAGTGTGCCTTAAGATAGGCAGTTTGATATGTAATAAGCGCATAGGCAGTAGTATGAGACTGATTAAAGCCATATCCTGCAAATGGTATTAACTGATCAAAGATGGAATTTGCTATTTCTGGTGAAATCCCTTTTGCCTTAGCTCCATCAAGGAAAGGCACTCTTTGTTTCTCAAGTTCTGACATGATCTTTTTGCCCATGGCTCTCCTGAGAATATCTGCTTGACCAAGTGTAAAGCCTGCAATTTCACGCCCTATTTTCATAACTTGCTCTTGATATATTATCGTTCCATAGGTGTCTTTAAGTATTGGCTCAAGGATCGGGTGCATATACTCAATTGGTATTGTGCCTTGTTTGCGACCAACATATTCATCTAGCATCCCGCTTTCTATTGGACCTGGTCTATAAAGGCTAACGATGGGTATTAGGTCTTCAAAGGTTCTAGGCTGAAGTCTAAGCAATAGATCAACCATCCCTTGTCCACCAAGTTGGAAAATACCGAGTGTCCGAGCCTCACAAAGAATATCATAGGTCGCTTTATCGTCCAAAGGTAGATTGTCAAGGTCAATCCTGATATTATGGTTTTTCTCTATCAAATTAAGGACATTATCAATCATTGAAAGAGCATCAAGACCGAGTATATCAAACTTATTTACACCGATCTTTTCAAGGATCATTTTGTCATATTGAACAACAATTTCATTGTTTGATGTTCTGAATAATGGGACGAATTTTGATGCTTTATCGCTAAAGACAACAACACCAGCAGCATGAACAGAAGCATTTCTTGCCATACCCTCAAGGGATTTAGCTATCTTAAAAAGGCGAGCCTTATCTTGATCTTGCATCATTGTTTGGAGTTCTGGAACAGACTCTATTGCTTTATCAAGCGTTATGCTCAATTCTTTTGGTATTAATTTCGCAATTGAGTCAACTTCATCAAGAGGCATACCTAATGCTCTTCCTACATCTCTAATCACTGCTCGTGCTGTCATACGGTTGAAGGTGATGATTTGTGCAACTTTTTCATTTCCAAATTTTTCCATTATATGGCTTACGATTTCACCACGTCTTTGAGCATCAAAATCAAGATCAAAGTCCGGAGGTGTGATACGTTCAAGATTAAGAAATCGCTCAAAAACAAGACCATGCTTCAATGGATCAATATTCGTTATTCCAATAGTATATGCTACAAGACTTCCAGCAGCAGAGCCACGTCCTGGACCAACTCGTATAGATTTGCTCCTAGCGAAATTGACTATATCCATAGCAAAAAGAAAAAATGGTGCAAATCCTGTTTTTTTGATTATGCCTAACTCATATTGCAGTCTATCCTCAATTTCAGGCGTTATGGATGAATAATGGCGATTGAGACCTTCACGACTTAACAATTCAATGTATGAATCAGCATCTAGTCCATCAGGCGTTTTATAATCTGGAATTAAAATTTTATCTGCCTCAAATTCAAATTGACATTTTTCATTTACTTCAAGCGTATTAGATATAGATTTGGGATAATCAGCAAAAAGTGTCTGCATCTCATCAAGCGAACGAAAATAGAATTCATCAGAACCAAATCGGAATCGCCCGGGGTCATCAACTGTTTTGCCTGTTTGTATTGCTAGCATAACTTCATGGGCAGATGAATCATCTTTTG
>CAZMCH010000018.1:0-3799 GCA_964564735.1 uncultured bacterium
AAATCTATTTTATCACAAGGAGGAAACTTACACAATTAATTATACACTCACGTTTATAACTCTTCGATATTCAAACTCTATTGGAAGATCGGTCTTCTGTATCTTTATAATATGGAATGGATAGGTTATAACATCAAGAACCATGCCTTTTATATCGTCTGTTTCTGTTACTACAACCTCAAGCCTCCCATCTTTTTCATTAATTGATGATACTTCAGTAGAAAAACCACTTGATGGAAATTCGCCTCTAAATATTGCTATAACCATATCTTTTGAGAAGTCAATTTCTGGAATATGTGGTATCTGATCAAGGTTGCTTGAATGAAGATTCCAGATTTCTTCCCATCTGTCTTTATCTTTTATAATAATTGAGGCGCGTTTTTGATATCCGCTTTGTGTTCCTTTATCAATTGTTTCAAATTCTGTTTCAGATTTTGAATCTTCTATTACTATCTTCTTGGATGCTGCAAAAATCTGAGGATTAGATGTAATTATGGCTTCTATTTTATACGTTCCGGGTACTAATTGCTTGGATTCATTATCTTTTTGATCCCACTCAAAAGTATAAGTTTTTCTTTCCCAGGGGTCCAAAATCATTGTCCAAATAGCTAGTGTAAAAACCTTATCATTAGACCATCGCCATATCTCTTTTTCGCTAGGCAGCTCTTTTACAATAAAATCGTATGATTGACCACTGTTAAATGAAAGGTCTTGCGATTTGGAAGTTATGTTCTGTAAAACAAGTGTCAATTCTACAGGTTCACCAATCTTATAATATTTTTTATTTGTAGTTAAATTCGCCAAGAAATCATCTTTTCCAATTGGGATAACAAAATCGTCAAAACATCCTTGTATCATTACAATAGAAAAAATAGATATAATTATTGTCAAAGTAATATAAACTTTAGCATTTTTCATGATTATCATATCCAATCCAAAAAATACCCCGTTCAGCAAGCGCGGGTATAAGCTGAACGGAGTAAGGGGCATCTAAATCTAGTAGCTGAAAAAAGAGCCATATAAGGTCCTATATTTATTGATAGTATTTGCAAATACTATGCCATACATTTCAGTCTTTATGAAAAAACTTTCTAATGTATGATGTAACCGACATATATTGTTTTTTTATTATATAGAAAACGATGCTAAATATCAGATTTCTGAAACTTGCCATAAATTTGTTTCAGAAATTTGAAAAGGGCTTGTTGCCGATGTGGGTGTTATTAGATCAATGGTCTACATATTTTTTAATCTTCAAATTCACCAGCACATTTTCGACAAACCATATAAAAATTTATGTCTTCTGATAAAGCATGTTTTTTTATCGTTTCAACAATAGGGTCAGGTAATTCTGCCCCACATCTTGCACATTTGTAAAGAGAGCCTACTGGGTCAGGAACGGAATTCATGTCACCAAGTATATATCTCCATCTCTGATAATCCCATGGAATAGGTGCGCCAACAGAATTTGATATATATAATGCCCTTTTTATGAGTGGTCTTGCATCTTTAATATCAATATTTTTTGCAGGACGCTCCGCCATAATAGAGAATTTTTGATCAAATTCTTCTTTTGCAATATCAACATCAACAAAACAATCCTTCATGCCAACTTTCCAGAAATCCAATAGAAAGAAAATTGACTTTAGTCTTTTGTCAGGTTTTTCAAATCCCAATGCAAGCATTATCAAACCTGCTTTTTCAGAATCGCTGATCCAGCCCTTGAAAAATTTTGGGTCGGGTTCAGGATAGTCTTTGCTACGCGCAAGTGTATATGTATAATATTTGCATGATGAACATGCAGACAAGCCGGGTCTCAGACGTTTGCAGCATACAGGGCATATAGTAGCATTAAGCCCGGGACAGTATCTAACGCCTTCTCTTATCCCGCAATTCCTGCACCTTATTCGGCTATGCCTTATTGTTCGTCTTCCTGTTTGCCCCATTGGTTCTTCTCTTAAAAAATAAGGCAGGTATCAAACCTGCCTTTTATATTTATCTAACGATTTTTATTTTTGCTTTTCTATCTTAATCAAACCTGATAGGTATTCCGAAGCCTTTTTCGCAAGGTCATCGGCATTTAGATCGGCAAATTTCAGGAATTCCTTAACCATCGGCATAACAGCGCCAGTATCCATCAAGTTATTTGCCAATCTGCCCATAGAGGATTTATTGAGTCCGGAAGACATTTGGTCGCCCATGTTTAATATACGTATGCTTTCTATCTTCTCAACAGGCTTCATCATACGTTCAATGATCTGCGGTGATGTATCTATCAACTGCAATATCGCTTGCTGTACAAGAACCCTCTGTTCAGTGATATTCTTGGCTTCAATCATCTTCATCTGACCTTCAGCCTTAGCCTTTGCTTGTGCAAGTATTGCTTCGGCTAACCTTTCCATAGGCTTGGCTTCTCTATCTGCATTGATGATCGCAACTTCCTTATCTCTCTCAGCCTCTCCGATTCTCTGAACAGTAATTGCATTGACATCTGCTATGTTTCTTAATGCTGTAGCTTCCAGATGGGTCTTTGTAGCAAGATCAGTCTGTTTCATCTTGAGTTCCATGCTGATCTTTCTGTCTTCATCAGCCAATCCAATGACCAATTTCTGCGAAATGTCCGCTTGACCAACTTTCTGACCCATATCGATTTGTCTTAATTCAATTGCAAGTCCTCTGTCAATATCTCTCTCAAGTATTCTCTGTTCTTTGGATATTCTAGCAGTTTCCTTGACTACGTCCTGATCATAGATAACTTGTGCTGCTTCTGCTTGCCTTTGTGCTGTGTAAGCAGTTATACGTTTTCTCTGGTCTGCTTCTGCATAGGCTCTATCTTGTTCAAGAGCAAATTGTTTGACTTGAGAATCAACGTCAGCACGCTTAATACCTACATTTGCTGAGAAAGTTGATTTTTGTATTTCGAGATTTCTTTCGATTTCTCTTATTTGTATAGCCTGTCCTGCCCCAATCTGAGCGATTTCAACAACTTTGCCCTTTTCAATCTCTCTTTCCATTATGGTTTGATCTTTCGCTATACGAGATTTTTCTATCAATGCCTCCTGCTCGAACTGAACCTTCGTCCCTTCTGCCTTACGTGTCGCACTATAAGCTTGGATTATCTTCTTCTGGTCTGCATCTACTATCGCCCTGTCCTTCTCTAAGATATACTGTCCCTTTAATGAACTTACCTCCGCATCCTTGATACCTAATTGCGCATTGTAGGTCGCCTTCTGTATCATTAGGTTCTTCTCTATATCTCTCTCCTGTACCTTCTGCTGTTTCTCTATATTCGCTATCTCTATCTGTCTTGACTTCTCTATATCCCTGACCTGTATCGTCTGATCCTTACTAATCCTTGCACTCTCCGCTATCGCCTCCTGCTCATACTGTACCTTTGTCCCTTCTGCCTTACGTGTAGCTGAATATGCTTGGATTATCTTCTTCTGGTCTGCATCTACTATCGCCCTGTCCTTCTCTAATAGGTATTGTCCCTTTAATGAATTCACCTCTGCACTCTTGATGCCTAACTGCGCTTCATAAGATACCTTCTGAATCGCTAAATTACGCTCTATCTCTCGCTCTGCTACCTTCTGTCCCATCTCTATATTCGCTACTTCTACTACTCTATTCTTGTCTATCTCTTTGGTCATAACCGTCTGGTCTTTGCCTATCCTCGCTACCTCTATCAATGCCTCCTGCTCGAACTGAATCTTCGTCCCTTCTGCCTTACGTGTAGCTGAATATGCTTGGATTATCTTCTTCTGGTCTGCATCTACTATCGCCCTGTCCTTCTCTAAGA
>CAZMCH010000018.1:3899-56479 GCA_964564735.1 uncultured bacterium
GTCTGATCCTTACTAATCCTTGCACTCTCCGCTATCGCCTCCTGCTCATACTGTATTTTTACACCCTCAGCTTTGCGTGTAGCTGAGTAGGCTTGGATAGCTTTTTCCTTGTCTGCTTCTGCAAAAACTCGATCTCTTTCAAGAACATATTGCACTTTAAGAGAATTGACTTCTGCTTCTTTGATACCTATCTGGGCTTTATATTGCACTTTCTGAATTTCAAGATTTCTTTCAATTTCTCGTTCAGCAACTTTCTGACTCATCTCAATTGATGCTATTTCCACAAATTTATTTTTCTCAATTTCTCTTTCGAGAACCTTTTGTTCCTGACCTATCTTATTTATCGAGATTGCCAACATCTTTTCGATTTCTCTAACACCAAGACCCTCGTCTTTTGCTATTTCAGCTTTCTTGATTGCAAGTTCTTTCTCAAAGTCCTTTACACCAACCTTTTGTTCCTGATCTATTCTTTTTAGCTCAACTTCTAAATTTCTTAATATTTCTCTTTCGGCAACTTTTTGCCCCATTTCGATATTTTTAGTTTCAACAACTAGATTCTTTTCGATCATTCTTTCAGCGACTTTTTGCTCTTGTTCAGCTCTTGCAATCTCAACTTCTTTTGTCTTATTAATTTCGACTTTTTGAAGTTCCTGATCTTTTATAATTCCTGCTCTTTGCCCAACAACTTCTTGTTCATATTGAATCTTTATGGTTTCCGCTTCTTTTTCTGCTGAATATGTTGAAATTTTCATCTGCATATCAGCTTCAGCCCATGATCTATCTTGCTCAAGAACGAATTTCTTTTTTGCTGCATCAACACCAATTCTTGTTATATCAACATCAGCCTTTTTTACCTTTGATTCTTTTTCAACCGCCGCTTCTTTAATTATTGCAGTGATTTCCTTTATACCTATTGCATCGAATCTATTATTTGGGTCCATATCTGCTACTGGCGTCTGGTTTAACATTGTAATAGTAACTGTTTCAAGGCTTAGACCGTTTTCTTTCAAATCGGGCATTACTATTTCTTTTACTTCGTCTGCAAATCTTCCTCTTTCTTTCTGAAGCTCCTCGAGTTTCATGGTAGCGGCGACTGCTCTTAATGCACCATCAACTTTATCATCAAGAAGGGCTTTAATGTTTTCAAGCATTACATCCTGCTCAACATCTTTAGCACCCGGTCTCTGTTTTCTTCTTCCAATACTAAATAATGATTTCTGTTGTGAAACTGGTAATGTTTTTTGACCAAGTGTCTGTGCTGCCTTTATAACATCATCTTCATTTGGTGGAACTTTAACATAGAATACAGCGGTAACATCAGCCCTCATAAAGTCAGAGGTGATCAATGATTCTTCTTTGCCAACACGCGTTATTTCCATGCGCATTGTATTAAGAGAGACTGGTCTTGTTTCGTGAAATATCGTATTTACCCAAACTCCCCCGCCCTGAAATCTGACAACATATCTTTTGCCACCTGTTCTAACTAGAGCTTGGTCTGCTTTGGGCATTTGGTATCTATATACTACAGCAAAGAAAATTCCTAAAACAACAATAACTAGCGATGAAACTATATAAAAAGTGGTTTCAATGTTAGTAAGAAGAACTATTAACATTGAAAGTATTATGAGTCCCGCTAACGATAGTATCGCAACAACAAGACGCATCTTCTATCCCCCTTAAAATGGGCTTATGAGCTTAAACACCTATAAGCCAAACAGCTTATAAGCCTAATTAATATTCCATACTATGAGTCATAACTTCTCTTCGGAAACCATGTAATTGTCTTGGAGACGTCTGCCAAGCCAGACCTGCTAAATAGTATAAGGCATTTTGTATTAGAGGCTTTGCAACCTGACCCCTAGCCGGGTCTCTTGAATCAAGGGCAAATGTAACATAATGTCCTTTTCCCCATTTGAGCTGGAAGCTAACATATTCTCCTTTTAGTTTAACCAAACTTGCAATATAATTCAAGGCATTTTGTAATAATGGTCTTGCTAATTCAGACCTTTCCGCATCTCTTGTATCGATCGCAAACGAAACATAAAAGCCTGCTCCCCAGCGTAATTGTATTCCAACTGAATCGTTATTATCTCGTCTAATTGCAAAGCGTTGATATGCCCTATCATTTGTTATCCAATGCTGATCTGTTATAATAGAATCTACATTTATCCTGTTGGGTGTGGAAAAAAGTCCAGAAGTATTACCAAAAGCAGTTATAAGGATACCACTATCCTTTGATTTTGCTACCCTTATGGGATATATCTCTATTGGCATCCATGTTCCACGCCAACCTCTACCTTCTAATATATTATCATCCATTGCAGATGCCCAAACAACACCTCCGCGCGCAACAAAATTCTTTATTAGCACATCAGCATCAGCAATAAAATATTCTCTATCATGCCCTGTAGAATTCCATGTGAACCATATAACGTCATATTGTGTAAGATCAATGGAACTCAATCTCGTAATTTTTTCATGCCCAAAATTTTCCATATTTGGATTGACCATAACCGTATCAAAGCTAAAATTGTTGCCTGCCAATATTGTAAAACTACTTAAAATTTCATGTTCTCTTGTACGATTATCGCCAACAACAATCAAAACTTTTATAACTGCCCTTCTAGTTGCCAATACCCTATATATTGGATCATCAGTGACCCAATGATCATCAGTTATAAGGACATTTGGATCCACTTTATTGGGATACGAAAACAATCCAGATGCAATACCCGCTTGTGTAATAGTAACATTAGCATCTTCAGAACCAACAACTTTTATAGGATGAGTCTCAACTGGAAGCCAGTTTCCACGCCAAGTGCCATTCTCATTGACATTATCATCCATTGCAGATGCCCATACGGTCCCGCCAGCAGTAACAAAATCACGTATCATTGCCTCGGATGTTTCAAGAAAATATTGCCTATCATGCCCCGGCGCATTCCAAGTAAACCAAATAATATCATATTCCGATAAATCCAATGTATTAAGCGAAATTGCACCATCAGGATTTCCATAATTACCGGGATTAGGATTTATTACAACAGTATTAAAATTAAATCTGTTACCATCAATATCCTTAAAACCAGCAAGTATAGCAGGTTCAACTGTGCGGGTGTCTCCTACAACAACGAGAACATTAAATATACCAGTAGGAGCTATCTTAACAGAAGATATTACATCACCGAATCTTTGAGAATGTGTATGCAGATCGAGTATATACTTTTGAAATTCGAGACGACCAAGACCCATTGAAAAACTTGCTCCCTCGAAATTCGGTTGTTCGAAAAAGATTACTCTGCATCCTGTTGGTGGGAAATTTGGTCCTCGGGTAATTTTAATAGAGGATACTGCCCTATCAAGCCCTATATCTTTCATATCACTTACATCTTTAAGTACTGTGCCTTTTGTTCCCTGAAGGTCTCTATCTTGATACAATTCTACAATTATTGGCACTACACCATAATCCGGACCCGTTTGAACTAATGAAGGCATAAACTGTATTGAAGATATAATATCACCAAAACTATACGGTATATCATGTATATTCGGATAAAAACCCGGTGATAGAACTATCCTTCTACCTGTAAAATTTGGATGCTCATAAAAAATCGCCTTGAAATTTGGTGCAGCATCAAATCCCGGACCTCTATATACTTTGATTGACGAAATCATATCATTACAACCGATCAATGTTGTATCACTTACCGAATCAAGAATAGTAACTTTCTTTCCACGAAAACCAGGGTCACGAAATACTTCTACGATTATTCTCGGTGCAATAGGCATTTGAAAACCCCTATGAATATCTAAAATTAATATTGAGCCAATGATTATCTAGGCTGTGTATTTGCACCAGATGCACCATAATTTGGTAGTTGCGATGCTAAACCAAGTGTGCTTGTCGTTACTGGTCTCATTATCTTAAAATAATCAAATCTTGTAACAGTAGGGGGTATATTGCCCGGACACAGTGCATGCATTCCAACTAATAATGGATCATTCATAACAACAGTAGCATTTCCGCATGTTGTCCATGTTTGACCGTCGGGGCTTGAAAAGGCTTGGAATTCGTGCCTATTACGCTCAATACGTAAATAATTTACGACAGAATTGTGCTTACCTCGACCAATAGCTGAATATTTTCTATTTACATGAGTCTCGAATCTTATATCACCCCTAAATCCATGCAGGGCAGATGTTTTATCTAACCTTATATAATGATCTGGGTCTTTCCATATCAATATACCACCATGTTCCTTATTTTGTTCGGAAGATGTCATTTTGATTTCGACTGCAAAATCACCAGATATTGGTTGAACCATGCGAGGTGCATCCATATTTCCGCTTCTTCCATCCGGACCCCACCAGAGATCATGATTTGGTCCAACATGAATCTCAAGCCATCCGCCTCTTTCTCGCAAAACTCCGCCAACAGCGGATTGACCAATCTGACGCTGACAGTCATTTCTCGGATCGATCCATTCCCAAACTGGTTTCAGTGTATCAAATTCATCAAGGAAAACTATATCTCTGAATCTGCCTGTGCCACCTGATACCCATGATTCTATCTTTATTGATGAAATAATTGCCCCAAAGTATTGTGGCTGAGTATAGAGATTCGGCAACGA
Organism: uncultured bacterium; assembly: GCA_964564735.1. Classification (GTDB taxonomy): domain Bacteria; phylum Poribacteria; class DTPJ01; order DTPJ01; family DTPJ01; genus CAZMCH01. The sequence continues at coordinate 8,531 of CAZMCH010000018.1, forward strand.
TTTATGATATTCCAATGGTCCAAGTGGAACAACCATTTGTTGTCCCTCAAATTCGATATGTTCATAAAAAATTGCTCTACAACCATTTATTGGGAAATTGGGACCTCTCAAAACTCTTATTGATGAAATTGCATCATGTAATCCAATTTGCGCTGTATGGTTCACATCTCTCAAAACAATTGACTTTGTTCCCTTAAAATTAATATCTCTGTATACTTCTACAATTAATGGTATTGTTCCGTATTCTGGACCCGCAGTTACAAGAGCAAACCCAAAACTTACTGATGATGTCACATCCCCAAAGTCGTATGCTATATCATGCAAATTAGGATAATATCCTGGACCAAGAACCAGTTGCCTCCCTTTAAAGTCTCTTAATTCATGTAGTATAGCTTTATAATTTGGGCTAGTTGCATAACCTGGACCTCTAAATACTTTTGCAGATGATACATTCTTCAAAAAACCAAAATCACCCAAAAATGGAACATTATCAATAATTGTGGCTTTCGGTCCTTGAAAATCGGGATCAACATATAATTCTACAACAAGACGTGGCACTCTTGGGGTGGTTGCCAGATAGTTTGATGTGGTTTGAGTTGTTTGATATGTCGTAGTAGGCTGATACATATTTGTTGGTTGGTAAGGAGTAGTCATAATTTAAATCTCCTCCATAATGAGTTCAAAAAAGAACTTCGATAATTAACACAAATTAAGGCTAATTTTTGTAGCCAAAATATAATTATTATATAATTATGATTCTTTTATTTGATAAAAAGAATATTTATTTTCTAATCACTGATATTACACGATAGATATTATCTCTGAAAATTAATATCTAGTATACATCATTTGATCTTTATCTGTCAAGAATAGTATGGCAATCTCTGACATATTTTCTTATAAAGAGGCATTATAATCATCTACAACCTGACCAACAAGGCGAATTCTCTCAATATCGCCATCAGAGGAAATTTCATCACTTATGCCTAATATCAAATTGGGTGTGAACAATTCTATACATCGTTTTGTGCATTCAATTAATGTTTCTTCGCTAAAAGTTTTATCAAAGTATATCGCAGGTATTCCATCAATGAGGAACATATCGCCAAGAGCTTCCTTCGTTTCTTCAAGAGTTACGTCACCTTGTGGAATTGGTGTAATTGCTTCTATACCATCCAAGCCTGTTTCTTTCGCATAATGTAAAAGTGGTTTACAATCACCGTCCCAATGGGCATGAATAAATTTCCCAGCAGAATGCAACAATTCGCAGCGTCTTTGATATACAGGCAAAACATACTTCTCAAATAAATTCGGGGGCAAAGTGCCTGAATGGATATTATCACCAAAATTAACAATCATTATTGGGCTTGTATTTATAACCTCAATCAACTGTTCTTGATTATATTGAAGGGCATTAAAATATGCCTTGCATGTATCGGGGTAATCATTCAGCGCAAATATAGTGTTTTCAACCCCCATTTCATCAATATATAGCTTCTGAACGGTTACACGAGGTAAATACATAGTCGGTGCGCCAAGACCAGCCCATTGTTCACAAAGTTTTTCATATCTATCTTGATCCCAACTCCACTTTCTGCGGGATTCTCGCCATGTGGCAACTTTCATCTCTTCTTCGCTTGCAATTATTCTTTTAATTGGCTTATGCCAAGGATTATTGAGGCTTTTTTGATAAACAGCCTTCTGTTTGCCAACAGGTGTTTCAACAATAACCTCATATTCCATATCATTGATATTATTTGTTGTAACATGCACAGAAGGGTCTTCTATTGACATAAAACATCCATTAAACTCATATATCCGGTTTGAACAACCAAGATGACGATATATTTGTGGTAAGGTCATACCTTCGTAAGGGTCAGGCAAAGGCTTTCCTGCAAATCGTTTATCACTCAACCAACATCCTATCCGCGGTTGCCATATAACTTTGCCCTCGGCTCTGCCGAATGCAACATCCAAATGTAGTTGTGTCAAATCAATGTTTTTATGATCTGTGGGTCTGCCGACCATTTCTGCTCCTTTTGCTGAATTAAACATTATCTCTGCGAAGGCAGGAAAAGAACTTTCCTGCCTTCGCAATATTATTAATCCTCTACCTCAACTACCAATTCTATTTCAACGGGTATCCCGCCGGGCAATTGATACATACCGATAGCGGATCGCGCGTGTTTGCCTTTATCACCGAATACTTCAACGAAAAGATCGGATGCACCGTTTACAACTTTTGGTTGATCCTTAAAATCTTCAGCACAATTAACAAAGCCAACAAGCTTTACAATTCTTTTAACTTTATCCAGATCCCCAAGCGCATCTTTAAGTGTGCTGATCAGGCATAATGCTGTATTTCTTGCCGCCTCATAGCCTTGCTCAAGAGTCAAATCTTTTCCAACCTTGCCATTTGGGATATGTTTCTGTGGTCCATGTCCGGAAGTAAAAATCATATTTCCAACTTTCACAGTTGTAACATAATTTGCCACCGGTCTTGTCGGTTCTGGAAGCTCAATACCTTTTTCTTTTAACAAAGCCTCTATTTTCAATTAAAATCTCCTTTCAAACAATAAAAATCTCCCTTTATTAAAGGAGGATTTAAAGGTGTCTTTACAAATGTCTAATTTAATCATAATCCGCAAGTCTAACCGCAGTTTCAACAAATGCCTTAAAGTTTGCTATATGCTTCTCACTCAATTCAACCCATGTTCCGGGGTCGCTAGTTTGACCGAAAATATAACACCCACCGGGCTTGCCCATAGCTATTGTTTCTTCGACAACTTGAACCATCTCATCAGGCTCAAGCATGTCAAATGCGCCATTTTCCACCCCGCCATCAAGTGTCATTCTCCCGTTGACTATTTTTTTCGCCTCTGCAAGAGTCAATCCCCCAACGGGTGGTGGTTCTATCGGGTTAAGACAATCAACGCCCATCTCAACAAAATCATTTAAAACAGGCTTCATATCGCCATGACAATGCACCCATACAAGCTTACCCGCGTCATGTATCAAATCAATTATTGGCTTATCATACTTAAAGCAAAACTCCCTAAAATCTCTTGGTGATGCAAGCGGAGGAATACAAAGTTCAGGACACACCCAGCCATAATAATCCCCAACATCATGCTTAAGATAATATTTGACAACATTTTCTATACTCTCATAAGTGCGAGTGATCATCTCATGCAATATATCACGATGATCCATCAGAAAAAATCCAAATGTTTCTGATCCCATCATTGCTTCTATAGCATACATTGCTTCTCCGATACCGACCATCAGAATAGTCCTGTCACCAGTTTTTTCCAATTGTTCAAAGTATGAGTCTGTATCAATATTCGGTTCGGTTAATGTATGAGGCAGTGAAAGCCATTTCTCAGCATCTTCCTCAGTTTTTATGTAGTCCTTTTTGACGTAACCGGGACTACCATCCTTCGGTGCATAATATATTTGTGTAATGTCACCTTTGGGAGTTTTTATTACATTATGATATTCCCATATATCGGGATGCTCAGATTGTAGCCTTTCTGGTGGTGGGGGTGGATTCGGATTTGGCGCTGGCTTTGGTCTAGGATGCCAACTGCGCATTATATCTAATTCGTATTTCTCCACCATTTCATAAAGCGGCTCCCATGACGGTCTGCCTGATTTATACATAGGATCAACACCCCAAAGCCATATAGGCATACGATCTGTTTCTTGTTGACGAAACACCCTTAATAGTCTCTCTCTCCCTGACATTTTATTTCTCATATACCCACTCCATAATTTAAATCCCTGGCTTATTAAAAGACAAAAGGAATTAACCATTTAACAAATCACTCGTTGGTGAATCTCACCTTCCAGAAAGTTTCATCTTTTTCCGTAATTATAGGCAATAGAATTGAGCCATTAGCCCCGTTTATGCAGATAGCCTTTCTATCATCAACCATCGCTTCAGATACGGATTTCCCTGATCCATTAATTGTAATTGTCCCTATTTGTCCTTTTGGTCGTTTCAATAATCCACTTAATTCGGATTTTGTTTCATCCCATACAACCTTTTCTAATTCCATTCCACAACTTTGATGAAATTCAGTGCCAACAACACAAGGATATGGTTTGATTTCCCGTAATGCGACTAATTTTGCCCCGGGACCAAAGAAAGATAGTTCAAGAAATCCCCTTTCTCCTGTTGATATCAGCCTTTGTGCATCGCCAGGATGTTTGTAGCCATGCGGTGCCTCAAAATCTGATGGTATTTTGCCTAAGAATTGTCCCGACCAAAATTCATAAGCCCAATAATCCCTTGATGGATCGAGGTTCAATCTTTCCAATGGTATCTTAAATGTTGCTATTTCTGGCTTATCACCGAAGTTATAATCAAAAAGCCCAACTAAATCCCATTTATCCCAATCATTTTCAAGTGAGAGATGCCATACAGAAGCGTTTGGTTTATTTGATATAGAAATTGCATCGGTTTTATCGCCTGATGACATGCCCTCATAGGACAATTTTTCTTCAATTATCGGCTCAAACAGATCGATGACTTTTGCAGATTTGCCTAGCGTTGGAAGTGTTGCCAACAAAATCTTCCATCTATCTTCTGGTAAAACAGTCAATTCATCACCTATGTCAACCTGCCCTCCGCAAAGAAAAGTTGCGGTAGCTCTTAATCTAGCCTCATCAATCGTCCCGGGCAGTCCAACGCAAAGGCATGATGGTTGTATAAAAGCCCATCTACCATTCTTGAAGTGATGACATGCAACGGTTGTATAAGTTTCTTTTAAATGATTCCAACCAACATAACCAGTATTACCTGTATCATTACAGGTATATAAAAGCTTATAATGACCAATACCTGCTGTCTCTGTCCCGTTACTCATTGGGAGAGCAGATTTATCAACAGATGTTATCCCTTCTTCTATTATCTTTGCTCCTATCCTTGCCGCTTCAAGACCGCCTCCTGCAACTATTCTGGGATTATGTCTTCCTCGCATATTTCCACCTGTTATGATCCCAGCGAAATCAGGCTTTATATATTTTGCGCCTCTATTTGCAAGTGATTCTATCCATTTTCTTTGATATTCCTGCGCTTCTGGATTTGTTAGATCAAGACAAAAAACATCCCCATGTGGTTGCCAGAACCATTGCCCTGTGCCTTGTGGATTGCCGTCTTTATCTTTCATCATCCATTCGGGATGTTCTTTAAATATCGGATCAAATTCGCTTATAGAATGTGGCGCAGTCCATACACCTAACGAAAATCCATTATCTTCTAGCTTATCTGATAGCCACTTTAACCCATGTGGAAACTGATCATTTTCCTTGAATGTCGATGATAAATGCCCTTCTTGCCAGCCGAGATCAAGAACCATATATTTTAATCCAAGCGATCTTAATCGTTCTTTTGCAACGTCAACATTTGCCAAAACTCTTTCTTCGCTGACGCCTAGACGTTCTGGATACCAACTACACCACGAAACAGGAGGTTTTCCCTCAATATTAATATTATATCTCTCCTTGACAACATCTCCATAATCCTCAAGCATTTGCCATGGATCAGGCGCAACCATAAAGATCATATCTTCCAAAACTACCTCACCGGGGTCAAGTATAACATCTCCACCATCAAATCCCGCTACCCAAGAGGATATTTTGTCATCGCGTATACTGAAGTCAATTGTGCCGTTCCATCTTTCAAATGTAGTATATCCTGCACCAAAAGCCATTTTATCAATAGGATTATATATTAGCATGAAACCCCTTGATGATATTGTCCCCTCAAGTTCTGAAATAGGCTTTACAGAAGCATAATAGCCCCAATCCTGAAAAACTCTTGCCAATTTTTGCTCTGAACCAAACTTTGTAAACATCCTGTATAAGCCCAATAGCTTCATGCTATTTAGAACTATTGGCTTATTGGATTTATTTATCAGTTTATTATGAAGCAAAATCCTTCCTTGATTATCAGTGGAAAATTCCTGTATAACATTGACGTTTTCGTATTTATTATCAATAAAAAGGCTATTTTCCTGTTCTGTTATTTCAACGGAATCTGGTGTCATTATATTACCATCAAACATGATTCTGTTTTGCAGAAATCCAAGCGAGAATTCAGACCATATCGGCGATGAGAGGCTTAATTCAGTGCCATCATTATTTATTTTCAAAACAATTGACTTTGTATTTATCTGAGGCATTATTTGGCTCCTTCCATAGTATAATCATAAATATTATTAGCAAGGTCAGCAAACTGCTCTATACTTAAAACTTCACCTCTAATCATTGGTTCAACGTATCTTAAGGCTTTATCAATTAGCTCGATAGATACTTTTAATCTACCAGAATTATACGAAAGTATAAGCGCATTTCGCAAGGTTTTTCTCCTATACTGAAAAGCACTTCTTACAATTTGAAAAAAAATATCTTCATCTTTAACATATACACTAGGTTTATCTCTCATTTCTAGCTTAACGAGGACTGAATTTACCTTTGGTTTGGGATAAAAACTTTCTGCGGGTATTTTTTTTATTATTTGTGATATACATCTATAGGCAACCGCTATCGATATAGAACCGTAATCTTTGCTTCCGGGAAATGCGGTTATTCTTTGCCCAACTTCTTCCTGCATCATTACTAATGCAGTTCCTACATTCTTATATTGTTCTAATATCTTAATCAGAATAGGTGTAGTGATATAATAAGGAAGATTACCTATAATCTTAAATTTGGATATATGCTCGGTGCGATTATCATCAAAGAGGCTTAAAAAATCAAGTTTAAGCATATCTTCATTAATCAAGATTACATTATCAAGATTGCGACATCTGTCTTGCAGTAACCCAAAAAGATGATAATCTAACTCAACTGCAATCAATTTTCCTGATGAAAGAGCAAGTTTTTCTGTAAGCATTCCAAGACCAGAACCAAGTTCTAATACAAGATCGCTATTTGTAATTTCTGCGGATTGGATTATAAAATCAAAGATATTTTCATCAACAAGGAAATTTTGCCCTAGCTGTTTTTTTGTGTGAATACCAGCTTCATTTAGGAGTTGTCTCGTTTTTTTATAGAGGGACATTTGGTTATATTGAAGTTTTATTTATGGCTTTGTCTAAGATAACATTGGCAACATCATATTTAGACATCAAGGGAAGTTCATCAATCTGACCATCTGAGGCAATTAAAGTTACTATGTTGGTATCAGTGCCGAATCCTGCGCCTTCTTTTGATACATCATTAGCTACAATAATATCGGCTTTTTTCTTCTCAAGTTTTTTTCGTGAATTTTCTATAAGGTTTTCTGTTTCCATAGAGAATCCGATTATTATTTGATCAGGTTTTTTATTTTCACCTAATTCTGCTAATATGTCTGGATTTTCCTCTAAAGTGATCGTCATTGTATTCTGACCACGCTTTATTTTTTGTTGACTTACTTCCTTTGGGCGATAATCTGAAACTGCCGCAGACATAATAATAATCTGAGCTTTTGAGGCATAAGCCATCACTTCATCTCGCATCTGAATTGCGCTTTCTACTTTTATTAATTTGACATTGCTGGGTGGATTTAGATTTGTAGGTCCACTAATAAGTATGACTTCTGCGCCTCTTCTTGATGATGATTCGGCGATGGCATAACCCATTTTCCCACTTGACCTATTACTTATGAACCTCACAGGATCAAGGGCTTCACGAGTAGGTCCCGCTGTTACAAGAACAGTTTTGCCAACAAGATCTTTTTTCAAAGTCAATGTCTGCTTAATTCTTTCAACGATCTTTTCTGGATCAGCAAGCCTTCCTTTACCTTCATAGCCACAAGCCAATAAACCATAATCAGGCTCAATAAATTCAAATCCATGACTTTTTAGTTTTTTTATATTTTCCTGTAAAATTGGATTGGCGAACATGTGGGAATTCATTGCAGGGGCAATTAAGACGGGGCATCTGATCGCCAAGGCAGTTGTAGAAAGCATATCATCAGCAATTCCATGTGCAAGTTTTCCTATTATATTAGCAGTTGCTGGGGCAATGATGAGTAAATCACAATTATCTGCCAGCGAGATATGCTCTGGTTTCCAGCTTTCGGGTTCATCAAACATATCAACAGAAACAGGATTCCTTGATATATAACGAAAGGTCAATGGCTGAACGAGCATAGTTGCATTTTTAGTCATAATAACATTGACATTAGCACCTAGCTTAACAAGCCTGCTTGTGATCTCAACTGCTTTATACGCTGCAATTCCACCAGTAACACCAAGAATTATGTTTTTACCATCAAGAACATTCACTAGATTACCTCGTCATCTTCTTCATCTTCATCGTAAATCTCTAGATCAATATCTTCATCAGGTATATCTATATCCATATCATCGATATATTCATCATCTTCACTATCTATTTCATCTTCATGCTCATCAATTATATCGCTAGTCTCAATTTCAGTATCAATATCTATTTCATCAATATCATCAATTAGAATTTCAGCTGTCGGGACACTTTCAGAGCTATCTGATTCAATTATAAGCATATCTTTGGCAGTTTTATCAATACTCGGTTCGATAACTCCAGAAGCAATTTCATAAAGAGCCAGTGTGGTAGGTTTTTGAGCATCGACTTTTACCAATGGTTTTGCGCCCTGATTAAGAGCCTTTGCTCTTTTTGCCGCAACTACCATTGCCATATATTTATTAGGAATTTTATCCATAACTTCATTTATTAATGTTATATCATCTTTCATTTATATATACTCCTTTTTCTTTAATAATCAATTGAATTTCTTTAACTGCTCTTTCAACTATATCATTTACTACTTTATAATCAAAATTATCAGCTTTTTCTATTTCTTGTAAAGCTTTATCAAGACGAGTTTTGATAGATGATTCATCATCTGTTCCACGTCCTCTGAGCTGTTTTTCCAAAGCCTCTATCGATTTTGGTAATATGAATATAAAAACGCCATGAGGATAAATCTCTCTAAGTTTTATTGCACCTTGAACATCTATTCCAACCAAAACATCATGATTTTTAGATAGATCCTCAAGTTCATGTTTTGATCTTCCATAAAAATTTTCATATACCTCTGACCATTCAGCAAGTTCGCCCTTTCTAATTTTATCTTTAAATTCCTCATCACTAATGAAATAGTAATCAACACCGTTTTTTTCGCCTTGACGTGGCTTACGGGTTGTCATAGAAACAGAATATTTAAGGTTGGGATTTGCTTCTATCAATGAATTTATTATTGTTGTTTTTCCAACACCCGATGGTCCTGTAATAACTATAAGCATTATTCTATATTTTGAGCCTGTTCCCTTACCTTTTCAATCTCATATTTAAGCTGGATGCAGTTAGCAGAAATCTGATAATCATTAGCCTTTGATGAGATTGTGTTAACTTCTCGATTAATCTCTTGTAGGATGAAATCCAGTTGCCTTCCAATAGACTCATCTGTGTCATTTAGATAATATTCCATCTGCGAAATGTGACTACGGAGTCTTACTAATTCTTCTGTTATATCGCATTTATCCGCCATCATGGCAACTTCCATTGCCAATCTTGATTCATCAATTAATTGATTTTGCATCATATCTTCTATTCTCTTTTGAAGACGTTGACGATACTCCTCAATAACTAACGGAGAGCGATTTTTTATAATGTCTATGAGTTCCTTCATTTCATCAAGTCGCTTGGTTATATCTAATAGCATTGCAGAACCTTCAGTTTCTCTTGTATGTATAAGTTGATCTGTTGCCATAACCAATGCTTGATAGATAGAAGACCATATCTGTTCTACATCTTCCTTTGATTCCTCAACTGTTATTACTCCGGGAAAGCCTGCAAGCGTTATAAGGTCTATTGGATCAGTAAATGATAATTCATCACGTAGAGACTCAAGCTGACGCCAATATTCTTTTGCCAAATCATGATCAACAACAACTTTACTTTTAAGATATGAATTATTCTTATTTAATTCTATCACTATAGTAATTTGACCTCGTTTTATCCTACTTTTTATATAATTTATTATCTGTTGTTCATAGGATAGGATTGATTCTGGTAGTTTGGTCGTAATATTGAAACCCTTGCTATTCACTGATTTGATTTCCACAGAGATACTCATTGAATCGATGCTTGTTTCCCCACGACCAAAACCTGTCATACTTTTTATCATCTACATCAAAACCTTCCATATTAAATTTAAATCATTATAGAATCAACTGTTTGGCAAGCCTAATTATATCTGATCTATGACTGATTGTCAATGGTTGAAGATTTAAGGCAGACTGCATTAATTTAATAGGCAACACAATGCTATATAATCCATATAGAATAGATAAACAAAGGAGAAACAGATGGATAGGGATATTATAGAAGAAGATAACCACATAAGACAAGAGGAAATAAACATCGAGACTTACTCGGTTTGGTGAGATAGTCATAAAAAGACGTTTATATGGAAATAGCAACGGTGAATATTGCTTTCTATTTAATGAATATATGAACAGAAGATCAAATTGATCAGCAACTTCAAGAAAACTTCAGCCAACCTTGACATAATTAACATTTTGGCATATACTGAGATTGCCTAAAACTATAAAAAAAGCTTTTGATGAAAACACAAATCAGTGTCAACTATTATGATAAAAAGAAGAATTATTGACCTTCTGGATGATGAAGAAAATATCGAGATTGTATCTGATACAGAAATAAATCAACTGGATAATACTTTCATTCGCCAGATTAAACAAGATAATGAAGACGATGAAGGGCTTTCTACTAGGAAAAAATTTCTTCTATTAGATTGGGATACGGTTAACAAGCAGTTAAAAAGCTATGGTTTTAGTAAAGTTGATGATCTAAGCCTGAATTTCATTCAGGACTATGACAAAAATTATATTATAAATAACGAGTCAGAAAATGAATTCGACTTCTCATCAGACACAGTTCCCTTTTCGACAAAATATAATATTGCCTTTGCCATATCATACTCCGAAGTAATAAATACCCTTAACAATACAGAAAACTGCGAAATATATGCAAGCGATGAAATCAAGAGCATATTTACAAAATACAATATACCTATAAACTCAGGATTAAATATAGTTGATTTTAGCAAGCTCTCATTGGATATGAAAAAAGAGCTTGTTTGGCCTATGGTTCAAAATCTTTATAGAGCATTATCTATCAGGAAGGCAGCGCAAATTTTTCCAGAAGGTGTTTCTGGTAAAATTGCCTATGAAGCCTTAATGTCTGAATGTAAAAATGAGCAATTAGCTATTCATCTATCCAAATATGCCAAACTCAATATATCTGATTACGATACTATTTATTTCTCTAACCCTTCTGATCTCGAAATAAAATACCATATAGCAAGCTATTGCCTTAATCATATTCGAGATATAAAACACACACAGAATCCACAAAAAGAAGAAACCCAAGAAAATGAGGAAAAAGAAGATAAAAAAGATATAGAAAATCAAGAAGATAGCGAAAAAGAGCGCGCAGAAGCCATTAACAATATAGAAAATGAATACATATCGGCATTTAAGAGGCTTAATAAAAATAAGTCATTTTGGGACAAAATCAATCTCGATGATATACTCCAAATGGGAAAAGACGTTATTGATGCTATTAGAGAAGAAGTAAATATATTCAATAAACTAAAACAGGAAATTTTTTATAGACTAAGTGGAAAATCAAAGATTGTTATAGAAGACGAAGAGCTTGCGAGAATTATAAAAGGTCAGAATCCAAATTTTGATATGGCTTCACAATATCTAAGCATTTTTTTTGAGCCAAGTGATTACTATAAAATACTTGGACTAAGCAATTCAAAGAAAATCACCGAAAGAGAAGTAAAGGACGCATTCAAGAAACTTGCAAAAATATATCATCCCGACAAAAACCCAAATGATCCTTATAAAGAAGAAAAAGAACATAGGTTCAAGCTATTGCTTGAGGCAAAAGATGCAATACTAAAAAATATTAAATCAAGTAATGAAAGGATAACAGAATTTCGTGATGATGTCTCATTAACAAACTATCTCGGCAAAATAAGCAGTTTATTTGATAATTATGAGAAACAGGAAAATAACATTGAGCAATACGAAAATAAATCGCTTCAACAGGATGATATTATACAGGAGGATATAGGAATGGAAAATACAACTGATGAGATAATTCAGGATTTTATCGTTGATGGTGAATATCTTGGTCCATATTTTGAAGAAATGAGAATATTATCATCTCTTGTTGATGGTTGGAAAGGGAAAACAGTTCTTGTTTTAGGCGCAGGTCGTGAACCAGAGGATTTTTCAATACCAGTTATTCTTGCTCAAATGGGCGCTGATGTTACGGCTATAGACATAAATTATAACGGTCCTGAAGTATATAGAGGCTGTAAATATATTAGGGAAAGCATAGATAGGGCTGATCAGATTTTTTGTGACAGAAAATTTGATATATTGATAAGCACCGCTGTTTTTGGCGTTCCTTTTACAAACTGGGCAATTAAGCAATATTCTATGAATCCATTTAAAGATGGATTTAATGAAAGAATAAGAGATTTAGAGCTAGGTGTATTGGAATCTTTGCTAAAAATAACAAAAAAAGGCGGTTGGCATTTCCATTATAACAAAGATTTAAACCCTCAGAGTTGGACATTTAATGAAGACGATATAAAAAAACTCGGTTATGAATCATCATTTCATCCTGAAAACCATCCAAATTCCAAATGTGTATGGTTTATAAAGGCTTGATTATTGATATAATGTGCAAAACATAATTATATGAAGTTTAAGAAATTGATCGGATCATCTTATGGGGTTAAGAATCTTTTACATAAAACAACTTTTTCAATTAATAAAACACAAATATACAATGAATCAATTAAAAAATAGCTGAGCTTTTGGCAGGTATTGTTGATCCATATTAATTGTATAAATAAATGTAATCCATAAGACTTGAAATACGTTTGTCATCTTTGTATCATTATTTTATATGATATATTACTAAAACCTTATGGGAAAGTGAACTTATGAAGGTTGATGAAATAAAAGAATTGGCTTCCGAATTAAATTTAGACAATATTCTTATAAAGCCTGAGGATGTTATATTCAGCATGGAGGAAAAAGGCGACCTTAAGACTACCTTTCCGATTCCAGATTGTAGCAATTGCGCAGAGAAATGCTGTCCTAGAGGCGTTGCAGTATCTCTTTTTGATGTAGCAAGATTTATTGATATAAAGCTTGATAGCTTTCTTGCGGGAGTATTTAAGGGATATGTAGAATTGTTTTTTGCTTCTGATGGTGGAAAAAATGTCGAGCTATCACGTCCATATATGGCAGGACAAGATATAAAATCAAAAGACTGTGTATTTATGGATGAAGAAAGAAAGTGCAGTATATACGAAAATAGACCACTTATATGTCGTGCATATCCTATAGGAATAAGACTTGATGAGAATCGCAATAAATTGGCTCTTTGGATGGGGGGATGTAAAAACTTTACAATATCTAATAACGAAGAAGCTTTCAGAAAGCTATTTCTCAGCGCAGTGCAAGATTATAATGAAAAAGTTACAGCCAATTCTCTGCTTATGTATTCAAGAAATCGCCTAAGAGATTTGGGCTATGGAAAATATATGGAAGATGATTGGGAGATCATGATCGAATATGATAAAAGGAATAAAGAGCTACAGAAACAGGTTAATGATCTTAAGGAATCAGTTGATCGCCTAAGAATGCCTCAGGATTATACCTCAACAATCCAGAGATTACATGCAGATAATGAATGGCTAAAAGAAAGGTTGGTAAATCTTGAAAAGGAAATGCTACTGCAAAGTGAAAGGTCTCATTCAGTCATTTCGGATTTGACGACTCAAATATCATCGGAGTATAGAAAATTATTGGAAAATATTGTTCAACTACAAAGCCAAAATCGTGAAAATAAAGGTTTTTGGCGAAAATAAAAGCAATCCTATTCTAATAAAAACTAATATTGGAGGGTTAGTATATGAAAATAAAAAACAGTGATAGAAAATTATTTTTTATTTCTATTGGTTCTTTTGGATTGGGTGTTATAGTATTGATTTTGGGGCTTTTATTTGGTTTACATATTGGCACTGCATCAAGCCAAGAAGACCTAGATTTATCATCAAAGCCCGATATGAAAATATTACAGGACTTAAATAATGCCTATATTGAATTGGCAAAAACAGCGATCCCATCTGTTGTAAAAATAAGAAGCGAAAAAACAGCAAAAAGTTCTGATTCTGGATCAAGCCAACGTAGAAGTAATCCTTTTTCTGATCCATTTGATCCGTTCGGTGATATATTTAGATTTTTTGATGAAAATCCAATACCTAGACAAACCAGAGGTTGGGGTTCAGGATTTATCGTTGACAGAGATGGACACATCATAACTAACAATCATGTTATCGCTGGCGCAGATAAAATCAAGGTCACTCTTGATGATAAACGAGAATTTGATGCAAAACTTATTGGAACAGACCCAGATACTGATATAGCGATTATTAAGGTTGATCGTGATAATTTGCCAGTAGCAAGACTTGGTGATTCCGATAAGATTCAGGTAGGGGAAATGGTTATCGCCATTGGTAGTCCTTTTGAGCTAACACGCACTGTTACAAATGGAATAGTTAGTGCAACTGGAAGATCAGGTACTGGCATTGGCATAACCTATGAAGATTTTATTCAGACAAACGCCGCTATCAATCCCGGAAATAGCGGAGGACCACTTGTAAATATTAGAGGGGAAGTTATTGGTATAAATACAGCAATTGCCACTGGTGGACTCAGCGGTGGTAATGTAGGAGTTGGATTCGCTATTCCGATCAATACTGCAAAAAATATCATGGATCAGCTAATAAGTGGGAAAAAAGTTGTTAGGGGATGGCTAGGAGTCGCCCTACAACCTGTTGATAGTGATATTGCTGAAAAATACGGTCTTAAAGAGAAAAAAGGCGCTCTAATCTTAAATGTCAGTGGACCTGCCAAAGAAGCTGGTTTAAAAGCTGGTGACTTAATTATCGAATACAATGGAAAGACCGTTTCTGACAATGCTCATCTTTCAAAAATGGTTGCTGCCTCTAAACCAAACGAAAAAATAAAAATAAAGGTTATAAGAGATAATAAAGAGAAAGATTTTACTGTCAAGTTAGCAGAGAGAACAGAGGAAGTTGTAAAAGCTATGAAAAGCTCTGAATCTGCTCCATTGGAAGATTCAGAGGAATGGATGGGAATGTCTGTTCAAGAACTCACCGATTCTATTGCTCAAAGAATGGGATATGAAGGTCAAAGCGGTGTTGTTATTACTGATATTAGGGCAGATAGTCCTGCTATGCAAGTTGAAAACCCGCCTGCTCGTGGTGACTTAATACAGGAAATAGAAGGAATTAATATTAAAAGCATGGATGATTATCGCAAAGCAATAGAAAAAGTCAAAGAAGAACCACGTGTTATGGTTAGATTAAAACGTGCTTCTACTGGTGCTTCATGGTATATAGTCCTCAAGAAAGAATAATGTAGATTTTTTATATAGGACACGGGACACCGTGTCCTATATTCATCAAACCATCCATATTGCTTCTTCGATTCTTCTATTTTGCCCACCAATTAGGACAGATGCTATACAAAACTTTTCATTGACCTTTTCATGCAATTATGCTATATTTTATTTTGTAAACTATCCAAAAGTTATTTAACCTACTGTTTGATTCCTCTCAGCATAGGTCAATTCATTGTTTGATAAACATTGCACAACATAATTACGATAAAAGTATATTATTTTGTGATAAAAGATTAATTAGAAATGAACGGGGGAAAGGAAAATTGACAAAAAAAGAACTAATTGAAGTAGAAAATCCTAATTTATATGAAGACATCTTTGATTTTGATAATGTCCCAGCAATAAAATTTGATAGCAAGATATACGAAGAAATTGATGGCAAGCTTGTAGAATTTGACCCAAATGAAGCAATAAAACGAGAGTTAGTTGTTACAGATACGACATTCAGAGATGGGCAACAGGCAAGACCACCTTATACAGTTCAGCAAACAGTTGAATTATTTGACTTAATCGCAAAACTTGGTGGACCTAATGGTGTTATAAGATGGAGTGAATTTTTTCTTTACAGCCCAAAAGATAGAGAAGCTGTTGAAAAATGTCTTGAACTTGGTCATGAATATCCGCTTGTTACGGGATGGATAAGACCAAGCAAAGGCGAATTTAAGCCAGTTAAAGAGTTGGGTTTGCATGAAACAGGTATGCTTACATCTTGTTCTGATTACCATATCTTTTATAAATTAAGAAGCGATAGAAAGAAAATACTAGACGAATATATCTCTATGGTTGAGATGGCTATATCAGAAGGTGTTAGAGTCAGATGCCACATGGAAGATATAACCAGAGCAGATATTGATGGCTTTGTTGTTCCTTTCGTTCACAAGCTGATGGAAATTTCTGAACAAGTTCCTGAGCATCTAAAAGTAAAAATAAGGTTATGTGATACATTGGGACTTGGTATCTCATATCCCGGTGTAGCCATTCCAAGAAGCATACCAAAATTGATATACAAGATGGTAAATGAGTGTGGTGTTCCACATGAAAGACTAGAATGGCATGGACACAATGATTTCCATAAAGTTCATGTCAATGCGACTACGACATGGTTATATGGCTGTAATGCAGTAAATACAACACTATTTGGTTTTGGTGAAAGAACAGGAAATCCACCTTTGGAAGGTGCAATCATCGAATATATTGCATTAAAAGGCGATATAAATGGAATTGATACAAGAGTTATAACTGAAATAGCAGAATACTATATTAATCATATCGGAGCTGAAATCCCAACTTTTTACCCATTTGTTGGCAAAAACTTCAATGTTACAAGGGCAGGTATTCATGCAGACGGTTTATCAAAAGATGAACGTATTTATAACATCTTTAATACAAGCAAACTACTTAATAAGCCTCCTCGTGTAAGTATAAATGACAAATCAGGTGTTGATGGTGTCGCTCTTTGGGTTAATGAGCATCTTGGTCTACATGGTGAACACAAAGCCAGCAAAACTGCTGTTGCAAAGATTGCCAGATGGGTCAAAGATCAATATGATGTGCATGGTAGAATTACATCCATATCTGACGAAGAAATGCTTGAACAAACAAAACTCCATATGCCAGAACACTTTACTGATAAATAACAATTTTCAATATGCGTAGTGGATTTTATATTCATTACGCATTATTTCTTATTTTATCCCTTCATGTTCTCGTCTCTTCATTAATAATCCTTTCGGTTAATTCATACAGCAAGGCGGAATACTTCATTATGGTAAACACCAAATATTATGTTACCACAACATCAGGACTTGAAGATGTAACGTGGACGGAAATAAAAACAAAACTGAAAAATGTCACTTTAGACGAAAAAAAGCCTGAGAGACTGTTATTTAATTATTCAGGAGATCATAAAAATCTATTAAAAATCAGGTCTGCAGAAAATATTTATATCCATATTGGGACAATTACAGGCTTAACTCGAAGCCGTAATTCACTCGGAGACATATTCAGGGCTGTTTCTAGCTTTGATTTTGATAATGCTCTTTTAATACATAAGGAACTTCACGGAGGCAAAGGCAAAAAACGACTTACATTTAGAATTTATTCTTCTATGGATAGCAGACATAATTTCAGACGAGTTGACGCCCAAAATTCTGCTGTATCCGCACTTGAAAAGAAACATGACTGGAAACTTGACCTTGAGACACCTATCCTTGAATTCCAGATGGACCTTGAGAATGATTCTGCACTATTTGGGCTAAAAATTACAGATGAAAGGCTTCATAGATGGGGATATAAAAACTCTCATGTTCCTGCATCATTAAAGCCATCAATAGCACATTGCTTAGTATTACTTTCTAATCCTATGCCATCTGATATTTTTATTGATCCGATGTGTGGTGCTGGGACCATCGGCATTGAAAGAGCTTTTGCCTATCCATATCAACGAATAATTGCAGGTGATATAAGTGGAGAGTCAATCTCTTCTGCAAGGGAAAACATTCGTTCTAGCCATAAACCAATAGACCTAATGTTCTGGAATGTTTCCACAATACCAATTAAAGATCGTTCAATCGATAAACTTGTAAGTAATTTACCCTTTGGAAGGCAAACAGGCTCTCATTCGGAAAACCAGTATCTTTATGCAATTTTCTTTAAGGAAATGAAAAGAATAATGAAACCTAATGGCAAGGCTGTCTTGCTTACAACTGAAAGGGCTTTGATGAAAAATATCATTGCCAGACATAGAGATATAAAAATAGATAAACAAATATATATTGAAATTTCAGGTTTAAGAGCATGTATTTATGTTCTGAATTTCTGATAAAAAGGAGCAGGATAATGATAAAAAAGTGTATATTTGCAGATGAAGTATCTGGAAATTTTGATGAAGCTATCAAGCAATGCAAAGATGTCGGTGTTGATTATATTGAGGTTCGTGGAGGTATATGGGGCAAGAACGTTACAAATGCCACTAATGATGATATAAAGAGAATGAAGGACGTTCTAGCCGAATACGATATGAAGATCGGCATTATTGGTTCACCTTTTGGCAAATGTAGCTTTGAAAAAGAAGAGTATGAAAGCCATATAAAAATGTTTGGTAGAATGGTGGAACTTGCTCATATATTTGAGACAGACCTTATCCGTATGTTTGCATTTTGGGTGCCGAAAGAAGTAAAAAATATTCCAAGACACGAGCTAAAAATTAGTGATTATCTTAGCGAAATCGCCCCAAGACTCAAGCCCGTAGTAAGAATCGCTGAAAGTGAGGGCGTCATAATGGCTCTTGAGACTGAGGATTCTACACTTGTCGGCAACTGTGCAGAGGCAAAGGCGGTCATTGATGCAGTGGGAAGTGATGCAATGAAGGTCTGTTGGGATGTGAATAATGCTCAGCAAGTCAAAGAAAATCCCTATCCAGAGGGTTACAGTTATATCAAAGGACTTGTCAGGCACATCCACGTCAAGCCAAATGCAGAAAAGAATATAGACACTATCGGCACAAGTGATGTTCCTTATGCAAAAATATTACAGATACTTTTAGATGATGGCTATGATGGTTACGCATCAATAGAGCATTGGGGTTCACCTGAATTAATGCTCAAAGGTGTTAAGGAATTAGATAAAGTTTTGCAAACATTAAAATAAAGGTGGGCTTGTCAATCGTTTTGTGTAAGTTTCCATTACGCCTTAATCATGAATGCCATCTGTTATATCTCCTTTCTTTATTAAATACAAAAGGATTATATCATCAGATGGCTTTTTTGTTTACCCACTAAATTATACCAATTTGATTATATTATTGTGCATTATTAAAACATGAATTTGTGCCACTGGCAACTTGCTTGCCAGTGCTGATGCACAATAATATTTTGAAAAATGGTATTAATACAATATCAGTCAGAAAAGCCGTATTTACAACCAAATCTTTTTTTGCGATAATAGTGATGAATTCAACTGAAAAAGACTTGGGATAAATAAAGTATTGAAGCCAATTTATAGCCCAATATTTTAGGCTGACAATAATGGAAATAGAGAGTTACAAAATATGATTTGAACTCTGGAGAGAAAAACATGAGTATTATACATCCTGCATTAACTGCAGAATCGACTTTAAGTCAGAATCTAGTTGATCTCGCTTATATGACTGATCTTTTGGCGGGAGTTGCGAAGGTTGATATTACTAATAGAGAAGCAGGTTTGGTTAATGATCCGCTATATGTCAAAGCACTCGTCCTAAGAGAGGAAGCAAAACTGATTCGATCATTGCAGGGAACAAGCCTCAATCTAAAGACATTCCTTCATCTATTCGTAAAATATAACATGTCAAGTGAATTCCCTTCATATTATTCTCACCGATATTTACATGATGAAGCAATGGGACGAGATATATTGCGCAGACTTGATGCTGAAACTTTTCTGCCGAAAAGCCAACTATTGAAGTAAACATACTGAGAATGAGGATTGGAGATTTTATGCTGGTTACATTTCCCGGGGAATTATCGGTGCAAGTAGGTCTTAATATCAAGCAAAAATCTCCCCACAAGCTGACATTTATTGTTGGCTATACAAATGGTTATATTTACTATGCCCCAACTTCTGATCAACTTCAAAATATTGGTGGTGCGCAAGAAGATAGCGATTGTCTTTTGGCTTCAACATGGCAGAAAATTTATGAAGATAAGGTTGGCGAAATATTGCAAAAACTGATGTAATGTATTGAAGTTTATAATGGCAAAACAATATTACTTAATAGGAGGATTATAATGACAGATTTTATCTTTTTAATGCTTGTTTTTTCACAGACGACTGCTCTTGTTGAGACTGATGAAATAGTTACAACTTGTGAACCACCAAATAACGGTGCGGGACCTTTCTGGTGTTATGGTTCTCCGCTTATTGTTCGCTATAACGATGATGTCTTTGTCAGTGCTATGGAGACGGGAAGGGACATTCCTCCACTATGTAATACACGTTGGCGTATTTTTCGAAAGCATAAAAACGATAATTGGCAAGTTATGCAGGTATCTGAGAATTTCAACCAACGAGAACCATGCCCAATTGTCATATTTTCAGATGGTAGATTGTTTCTATCTGTAAATCCATCAACACAGCCAGTTGGCACACAATACGGAGAATGTGACCCGCATCTTCTTGAATTCTCAGCCAAAGAACCAAATAAAATTAGCAAAAAAATACATCCTGTATGGGACGGTGAATTTCTTTTTACTGATCATTCTTATCGTGGAATAGCAGTTGATGGAGATCATGGAGAGATATTATTGCTAAACATACATGCCCGTTCAGGTGAACAGCTATACAGTTATTGTAACTCAGATGGCAAATGGATAAAATCTGGTCGTATTGAATTCCCTATACGTTCTTGTTATCCGCAAGTTGCTCTAAAAAACAAATCTGCGCATATTCTCGCAATTGGTGATATTGTTGAGCCTGTTGAGGAGTGGAGACAATATAAATTTGAAAGAACCAAATCAGCTTGGGATTATGTCTTTAGAAGACTTTTCTATACATGGACACCAGATATTACAAAAAAAGACTTTTCCAAGCCGATTGAAGTTGACAATCTCGAGGCAACATCTGGTCATATCAACAATCTTGATTTATGGATAGATAGCGAAGGGCAAGCCCATCTGCTTTATCGTAAACAAACAGTGCAATCAGATTTTATGCGCGATAAGTTCTTTCCTGATACTCCAATAAATGTTTCTCTTGAATATGTCATCATAAAAAATGGCGAAATCATAAAAAAACGAACATTACTCAAAGGTGGAGAAGGCGAATCAGGAGTAATACCCGGATATGCAAGATTTCATATTGCAAAAGATAATAGACTATTTGTTGTATATTATTGTAGCGGAATAGATGAAAATGGCACTCAAATCAGCGAAAATAGGTTATTCCAAATTACTCCCGATGAAAACAATAAAGCCATTAAGATCCCTTTTGAAAAACCTTTTAGTATGTTTTTTACCGCTAACGAAAGAGGAGGAACTCCTCCATCAGATACTATTGATCTCTATGGACCCGGTAACGGAACAGAACTCAGATATGCAAAAATAAAAATTCAATAATCACCACAAATGGATTCCAAATTCCGTCATAATTCTTACTATAACGAATCTTGGAATCCATAAAAACAATAAACAATAGATTAATTTTCGTTATTTATCTGTTGCTTAACTCCACTTTGGTTCATCTTCATTTCCATCTGCTTTCTTTGCTCATCTTGAAGGACTCGTAAGGTTTCTCTGTCTTCTGGCTTTTTGATGTCAATTATATGTGGAGTGATAAGCACCCAAAGCTGTGTATTTTCTACAACATCTTCAGTCTTGTTAAACAACCTGCCAATGAAAGGAATACTACCAAGAATAGGAAACTTATGATTAACTTTCTTGGTTTCCTTTTTGATCATACCGCCAATTGCTACTTGCGCGCCATCTTCTGCATCTACATAGGTAGATATTGTGCTATCTGCTGTAACTGGGGCGTTAAAGTCTGTATATTCAAGAAAACTGCTAACATTTATTTCTTCTATCTCCAAGCCAATTGTGCGTTTTTCGCCTTCTTTTAGCATCTTAGATTTTGTGCCATATTTTGATATATGAGGTGTTATACGAAGATTTATGCCAATGTCTTGCAAGAAATTATAGTCATATATTACTTGTCCAAATTGATCTGTTCTTGCACTTTCGAGATAGGGTATATCTTTGCCTCTTGATAATGTTGTTTGTTGATTATCTCGTGTCAAAATAGATGGCAAAGAAAGAACCTCAACCTTGTTTTCCTTCATCAAGGTATGCAATAGAGCATTAAGATTTTTGTTGAAGATTTTATACGAAAATCCAATTTTATCATCACTCATTTGAAAATCTGTGCCAAAAACTGCATTTAGCCCTTCTTTTCCTAGATGAGTGCCTTCTTTCCAACTCCATTCAATACCAAGTTTATTTTCTTCTCCAAGCGAAACCTCTAAAACCTTAATCTCCATCCAGACCTGACCACGACTTATATCTAACTGCTGAATAACATCTCGAACTGCATCATGATTTCTTTCTGGGGTTGTTATAACTAATGAGTTAGTTTGTGAATCCGCATTGATCTTTACTTGACCCATCAGCGTTGCAACATCTCTAGGAACTTGGGTTCTTCCGGTCATCATCATCCTAAAGAAATTCATTCCTCCGCCTCTTTGCCTTGACATCCCACTACCTTCTTCGGAAAACACATCATTTAGTAATTGTTGCATGTCTTCTGCATTTGAATATTCCAAAGGATAGATCATTGTTGAATACTTATAATCGGGTGGAGTTGGTTGATCAAGCTGTTCTATAAGTTTCGATACAATCTCAAAATTGCGCGCCGATGTAGTTGTTACTATCAATGAGTTTGTTCTAGTATATGCCTCAACTGATATTGAGCCTGTTATTGCTCCTGATCTCTGTGAGCTACTTCTGGACGATCTTGGCATCCACCACATAAAGTCCATGCCTCTGCCTCGTGATCCTGATGATTGATAGGTATTATTGATTATTTCTGATATGCTTTCCGCATCTGCATGTTTCAGTTCAAATATTCTTGTATCTGTTTCCATATCTGGAATAATTATATCTATCTTACTGATCAAGTCCTCAAGAATCGGGATATTTGCAGAAGCAGTTGACACTACTATCGCATTTAACCTAGTATCTGCAACAAGATTAACTGTCCCTCTTATACCTGTTATGTTTTCACTATCTCCTCGCATCTGTCTTTCAAATCGTCTGCGCTCACGTTCCCACCATGGCATATTGCTTCCGCTTGTGCCTCCTTCCTGAAATAATTCTTGAAGGTTTGTTACTGTGGTCTCTGCATCTGCATATTTGAGAGGGATGATCTTGATTACCTCTTGAGGAGCTATTTGTTGATCTAATTGTTTTATAATTTCCTCTATTAAAACAAAATTTTGTGGATCTGATGATACTATTACCGCATTTAATCTTTGATCAGATGTTATATTCACATTCCCTTGTATGCCTTTGATCGTTGTTTGTAATTCTCTTGCTCGCCATCGTTCCCAAGGAGGAAGATTTCTACCACCAGAACCTTGTAACAATACCTCAAGTTCAGATGCAACGTCTTGGGCAACTGCATAATCAAGTAAAAATACTTTGATCTCTGATTGGGCAACATCACTCGTATCTAACTCCTCTATTAATTTAGATATTATCTCCATATTTTCGTCTGAAGCAGTTACAATAAGCTTATTTGTCCGTTCTTCACCGATTATTAAAACTTGACCCTTAACTACATCAATACCCCTTGTTGGCAATCTTCCTTCTTGTCTGGCACGTTCTAACGTCTTCATCATTTCATCTGCGCCTCTTTTTGCCATTTTTTGAAACGCTCTCGCAGTCTCAACACCTTGACGAAACATAGTATCAAGTGTTTGTGCTAGGTTTGTCGCATTTGCATATTTTAATTGAAATATTTTTGTCTGCAATATGCCCGAAGGTTCTGTATCTAATTGTTTTATTATCAATGCTATTCTACGGATGTTTGACGATGTATCTGTTATAACAAGTGAGTTTGTTGTTGTATCTGCGAACATATCTGCTTCTTTGGGTATTAGATTTTTCAGATTTTGTGACATTTCGCCTGCATCAGCTGAACTAAGCGGTATTATCTGGGTAATCATCTCGTCTGAAGATTCAATCATATTTGGATCAGAGCCAATTTGCACTCTTAGAGGTCTAGTTTTCGCATCGCTTATTGGGATTATAACAATAGTTTTGTTGACTCTAACCATTGTAAAACCAAGTGTATTAAGCGCCGTTTTTAATGCTTCCAAAGCCTCATCAACAGTTATTCCCTTTAAATTTACAAGAGTAACTTTGCCTTGAACTCGATCACTGGCTATAATTGTAAGGTTAGTCTCATCACTCATAAATTTGAGTATGTCATGAATATTGACATTCACAACATTAAAAAATGAGATTTTGCTTGCTTTTCCATCTTGACTACGTTCAACAACTCTCATATCACTTGCACTCGGTTGACCTTGTTGTCCGCCTCCGCCTCTTTGTCTTCCGGGGGGAACAACAGGCTCTTGCGCAAATAACTCTCTTGCCATTCCTAGTATTAACATGCACAATATTGATATAGACAATATATACCTAACCGTGCATGACACTCGGTGAACGTCAAAACAACGAATTCCGCCTCGTTCACCATTTATCATTGAAAACCTGAAAACCATGCTAATTCCTCCAATAAATTGTTATTGGCCAACCCCAAATTTATATTTTAGTTTAATCGGCTTATTTTAAGCAACATAGATGATCCCGATTTTTTATATTTTACTTGAGTCAATTTAAGGAAAGACTACATTATATCGCTATTCCAGAAAAGCTTAGCAACTTGAACCTAAAAATTCTCCCTTTTACAAAGAGAGATTTAGAAAAATTTCCCAATATGTAATCACAAAAAAGATTTTTCGCTTAGTGAAATATGACAGCAAAGTGTCCTCCTGAATAAAGTGAAGGATCTTCTTGGATTATTATAAAAATATAATTTGCTATAAAATAAAAAAATAGCATTTAATCACGAATTACACGAATATTAATAATTAAATAATTCATGATATTTGCATATTCCTATGATTCGTGCCTTGCCCAAATAAATTGCACTCTTAAATGATTATAGTAATAAATTAATTGAAACTTATTTGCCAACTAAATCAATCACCACACATATTTACTGACCACTTGCTCCACGCCCACCAAACCTTTGCATGAATTCCTGTCGAAGTTTCTGCTGAAGCTCTGGATTATCCTTTAATTCTTCTATTGATATTCCTCTATCCTCAAGCATTTTCTTTACCATTGGTGGCAGATTGTCGAGATTTGGTGGGACTCCCATTTGTGCACCTTCAGATCGGAACGATGGTTTGGCAACATCAGAAGGCTGTCCTTCTTTTTGAAAATCCCTTCTATTCGGTGGCGGACCTCCTCCACCTTGCCATTTGCCTCCACCTTGTGTCCCTATTCCAAGCATTAAAGTCATCTCTTCTCCAGAACGGTTTACTTTGACTTGATTTTCTTTTATATCAGTTACTTTTGACATATCCGACAAAGAATCACCTTCTGATACGTAAAAGCTCTTATTTGCACCAATTTGCTCAATGATGGCTTTGGGTTTTGGTTCTTGCGAAGTATTTGATATAATCGCTGTGACCGCATAGGCTGCTTTTTCCTCTCTTTTAACTGTCCCCAGCACAAGAAACAGATTTTTTTCACCGATTACTTTTAAATATTGATTGAGTTTGTCCCCGTCTGATTGAGAAGGCATTTGACCGACAGGTTGCTTAATGTTATTTGCTGACATATCTTTGGGTTGTTCTTTGACTGAGCCTTGAATACTTTCTCGCATTTTTCTTGCAGATTCAGCGTTTTTTACATTATCTTTTATTTGCGATTCTTTCTGCATTTTATCTTGATACTGATTCTCTTGAAAAGCTTCTCTATTTTCTCTTCTACTGCGTTTCTCAGATCTCTCCCCAACTGCATTGTTACTATCAATAATGATCACATTACCATTCTCTGATTTCATAAAAACACGTCGCTGAGGCTCACTACCATCGTTTGGCATTGGCGCTTCCATTATTATAACTGCTTTATCTCTAGTATTTTCTTTTTCATCAACTACAATATGAACATCATCTTGAGCAGAAGTTAATATATAAATGCCAATTGTTAACATAAATATTACATTAATAAAAATACCAAGCTTTAATCGCATAGAATCACATCCTCTCTTATTCATAAAGCGCAGATGCAGTCATTGCAATTTCAACTGACAATAACGCCTTTTGCCTATCTGCAACGCTAATATTCATGCCTTCAATCTTGATCCATTTAGCAGAATTTTGTATATTATATAATAGCTTTACCAATTGACCTATATCACTCTTAAAAACCATCTTTACAGAGAATTTTCCTATCTTATCTTCTGGCTTTATCTTTTGAACTATGCCAAGTTTGTTAATCATCGTCAAAACTTCGCTTTTCCTGCTTTTGACTTGATTGCTATAGGTCAATAATCTCTTTTTTATGCTTTCAGTTTCTTTGCCATCTACTATATCTGAGGATTTTAGAATTTCGTCAATATCATCACTTGTTAATGTCTTTCCGTCATGTGTTTGGATATAGCTTACAAGCGTCTGTCTGACTTTGTCAGGCAAATTTTTTGGTATTACAGGAAAAATCATTTTTTTATCGGACAAGTCTTGTTCAGAATCATCGTCATTTTTGTTTTTTTCCTCTTTTTTTCCCTTATTTTCTTCTACATTCACTTCACTATTTGTCTCGTTTTCATCTGTTTCCTTGATAGCTGGAAATGCCTCTAAACCCTCATTTGAATTATTGTTTTCATTTTTGACCTGCGCTATATATAGCTTATCAATCACTGTCTTCAATGTATTTTGGTCGCTTTTCTGATCAGTCTTTTTCCTTTTGCTTTTATCTACTTTAACATCAAGCTGTTCTACTTCCCTGATTTCAGATTGATTTGCGATCTGCGCAATAGACGTCATTATCGTTGATTCTGCTGATCTAGGATTGAAAGAGACTTTATCATAGCCAACTTGGCTTTTAATATCATTTTCCAATTCGGCTATAATGGGTTCCATACTCTTAAGTTTCTTGATAGATCTTAGATTTTCTTGTTTTGTTTCTAATGATGCGGTTGATTGTCCACTCTTGACAAGAGGAATGATAAAGAAATAGGTTAATATTCCAATTGCCACAATTATCCCAAAGCCGATAGATACCTTTTCACGATTTGTTATTTTTCTCATTTTTCCCATCTTCTTGTATTGGTTCTTTGTTAAATGTGCATGTAATCTGCACTTGAAGCACAGGTTTATTATCTTTTGTGATTTTTGAGATAGCCCCGTTTTTAACATCACTAAACAGGCTGTTATCATCAGAGAATTTCATTTCAGTTAAGACACGAATAGCCTCGCCTATATCTGAATGAGACATAGCCTCAACACCGATTGTTAACTTTCCTGTTTTATCCATTTGAAAGCTTGTCAAAGCTAATTTATCTCGTCCCGGAAGTTTTTCGTGCATCTCCCTCAAAATTTCAAGGGGCATAACATAAGGTGTTAAAACTTGTTCCATCAGAATACTTTTTTCAAGAGATTCTCTCGCATGAGTGACTACAATGTCTTTTTCTAGCTTTTGTAGTTGTGCTTCGATCTCCTTGATTGATAAGGTTTTTGAATTTTGCCAAGTCATAAAACCCCATATTGCACCTGCAATAACTATTGTTGCTAATACAGCAGAAGCTATCATCAACAATCTTTTTTTGGCTTGCTTGGCTTTTTCCATTATCTCAGGTGGCAATAAGTTCACAGTAACTGTTTCAGCTCTGTTTTTGCCATCTATTGAGATTAGACCAAGACCTAGATTTACAGTAAAAAGTTTTTCCGAAAGTGTCCTATCATTGCCAGCAATATTATTTTCAACACTGTTTAAATGATCCAAAAGGCGAACATCTATGCCAAGCTTTTCACTCAAATAGCCATCTAATCCAATTATTTGTGAACTACCACCACATAGCCATAGACTGTCAATACTTTCTTCTGAATCTTTTCCTATATATGCTCGAACAGACCTATTTATCTGAGTAGCCAATTCATCAGCCCATAAAATTGACAAAGGATCACTCAAACCCTTACTTAAATTGGCTTCCAAAATTTTACGTCTTTCAGCATCATCAAAAGAAAGCCCAAAATCTTTCTCAAAAAGGCTAGTAAGGTTGTTTCCACCATGAGTAAAACTTCTTGAAAAAGCCAATCTGCCATGTTGGATAATACACATATCTGTTTCGCCAGCACCAATATCTGCAACAATTATACTTCTGTTCGATAGGTCTTCTTTGAACTGATCAAAGACAATTGCATAAGTAGCAAAAATAGATGGTATTATAAAGTCAACTTTAAGCCCAGCTTTTTCTGCAATTCCTAAAAATCTCTCAACCGAACTCCTTTTTGATGCAACAACCTCAAGGGCAAATCCATCACGGCTACTTTGAATATTATATGCGCTGTAAATCGACTCTGCAATTGTAAAAGGAAGCTCAGGCTCTATTTGCATTGGAATCATCTTTTGCAATTCTTCTTCAGTCGCAGTTGCTGGCAATCCAGATAAGCCTTTAATAGTAACGAAAGAACGAGGTATAGAAATAGCAACATGCTTGGTTTTGTAACCCATATCCCTTATCAATTGATTAATTGTATCTGAAATTACCTCATCTGAGATTTTTTCAGATGAAGAATCACGTGGATAAGCCATTGAACCAAAACCTATAACAATGACCCCATTTTGAGTCAATCCCAGTTGCATGATCTTGACTGTATTTGTTCCAATATCAACTGTTGTGATTTGATTTCTTGCCAAAGCGATCTCCTTGATTTTAATTTAATCTCTAATATGTAATATTGAAGCTTATGACTGTTTCCAATACTTTGTTTTTATTGTATCACCACTTCGGTCAATAACCGCAGTAAAATTACTAATTATCTTTTCATCTTGCGACTTACCCGTAGATTTTATGCGAAATGTATAGGAACGATATGTGATGATGTCAACAAGTTGTCTAAAGGTATTTTCATCGATACCTTGAACATCCATCAGTTTCCCTATACTATCAAAAGGTCCTCCTTGCTGATTTGATGATGTAGTTGATTGTTTGCCTGTCAAGCTAGTTCCAGATTGTCGATATGTAATTATTGCTTGTGCTTTTTGTTCATCCATCCCCGGTAGAATACTGAGAAGTTCGGACGAGATAGTGTTAATATTTATTTTGCCTTCAACTACAGCATTATCAGTTGTTGTTACTCGATCTGCAATAGCCCGTAGGTCTTGTATAGAAATTGCTTTAACCTGTAAAAGATCATCTACGCTATTGAATCTATTATTCTGCCTATATGCAACAATTTTCTCTGCAATTCCATTATCAATTCTATCACTAAGATTAGTTAACTGGTTTGCATCAGCTGTATTAATATTGACTAATTGCTGTCCTTGCCCTTGCTGACCCTGTCCTTGCTGATTGCCCCCTTGATCATCAACAGTAATTCTGTTTCTAATTGCGTTAAGTGTTTCTTGTGAAATTGCGGGGACATCCAAAAGGTTAGATATACCTTTATATGCTTCTTGATTTCCACCTTGTTGAGATTGTCCAGTTGTGGGTGGTTGATTACCCTGATTCATTTGTATTCCTTGTCCGCCTTGTTGGTTTTGGTTTGTCTGACTTCGATAATCGACAATTGCCTGTGCTTCTTGCTGAGTTATAATCTGTTGGTTTTGCGGATTTATTCTTTGCACTATCGTATTTGCATCAGCAGAATTAATGTTTACTTTTTGCCCACCATCGCTTGTAACATTTTTATCAATGGAATAAACCGTAATTATATCTATTAAAGCGATAGAGTCTTGTTGATTTTGTGTATTATTAGTATTTGTTTCTTCTGTATTCGTTTTTTTCTTATTAGAATCCCATAAATACTTGGATTCTCCTGTATATCCATACAAGATTTCAGGAGTCATGCCTTCTGCTTTTGCTACTTCTGCTGGTGTTCTGTATGGTCTTTTTGCAATAATGGCGGATGCTAATTCCTGTGCAGTTGACGTTATTTCTGCTTCTGATAGTTTTTCATCAGATTGTTGATTTGTTATGCAATATTCTATCACTCTCGCAAGAGTTTCTTCATCAATCGTATTTACATTAATAAGTGATGATTCATCTATTATTTCAGTTTCATAAGTGCTATTATTGAGTTCACCAGTTAAACCATTTGCCCAATCTTCATCAAGGGAATCATAATCCGTTTCATCTGCTTTTAATGTTGCTATTGCAGTCTCAAAACCGCCTTTCGCTGTATAATATGCTTGAACCTGATCATTCCAGTTCCTTGATGCCTTAATCTCAAGATGTAATGAATATATCATTTCAGATGCAAGAACGGTCAATATCGTAACAATCCAAAGGACTGCAATAAGTGACATTCCATTTTGTGAATATAAACTTAATTTCATTATTTTGAGATCGCCATCCCTATTGCATTGGTATCATATTTTGATTTTGACCTGCTGATTGCTGACTTGCTATGCCTTGCCCTTGTTCTGTTTTATTTTCACTAAAAGGAAGATAAACAACAACTGCTTGTGTAATAGGTTTCTGTTTATTATCAGGATCAGCTACTGTAAGAGTAAGTTCAACAGCTTTTGGGATATTTTCTTCTTCATCAATATCCCATTTGTCAACCCAATCTTCTCCATCAAAATATCTAATGTTAAAACCACCTATATTATCTACAAGTGTCGATCTTCTAAGCATATCTTTTATTTCTTCAGTAGGTGATGTTGATTGTATTTCATCTAACAAAGTTTCCAATTCTTCGGTGCTAAGTTCCGTCATCTCAATTCTCATAAGGCTTTGCATATCTTGGTTATCAGGGTCTTGACCAATAAAATAAATAACTCGAGCAAGATCACTGGGCAAAGCATTTTCGCTTTCTTCTTCATCTGTTGACTGATTTGACTGCTGTTTCTGTAAGTAGTCATTAAGCTTTGGATTCACAACCGCAACGAAGCTAATCATATCCTGATCAACGTTTAGTTCGCTATCAAAAGCATCTTCTGACAAGAAAGTAAGCTCCTCATCGTCAGCATCATAATAGAGGTTACTGAAATCTCTAGCCATTCTGTCCAGAGACATTCTGACTTTTTGAAGCATAATGACCTTAGTCTGATTTCGTTCATAGGCTGATAGTGATGACCTAAATGCAGAATACACCGACGTTATAATTAATAATGATATGGCAGTAGCAACCATTATTTCAACCAAAGTAAATCCTTGATTGTTATTCCATTTTATTGCATTTATTTTGCGTTTTGTTTTCATTAACCTATTAGCCTGTTTGTCCTTGTTGTTGTTCTATTGATCTATCAGCCAAAAAAGTGCTTAACTCAACACTTCTTAAACTGCCTCTTTCTTCCCAAGAAATAGTTACTATAACTTCACGCAGACCATCAGTGTCAGTATTATTTACTTCTGTTGCCCATTTAAAACGTGAATCATCACCAAAATCGCCTTCTTCGCTTCCAACTTCTGGATAACCTGTCATTTCTACTTGTCCCATTTTCAACTTAAGCAAATAATATGCAGTTGTTCTATTTTCAATAATAGAATAATTCCTGATACCATTAGAGAAGGCTTGTAGAAGGGCAGGTAATGTCATGGCAGAAATAGCAAGAGCTACCACAATTTCAAGTAATGTAAATCCTTTATTGTTATTATATAAAATACTTTTCATTCTTTATATTGCTTTAATAAATAATTACCAAGAAAAGATTTGAATATTATTTACTTTGTTTTATATCCAAACCCATTAACTCGGCTTCCTCATCTGTCAACTGGGCAATACCAGCCCTTCCAGTTGACTCTGCAACACGAACAACAAATGTCTTACCAGATGTCCCCTGCAAATAGATGTCAAAATCCTCTGCGGTGCTATCAGGATAAAAGGTTACATAATCAAGATTTGCCCCACCATTTGTATTATGATCGGAAATTATTTCGACAATTTGTATATTTTCAGAAACCTGATTGATAACCCCAACTATCCCTGAACCCCTACCAGCATATACTTGTGTTGTATTTTCCTTATTTTCTGTTTCTTCACTCAATAAATTGACATAATTCGTCAAAATATCATTAAGAGAAGATAAAATCACAGTTCCATCAGTTTCGGTATCCATAGCCTCTTTTGGTGCAAGCAAGTATTGTGCATTTTGTGGGTCGAAAGCTACAATATATTCTACCCTCTCAGTAACCGCAGATGCCCTAGCAAATTCTAAAACGTCTCTGATGCCCCTTGCAGAGCTTTTGAGTTTTGTTGTCTCTGCAAAAGTCTTCATCCAAGGGATAGATGCAGAGGTCATCAAAGCTATTATAAAAAGCACAATAGTAACTTCGATAAGAGTAAAACCATGCAAATTAGAGGTGTTTTTACCTTTAAATATTTTCAAGAAAGCAGATTTGATCATGACCTATTTTGAGCTTTCATCTTGTAGCCAATTGGTAATATCAGCAGCTTCACCAGTTCCACCTTCTTGTCCATCAGAACCGAGTGAATAAAGCTCATATTCATAGCCCTGTCTGTTACTTGGTGAAATATAGACATAAGGGACTCCCCATGGGTCTTTAAAGTCAGTAGGCTTTACATAGGGACCATTCCAATCCATTGGTTCAGGGGGGCTAGTTGGTTGAGTGATCAATGCCTGCAGTCCCTGTTCAGTTGTAGGATAATTGCCATTGTCAGCCATATACATATCTAGCCCAAGCTCAATAGCTTTAATATCCATAGCAGCCTTTTTGGGCTTGGCTTGTCGCAACCTTCCAATAACCTGCGGTGCAACTACCCCACCAAGTAAAGCCAATATTGTAATAACAACCATAAGTTCTATAAGAGTAAAGCCCTTTTCTTTGGACTTCCTTATCTTAAGAAACATAACAGCATACCTCCTTGTTTTTATTAGCCGATCATATTGCTTGCTTGGAAAATCGGTAATACCGCAGCAGCAACTAAAAATCCAACACTTAGTGCCATTATAAGAATCATCAAAGGACCGATAAGATTAGCAACCCTTTCTAGTTGCTTATCCATCTCCGTTTCGTAATATTCTGATAGTTTTGCCAGCATATCTTGAGGTCGTCCAGATTCCTCTCCAATTGCTAACATGTGTGTAACAAGTCCTGGGAATTCTCCACTTTTCTTTAATGAACTTGATAAAGATTCGCCTCTTTGTATTTCAATTTCGCTATTTGCAATAACATCACTAAAAATAACATTCCCAACGGTTTCTCGGACTATCGCCAATGATGGAAGTATCTGGACTCCGTTGTCTAATAATGTTGCCAATGTTCTTGTAAAACGAGTCAAAGAAGCAATCATAAAAACCTTACCCGCAATGGGTAATTTTAGCTTTAGTCTGTCAAGATTGCGTTTTCCGTTTTCTGTGTGTGAATATTGGCGCACCCCAAACACAACAGCCAAAATAAATGCCAATATCACCCACCAATAGCTTCGGGCAAATCCAGTCACCCCCATAAGTATCCTTGTAGGTAATGGCAAAGCTGCTCCTAGTTCGGCAAACATTCCACTAAGTCTTGGAATAACAAAAAGCGTAACAACCGCACCGATTATCACTCCAAGACATACCAATATTATTGGATAAAACATGGCAGCGATAACTGCGCTTTTTAGTTTACGCTGTTTTTCTGAAAACTCAGCAAGCCTCGCAAGAACAAGCCCCAAAACTCCGCTAGCTTCACCCGCTCTAACTATATTCACATATAAATCAGAAAAGATATTTTTATGTTGTGCGAGAGCATCGCACATTGTGCTACCATGCTGAACATCATAACGAACTTGATCAACTGCATTTCTGAATATAGGATTAGTTATTTGCTCAGTAGCAACCGCAAGCGCACGAGGAAGAAATATCCCCGAATTTAGTAATGTAGCCAACTGATAGCTAAAAAACTCCACTTCACTTGATTTTACCCTTTGAAGAAATTTCAAAAATGGGATTTTCTTCTTTTCTACAATTGTCTCTTGGCTTATATCAACTGGATAATATCCATTTACCCTAAGCTTTGAAATCAGATCATTTGTATTTTCAGCTTCTAGAACACCAGTAACTGTCGTCCCGTTTTTTGTCATTGCTTGATATTTAAATCTCGGCATAACCATTTACCATACATTATAACACCAAATCAATTATGAATATTGACTAGGTCTTTTTTATAAATACATTACATCAAAATTGTGTATATTCATCTTCAGCCGTTGATCTTCGGACTTCTTCAATAGTTGTAATACCATTAACCGCTTTAATCCAACCATCTTCTCTCAAAGTCCTCATGCCATATTTTCGAGCAACCTTTCTGATTTCGGTTGTCGGCAATTCTTTATAAGCCATATCCCTCAATTCATCATTCATCGTGAAAACCTCAAATAATGCAACACGACCAGAATAGCCACGTCCTTTGCAATCAGAACATCCAACAGCCTTTGGAACAACAAGGTCTTTATCAACAGTAGAAGGATCAACACCCATTGCTTTAAGAATATTCTCATCAGGATGATAAAACGATCTACAACGTCTACAGACTTTACGCACTAATCTTTGAGCAGCGACTCCTTCGAGACTCGATGCAACTAAATATGGCTGAACCCCAAGGTCTATAAGTCTTGTTACTGCACCCGGCGCATCATTAGTATGAAGTGAGCTTAAAACAAGATGACCTGTTAATGCTGAATGAATTGCCATTTCAGCGGTTTCACCATCACGGATTTCTCCTATCATTATCTTGTCTGGGTCTTGACGCAAGATATGACGTAAAGTATTTGCAAAATTTACTCCAACCGCTTCATCTACGCTTATTTGATTTATTCCCGGAAGATCATATTCAACAGGGTCCTCAACTGTTATTATCTTTACCTCCGGAGTATTCATCTCTTTCAGACAAGCGTAGAGAGTCGTTGTTTTTCCACTTCCAGTGGGTCCAGTTGTTAATATTATACCATGAGGTCTAGCAATCAATTTATCAAATTTTGCTAGATCATCATCAAGCATACCTAATTCTTTTAGACCATAATTTACAATAGTCTTATCAAGAATACGCATTGCGACTGATTCACCAAAAAACGTTGGAACAGTGGATACACGAATATCGATTTCTCTATTACCAAGAGTAGCAATCCTACGTTGAATACTACCGTCTTGAGGTCTTCGCCTTTCAGCGATATTCATCTCAGCCATAATCTTAACACGAGAAATAATCGCTTTTTCAATATTTTTTGGTGGAACTGGTCTTTCTTGAAGAACACCATCAACGCGAAATCTAACCCTTACGACTTTTTCTAAAGGCTCTATATGAATATCAGTTGCTTTTTCTCTAACTGCTTCAATTATAATCTGATCTACATAGTTGATAACCGTAGGGCTTCTTGCTAGCGTTTCTGGG
The DNA here is from genome assembly GCA_964564735.1 of uncultured bacterium. Classification (GTDB taxonomy): domain Bacteria; phylum Poribacteria; class DTPJ01; order DTPJ01; family DTPJ01; genus CAZMCH01. The sequence continues at coordinate 44,213 of CAZMCH010000018.1, forward strand.
TCCAATCCGAAGTCTTCAATAACCTCAATTTCTTCTGAAACTGAAACACCCAACGGTGTATCCAAATGTCCTCGTAAGATTTCCTCGGCAGACATTCCATAAAATCTTCTGATTGCATCGAGAATATCGTCTTCAGTAGATAAAATAGGTTGTATTTCGGACTCGGTTATAAGACGTATATCATCTATAAGACCAACGTTTAGTGGATCAATCATTGCAACATAAAGAACATTATTTTCTAAAACTACAGGGACAACTTTTCTATTCAAGGCAAAACTTGCAGGCATAAGGTCAGTTGCTTTTTCATCTTGATTCAAGTTGGTTAGCTTCATATATGGCACACCTATCTCTTGAGAACGATCAAGCATATCTAAATCTGTCTTGCTTATATGATCCTTTTCGATTAATGCCTCTATTAGAGTTCCGCCATTTTCTTCTTGATAATTTATGCCGTCAGTGAGTTCCTCCTCAGTCAAGGCTCCTGATTTAATCAATAAGTCAATTGTAATCTTTTCCTGTGAATCTATCAAATATATACACCTCCTGTCAGTTAAAGTTAGACGAAAAATCACTGATCTGGTTTACTATAATATTAGTCTAAGAATCTTTGAATTTCAGTATTTGGACGAATATAATTAGCTATTTGTTCGGAATCATATCGTAAACCTAATAGGCAAAACCTAATGAATGATGATTAGTCTTCTTCAATCATTACTTTTCACCCTTTACATATCACGTTTTACCCGTTATGCTCTTCACATATTGCTTGACTTTTATAATGACTATATGATATAACACAAAAAAGCAATTATTGATAGAGTAAATTTTCATTAAAATATTATAAGGTTGATTTATTATGAACAAAGATAGAAGAAAATTTTTGGCTCAAATAGCCACTATTGCTGGTTTATCAGCAATCGACGGATTTGGAATACTAAAACATGCTTCTGCTTTTCAGTCTGAAAATAAAGCAGAACTAAGCAAAGATATTAGGGATTATCCATATATCACAGATGTCCTTCGATCAAAAAATATTGAACTTCATTTTCCGCTTTTGGTCTCATCTTGTGCTGATCCAAAAATGAATTATCTCAATGACATACCTTTCCTTATCGAGTTAGAAGTTTGCAAGATATGGAAAGAATCTTTATTTGAATGGGATGCTATTTCTAATGTTGGTGCAGGAGGGCTTCAACAATTAATGGATTTCACCGCCAGAGGCGATCTTGGAATGACCATTGCAAATAGCCCTGAAATTGTAGAGCTAAATACTGCATCAGCAGAAAATAACAGATTAGCAAAGGAAATATCATCAAAAAGAGAGTCTCTTAATACCCTAGTCAGTGCAGGTAGTGGAGACCTAACACAAGCAACCATCGGAAAAATCAACGCACTAAGATCAGAGATTGCCAATCTAACAGAAAGAAAAGAAAAGGCATATAATAGACTAAAAGAGGCAAAAACTTCTTATGCAAGAAAAATCCGATCTTTAAGCAAGGATGAATTGATCAAATTTGATTCGAGGTTTGTTCCTGAAATATGTATTCCTGCTGGTATAAAATATATTGTTGATATTACATTAGATTGTCAAAACTACTTTGGTGGACCTATTGAAATGAATGTATGGAGAGGGCTTGCAGCTTATAATTCAGGACCTCAAAAGACAAAAGATTGGTATGGGATGCCATTTATTCGTGAAACAGTATTATATACAAGAGATATTATTTTTAATTTATCAAAGATGATGGAACTCAAAAAGGCTTATTCTACGGGAGATAGTGCTTTAATTGCAAAGACGAAAAGCCGATTGAAACTATAAGGAGAATATTTTGAGGGCTGTTATTCAAAGAGTCAATAAAGCAAGTGTATCTGTTGATGGGGAAATCATATCATCAATATCAAAGGGTTTGCTTGTGTTTTTGGGGGTTGCTGATGATGATGATATATCTGATGCTAAATATCTAGCAGATAAGACCACTGGATTACGAATTTTTGAGGATATTGATGAAAAAATGAACCTTTCAATTACTGATATAGGCGGGGAAATTCTCGTAATTTCCCAATTTACGCTTTATGGTGATTGCCGAAAAGGGCGCAGACCAAGTTTTACAAGTGCCGCAAAGCCTCAAAAGGCTATAGAACTTTATGAAGCCTATATTTCTGCTCTGGCAGAGATTGGATTAAAACCAAAAACAGGTATATTTCAGGCATACATGCAGGTTGAGTTGATAAATGATGGTCCTGTAACTATCTTGCTTGATAGCAAAAAAACATTTTAGATTATTTATGAACAAATCTTTTATATCTTTAGACGAGTATTTGCAAAAAATCGGAAATATATTCTTTCGTTGGCGAAGCTATATCCCTTTATTGCTAATTCCGATCTTGTTTCTTAAGACAAAAAATCTTCAGATTATATTCAACAATCATTATACCGAAATGGCATATCAGCTAATATGTGTTATTATCTCTATTACTGGCGAATTTGTGCGAATAATTACTATTGGATATGTGCCATCTGGAACATCTGGACGAAACACAAAAGAACAAAGAGCGACTACATTGAATACTAGCGGAACATACTCCATTATGCGTAATCCGCTTTATTTTGGAAATTATCTCATAATTCTTGGCATAAGCCTTTTTTGGCGTTCATGGGAATTAGTTATCTTTAATAGCCTTTTATTTGCCTTTTTTTATGTTCCTATCATACTTGTTGAAGAAAGGTTTCTTCTTAACAGATTTAACGATGATTATCGTGAATATATCGCCAAGAGTCCTTGTTTTTTCCCCAGATTTTCGCTTTGGAATCCTGCAAATACAAAATGGAGTTGGAAGATGGTTATTCGCAGAGAGTATAACAGCGTCTTTGCGTTAAGTCTATCTTTTGCTCTAGTTGCTCATATTAGGCTTTATTTGATAAATAATAAGATGGTTTTTGGTATATCATGGTTGATATTTGTTGGTGTTTTTATGGCTTTATGGTTAGTTATAAGGTTTCTCAAAATAGCAAAAAGATTATAGTAGGAAGTTAAGCTAATTTATGATCAAAAAAGCGAAATCTATAAAAGAAATTCATGACGAGATTGATGATTATAGCCTTGTTATAACTACTGACGCACCTTTAAGAACCGCATTGGATCGCCTAATAAATAAGCCTTTTCTAGGCGTGCAAGCGATGACACCAAAAGAGATCGCTGGAAAATATGCGTTTCGTATCTTTAATCGTCCTGTCATGAGTGAAGTAGAAGCGATAATTGAGGTTTCCAGAAAGCTAAATATGGATATAAGGGAAACTCATCATTATTCAGAAGCAATATTTACTTTATGGGAAAATTTTGGCAATTCTGATAAGCTATGGGATTTTCTGAATGAAGAAGGCAAATCAGTTTTGAGGTTATTAAAAGAAATGCCAATAATTCAGCTTGCTATGGAACGATTTGATAATTCACTTATATCAAATGAAAAAACCGCTGTTGTCGGTTTGGATTTCTTTAATAAACTTGACAAATCCATCTTGCCAAAAACCTACAACGAAATAGATATATTTACAAATGAAGATTATTATTTACCTAATTTTTATGGTTTTTATAGTGAAAAGGAGCTTGTTGACTTTGTTGTCAGCATCATTGAAAAAAAAGACCAAGACAATATCGCAATAATACTTGATCCAAAAAGCCCGTATTTAGCATTATTCAAATCAAAACTTATAAATAAGGGCATAGAGGTTAATGTTAGAGAAGATGTCAAAGATCATTTTCAAGTAAGGATTTTCATGTCATTAATTGATATTGGACTAAATCCAATAGACCTTACAGTCAAAGAAATATCACATTTTGCAGATATTTTCTCTTTCCATATAGACGATAGATATAATGAATACCTTCTGACTGAATATAGATCAACCTTGATTGACGATCAAAAATCAGATGAATTTCTTGAATTTTATGACTTAATTTTCAATATTGCCACTATAACATACGAATCACTTATAGGCTTATTAAAAAGTAAAAAGAATATATTACCAGATGAGTTTATAGAAATCTTACATAATCTTGATTTGATGGACAAAAAGATTGATTTAGAATCATATTTGGAACTTGAATACTACATAAGAAATTTTGATATAGAAATTGCCAGAAAAAGACAAGGTGTTCTGATGATTGATTGTGGAAATTCTGTTTTTGTTGATAGGGCGATATGCTTCTTTGTCGGTCTGGATTCCACTTGGGTTAAAAATATGAATATAGATCATATTAATAAGATAAAACAAGATAAAAACAATCTTGATTCTTTTCAGATATTACTACAGCAAGGTGAACTTAGATATTACTTTGTATCTACAATTAAGGATAATCAACCAGTTATACCATGCTATTATTTCAACATTCTTTACGAAAGAAATATTGATCGATTTGACAGAGATGAGATTTTTAATACAAAAATAATACACAATAAAGAACTTATCTTTGAAAATCAACGGGATAAAAATAACATAGATATTGAATGTGATAAAGATATATATTTTTCTCAAACGACATTAAATAAATTCATAACATGCCCAAGACAATATATGTATAATAAACTCATTCATACAGAAGAACATGAAAACTTCCTAAAAGGCAATCTTTTTCATGAATACGCAGCGTTTTATTTGGAACATAATCATATCGCCAGAGAGAAGAGCGTAGATTATTTTGTTAGTTTTATGCTTCGGGAATTTAAGAGAATAGGCGATGAAATGAATATTGATATAGAGCAGTCTAAGTTCAGAATAGGCTTATATTGTATTCATTCACTCATTGACGCATATTTAGATAAAATAAACCAAAATATTTCACTTTTCTCCATTGATAAGGAAAAAGGTAGTAAAAATCGTTTTCTTGATTTATTAGGGTTAAAAGGGGAAAATAAAAACGCAGAGATAAATTTTAGAGATGAAGAACTTCATATAGAAGGAAAAATTGATGTTATGGTCAATGAGGTTACTATTATTGATTATAAGTCAAGTAATAAAGAAAAAAAATCTACTGATATAATTGGTGAGTCTATACTCCAGCTAATAAATAATGAAGTAGATTTTCAGCCTATAATGTATATATTAGAAATGCGGAGAAATAATCTCGGTAATATTGAGTTTATATACGACTTCTTTTTGAGTAATCATAAAGACATAATAAATGGAACTGCGACTCCAGATGCAAACTTAGTAACTATTAAATATTATGATATGGATTTCAATGATTTTCTAAAGACGCAAGAGTGTATTGATTTATTATCATCTGCATCAAAAGCAAGGGCAAAAGCTATGGAAAAGATAGGATATGACATGCTTATCAGATTCTTTATAGAAAACCCTATGTCAAGAGAATTGCAGTTTGACACAAAATATGAAAAGGTATTTGACAGCGAATATCGAAATAATTTTGTAAAATATGCCTATCGCTTTGCAGATATTAAAGACAAAGAAGTTGACGATATACTCAAAGGAATAATTTTACTAAGAAAGGGCTCAGGCATAAATCGCGCACTCTATTTCAAAGATGACATTGATGAATTTGAGGATTTTCTTATCAATAAGTATAATGAGTTGTTATCATATATAAATGACACGTTTCCATGCAAGCCATTAACTAAAGAGAATTGTGATAAATGCGAATATATAGACATCTGCACAAGGGTATATTAATAAAATGAGTGAAATAAAAACATCAGCATTAAACGAAAGACAACAGAAAGTTGTTGAAAGCATTGACGGCATATATGTTGTTGATGCAGGTGCGGGAACAGGAAAGACAACCGCCATAACTAGCCGATATGAGCATATATTGGATCACACATCTCCAGAAAATATATTACTGCTTACATTTACAAACAACGCAGCACAAAACATGAAAAGCAAAGTCATTAAGGAATGTTCAGAAAAATGCGACATTACCGATCTGGCAAGAGCGCCCATCAGCACTTTTCATTCATTTTGCAATGGCTTATTAGTACAGTATGGACTTGACTCACCAAATCATTTGGGGATTGAAAGCTTTTTGCGAAATCCCATCATCCTGCAAAGTGAAGTCTATGAAAGGCAATTATTTAGAAGATTTTATAATAATTTCAGGTCAACAAAACGACAATATACACCCATATATAAAGTCCTCAAACACAATAACGTTTATGAGGTTATTAGAAAGCTATGCTGTAAAGGGATTTTTCCAAAAAGGAATGGCTGGTTTAACAATGGTCTTGATATGCTAATGGCAGATTTTGAATTATACAAGCAAAAAAAACATGACGATCTGAACAATCCAAAATTTGTGAAGGATTTTATAAAAAAGCTAAAAGAAGGTCTTTATATAAAAATGCCGAATATCGAAGATATTGCAGTTAAAGATATTATAAAACCGGAATTGGTTGAAGATGCTTTTTTTGATGATCGCTCAATGCTAATCGAATTTACTCACGATGTCTATTTTGATTATATAGAGCATTGCGTAAAAATGAATAGAATCAACTTTGATTTTATGATTATGTTTGCATTTATTTTGTTATATCATAATCATGCCCTTCGTGAAAGCAAGGCTTTTGAATATGTAATGGTTGATGAGTTTCAAGATACAAACGAGATACAATTTATGATGGTGCTAATGCTGATGAAAAAAAATAATCTCTGTGCTGTTGGTGATTGGAAGCAGGGAATCTACGCATTTAGAAACGCCACTATTGATAATATACTTGAATTTGATAACAAACTTAAATTTTATAAAGATATGTTGAATATGGATTATGAACGAATAAATTTTGATGTATCAGCAGAACATCTTGACTTTAATATCAATTACAGAAGTTCGCAAACAATACTTGATTTTTCCGAAAAATCCCTAATTGCCAAAGCGACCAAAGATGAGGACGTCAATATGGATATAAAAGAAAAGATTGTCCATCTTGAATCGGGTTTTGATTTGCAAGATCAAACAAAGATAGAGTTTTATCAGGCGAAAAATAAAGATGAGGAATATGACCTTATATTATCAAAAATACAGGAAATAGTTGATAATGATAATTATCTCATCAAAGAGATGAAAAATGATGAATATATAACAAGGCATGTTAAGCTTAAAGACATAGCGGTACTTTCACGCAAGAGGGATTTTGCGCTTGAGCTCGCTGATAGGGCAATAAAATATGGAATACCTGCTAATTATGATGGGGGGATAGAATTGTTTAAGACTGAACCTGCCTTGATCTTACTTGCTTGGTTGAGAGTTAGAGCAAAACTAGATAATAATCGTGGTTGGCTACCAATACTTGAAAAAGAGGGATATAACTATCGTGAGATTGAGACTATTTTAAACAGCAAAAAATATCCAAACAACCTTTTGAACTTTAGGTCGGAATTACTTTTAGAAGATAAAGACATTATATCATTAATTGAAAAAATATTTAGATTTCATGGTTTTTCTGATACTTACTCAAATGCTATTATAGTTGTGATTGGTTCATTGTTTAGAGATTTTCTTATACCTGTTTCCGATCTTGTAAACTTCATAGAAGAAAATATTGAGGGCGAGGAAACCTACGAGGTAGACATAAATAAATCAGATGATTCCATCACAATACAAACCATACATGGTGCAAAAGGGCTTGAATATCCTGTTGTGTTTATTTCTGATGTAAATGCTAGAAGATTTCCACCAAATCAATCAGAAAGAAATACTCTATTTTTCCATGATCTTGTTGGTTTAAGGGTAAAAAATGAGTTTGGAGAAAAAAACGGCTATAAATATGTCTTTGATAAATGGCAGACCGACCTTCTATATACAAAGCTTTTTTCTGATTATGACGAGGAAAGAAGACTATTATATGTCGCAATTACAAGAGCAAAGCAATATCTAATATTTACTGCTAATGATAAGCAATCATATTTCTTCGAGAAAATGTCTGAAGGATTTAATATTATTTATAACTATCCTTTGACAATATCACCTATTAAGACTGAAAAGATTTATGATAATGATATATTTAAGATCGGTGAATATGAAAAGCGCGGTCTTGCTATTGGTGTTCATGATATTATGCAATATAAATCATCAGGCGATGGTAAAGGGAAACGCTTTGGAATTGAACTTCATGATTTTGCACAAAAATATGCGTCAGGAATAGACACTTATTGGGATCATCCAAAGGCAGATAAGATAAGAGAATTTATAAAATCGCTAAATGCTAATGAAATTAAAGTAGAATTAGATTGCTTATTGCCAATAGATGATTATCTTGTTCGGGGCAAGATTGACCTTTTGGCTTTATATAATGATCGGATAGAGATTATTGATTATAAAAGCGATCTAGATTATACAAACGAAGCAGAATATAGAAAACAGCTATCTGTATATTATCATGTCGTTAGGCAAGTTTATACAGATAAACCAATCTATTGTAAGATATACTATGTATGCATGGATGAGATAAAAGAAATTGATCCTTTGTCTTTTGATGAAATTGGCGAAAATATAAAAATCAAATTGAAAAAACATGAAATCAAGTAACGTCAGTTCGATATAGGAATAAACCACAAAGACACTAAAACACAAAGCATCACAAGGGATTAAAGATTAAATTTTTAACGTTGTAAAAAAGAAATAGACTGCTGATTTTCGCTGACTGCATAACGCAGATCATCTCTAGTTTTTCAAAGAGATGATAAATCATATTCCTGCTTCGTGCCTTTGTGTCTTGGTGGTAGATACAAATTCTTACACCGAACTCACGTTAAGTAAATCTTTTAGGGAAAAAGGTATTTATAGGTAAAAAAACAACTTCTTGTGAATCAGGAGGACAGAATTTGACAGACAAAGATAAAGAAATATTACGCGATCTTGCAAAACAATACCTAGACATCTGTAATAAGCCACAACAACAAGAACGACGAAAGCTTTGGAGAGCGCATAACAGCTTTAACGGTGATAGACCTTTAATTTATATCAGGGCTTTTGCTTGGCATGAAATGCCTCAATCATCCTGTCAATGTGAGGATGCATTTGCCAGAGGGTATGAAAGCTTCTTTCGTAATCATCTATTTTGGGATACTTTTAATGATGATTCGATCTTTGAGCCTTGGATAACTGTTAATGCTGTTTATAGATCGGCAGGATGGGGAATTGGTGCAAGGGTAATAAGTCCAAATATCAATGGTGGGGCTTGTAAATTTGACTATCCAATTAAAGAATTAGATGACATCAAAAAAATGAAGACTCCCAGACATGAGATTGATGAAGAAAAAACATCAGAAAAGTATGATAGGCTTTACGATATTTTGGGAGATATAATAACAATAAATCTCGATAGAGGTCCAGCACATCGGATGTGGAGCGCTGATATATCAACTGATCTTGGGCATTTGCGGGGCATAGAAAATTTTATGCTTGATATGAGTGATAATCCAGAATGGCTTCATGAATTGGTGTCTTTTATGTCAAAGGCTATACTTGATACACATGATCAGGCAGAAATCGCTGGTGATTGGGGATTATGCGCTCATCAAAATCAAGCCATGCCTTATGCAGAAGAACTTGGTGATCCAGCACCAAATCATAATGGTGTAAGCAGAAAGCAGTTATGGGGATATATGGCGGCACAGGAATTTGCATTGGTTTCACCTTCAATGCACTATGAATTTCTTCTTCAATATCAAATCCCTATTTTGAGTAAATTTGGATTGGTAGCCTATGGTTGTTGTGAAGACTTAACAAACAAAATTGATATATTGAGGAAGATTCCCAATCTTAGAAGGATCGCTGTTTCACCGTTTGCTGATGTCGCTAAATGTGCTGAACAAATAGGCAAAGACTATATATTTAGCTATCGTCCAAGTCCTGCTGATATGGTTAGCTATGGGCTTGATGAAGATAAGATCAAAGCGATCTTAAAAAAAGACCTTGAATCTGCAAAGCAATGTCATGTTGACATCACATTGAAAGATGTTGAGACGGTTCAGGGAGATTCAGATAGAATAAAAAACTGGGTGAAGATAACAAGACAAGTTATTGATGAAGTTTATGGTTAGACTAGATTTTAGTTATACAAGGTAAAAACTAAAATCCTTTTTTATTTTGGTCTGAGAAATAATATCTGGCATTGCGACGCCAATTCTGCACCAAGTAGAAATATCTGCATTGACATATATAGCCAAGTTATAAATATTATTATTCCAGCCAAAGGACCATATACAGAGCCATAATTACTAAATTTCAGAACTACAATACTAAAAAGTCTCTTAAATGCCTCAATAAGTAAAGATGCAAATATAGAGCCAATTAAAGCTCCTTTCCAGTAAACTTTTGCATTCGGAACAAACATATAAACAAGGAAAGTCATTGCTATTAGGAAGATAAGAGGCATAACATACCCAATAGCAACCCATAAAATGCTAATATCAACAAAAATAATGAAATTTAAATAATCAATGTTTTTGATTGCAGTCAAAAGTGAGTGTATAGCGAAGGAAAACCAGAAAAAAGCCCCTGCAGATGCGAAAATTAGGAAAGCGAATAATCTTTCAATCCAGAATTTACGAGGAGTTGCCCCAACCCATATACGATTAAGGACTCCTTGCATTATATTAAAGAATCTCATGCCTGACCAGATAAGCCCAAGAAAGCTTAATCCATTGATAACACTACGTTCTGGTGAAGATATTATATTATATATGATGTCAAGCATTTCTTTGGCGGATGTAGGAAAATTATCTTGGAGTATTTTGGCAATGAAACCCTGTGCAGTCTCTGAAGAACCAAGCACATAGCCAAGAGTTGACACCGCAATAATAACTAATGGTATAAGAGACATTAATCCAAAAAATGACATTCCAGCAGCCATTATTGAGCAATTGTGTTGTCCATATTTATCAATAGTTTCTCTTAATATACGATATAACGCTCTTATGTATGGATTTCTGAAAATCGCCGATTTTTTCATATATCTTAATAATTGATTCATTTCTACGACTTTTTCAGTAATAAACACAGAGACACTGGGAAATAAAAAAGAATTATAGATTAATATAAAGATTATATTAGAGGGATTTTGAGACGATTATAAAAATCTAAAAACTAGCTTTTTTAACCGTCTCATCAATATATGATTTACTTTTATATATTTATCGTCATATTAATTTGCTTTTAGGTTCATTATAGACAGCATCTTATTAATTGCATTGATATATGCTTTTGCACTTGCTTCGATAATATCAGTGCTTGCACCATGACCGCTGATTGTCCGTCCTCCATCAACAGCGATTCTCACCAAAGCATCACCCATTGCATCTTTGCCTTTTGTTGTAGCATTTAGAGAATAGCTGACTAGCTCAACTTTTACGCCTGTAATTTTGTCTATCGCCTTGCAAGCTGCATCTAGGGGACCATCTCCACAAGCGACTTCTCTGACTACTTCATCGCCCTTTTTCAGACCAATTACAGCGACTGGAGTTTGTGTTCCTCCAACAACCTGCATATATTCTAGAGAATATGTCTGAGGCGCTGCGGGTAATTCATCCTGAACTATCGCTGCAAGGTCTTCATCAAAAACTTGCTTTTTCTTATCCGCAACAGCAAGGAATCTTTCATAGACTTTATTAATCTGATCATCAGGGATATTATATCCAAGTTCCTCTAATCTGTGCCTGAGCGCATGTCTGCCTGAGCGTGCTGTTAGGACGATCTCACTTTCGCTTAATCCAACATCCTGCGGAAGCATAATCTCAAATGTGGAACGTTCTTTGAGAACGCCGTCCTGATGTATGCCTGAACTATGAGCAAAGGCATTTGCGCCAACTATCGGTTTATTTGGTGGAACGATGAAGCCTGATAATCTGCTGACAAGCCTGCTTGTGTTTATTATCTCTTGTGTTTTAATATCGGTATATGCGTCAAGATAATCACCACGAGTCTTTATTGTCATAACGACTTCTTCAAGCGCTGTATTGCCTGCGCGTTCACCCATTCCGTTTACTGCACATTCAATTTGTGTTGCCCCTGCTTTTACTGCACTGATGGCGTTTGCTGTCCCAAGACCAAGATCATCGTGGCAATGAACACTTATCCTGATTTTGTTGATGTCTGGGACATTTGCGTATATATCCCTTATTAGTTGACCAAAGCTATCGGGTATCGCATATCCGACTGTATCAGGTATATTTATCACATTTGCTCCAGCTTCAATGGTTGCCTGAATTATCTCAAATAGATATGTAGGATCAGTTCTTGAGGCATCCATAGC
>CAZMCH010000019.1:0-51570 GCA_964564735.1 uncultured bacterium
CATCTGTCCTCAAACGCAAGGGTAAATTTTTACTAGATTATTGGAATCCTTATGCTTCTGCAAAACTTGATAATACAAAAAACTGGTGGTGGGTAAACGAAAAAGTGCTTGTTCTTGCACATGCTCGGTTTGATTTTTTGACAGGCAGAATGCAGGATACAAGAATTGTAATAGACTTTAAAAATTGGACAATGCGTGATTCTGTCAGAGATATTAAGTTCTATACATTACCAGAACTTGAAAAAATGTTGAAATCTGCTGATATGAAAATATTGGACGTCTTTGGAGATATAGACTGCAGGGCATACGAATCTAATTCAAGACGCCTTATTGTTTTATCTGAAAAATCAAAATGAACTCATCAAAACGGCTTGCTAAATATATAATTCCATATAGCGGTTCTATATTGATAGCTCTCCTATGCACTTTGTTTATTGCATTTTGTGAGATGGGCTATGTAAGTATGATTTCGGATACAATAGATGCAATCAATATAATCGGCAATGGATTACCCGCAAAAATCACATTTTTCACGAAATTTGCAAAAGCACTTCATTTTACAAAAGACTCATCAGTTGTTGGTTTGGAAATTAAACTAGCTGATTCAAATGATGCAATAAAGTTCATCACTTATGTTGCCCTTTCTATTCTGGCAGTGATAATGTTTAAGGGTTTTCTTTCATTTATCAATACTTATATTATGGCAAGGGTTGGTCAAAAACTAATACTCAATTTGAGACAAGAACTCTATAATAAACTCATTCATTTTCCATTGGGCTTCTTTAACGAAAAACGCACAGGCGATATTATGTCTCGTGGAACAAATGATATGGCAATGCTTCAGTATTCTGTTAGTTCATTAGCAGACGCTATACAGGCATTAACAACTGTTATTGTTTTTGTTGTAATGATGTTTGTTGTGAGTTGGCAATTAACGCTTTTGACTGCAATAGTTTTTCCACCTGCGATATTAGTTATAAATCGTTTTGGCAGGCGTATAAAAAAAGCAAGCACAAGAATACAAGACAAATTGGCGGATATTTCATCATACCTAGAAAGAACAATATCAGGTATAAAGATAATCAAAAGCTTTACAACAGAAGATTGGGAAAAACAAAGATTTAATCAAGAAAATAAAGCTAAATATATCGCTGCGATGAGGCGTGTCCGCCTTTCTGCATATCAAATGCCATTAATAGAAATCATTAGCGCATTTGGTATGGTAACAATTTTCTGGTTTGGATTTAGACAGGTTATCACTGGAACGCTATCACCCGGCTGGTTTATCGGCTTTATTGCTATGGTTGGAATGGTCTATAAACCGATAAAGACAATAGGGACATTTAATTCATCATTTCAGCAGGCTTCTGCATCTGCAGAGAGAATCTTTGATATATTAGACATAGAGACTGAGAATTATGAATCACCAAATGCAATTATATTGCCAAACATAGAAGGATATGTAGAATTTATCAATGTATCATTTTCTTATAATGGCAAGGAACCAATTCTCGATAATATTAATCTAAATGTAAATGTAGGGGAATCAATAGCTCTTGTTGGTCCCAGTGGTGCAGGTAAAACAACCCTTGTAAACCTTTTAATGAGATTTTACGATATAAAAAGTGGTGAAATTAAAATAGATGGATTTCCACTAAATAAAATAGCTCTAAAATCTTTGCGAAGTCAGGTCGGTCTTGTTCCACAAGAAACCATACTTTTCGGAGGGACAGCAAGGGAAAATATTGCTTATGGACGCTTTGATGCAAGTGATGATGAGATTATTCAATCCGCCAAAAGCGCAAATATTCATGATTTCATTATGCAGTTACCAAATGGTTATGATACGCCTATTGGTGAACATGGGATGCAGTTATCAGGCGGGCAAAGACAGCGTATCGCTATTGCAAGGGCAATATTAAAAGACCCAAGAATATTGATTTTAGACGAGGCAACATCATCACTTGATACAGAATCGGAGATATTAGTTCAGGATGCACTTACCAATCTAATGAAAGGACGAACAACCTTTATTATTGCCCATCGCCTTTCTACAATTATGAATGCGGATAGGATAATCGTCTTGGATAAAGGCAAGATTGCTGAGTCTGGTTCTCATACGCAATTATTAAATAAAGAAGGCTTATATCGCAAACTATGTAATGCACAATTTCGCATAAATGGTGCTAATTCTTTCTAAAAACAAAATTGCTAAATAATTCCCTTGACATAATATATTCAATAGTTGTATTATACTTTTGGGGCAATTATATTATATGATATTATAGATGGAGGAAAAAATGAAATTCCGATTATTACTATTATTTATATCTTGTTTTTTGCTTTTATTTTCCTTTTTTGCACATTCAGCAATTGTTTATGTATCACCAGAATCCATAGATAGCCCACCAAAAGGCGAGATAGCCGAATTCAACATTAATGTTAAGGATGTTAAAGATTTATCAGCATATCAAATTGCAATTTCATTTGATAAGGCAATGATAAAGTTAACATCTATACAGGAAGGTAATTTTCTTAAAACGGGATTTGGAAATAATCCAGCGATAGATGGAACAGTCCCGTTTGTTACACTAGATAATACAACTCCTCCAAACTCTATGCCACTAAGCAGTATTACAGCTAATACTTATGCCAGTATTAACTCTATTGGTAAATTAATAATTGCCAATTCAAGATATACTATAAATGAGCTAAAAGGTGTTGATGGCGAAGGAACTCTTATTAGTCTGAAATTTGAGGTAATAGAGCCAAAGGCAAGTAAGATAATGCTAAATGCTCCATTTGACGATCCTAATTTAATCTTAGTAAACTCAAAATTAATCACAATTGATACTCAACTTGCAGGTGCAACAATAAATGAAACTCAGACATGCCTAAAAGGCGATGTTGATGGAAATGGGGTTATAAATTCTAGGGATGCACTAATTGCACTACAAATATCAGCACAACTTATTGTGCCAAACGCCCAACAATTATGCGCAGGGGATATAAACGAAGATGGTAGCGTTATGGCAAATGATGCTATAAGAATACTTAGGAAATCAGTCGGTCTGGAAGCCCCGATAAAAGAAGCTAATAATAATGCAATTGCATTGGTTCGTCTTGGCGAAGTCTATGGCAATGCTGGTAATGATGCAAATGTTCCATTATATATATCGCAATCTGATATGATCGCTGGTGGCGATATTTCTATTAACTATGATCCTAATGTTCTAAGGGCAGTTGAAGTTATTGCTGATAAAGATATGTTTATGGTTTCTAACATATCAAAAGCAGGCACAATAAAAATATCCTTTGCTGATACGATTGATAATAATAAGCCTGTTGCAGAGATAAAATTCAAAGCAATATCTGATAGTAAATCATCATTAACATTACAAAATGTAACGCTTTATAGAAACGATCTATCATTAATCAATACAAAGTTACAAAATGGCTTCTTTATCTCTTGGGCAATGCCTGCCAAAGATAATGCCCTTATGCAAAATTTCCCCAATCCATTTAATCCAGAGACTTGGATCCCATTCCAATTAAAGCAGGACAGCGATGTTTCTATTAAAATATATTCCGCAATGGGTGAATTAATAAGAGAACTTGATCTTGGAAACAAACCAGCAGGAATGTATATAAGCCAAGATAGAGCAGGATATTGGGATGGCAAAGATAAATTTGGTTCTCCCGTTGCTAGTGGTGTATATTTCTATTCAATAAAGACAAAAGACTTTTCTGATGTGAAAAAATTGATCGTGTTAAAATAGATAATATAAATATTATTGATCATAAAAAGGGCGAAGTGTTAGCAAATTTGCGGATACTTCGCCCTTTATTACATAATCAACTGTTTGGAGTATACAGATGAAAGAAATAAAGATCGTTGCACTTGGGGACTCAATTACAAATGGCGCAGGCATAGGTGATGTCAATGAGCAAGATACTTTTCGTTATTTGTTACAGTCAGATTTGAGTAAAATAGCAAAGATGAACATTAAAGTATTTAATGCAGGCGTCAATGGTGATATAACAACAACAGCAATCCTTCGTCTTGAAAGAGATGTTTTTCAGTATAAACCCGATTATGTAACAGTTATGTTTGGTGTTAATGATGCGGGTTATTATCGCCCAGCAACAGATTCAATGGCAGATACACCAAGAGTTTCTGCAAAGGATTTTAGATCAAATCTGGAAATCATCATTAAAGCAATTCAAGATAACAATGCAATACCCGTATTAGTTACCCCAATACCAATGAATAAATTTTATGCTCATAAAGATTTCCCTGCATATATAGAAAATGGTTTGAATTATATTGTAGATGAATATTCACAGATAATAAGAGATATATGCAATGAAAGACAACTTCATCTAATTGACGTTAATATGGTTTTCAATAATGATCCAGATACAGTGAACCTAATACCTGATGGTATACATCCAAATAAATGCGGTCATCGCTTTATTGCTGATCTATATATCGCTGAATTTGTCAAAATATTGAATGAATATATGAGTGAAATTGGAAAATAGACGATGAACAGTAAAATAATTCATAATATTAGAAAGAATATAATAGCTGGTCTATTCTTTTTATTACCAATAGCAATTACTTATCTTGTATTAGAATTTCTATTTAGAACTATTGATAGTATTATACAACCAGTTATTGAGCCAATATTCAATCAAATTAGACCCGGACTTGGCAGAAGAATCCCGCCGGGAGTAGGCATTATCATACTTGCAATCTTTATATATTTTGCCGGATTATTGGGTTCAAATATGCTTGGAAAATGGATCGGAAGACGAGTTCATTCCATATTTCTTAAAATGCCATTAGTTGGTTTGATTTATTCAACGGTTAAGCAACTTATAGGCTCTTTTTCTGGTGAAGGTGCAACTGGATTTAAGCGGGTTGTGATGATTGAATATCCAAAGGAAAACTGCTGGGCAATAGGTTTTCTTACCAATATATTTAACGACGAAAATAATATACCTATGGCTACTATATACTTGCCGACATCGCCTGCCCCCAATACAGGATGGGTTTTATTTGTTCCAATACATGACGTCTATGATACCAACCTTAATATTCAAGAAGCTTTACGCATTGTTGTTTCTGGCGGAACAGTCAAGCCTGATATGATAAAAAAACAGCCAATTTCGGAGTCAAATATAAACGAACTAAAATAGTTCTTATGCGAATCAATATTTTTATATATCAATATTTTTATATAATGATTAAATAAGCCCTTTATGATATAGTGACAAATCTATGACACCATGACAGACAAAATCTTGACACTAATACAAAATATTTATTGCTAGACAAATTGATTTCTTTTTTATATCATAATGGCAAATGGTATTGAAAACTTTTTCACAGTATTGAAAATATGATCAGCTATATTATTTTTATATATAAAAGGTTTACAAGAAAAAAATTCTAATTTATCCTTATGGAGGGCAATAAAATGCTAAGAGATTCCGTCCTAGAACAGCTCGATAAAGAATTACAAAAGCTAAGATCCGAGCAAAACCGAATTCTTGAACAAATAAAGGCTCTTGAAGAGAGAAGAGAGTGGGAAGAGCAGAAAGTAAAGCTAGAAGCTGAATTGAGAGAAACATTTACAGAATTGCTAAAAATTAATTGGCAAACCATACCAAAGTTTCTTAATGAAAGCTATGCACGCCTAAGAGGAATGGCTAGTGAATATGATGAATTAAGATTAAAGGAAATGGAACTAATAGAAAAATTTAATGGCTTAAAGAAGGAACTTGCGATAAATGATACTGAAATTGCCAAGATTCGTGGTGAAATACACAAAACAATTGGTGACCCAGTAGAACTCATCCTTGAGATAAAAAGATTGTTTCAATTCTTTGATGAAAATGATATTACTTGGATTCAAAACGAAGACAGCATATTCAGGTTCCTTGATGTAAAAAGAGAAGTCCTTCAGCTTAAATGGTAATTAAAGTAATATGGGTTAATAGTTTTAATCTGTTATTGAAAACAAGATTTATCAGATTTCGCCATAATAAATCCCATGACGACAAGCAAAAACTATGAACCCATATTATCAAGCCAGATTGCTATATGGCATTATCTCCGTTATCGCCTGTCCTGATTCTGACTGCATCCATAACATCATAGATGAATATTTTTCCATCTCCAATGTTACCTGTTTTTGCCTCTCTTACTATTGCATTTAAAATTCTAGGAAGATCATTATCAACAATTACTATTTCCAATTTTATTTTTGGTAAAAAGTCAACTTTATATGTTCGTCCTCGCCATATTTGCTCAACGCCTCTCTGCTTTCCATGACCTTTCACTTCTGTTATAGTCATACCCGGATAGCCAAGTTCGTCTAAAGCTCTTTTTACACCATTTAGGCTTTCTGGACGTATTATAGCCTCAATTTTTTTCATGCTATTATTCCTCCCAAACTCATGTCAAACATCAATAGCTCCTTCAACATCATCACCGACATAAGCTCTTTCTCCATGAAGGCTTCTATCAAGACCTTTATCTTCTTCTTCTGGACTCACCCTTAATTTTACAAAGATATTTATGAATTTTAGGAGTAGATATGAGCCAACAAAGGTAAATGCGGCAACAACCACAACAGCCAATAATTGTATAAGAACCAATTTTGAGTTACCAAAAACTAATCCATCAGGACCTGACGAATTAACTGCTACTGATGCAAATATTCCAGTTGCTATTGATCCCCAAATTCCACTAATTCCATGACACGCAAAAACATCCAAAGAATCATCAAGGGTAGTTCTACTTGCTCTCCAATTAGCCATAAGGTTTGATACAATACCTGCAATTAAGCCAATAATAATAGCAGAAATGACACCCACATATCCTGATGCAGGGGTAATTGCTACCAATCCACAGACAGCACCAATTGACAAGCCAACTGTTGTTGGTTTTCCTCTTAGTATCCAGTCAAGAGCCATCCAGCTTATTGCAGCAGATGCAGCAGAAATATTAGTAACGACAAGGGCAGAAACTGCAAGTCCATTTGCAGCTAAGGCACTACCTCCGTTGAATCCAAACCACCCAAACCAAAGTAACGCAGCACCAAGAACAACAAGAGGAATATTATTTGGTGAAAATTCACTAACGGTAGCGTCTTTTCTTCTACCTACTACCAATGCTGCTACCAATGCAGATATACCTGCAGTTATATGAACAACTGTTCCACCAGCAAAGTCAATTGCACCAAGTTTTCTCAACCATCCATCCATGTTCCAAACCCAGTGTGCAACCGGAGAATAAATCAAAGTTGTCCAAAGTATGATAAATATAAGTAATGGCTTAAATCTTATTCTCTCTGCGATAGCACCTACTATTAATGCAGGTGTAATTGCAGCAAATTTAAGTTGAAAGAAATATAGCAAAAGAGATGGAATTGTTGGGGCATAATCAATATCTGGTTCTGGACCGACTCCCGATAAAGCAAATGAAGAAAAATCACCAATTATGCCCTTGAAACTTTTACCAAACACAAGACTATATCCCCATAAAGTCCATACAATACTAACTATCGCAAAAATTACAACAGTTTGAAATAATGTTGCAACAAGGTTCTTTCTTCTAACAAGCCCCGCATAGAAAAATCCAACAGCGGGTGTCATCAACATAACGAGGGCAGATGCCATCGCTACAAATGATATATCGCCTGTATCTATTCCTTCTGCGTTTGCGATTGGTATTGATACTAAAAGCATTATAAGCAAAGCATAGGATAAAAAGAGCAATTTTCTCATCATTTTAACCTCATCTTTTAATATAGAAAATACTGAATGCTTGCAAATGCAAACATCCAGTATAATCCAAAATTACCCAAGCTTTATAATTAGAGTATGGGCAAATATTCGTCTATTTCATAACCCGTTATTCTGATACGGTATCTATCCCATTCTATTTTCTTGTTTTCGATCAGTTTTTCAAATATATGCTCACCAAGAGCCTTTTTAACAAGTTCGCTATTCTCTGCAATTGTTATTGCTTCATGCAAACTTGCAGGAAGTGTATTAATACCAGCTTTTTTGCGTTCTGCCTCACTCATCTCATATAGATTCACTTCTGCTGGCTCTCTTAACTCATAGCCCTTCTCTATACCTTCCATACCGGCTGCAAGCATGACCGCAAAAGCAAGATATGGGTTACAGGATGGGTCAGGTGAACGATACTCAATTCTTGTTGCTTTTTCACGTCCCGGCTTATACATCGGAACTCTGACTAGATTCGATCTATTTCTTTGCGCCCATGAAACATAGACAGGCGCTTCATATCCCGGCACTAATCTCTTATATGAGTTAACCCATTGGTTTGTAACAAGAGTTATTTCGGGTGCATGTTTCAAAATTCCTGCTATATATTGTTTTGCTGTTGTTGATAGATTATATTTTCCAGCAGGATCGAAAAATGCGTTTTTATCACCCTTAAATAATGATTGATGAACGTGCATCCCACTACCATTTTCACCAAATATTGGTTTTGGCATAAATGTCGCATAAACGCCGTTTTTCAATGCAATTTCTTTTACAACGAGTCTATATGTCATAACATTATCAGCCATTGTAAGAGCATCTGTATATCTCATATCAATTTCATGCTGGCTAGGCGCAACTTCATGATGGCTATATTCAACACCGATACCCATTTGATCAAGCACCAAAACGGTTTCTCTGCGAAGGTCGCTTGCAACATCAGAAGGAATAAGGTCAAAATATCCCCCTTTGTCGAGAACTTCTGTTCCTTTGTCATCTTTGAAGTAGAAATATTCAAGCTCTGGACCAACATAATAGGTATATCCCTTTTCACTAGCTTTCTTTAGCATGTCCTTCAAGGCTCTACGTGGATCACCTTTATATGGTGTTCCATCTGGCTCAATAATATCGCAAAACATTCTTGCTACTGCGCTATGTTCTCTTGGTCTCCAGGGGAGTAGCTGGAATGTATTTGGATCGGGCATGGCAACCATATCACTTTCATCAATTCTAGCAAATCCCTCGATTGATGAACCATCAAATCCCATTCCTTCGTCAAGTGCGCCTTCTAATTCTTCCACAGTAATGGCAAAGCTCTTCAAAAATCCCAATATATCTGTAAACCATAGCCTGATGAATTTAACATCATGCTTTTTGACCATCTCAAGGACATATTGTTTATCTTTTTTCTCCATTGATTTTCTCCTTTTGCATTGCTATTAATTTACAGCAATACTTAAAATTCCTTTGATAAATGTGTTGGTATTTGAAATAATCCTTATCTTTTTGATTTCAGTTTTAATTATAGCTTATGTTTATTTCGTAATTATTTCAGAATTGTAAAATCTATGTAAAATGTGATACAAAAAAATATAATTCCCATAAAATCAAAAAAACTGAATCTTGATGATTATCTGCTATTATGCTAAAATACTCAAAACTTGATCACTTTTATATTTACAAATGGAAGGAAATAATGAAACTTGTTCGCATAGATGTTGAAACATCAATAGAAGCTGAAGAAGCGCTTTCTTATATCTTTTTAGAGATGGGTTCTGGTGGGGTTCATGCGGAAGACGTTAAATCATCACCGGGTAAAGTGATAGTATCCGCATACTTTCCGCTTGATGATACGGTTGGAGAACGTGTTTTTAATCTTCGTAGTTCCTTGGATAAGCTGAGTGAAATTATACCTGAAGCCAGAAAATCAAAAATAACATTTGAGAATATTGGTAATATAGATTGGTCGGAAAGCTGGAAGGCTAATTTTAAGCCAATAACAGTTGGTAAACGGGTAATCATATATCCATCATGGGAAGGTATAGGGAATTTTTCTGATAGGGATATCCATATTAAAATCGATCCGGGGATGGCTTTTGGGACTGGAAAACATGCAACTACTATTCTTTCTCTGGAATTATTAGAAAAAGCGATACAAGGTAATGAGGAAGTCGCTGATATAGGCACAGGTTCGGGCATATTATCTATTGCATCAGTGAAACTTGGTGCAAGACATGTTGTTGCGATAGACATAGATGAAAAATCTGTCCAGATAGCAAAAGAAAATTGCATGGATAATGGTGTTGCAGATAAGGTAAGTATTATGACAGGTGATTTATTATCATCTGTTAAAGGTAATTACAATGTTATTGTTGCCAATATTCATACTAAAATCTTACTTTTAATGCTTCCTTATATAAAAGATTATCTCAAATCAAATGGCATGATTATTTTATCGGGCATTTTAGATAAAGAGGCATTTGAGATTGAAAATGAGTTGGAAAAGACAAATTTTGATATAATTGAAAAGCCACAACTTGAGGAATGGGTTGCATTTCTGGCAAAGCTTAAAAACAAGGAGGATTTATGATACTATCTATTATTGCATTAATTCTTAGTTATATTTTAGGGGCAATACCTTTTGCCTATATTATCGTTAAAGGTATAAAAGGTATTGACATCAGAAATCAGGGAAGCGGAAATGTCGGCTTTACAAATGCTTTGAGGCTAATCGGCTGGGGTCCAGGGCTTTTGGTGCTTATAGCTGATATGGCAAAAGGTGCAATTGCAGTTCTATTTATTTCTCGCTTGGGATTAATTCAACAAAATGCTTTATCAGTATATATGCCCGTTATTTGTGGTTTTTCTGCTATTATTGGTCATATATGGACTGCATTTCTAAAGTTTCGTGGCGGGAAGGGAGTCGCTACAAGTCTTGGAATATTTATTGCCCTTTATCCAGTTGCGGGATTAGCATCACTTGCCGTTTGGCTAATTGCTGTAGCAATAACTAGATATGTTTCGCTTGGATCAATACTTCTATGTATCAGTTTTTGTTTATCTTCGTTTATCACTGATGGAAGTTATGCCCTCAAAGGTGTTGAAATATGGTCGCTTCGGGTAATGGCTATTATAGTGACTATTATTGTAACATACAAGCATAAAGGCAATATTCAAAGATTAATCAAGGGTGAAGAAAGAAAATTTGGGAAACGAGAAGATATTAAAAGCAAATAGTTGCTTATTAGTCTTTTAGATGTTGTTAAACATGTAGACAAGTTTGAAGCCTGTCTCTACAACTATCAATATTATTTTATTTGCTATCCTTTATTGTCTCCTATGTTGTCGGGAGTTTGCCATCTGAATAAATATCTGTTAAAATATCGGGAATATTATTTCATAGACAAAAAATCGTCAGCATTCAGCTTATTTATTCAATACAAATCACCATCAAGAAAGATAAAATAAGATGAATTTAACGAATACTATTCAAAACTTCCGTTACTGGTTCCCATCTATTAAGCGTATAGAAATGTAGATATTTCACACCATTATCAAGAAGGTCTTGGCACTGATTGATCGTGAACTCCATACCAGCTTTTCTTGCGTCATCAGTTGGTTCATCATATTTTTCCATTAATTCGCCTAGTTTTGATGGTATGGAAGTTCCACACATATTTGATAGCTGACCTATCTTTTTCAGATCAGTGATTATCATCATTCCGGGTATTACTGGAACATTAATTCCTATTTTTTCGCATCTGTCCATAAAATCATAGAAAAACTTGTTATCAAAGAACATCTGCGTTATAAGAAATTCTGCTCCTAGATCAACCTTTTCTTTTGTATAAGCCATATCCATCTCGATACTAGGTGCTTCGCGATGTTTTTCTGGATACACTGCCGCAGAGATTGAGAAGTCATATTCTTTCTTTATAAACCTAATCAAATCTCTGGCATAATCAAAACCATCTTCTATTTCAGGCAATTCTGTCACACCCATTGGTGGATCACCTCTCAAAGCTAGTATATTTTCAATACCAAGTTTTTTGTAATAATCAAGTATACCTCTTGTATCGTCTTTGCTTGCATTAATACACGTCAAATGAGGCATGACAGTAAGTCTTGTCTCATGCACTAATCGTTCAACCATACGTATCGTTTTATCTCTAGTGCTTCCACCTGCACCATAAGTCATTGATACATAAGTAGGATCAAACGCAGATAATTTTTCTATTGTCTCAAAAAGTGTGCGTTCTGCTGAATCTGTCTTTGGTGGAAAGAACTCAAATGATATTGATTCTTTCTTATTTCTTATCATATCTCCAATTTTCATAATACAATCTCCATATCGCCTCACCCCTATATCATAATCTCCATATTATTATATAATATTATTCGTCAATAAATTATTCCCAGAAAATACTTGCGAAAAGATAAAATATAGATTATCATCACTATAATTATCTCGCTAAAATATAAGTATGGCTAATTATTATATATAATTTTTGCGTATATATGGTTAAAAAGCCTGTAAATAATAACTAAACTACTGTGAAAAAAGGGGAAAATAAATGGAAAAAAAAGACAAACAATATGTCCTTGAAATGGCAAAAAAGCATAATGTCAAATTTATTTGGCTATGGTTTACAGACATACTGGGATTTCTCAAAAGTTTTGCCATAACTGTTGAAGAATTAGAAAATGCACTTGACGAGGGCATGGGATTTGACGGTTCATCTATTGAGGGATTTGCTCGAATTGATGAAAGCGATATGATTGCAATGCCTGATCCAAGCACTTTCTGTCTAGTTCCATGGCGTCCACAGGAAACAAGCTCAGTAGCAAGAATGTTTTGCGATATTGTTCAACCCGGTGGAGGACCCTATGATGGCGATCCTCGCAGAGTTTTGAAAGATATGCTAAAAAAGGCTTCTGAAAAAGGGTTTACCTATTATGTTGGTCCTGAGTTAGAATATTTTTATTTCAAGTCTGACAAACACCCAGAACCACTTGATAGAGGTGGATATTTCGATCTTATTCCATCAGATATTGCAACAGGTCTTCGCAGGGAAACTGTTTTATTTCTTGAAGATATGGGAATCGGTGTAGAATACAGTCATCATGAAGTTGCGCCAAGTCAGCATGAAATTGACATGCGTTATACAGATGCTCTTACAATGGCTGACAATGTTATGACATATAGACTGATAGTCAAAGAAGTTGCCCTGAAAAACGGTGTTTATGCTACATTTATGCCAAAACCAATATTTGGTGAGAATGGAAGCGGAATGCACGTTCATCAATCACTATTTAGAGGTGATAAAAACGCATTCTTCGATCCAAATGATAAAGATCATCTTTCTGATATCGGGAAATCCTTTATAGCAGGTATACTTCATCATGCCAAAGAAATTACACTTGTTACGAATCAATGGGTAAATTCTTATAAACGGTTGGTTCCGGGCTATGAAGCACCTGTATATATATCTTGGGCTGTTCGCAACAGGTCTGATCTTGTGAGAGTTCCTATGTACAAACCGGGGCATGAAAAGGCAACGAGAATCGAATATCGTTCACCAGACCCATCCTGTAACCCATATCTTGCCTTTGCTGTTATGCTCTCCGCTGGTCTTGATGGTATTGAAAAAGGTCTTGAATTACGAGAACAAATAGCAGGTAATCTCTATGAAATGTCAGAAAAAGAACGCAAAGAACTTGGTATAGAAACTTTGCCAGAAAGCCTTTATGAAGCTATTACAATCACAGAAAAAAGTGAGTTAGTCAGAAAGACTCTTGGTGATCACATTTTTTATAAATTGCTTGAAAACAAAAAAATTGAATGGGAAAGGCACAGGATATTTATAACGAATCGTGAGATTGAAGAATATCTGCCTATACTTTAGGTAAGTTACCCTAATTTGCCATTCTGAAATAAGTGAAGCATCTTAATAGATTCTTCGCTGAAGTTCAGAATGACAATTTTTTAATTTCATTATTCTATCTTTATACTAGCCCATGTTGCTGTGAGTTTATCTGATGGAGAAACAGCGTTTGCAGATTCAAAGTTTTGTTTGACATCTGCTTCACTCAAAGCTACATTATAAATCGCAATTTTATCAATAATACCGTTGAAATGTGTTCCATCACCCATATTAGTGGCAGTGCGTGCGCCTATAGCATACCAAAGGTCACCAGGATTTTGTTTAGCAAGAGTGCCAGATTCCACCAATTTACCATTGATATAACCGCTTATCTTATTATCGCCTTTATTATAGGTCATAACGATATTATGCCATTTGCCAAGAGAAATTTTGCCAAGAGAAATGCCTTGCATTGCACCTGTCCAAAAACCAACTTTCACTTCTCCCGAACCCAAGATTTCCATGTGTGAATCATACCAACCACCATCTAGAGCCTGTTGACCTTCTTCTACAAAGACAATTCCACCTTCTGTGGGATAAACCCATGCTTCTAAGCTTAGGCTTTGTAATGCAGTGCCAATATGGACTATTACATAATCATCTTTACCATCATATTCTAACGCTTTTCCGAATTTACCATCAACCCATTTGGGTCCATTCATTAAAGTTCCATCTTTTCCATTTCCAGATGAATCTTTTGCTACATCACCCTTGCCTTCATCAAAATTTAACAGGCAAACGATAGTATCGGGATTGATCTTGGCATAACTTTGGGTTGAAAATATCCCAATAGCAAATACCGTAAAAAGAATAACTAACAAACGTCTTGTTTTCATATCTTTCTCCAATACAATTATTAAAATACTATATAAGCAATTTAATGTTAGACATTGATTATAATAAGGTATTTATAATGCGAAATCAATACAAAAGTTAGTTATTTATACGACTTTTTCATTTATGGCATAAAGAAGACCCTTCACTTCGTTCAGGGTGACAAAAAATGTCGTTCTGAACACATTAAGGAATCTCTTTTTGTCATTATCTATTGCTAACTGAAAAAGTCGTATTATTTACAGCATTAGGCATATAAAAAAACGCCATAATCCTCTATTGCGGGTTGTTTATACCACATTTCGCAAAATTCTTGAAGCGCACCATCATAAATTAAACGTTTGATATTCATCCATGTAAGTTGATCACCAACGGAATAATATATATAGGTTTTGCCCTCAAATTCTACTATTTCTGGATCAGAGGCATTTATGCTATCATCAATCTCAACGGGACGTAGAACAGGATTTGCGCTACTCAATTCCCATCTTTTTAGGTCTTTTGAACGGGTTATATATGTTTCGTAATAATGTCTTGGTGATCTGTTTTCAAGATAAAGGACATAATAGTAGCCATTGACATATCTAATGCAAGGACAGGCTGTATAACGATTTGTGCCGAATATGGCATCAGGAACTTTTGTCCAATTATCAAGATCATCTGAAACTGCAAATTTAATTGTGAAAGCGGGATATTTCGGATCATTAGATTCATAAGCCATAACATATCCATTATGCCCTTTACATACAGACGTATTGAATATATGCTCATTATCTTGATCAATAACCTTCTTTATATCCCAATTTATAAGATCATTAGATCTGAATAATGTAACATTATTCCAATTATTATCTTCAAATCTTGATGCGAAAACATAGAACGTATTATTTTCAATATATGCAGATGCAAGGCTATAGCCCTCTGCAAATCGTGCCAATTCCTTTCCTGTATCAACATCAGTTAGCTCAAGATAATAATCTTCTTTATTTCCGCCGGTTGCAGGTCTGACACAAGCAAGATGGCACAAACGACCCTTCCAGACAACAGGTGATAGCTCACACATATCTTTGCGAATAAATTCACGCTTCATTTTGTCTATTTCACGCATTGGTGGTTTGGGTGGCAAAATGGTCTGAAAAGCGTCAATATGCCAGTTCTGAAGGCGATATATGCCTTTTGGAACATCTTGTTGAAACTGCACATAGGCTTGTGTTGCGCCTTTTGCTGTATAGCCTATTTGATCAACAGAGTCCTTATCAACCGTAACGCCAAAAACCTTGTATCCCATCAACGTTGAATCTTCAATATCAACATGAAGGTATTTGCCATTTTGGACGCTTTGTATTATGCCATTTGTTGGTGTTCCTGCAGGCTGAGAGAAATTGAGAACTATAAGCCGACATCGATTAACCTTGACCCGCATATATGTATGAAATCCATAATTTCCGCCTTTTAGTGCGCATTGTGGACTTACCATTGTGCAATCTTCAAAGATGATGTCCGTTGTTTCAGGCATTGATGGATTTTCAACACGCACATAAGCACCAGCGGTATCACCCCACCAATCCAAAGCCCATAGCTGACATCTTCGATAAATAATAGGCTCATCAGGACGAGAAAGACAGCTTGCGACCCCTCCACCAAAAGCACGCCCTATGCTTACACAATCTTCGACGATTACTGTGAAAGGTTCTGTTTCGTCAACAAGATCGAACATGATTCCTCCATCTCCACCAGTAACATAGAGATTTTTAAGTATCCATCGGTCCCAGACATTTGCAGAGAAACTTGGTTCTTTGTGTTCATTTGACCAGCCTTGCTTATAAGCCCTAATGGGACCCCACCAGTCATAGCTTTTAAATCCCATAGATGGATCACCAGAGTCAATAATGGCAAAACCCTTTGTTCCTGAGCCATACTTCCCATCAAAATCTCCGATTAATTCGTTATATGCACCTTTCTTTCCCTTAAATGCAGGGGCAAGCATAGCTTCCATATATGTATCAGGACGAACTATAATACGGTATCCACCTTCATCATCAGGAATAGAATCAAAAGCCTTTTGTATCGTTGTAAATGCAGATTGCCATGATAGACCATCTGTATTATGACCAAGTTTTGAAACAAAAAATGTTTTGCCCATAATATATCTCTCCATTCTAGGTTTCCTATGAAAATTTATATTCAATTTACACGCTTCATTATATATCAATTTGTTTATTGATCAATAGTTAAGACTATATTTATGTCTAACAAACTTAAATTGACTTTATTTTATGTTATTTGTATAATGATGTTGTTTGATAAATGTTTTGGCATTTCAAAATCACTAATGAATAGGAGCATAGAATGTCATCAGAAATTTCTTTTGTAAAGCATATAATAGATCCAGGGGCAAGTGAAACCTGTGCAATTGTTGATGTTGACGGAGATGGTCTTCTTGATATAGTGTCTGGCACATATTGGTATAAAGCGCCAAATTGGGCTAAATACCACATGAGAGATATACCTTTTGAAAGTAACTACTTTGATAATTTTGCTGATTTTGCTATTGACCTAAATCTTGATGGACGACCTGATATAATATCGGGTTGTTGGTTTCGCAAACAAATCGCTTGGTATGAAAATCCCGGCATTGCAGGTGAATTATGGAAAGAGCATATTATTGATGTTCCGGGAAATGTAGAAACGCTTTGGCTTGTTGATCTCGATGGTGATGGTGTTCCAGATATTTTACCAAATGCCTTTGGTCCTGAGAAAATGGTTTGGTATAAGGTTATTTTGGGAACTAATCCTGAGTTTATTAAGGTTGAATTTGGCAAAGAAGGCAATGGTCATGGAATCGGTTATGGCGATATAAATGGCGATGGCAAGATAGATATAATTACGCCTAATGGCTGGTATGAATCACCAAAGGACCCTGTTAATGATGAGTGGATATGGCATCCAGAATTTAGCCTTGTCTCAACAGGTGTTCCTATATTAACCCATGATGTCAATGGTGATGGATTAGCTGATCTAATCTGGGGTGCTGGACATAATTACGGATTATATTGGGAAGAACAAAAGCTAAACTCTGATGGGACAAGAAGCTGGATACGCCACGAAATCGAT
Source organism: uncultured bacterium (assembly GCA_964564735.1). Classification (GTDB taxonomy): domain Bacteria; phylum Poribacteria; class DTPJ01; order DTPJ01; family DTPJ01; genus CAZMCH01. The sequence goes on from CAZMCH010000019.1 coordinate 17,679, forward strand.
ACTAGCTGGTCACAATCGCATACCCAAACTCTTGCAGATATTGATAATGATGGTGAATTAGAGTTGATAACTGGCAAACGTCTATTTGCTCATAATGGAAGCGATCCGGGCGAATATGACCCACCATGTCTATACTATTACAAACTTGATAAAAAGACTATAACTTGGGAACGTCATGATATTGATGTCGGGCATAAAGTTGGCGGAGGTATGCAAATAAATGTCGCTGATATGTTCGGCAATGGGAAATTAGATATTATCGCACCGGGAAAAGGTGGGTTATATCTTTTTGAAAACACCAGATAAATTAAGAAGACCCTTCCTCCAAATCAAGTTTGGAGGAAAGGCGATATTTTTGTCAGTTTTGACATTGTTTTATCATGCTGATCAGTTCGAAGTATCTAATAAACATAATAAAATCAATATTTTATTTATGATCCTGCCTCAATTAATCTGGGCAAGTATTAGTTTAGGCTTTTTATAGTTCCCCATTTTGTAGCCATTTTACCGACTAATTCGACAGGTGAAACAGATCCAGCCATACCAGCCTGAATCTCTTTGTCGGTCAATGCACCACTCCAATAGCGAACCTCGTCAACTACGCCGGGGAAATGACGATTGCTACCAAATTCTTTATCATCAGCACCGCCATAACCGCCTATCCATGCAGGAACATCAGAGGCAAAAATACCCTCATTATTCGCTGTTTCGCCATCTAATTTGCCATTTATATAAACTTTAATAGCTTTACTATCATACGTTCCTGCAATATGTGTCCATTCACCAGTTTTTACAGTAGCTGCACTTGCTGCGCTAGGCCATGAATTGCCTGAACCTGATATATAGAATCGGACATTTTGCCCAACAAAGCAAAGAAGATATTGGCGACGATTTGAGTTATCACCCCATTTTTGAACTACTGCACTAAGATCATTATATTTTGATGGCTTTACCCATGCTTCAACAGTAACAGCGCCACCTTTCATATTAAGTATATCTTTAGATGCAATTTCAACCATTGATGTTACACCATCAAATTCAAGACCTTTTCCATATTTTCCGTCAACATACTTTGCATTTTTGATAATGCCTGTGTTCCCGTTGCCTGTTACATCCTTCACTCCATTTGCAGGATCATTATCAAATGTATATGCTGCTATTAGAGTGTTTGCACACAGACCAATAGATGCAAGCCCAAGAACTAATAACATAGATGCTAACACAATTAAATACTTTTTCATTGAATTTTTCCTCCTAAGAATAATTTGGTGATCATTTTGTAAACAATGCCGATTCTAACATAATTGAAAAAAGGAATCAATCAAATTTTTTTATAGCTCCCCATCTGTTAGCTAGTTTAAATTTAGGATCAACAGCCAACAAATTGGCAGTAGAAGTATTCATAGCCTTTTTGATTTCTGCTTCTTCTAATGCCCCATTCCAATATCTTGCTTCGTCAATAATACCCGGGAAATGACGATTTGAGCCAAAGTCCTGATCAGGTCCATATCCTCCAATCCATGCGGGAACATCAGAAGCAAAAAGACCTTCATTATTCACTGTTTGAGCCTCAAATTTGCCGTTAATATATACTTTAATAGCTTTTTTGTCATAAGTTCCCGCAATATGCGCCCAATCACCGGGATTTATTGATGATGTGCTTTCAGCACTAGGCCATGAATTACCTGCACCTGATATATACATTCTGACTTTTGCACCTACAAAGCAAAGAAGATATTGGCGTCTGTTAGTGTTATCACCCCATTTTTGCACAACTGCGCTTAAATCGTTGTATTTAGTTGGCTTTACCCATGCCTCAACAGTAACAGCATCTTTGAAATTCATTTTTTCGTCATGAGGTATCGCTACTTGCGAGTTTGTGCCGTCAAACTCAAGAGCCTTGCCATACTTGCCATCGACAACTTTGGCTTCTTTGATTTCGCCATCATGACCATTTCCCGTATTGTCTTTAGCTTTTTTTGCAGAACCATCATCAAAAGAATATGCTGCGACTAATTCTGCACAAAAACTATTTGTGGCAAACATTATAGTCATAGATATTACCAAGAGAAAAACATAAATTAGCTTCATTTTAACCTCCCAAACAGAAAATAAGTTAATAGAATTATCTCCCGTTGCTGTAAATCATAGTCATAAATTACTACAAAACTATGCTAACACAAATTTTCTGCTAAGTCAAACGATTTTTGTATTTACCAAGTATAGTTTTTTTGTCACAAAATATAAATCATATATCATTTATATTGTTTAACTGGATTCTAGCTTACAATGAAATGACAGCGAAAATAAATAGCCCTAGTTATGAATTTTTCGCCTTGCTTTTGTCATTAGGCATGAGTTAGAATGTATTAGAGAATATAATTTGTCTAATCATTATTTAGGCTTCTATATTGGAGGTTTTGCAATGATATTTCTAATTGATATAAATTCATATATATTCGGATCAACATCAGAAAGAACCTTTTTAAGTGCAGTTCCATTTACAGATGTAAAATTTACAGACAATTTTTGGCTTCCACGTATTGAGATAAACAGAACAGCAACTTTACCACAATGCTTTCATCAATGCGAAATAACCAACCGAATCCGAAATTTTGAGATTGCTGGCGGAACAGCCGAAGGCAAATTTGATGGCATATATTTTAACGATTCTGATGTATATAAAGTCATTGAAGGCGCCGCATATACACTATCAGTCTGTTACGATTCAGAATTGGATAAATATCTTGATAATCTGATTGCAAAACTTGCCTCCGCACAACAGGATGATGGATATTTGAATACTTATTACACGCTTGTTGAGCCTGATAAACGCTGGTCTAATTTACCCGTTATGCACGAGCTTTATTGCGCTGGTCACCTCTTTGAGTCAGCAGTTGCACATTATCGCGCCACTGGCAAAAGTAACCTTCTGGATATTGCGATAAAATTTGCAGATTATATTGACAGCGTTTTTGGCGAAGATAAAATGATAGGCGTTGCAGGACATGAGGAAATTGAACTTGCCCTTGTAAAGCTATACGAAGTGACCAACGAAAAAAGATATTTAAATCTAGCCAAATTCTTTATTGATAAAAAAGGGCTTAAAGGAACAGATTATAATCAAGATCATCTGCCAGTCCGTCAACAAAGTGAAATTGTCGGTCATGCTGTTAGGGCAATGTATTTGTATGCAGGTGTTGCAGATATAGCGAAATATACAGGTGATCAGGAACTTATTGCAACTATGGATCGTATATGGGATGACGTAACTTTGAAAAAAATGTATGTTACCGGTGGAATAGGTCCATCAGCGCATAATGAAGGCTTCACTGTGCCTTATGATTTGCCTAATGAGTCCGCTTATGCAGAAACATGCGCCTCTATTGGAATGGCGTTTTGGAGTCATCGATTGCTATTGCTTCATGGTAAAGCTGAATATGCAGATATACTAGAAAAAGTCCTTTATAATGGCTCTATATCGGGTGTTTCGCTTGATGGTGAAAAGTTCTTCTATGTCAACCCTCTAACAAGTAAAGGTAATCATCATCGTCAACCTTGGTTTGGATGTGCATGTTGTCCGACAAATGTAGTCAGATTTATTCCGCAGATACCGGGCTATGTTTATTCAACATCATCAAATAGTATCTGGGTCAATCTTTATGTTGGATCGCAAACTAATGTAAAACTAGGAAATACTGAAATTGATTTTGTTCAGGAAACTGATTATCCTTGGTCTGGCGCTGTAAAAATGACTGTTAATCCATTATCAACATCAGCTTTTGATGTAAACTTACGAATGCCTAGTTGGTGCAATTCCGCAAAAGCCACTGTCAATGGTCAACTGATAAAATTCAAAACAGAAGATAATGGCTATATAAAAATAAGTCGTGAATGGAAATCAGGCGATATAATAACGTTTGATATGGCAATGCCTGTTGAAAGAATAGTTGCAAGTCCAAAAGTGCAGATGGATATAGGGCGCGTTGCGATTCAGCGTGGTCCTGTTGTATATTGCCTTGAGGGCGTTGATAATAATGATTCGGTTCTTGATATTGCTTTGCCGAGAGATTCAAAGCTAGAGCCAAAACATAAACCCGATCTATTAAATGGAGTTACCATACTACAAGGCAAAGCACTCAGACGAAAACATATTGATTGGGAAAATTCATTATATCAGAGCGCTCCAAAAGATGATGAGATAGAGATAACCGCTATTCCATATCATGCTTGGGATAATAGATCGGCAGGCGAAATGGCTGTATGGCTTCCAGAAATAACAGCACTTGCCGAAGATAAATAAGGCATGTTTAACAAAGTAAATTTTAACTATAAAAGAGATAGATGATAACTATGCTTTCTGCCGTTGCTAATGCTATACATTCAGCAACAGGCATCAGATTAAAAGAAATACCTATGACGAGGGAAGGTATTTTAAGGGAAATAAAATGTTTTGGTGGAGAAAAAAACGAAAAATAATGCCCGAACCTGAATTAACGAGAGAAGAAATTGAGGAACTCGTTGACGAAAACATCAAGTTTGCCAAGATATATGCCAATCATGGTGACGTTTCGGGCATGGAGACTTCCCTTGAAATCGTTATGAAGTATGGTCAAAAGATAGGTAAATCTCTCAGTTCCGATGAAGTAGCAAAGATAAAGTTTGAGGGATACGATCTCGGCGCCAAACTCATGCGCAAGAGGGCAAACGAGCTTAAAAACGCAGGCAGGATTAGCGAAGCGGAAAATGCAGAAATGCTTGCGGATTCATACACAAGCGAAGCAATGATGCTAAAACAAACATTTTAATAAAGCGGGGTAATAAATGAAAGTAACAAAAGTTGAAGTTATCCGTAGCAAAGAACCGATACAACTTCCAGAACCGTGGCTTGCTTCATGGAATTCTCCAGATGGCACGCCAATAACTTCAATGGGCTTTTCGTTTTACAAAGTCCATACAGACGAGGGAATAGTAGGCATTGGTCCCGATACTGGATTTTATAATCCATCAATTCTTATTGGCTTTGATCCCTTCATGGTAGGCGATTTCTGGAATAAATATATGAGTGGCAGACGGGCAGGTATGTCTGGCTATGGTGCATCTGGACTTGAGATCGCTCTATGGGATATAATGGGAAAGGCAACAAATCAGCCTATTTATAAGCTACTTGGTGGTGGTAAAGATAAGATTTTCGTTTATGCGGCGACAAGCAGACTTCTGACTATCGATCAGCATATCAAACAGGTTCAAGATGCGATGGACGAAGGATTTAAGGCAATAAAATTAAGGCTTCATAGACCGAACCCCTGGGATGATGTAGCTGTTGTTGAGGCAGTTTGTGAAACTTTTGGTAATAAGATGATGATACTTGTTGACGCAAACCAAAATAATCCGTCTAATGAATATCAATTCTGGTCTAGGCAAACCGCATTGAGAGTCGCCAAAAAGCTGGATGAACTTGGTGTCTATTACCTAGAAGAACCATTGAGGTTAAATGATATAGACGGACTTGCAGAGATAGCAAATAGCGTTGATATGTTCATCGCAGGCGGAGAACATGCACCGACTATATATGATTATAAAGAGCATATTCTAAAGCGTGCCTATGACATTATCCAGCCCGATGCTGTAATGGGTGGGAATACTGGCATTACTGGGCTTAAGAGAATTGCGAACATTGCAGATTATTTCGGTGTGCAAGTCGTTCCTCATGTTTTATCAACCGGCGTTTTTCCATTTGATCTCGCCGCGGCGATACATACGCTTGTAACTGTTGAAAACTGTCCAGTCGTTGAATTTCCCTATGATCCACCGATCTTGACTACTGAAACGATCCAAAAGTTTGTTAAAGAGCCTTTTAAGGTTGATAAAGATGGATATGTTAAAATTCCAAATAAATCGGGTTTGGGTGTTGAGATAGACGAAGAAAATCTGTAAATTTAAATCTGCGTAAATCCGATTAATTAGAGTTCTATTAATAACTAATAACAAGGAGAATGATAATGCCAATAAAACCAATGAAAGTCGGACTTATAGGTTGTGGTGCAATAAGTGCCACTTATCTTGCTAATTCAAAGCGTTTTGATGCTTTTGATATTGTTGCTGTCGCTGATTTACGTCTTGATGCGGCAGAAGCAAGAGCAAAGGAATTTGATATTCCAAAGGCTTGTAGTGTCGAGGATTTGCTTGCCGATTCTGAAATTGAATTAGTGATAAATTTGACTCCACATAAGGCGCATGGTCCCGTTGGAATATCCGTTCTTGAGGCAGGAAAGCATGTTTATAATGAAAAGCCTTTTGCTGTCTATCGTGAAGATGGCAAAAAGATGCTTGAGCTATGTGCGAAAAAAGGTTTAAGGGCTGGAGCTGCACCTGATACATTCTTTGGTGGGGCATGGCAGACAGCGCGAAAACTCATTGATGAAGGTGCAATTGGTGAACCGATTGGCGGATCTGTTTGTCTGATGGCACGCTGGGGCGGTCCCAAAAAGCCATCTAGTCAGCCACAACAACAGGCAAAACCAGAAGGCTATATTAGTTTCTACTCAACAGATTTCTTTGAATTTGGCGTTACATGGAGTTTTGACAGAGGACCTTATTACATGAATGCAATAATCAACCTGTTAGGTCCTGTAAAACGTGTAACTGCATCAGCAAAAAAGACTTGGAATGAAAGAGAAGGGCGCGCTGGAGTAGTTGAGGTTAAAGCCCCAACACATATTGCAGGTATCATGGATTTCGCAAATGGTGCGGTTGGAACTTACATGATAACTGCTGATGTTTTTGATACTGGATTACCACATATTGAGGTTTATGGTAGTGACGCATCATTACGTTGCATTGATCCTAATAACTTTGGTGGACAGATTTTCATTCGCAAGCATGACAGCCATGAGCTTCAGCCTGTTGAATGTCAATTTGGCTATAATGGCAACAGTCGTGGTGTTGGGATTGCAGACATGGCGACGGCGATCCGCAATGGCAGACCTCATAGGGCAAGTGGAGAGATGGGATACCATGTTATAGACATTATTCATGGTTTCCATGAAGCGTCAAATGAAAATAGACACGTTATGCTCGAAAGTAGCTGTGAACGTCCTGCACCGTTGCCGCTTGGGCTTGCTGACTGGACAATTGACGACTAAACAAACGTGATTATCAATTCTACAGGGTCATAGAGTTTTATGACCCTATTTTTTGTATTAATACCATTTTCAAAATATTATTGTGCATCAGCACTGGCAAGCAAGTTGCCAGTGGCACAAATTCATGTTTTAATAATGCACAATAATATAATCAAATTGGTATAATGTCATTTTGAGCGAAGCGAAAAATCTTTTTTATTTTTTCAATAGGCTTTTTATAATGTCTCTTATACCAAGCACGGTTCTAATGGGATAATAAACAAAGAATAGCCATGAATATTTTGGCTTATATTTTTCTATCATGTATTTTTTATCAGGAAAAATACTACTAATAATGAGTTTTGCGATTTTCCCAATTGTAATGCTTTTTGGATCAAATATACGTGCCTGTATGGCTTTTATGATATGTCCTATTGGATTGATTTCTCTAATCTTTTTCCCTTTATACAATGCCTGCAATATTGTCAATTCATGCCTGTTTTCGTTAAGCCTAGATAAAACGTCATCTGGTATATCCTCGCCTAATTCATTTTTGATAAAGTAAAGAACACGATAGACATCGTTTTTTGATTGATTTTCTTCCGCTATTTGTATGACTTTATTCCAATCAATTTCTCCTCTGCATTGTCTTATTATCTGAACGACATCATAAATTCTTATTATCTCAACAAAAAGGTCTCGCAAATGCTCACATAAATGGATACATAAATAAGGAAGAAGCACATTATGATCAAGGACAAATATGTCATTTTTGCCTATTTTAGTAGGAAATACATTATTCCATACGTCAGTATTTGCAATTTCAATTATTCCAGAGTGTAGCTCTAGCGTAATGAGCTTATTAGTATACTTAATTACCTCATGTTTTCTTATATAATCTTCAAATTGATTTTGATCTATGTTGCATACCCATTCCAAACCTAATAGCAAATTGTGCATTTTTGTGGCATATTCGCTTTTAACAAGCAAATCAAGGTCATACATAGGACGCAAGGCGACATTGGGATAAAACTGGCAAGCAATATATGCCCCTTTTAGAGCAATTATTGGAATATTTTCTTTTTCTGTTGATATGAGAATATTTGATAGCGAATAGAATAATCTAGTATTATCTAACGAATTTTTAAGGTAGGATGACTCTAGGTTTGTTTTTAATTCATCAGGAATAGATATTTCATTTTTTCTTTTAAGATTATAATATAGAAGCGGAGAAACTCGGTGATTTTCAGCATCTTTGAAAAGCCGATGCCAATGTTTTTTGCTTAGTTTGCTGGGATGAAAAGGGAGATTAGCATCATCCATCAATCCAATAAAACAGAGCAGAAACCTTATTCTTTCTTTTTGTTTCATATTTGTTATAATCAGATAACTTTTTCAATTTCTTCCCAAAATTTACCGGTAAGACTTACACGAAGGCGATATGCAGGGATTCGTTTTGCGATTTCAACGGCATTATTAAAAGTATCTCTAAAATAATCAATTTGTTTCCAGCCTTTATCTTTTTGTCGAAATTTTGCCCATACTTGTGCTGATGATTGTGTTATTTCCATTGATGATTCAATAGCATCTATTTTTATAACTTCATCCTCCGGATATTGTTCAAGAAAGAAAATTGCAGATAGGGGAACAGAATACTGAACATCCCATGAATTTCTTGCCCTATTAGAAATATAATCACTCCAAGTTGGCAATGGATGGACAAAATATTTATTGTCTTTTGTCAAAACAATAAGCGATTCATCATCGCATAAAGCCTTCCAGGGTTTTGGAACACGATTACAGCATGTTGACTTTCCTATATTTCCTATTCCTGCCAATAAAATACCTAATCCATCTAATTCAAGTAATGCCGAATGAAAAGGCAAACCCTTATTTTTTATATTTTGACGATATATTGGTTGTAATGAAAACCATAACGCCATATATTCTGGGCTAAAATTTTCAGTTTCCTTATTTTTTTGATCAATAAATTCACATAACACATTGGGGCAGCTCGTATGATACCATATATTAACATTCCAATAACTATATTGATACCATCCATTATTTGATAATATTAAATCATTGTCATTCGTTTGAAAATCCTCTGATTCAATAAAAATAAGTTTTGGGGCATTATTATAGGAACATTCCTTTAAATTCATTATATAAGCAAGTTCATCAACACGAGAAATTGCTGTCCCAATGCCAGTTATCCACCATTTGGTATCATCATCAAAACTAAGACAATACCCTTTTGAATATGAAGAATTTATAGGATCAAACATATCAACTCTATTTTCCAGTCGAAAAGATACTATGAATAAATTCAGAAATCAAAATAATATTCAATAAAAAAGATAATAATGGTAGATTACACTCTATTTTACAGCAAAAAAAATCGGCAGTCAAGTATTTAATGACTGCCGATCAAGTTTTTATAATTGAGAAAAACTATGTTTGAACACCAGAACCGCTATCGCAATCATTAGTAGCGCCAACACCATTGGTGCTACAAATAACAAACGTCTCGAATCCTCCGCCAGGATAACATGACTGTCCAACAGTTATGCGACCATGTAAGTCTCTTAATATTGGTTTTTCCCATTTAATCTTTTTTTCCATTTTTGCCCCCTATTCACCTTTTTTGTTATAAAAAAGTTAATAATAATTTTACGACACCGCCAAATATAACCCTCATAAAAAATATATAAAAATTAAAATCCTTGCTCTTCATAACCCACTAGACCACGATTGAGCAAATCTTGAATAAACTCATTTACGCTATCTATAGCATCATCAGGAACACCATCGCAATTTTCATGAAGCTTCTTTATAATATCCTCAATCGTATGTTTTCCATCAAGACACTTCCAAATAAACGCACTAACTGGATTAATTGCAAAACCTTCACCTGTGTTAGGATCAAAAAGAATCGCCCAATCATCTAATTCTTCACGCAGTATCACCAGAGGGTTTGCTATTAGATTATTTTTATCTGTCAAAAAATCCCTCCTCAAATTTAGCAATTAATAATATAAAAAACATACTTCTAATAATATATAAACCTATTTGTATTCGAATTATATCATGACATAATATGAAAGTCAAGAAAAAAATCTTTTGTTTAATGTTACTGAGAATATTATAATAGATAGTTTTTTTATTGTCCAATAATTTTAAACAGATACTACAGATCATATCATTCTTGACGTAATAAAAATAAAATAGTATTATTTAATTGTTATGCTATTAAAGTTCAATAATAGAAATCCACAAATATTGGGGGTATATAATGAAAAATTTCCTTTCTTCAAGAACCGGAACTTATGATGTTTTACAAAAACTTGGATTTGCAGGTGTTGAAATAGGTCCGCCATCACCAGATGATTATGAAAAAGTAAAGGCAGAACTCTCCAAATATAACCTTAAAGCATTAAGCATGAGCGGTGGAATAGACCTTGTTGCAGAAGATGGCGTGGAGAAATTTGATGTTCTAATTAATTCTGCGGTTGGGATGGGTGCAAAACTTATATTTGCCAGCGCACATGCAAGCGATGATATTCCAAGAGAAGTTACCTATGAACGCCTAAGAAAGGCAGGCGATAGAGCAAAAAAGGCAGGCGTTACGATTTGCCTAGAAACACACCCAATCCTGTGCCATAATGCAAAAGAAATGTTAAAAACTATGCAAGGCGTTAATCATGAAAATGTAAGAATCAATTTTGACACTGCAAATATATACTATTACAACGAAAATATTGATACAGTTGTTGAATTAAAACAAGTTGCTAAATACGTAAAAAGTGTACATTTAAAAGATACAGATGGCAAACCAAAGTCTTTTGATTTTCCACCTTTGGGTGATGGAGTTGTAAATTTCCCCGAAGTCTTCAAAATCTTAAATGAAGTAGGTTTTTATGGACCATTTACATTTGAGCTTGAAGCAACAGGCGCAGATGATATGCCAAAAGCCCTCGAAAAATCAGTTAATTATCTAAAAAGAACTGGTTGCATTGAGTAAGTCCTTACGATACTTTTTTCAATTGTTTATTATCTCTTCCAGAGAGAAAAAACGCATTTCTTTTTCTCTTTTGGAAGAGATAAGGTCTGAACTTGAATTAGGAACAAAGGTTAATCTTAAAAATTGAATTGTTCAACAGATATAATGAGAGATGCCACTATTTGAATAGATATTATCATATGATGTCTTAATAAAATGGAAATTTGAGGTAAATAAATGACTGGAAGGCAAAAAATTGAATCGGCTTTATCGTCTGATGGAACAAAGGAAATTCCTGCAGTTATATGCTATGAAGGAATATATATACGTGATCACTGGGAGGAATTGACATCTTGCCCCTGGTGGTATCAATATGCAACAGATATTGAAAGCCAAATGCAGTGGAGACGAGATGCTATAAACAGAACTGGTCAAGATTGGTTTTATCTTCCATTTTTTAATTCCATAGATCAACGAATGAATGTTTATATAGCTGTTGCAGAGGACGGAATATATCGTTATAACGATAAGACAGGTGAAAAGTATAAGTTGGAAAAGCCTCAAATTGCTGGCTGGTCAACATCTGGCGAAGTACATTCATATCATCCCAATCGCCTTATAGAAACGACAGAAGAAATCGATAATTTAATATATGTTCCTAAGAATTTTGATCCTAGATTTAGCATAGCAAATGGCAGAGACGATCTTGCTAAACAGCTTTTAAGCGAATTTGGCAATGAGCTTTATCCGATCTGTCATGCTTCATCGCCACTTTGGCAAACATATAGTATATGGGGGTTTGAAGGTATGATGACAATGATCGCTAATAAGCCAGATATTGTCAAACATGCTTGCGAAAGGCTACTTATTCAGCAGATACATATTATTCAACAATATGCTTTATTGGGTGCTTCGGGAGTCTGGATAGAAGAATGTATGACCGATATGATCAGTCCAAAAGCATTTGCAGAACTCAATGTTCCATTCCTTCAAAGGCTTGTCGAGGAAATACGCAAGGTAGGTATGAAAAGTATATATTACTATTGCGGGAATCCTTATGGCAAATGGGAGCATATCTTTTCCATCGGTGCTGATGCAATTTCCCTTGAAGAAAGCAAAAAAGGATTTGTTATTGATATTGAAGATGTTGTTGACAAGGCACAAGGGAAGTGCGCCGTTTTGGGGAATCTTGATGCAATAAATCTAATGCCAAACGGTGAAAAAGATGATTTAAAAAAAGAAATAAAAAGGCAAATAAATGCAGGAAAGAGAAATAGCAACAGGTTCATTATGAGTATAGGTAGTCCTGTAACTCCGGAAACTTCAGTAGAACGTGTTAGGCTATACTGTGATTTAGTTCATAAATACGGCATTTAGCTCTTGATAAAATGGAGATCAATATGCAGAAAGTAATTCTTAGAAGAAGTGGGTTACAAGTCTCAAAACTTGGTATTGGAACGGGAACTCATGGTTGGAATGGTAGCTCTGAGCAAACTCGAATAGGATTTAGTCAGCTTGTTGCTCTTCTAAGGCTTGCATACGATCAAGGGATAACCTTCTGGGATACTGCAGAAGCCTATGGAAGCCATAAACATATTGCAGAGGCAATAAAAGGTATAGATAGGTCATCAGTTACTATTATGACCAAAACTTTCTCAAAGCAATCCGACCAAGTTCAGATAGGCATTCAAAATTACCTAAAAGAACTAGGAACAGATTATATTGACATACTTTTGATGCACTGCATCACACAAAGGGATTGGCTGATCGCTTATGCAGATGTAATTGATACGCTAAAAAAGGCAAAAGAAAAAGGTATGGTTAAAGCGATCGGAATGTCATGCCACGACTTCGAGGCATTAAAGACAGTCGCTTCTGCTGACTGGATTGATGTTGTATTTGCACGCATAAATTATAATGGAACACACATGGACGCAAAACCAGATGACATTGTTCCTGAACTAGAGAAGATATATAATGCTGGTAAGGATGTTATCGGTATGAAGATAATCGGTCAAGGGCAACTAAACAGCAACACAGAAAAAGCCTTTGAGTATGCTTTGGCGTTAAATTGTGTTGATTCAGTAATTGTTGGAATGTCAAATGAGGCACAAGTAACACAAAATGTCGCCTTTGTAAATAAGTATTTCGGAAAATAAAAATGAAATTGATTTATTCATTTATTGTAATCTTTATAACCATTTATTTCGCCAATTTATGTTATTCTAATATTCAATCAAGCGAATTAGCTTTTATTATAGCCAACAATCCCATAAAAAATGATATAAAGGAGCAAATAAATCCTTCTGAGCATTTCGGCTATTATAGCATATTCACTAGCTTAATAAGATTATATCAATCATTTATCTCGACACAAGATAGACCTGTCTGTAATTTTATCCCGTCATGTTCACAATTTGGTATAGATTCAATAAAGGAGTTTGGTGCTATAAAGGGTATTATGCTGACATCAGATAGGCTTCAGCGGTGTAATGGTATGTCTGTTCCATATTACAAACTTGATTATAGATCAGGCAAGTTTATTGATCCCGTCCAAAATTATATAAATCTTACAAAGAAGCAAATTCAAAAATGAAACTATATTTTATTGCCATCGGTTTATCATTATTTGTATCAACTATATTAATGGCAAATGATGATTATTATAGCCCAGAGCATATCTATAGGTTTGCTGAATATTTGTATCAAGAAAAAGATTACACTAGGTCGGCAAAGGAATATGAGCGCTATATTTCAGTTACCCAAGATAAAAATGATATTGCATTATATCGACTCGGTCTTTGTTATCGTAACGTCAGGGATACCAACAAAGCTATAAAGACATTTCAGGAACTTATAGATAAATATAATACCTTAAATTTTCCTGCATCATATCAGATAGGGTATTCATATTTAATCGCCAATCAATATCAGGACTCAATTAATTATATTAACAAAATTCTTAGCGAAATACAAAATACCGACGAAAAATCAAAGCTTTATATATTGTTAGCCTATAATTATCTTAATAAAAGGCAATGGAAGCAAGCCATCAAATCACTAGATATGATTCCACAAGCAGATAACGATCAAATAAACAGGCTTGCATTCAATATCAGAGAGCAATCATTAAAAGGCGTAAATCTTAAATATAAAAACAGATTTTTTGCAAGCATTGCGTCTGCCATTATCCCTGGGGCAGGTAAAATTTATTGTAAGCAATATGGAAATGGAATATATTCATTTGTTACAATAGCATCGACAGGTCTAATTGCATGGAGAAGTTTTAATAATGATGGGCTAAGTTCAATAAAAGGCTGGATATTTGGGAGTCTTTGTGTGGTATTCTATGCAGGTAACATTTATGGTTCTGGTATCTCTGCACTTGCATATAATCGTCAGATGGAAGATGAAATTTTAATAAGATTACCATTACTGCCAAGCGAATGGTAAATATTAAAGATTATAAACACGGGTTTTCAGGAATTAGCAAAAAATAAAGGAGAAAAATTGTCTTCATTACTTGGTCTATAGGAACGGCCATAAGTCATAAATTTAATTATTCCTAAGATTTGCTTTGACCCAAGATATCTTTTTTATTTCCTCTTCGGGCATATCAGGTGTTTTTAGGAATTCATCAATTTCATCGCAGAATTTTGATGCGCAATACTTGCCCGGGGCAAAGTCCCTACGATAGCAAGCAAAGAAATTTGTGCGGAGTATCTCCAAAAGCCTGTCCTTGTGAGGATTATTATAAATATTACATTCCTGAGGGGCATAGGGAGTTTTGACACATGGATATACTTTGCCAGTTATACCGTCAATATGTATCATAGTTCCTTGTCTTGCCCTACATCCATATTTCCGCTCTGCTCTATTAGGTTCTGCTAAAGGGATCGGAGATTGCTTTAAAATTTCATCAAATAACCTGTCATATTCTAGTTCATTATCATCATCCATAATCATTTCTTGAGGAATATCTTTTGCTAGTGGAACGAACTTTAGATAAACACCGAATTTACAGCCATGATTAGCCATCTTATATACAAAATTCCTAGATGTAACATGCTGGTAATTGCCTTTATAGACTGTTGAGCAGTAACCAAAGATCATTTTGTAATCTTTCATAATTTTCATTAGGTTTATGACCTTTTGATATACACCTTTTCCACGCCTTTCATCATTTATCTCCTCCAATCCATCAACACTTATGATAAGGTATACATTTATCAATTTGCTAATCTGTTTTATATCGTTTTCTTGGAGAGTAGTTCCATTTGTATATATGAGAAAATTTAGGTCACTATGTTTTTTAGCCAAAGCTATTAGTTTGTCTTTGCTATCTTGATCACAAAATGGCTCACCCTTTCCAGTGATAACAATATGAAATACGTTAAGATTTTTAGCTTGTTCAATTATATAATTGATTTTTTCAATTTCTGGCGTATCAATTCCTTTTCTGTCCGATAATGTAATACAGCCTTTGCATCTGAGATTGCACTTATCAATCGGAGATAAAAGAACAACACCAAGATTTGGCACATAGTTATCATGGTTGCCATAGCGTAATTTTATTATACTGCGATTAAAGCTACGAATTAGTATACTGTAAAAAAAGTGTCTAAAAAGTCTTATTTTTGTTTTTAAGTCAAAATCCTCAAAACCTTCGTTTAGGGATTCCAGTCTGTAATCATTTGATTTTATCTGATCAATTATTTTTTTTATAGAATCATCATTAGAATCACCAATATTTGAAATCTTATCAAGAAGATGCCTTAGTTTATCCTTTTTTATATTACCATATTTTTTTATCAATATATAACTTGATATAGTGACAATAATTTTACCAAACCAACATTCAATTATTTTAATTGATATTTTATGCAATGTCTTATGCTTGGCAAAAAAATTGATTAGATGGGTAATAAACGAAGGTAGGATTTTTTGATTTGAATTATCAAAAAAATCAGTGAAAGTAAGCCACATCAATACAATAAACAATAGACCATTTAGTTCTGAATAAGCTCCCAATTCATGAACTTCATTTTCATTATTTATATAAACCATTAAGAAATTTCCTCAAATATAGTTATAGCCATAACCCTCTTTTATATTAACAAATATTAAATACTTAGTCAAATAAATTTTTTATCTATAAGCTTGCCAAGTTTGCAGACCATCAAATTCAAAATTAAAGTCAATTATTTCTACATTGAGATTTTCTAGGCTTTTTCTTACAATATGCTCTTGATCAGTTTGAGCATAAAAAAGCAGACATCCTCCGCCTCCTGCTCCACAGGCTTTTCCACCAAGCGCGCCATTTGCCTTAGCAACTTCAAAAATCCTCTCTATCTGTGGATTAGTAACAGATGGATGTAGTAATTTTTGATTTTCCCAATTTTCATTTAATAATTTGCCAAAATTAGATAAATCCTCTTTTAATAGATCATCTTTCATTTCTGATGCAATTGCCCTTAAATTTCTTAAAGCCTGTCTAGTTTTTGTCTCTTTAAGTTCATAAGATTCCCTTACTTTTGCGTGTATATCACTACTCAGTCGTGATTTTCCCGTATAACAAATAACAAGGTTTTTCTCAAGTTCGCAAATAACATCCCTAGAAAGCTGAAGTTTTGAGACCTTTACTTCTTCGTCCATAAACTCCATAAAGTTTATGCCTCCAAATGCAGAAGCATAATGATCCTGTTTTCCACCAAGTATATCTAATTCTTGGCGTTCAATTAGGCTGGCTTTTTCTGCAAGCTCATAAGGAAGAAGTTTCAAACCTGTATATGCACTTAAAGCCCCAATTAACGCAACACCCATAGAAGCGGATGTTCCCAGACCAGAGCCTGCAGGCGCATTTGATCTAGTGATAATCTCCAAACCGCCTTTTATGTTCATCTGCTTTATCGCTGCTTTTGCCAGATCAATATTACCGTTATACTCTAGGCTTTTAACTCCATCAGCTTCCTCGTAAATATCAAAATCTGCTGAGTATATTCTTACTGCTCTGTTTTCTACTGTTTCTTTATGCTTATATCCATAGGATTGAGTTACGACTTCCTTATCAGGGAGTTTTCTGACTGTAACATAAGAATAAATATCAATACTTGCATTTAGGACTAATCCTTTGGATTCCTCTGTAAATAAAGCGACATCAGTCCAACCACCACCAAAATCAATTCTGACAGGGGCTTTTGCTCTAACAAATCTTTCTTTTTTCACAAAATAACCTGCCTTTTTACCACATGCTGTTTATTAATTTCAGAGTTTCTTCCACAAGTATTTGTCCACCCTCAGGACCGACTAAGTTACTTGCGACCTCTGCACCGTACCCACCACCAGCGATTGCTTTTGCAGTTGGTAGATAGCCTGCACCATTATAACAAACGCAATCGCCTGCAAGTTGAACGATAAAAGTCTGTAAGGCTTTGCTTCTTGCTTTTATGCGTATTCCATAGTCCAGATACATTTCAAACGGATTAGAAGCAATAGCAATATCGCCAAGACGCATAACATTAATCTGAGTCTGAAAAAAAGGATTATCCCATTGTTTTTCATATCTTTCTATGGTTGTTTCATTGCGCCCTAATTGGATATAATCGCCTAATTGGGCATCAAGTTTGCCCTTGTTTAATAACTTTTCATATTCTCGCTTTGCTTGTTCATATTCAGCACCTGTTACTTTTCTAACAGGAAGACTCACATCATAGGCAATATGTTTAAAAGGAAGTCTTGTCCTTATATCCATTTTGGCAATAGGAAAAACCCTATCAATCGCATCTGCTATTCTGATTGCTATTTCCTGACGTTCTGAAACGCCTCGTTTTTTGCGCATTTCTTCCTCTAACTTGCCGAAAAGCAAAAAGTGTGGAGACTGATCACCTGCCGAACTACATTGCGTCAAGACAAAGAGATTGTCTGAATAGCGTTTTCTTAGCTCTGATCTAACTTCATGCCAAAAATCAGCAGATATATAATATTCCCCTTCCGTTACTTGTGATGGACATGCAATATTGATGACGATTCCTGTAAGCTCATGTTTTTCGTCCCAAACAAAAATCAGATTCAAGGAATGATCTTCATAGCCTTCAATACAATCAAAGTTATCCACATTTGTTCCACCATACATCTGCGCATGTCCATCAAGATAAACAGCCCTTCTATTATGCCCGACAACAGCATGACCAAGCCCCCAACTAATGCCAGCAGGTTTGCGATTTTCATAGGCGTTCAATATAACATCTAACAGACAGTTTATGAGAAAGTCAACATATTCGCTTTCACTCATAACCTCTTCGCTTTGGGGACCATACCAGCCCTCGATCATATTTGGAGCGGTATGCGTGTGTGTGGCATTAAGGAATATCTTTCTCATGTCTAAATTCGGTAATCGGTGTTTTATCTTTTCCCTTAATTTAGCCTGAATACTTTCTTCAATAAACGAGAGGTCGCATGAAACCATAATGGCATAGTCGTCATCTGTTTCGATTACCAAAGCAGTCGCCATTATTAAATCATGCACATATCTTGAAATTCTCGGATGAAACTGACCTACAAGAACAACAGGCTTTGATGGCGTTATACTTGTGGTTGCCCATCCAATAGATATTTTCTTTTCTGATAAAATAGGCGCACTCATTATTCATACCACCTTTCGTTTTCTTAAGCGATAGCTAATATGCTACTTGATTAGATTCCTTATCTTCGCCTTTCCAAACTTCACGAGTCCATATATCTTTCTTGGTATAACTTTTCCATGCTTTATTTGCCAATTTTGCGTAATCCAGAGAATAGTTATCTAAATAATCAGCCATATCGGTTATTAGAGTCTCTGCACCTTCATGTGTTGGATAGGCATTGTGGCTTGATACAACCTCTCTTAGTGTTTCTGGATGGTCTATAATCATGCAGGGAAGCAAGGGATTTTCATTATTTGCTTTTTGTCTTTCTCTTATATCTTTAAAGAATGGGGAGTTGATAACCTCCTTAAGAGATTTATTTTTTATATTATCAACCGCAAAATGCACGAAAACACAAGGCTCAACATCGCCCTTGCTATTGATATGCAAATATCTTCTACCACCAGCAATACAACCACCAACTAATGGTCCGTCATTCCAAAAATCAGCGATGAAAATATCTTTCTCATCACGCATTTGTTTTATTCTCTGTCTTAGTAAATCTCTTTGTTCAGGTGTAGGCATAAGGTCAAGTTGTGGTTTACGCCCTATTGGTATATAGATAAAATACCAGCCAAATGAACAACCACGCTCTATCATCTTATCGATAAATTCATTACTGGATAGAATATCGATATTATGTCTTGTAACAGTAGCAGAAAATCCAAATAATGCTCCTGCGTCTTTTAGCCTTGCCATCGCCTCAGAGACTTTTTTATATACACCCTCGCCTCTTCTTGCATCCGTCTCTGCTTCATAACCTTCAACACTTATTGCGGGTGCAGAATTACCGAGTTTTACTAGCTTTTTGGCTACTTCTTCATCAATCAGAGTTCCATTGGTGTATATCTGAAAAACCATGTCATCATGTTTTTCAAAGAGATCAAATAATTTATCGTATGTAAATGGTTCGCCTCCTGATATAGTAATGAAATAAATTCCCAGCTCTTTGGCTTCACTAACAATCCTATCAAACGTATCAAAATCAAGCTCTTCGCTTTTTTTGTATTGCCCTGCATAACAGCCATAGCAACCAAGATTACATTTCATAGTAGGACTTATTACTATAAAAGATGGTGGTGGATCACCATATTCTTTTTGCATCTCTTTTCTGATTCCATATCCAAAAAGCATTGAGTTTGTAAATAAATTAGCAGCAAGATGCTTATGATAGTTTGGGTTTATATTTCTAGACATTAGCTTTCTTATCATTGCTAAACCCGGATGACCTTGTTCAAATATTGATCTTGTGCTACGGACATATTTTTTCTGTATATCGGTAACCATAAACTTTTCAGCCATTTTAGTCATGCGAATGAGGCTTTCGTCAGAGGCATTTGCAAGCATTTTTGCCATCTGGCTTACAACCCCCCTTGTTGCATACATCTTGGCTTTTTTGATGTATTTCATTTATAAACAGCCTCCTATCATTCATTTAGGTAAACAAGCAACTCATACTATCTCCACAATGTATTCGCTTGATCGCTTCTGCAAAGATATCCGCAACAGAAAGGACTTTTATTTTATCGATCTTTTTCTCCTCTGGAAGTGGAACAGTGTTTGTAATAATCAGCTTTTTTAATGGAGATGCAGAAATATTTTGAACTGCTTTACCAGATAATACTCCATGTGTAATACCTGCATAAATATCTTTTGCACCATTTTCTCTCAAAACTCTGATAAGTTCCATAAGCGAACCGCCTGTCAATATTTCATCATCAAACATGACTGCGTTTCTGCCCTTTACATCACCAATTATATTAGTTACTTTTGCGTTTTCATCATCTCCTTCACGTCGTTTCTCAAGGATTGCTAACGGGGCTTTTAACTTTTCAGCGTATCTGACATTCAGTTTTGCCCTTCCTACGTCACCTGCAACAACCGTAAGGTTTTTGATCTTTTTCCCCTTAAAATACTCACATAGAATAGGCAAAGCCAAGAGCTGATCTACAGGTATATTAAAAAAGCCTTGAATTTGTGCTGCATGTAAATCCATTGTAAGCACTCTATCTGCACCTGCAGTTTTTATTAAATCAGCCATTAGCTTTGCTGTAATAGATATTCTGGGTTCGTCTTTTTTGTCCGAACGAACATAAGGAAAGTATGGTATTACCGCTGTTACTCTATCGGCAGAAGCACCTTTTAGGGCATGAAGCATAATGAATAGCTCCATTATATTATCATTTACTGGCGGACATGACGTCTGAACGACAAAAACATCCTTTCCTCTAACACTTTCATCTATTTTGACCTTGATGTTTTCGTTGCTAAATTTGATGATAGTACGTTTTCCGAGTGTCAAACCTAATTTTTTAGCAATCTCTTGTGCTAATGGTTTGTTTGAACTGCCTGAAAATATCTTTAACTTATCATCTATATCATCTTTGTCTTTTTTATCCCCCATTTTTCCCCTCTCCATCTTTTTATATTCTTACATGAATACCTTTATCTATTAAATACATCTTTGCCTCTTTAACTGTATATTCCCTATAATGAAAAATTGACGCTGCTAATACAGCATCCGCTTTCCCATCATGAAAAGCCTCATATAAATGCTCTAGGTTTCCAGCACCGCCAGACGCAATCACAGGAATATTAACCAATTCCGAGATTTGCCTTGTTAGTTCAATATCATATCCATTTTTTGTGCCATCACAATCCATGCTAGTAAGAAGTATCTCGCCTGCACCGAGTTCCTCTACTTTTTTTGCCCATTCAAGAGCATCAATATTAGTGGGTTTACGACCTCCATAGGTAAAAACTTCCCATTCTTCATTACCATTACGACGTTTGGCATCGATGGCGACAACTATACATTGACTCCCAAATCTATCAGAAGCAACCTTAACAAAATTTGGATCTTCAACTGCTGATGTATTGATAGAAACTTTATCAGCACCAGCAGATAAAAGATTTCTGATGTCATCTATATTTCGTATTCCACCGCCAACCGTTAAAGGCATGAAGACCTGTTCTGCTGTTTTTTCAACAACATGGATCATTGTTCTTCGATTCTCATGTGAAGCAGTAATGTCAAGAAAAGTTATTTCGTCAGCACCTTCATCGTTATATCTGGATGCGACCTCTACAGGATCGCCAGCATCACGAAGACCTAAAAAATTGACACCTTTAACTACTCTGCCATTTTTTACATCAAGGCAAGGTATGATGCGCTTTGCTAACACAAAAATTCCTCCGATTTGCTATTAATTAACGTGATTTATTCAGTTAAAGAAAATAGAACGCAGATTAAAAGGACTCTGGCAGATTATCGCAGATTGATTTCGGAATATAATTATAATCAATTAAATATGATAACAGAAATCAGATTTTTGGAAATGTCTCATTTAGGGCGTTTATTGTCCTATCAGCAACGCCAATAGGATCATCACCTAATCGAAATAGATCAACGACATAATACCCATCATAGCCAATCTCTTTGAAGACTGAATCCATTTCATTAAAATCTATATCGCCCTGACCAATTTCAAGATGATTGTGAACTTTATCTTTTATATCCTCAATATGAGCATGAACGATTGAATCACCAAGTATTTTAATCGATTCTATAAGGCTTGGGTCGGTTATATATGCGTGTCCGATGTCAAGATTGACTTTTAGTTTTGGTGAAGCGATCTCTTTTATCATTCGAATCATATCTTTTGTATCGCTTATAATCTGTAATGGCTCAGGTTCAATGGCAATATAAACGTCATATTGTTCGGCTTTTGCTGTTAATTTTCTGAGTATATTAGCTAATTCAGCCCATTTTTCCTCCTTTTTGTCATCATCAACTCTTTCAGAATTTATAATCAGAATATCAGCACCAAGCCATTTTGTAATCTCAACCGCCTTGAATGTATTAGCAAGTCTTTGCTCAAAATCCTCAAAATCCGCATGATAGCTAACAGATGCGATTTCCAAACCTATATTATCCATGAGTTCCTTGATACCTTTGGCTTGCTCTTGTGTAAAATTTTCTGGTCTCATATCTGCAGGCTCAAGACATAGTTCTGCACCATCAAAACCCAGATTTGCCAATGCCCTGACTATATCTTCGATTTTCCAGTCCTTAAAACCACCTGTTCTAAATCCGTATTTCACTTTTGCCTCCGTATTACAAGTTTTTTATAATTTCTATAAAAGAATCAATAGCAATGCTTATGTCATTTCTATCAACGTCTTTATGAGTAACAAGCCTGATTCTATAAGGTCCATAAACCGAAACTTTAATGCCTAGTGCTAGGAGTTTTTTGGCAAAATCCGATGCAGATATATTTATATGCTTGGTATCAAACATAACCATATTAGTCTCACCTTTTGTCAAACCTTCGGCTATTTTGTCAACTTTTGAAAGCTCATCAGCAAGGAATTTTGCGTTGTCATGGTCATCTTTTAGTCTTTCGGTCATTTCCTCTAATGCGATAATACCTGCGGATGCGATAACACCAGCCTGACGCATTGAACCACCAAGACGTTTGCGCGCTATCCTCGCCTTTTTGATGAAATCTGCTGTCCCCGTAAGTATTGACCCAATAGGCGCACCAAGTCCCTTTGACAAGCAAAACATGACAGAATCAACACAATCAGCAATATCTTTTACATCAACACCAAGAGCAATTCCTGCGTTGAATATCCTTGCACCGTCAAGATGAATAGGAACGCCATATTTTTTTGCTATATTTTGTATAACCTTCATTTTTTCAACGGGAATTGCACGTCCACAGGCTCGATTGTGTGTATTTTCTAAGCATATCAAGGTTGTCTTTGGACGATTTCCGTTTCGCTGGATAGCATCTTCAACTAATTCTGGATCAGGACATCCACCGTCACCAGAAATTAAGACAGGCAAAGCCCCTGCAATGGCAGAGACATTCCCACGTTCATAATAATATATGTGGCAATCTGGCTCCATGATAACCGCATCACCATGACAAACATGAGTTATTAGAGCAGATGTGTTTCCCATTGTGCCTGTAGGGACAAACATCGCTGATTCTTTTCCGATCTTTTTTGCGGCGATTTCTTCAAGCCTATTTACTGTTGGGTCTTCACCATAGCAATCATCACCAACTTCTGCATTCATCATTGCCTCACGCATCTTTTGCGTTGGTTTTGTTACGGTATCACTGCGAAGATCAATTATCTTTGACATGGAAAAACTCCTGTTATTAGTTATTCAAAATATTATGCGATTCGATGACAACTTTATTTATAATATCATCAAAAATATATATATCTTGTCTGTTTTTGCTCTTTTGAAGATAAATAAGATATTCTATATTTCCCGAAGGACCTTTTATTGGTGAATATGTGATCCCTTTCATTTCAAAGCCATTCTGGATTGCCATTTCACAGACATTTCTTATGACAATATAATGTGTCTGTGCATCTTTTACGACTCCGCCTTTACCTACAAGCTTTTTCCCTGCCTCAAATTGCGGTTTTATAAGGGCGATAACCTGCCCGTTATCAGATATTAATGAATAAACGACAGGTATTACTTTATCAAGAGAGATAAACGAGACATCTATTGTTGCAATATCAATCTCTCTATTAAACAGATCAGGCTTGACATATCTTATGTTTGTCCTTTCAAAAACACCTACCCTTTGATCATTTCTTAGTTTCCAATCAAGCTGACCATATCCAACATCAACAGCATAGACAAAAACCGCACCATTTTGCAAAAGGCAATCAGTAAATCCCCCGGTTGATGAGCCTATATCTATCGCTATTTTGCCTTTAACGTCAATGTTAAAGTATTTTAAGGCTTTTTCTAGTTTATATCCGCCACGACTGACATAAGGGCAAGTATTTTGTATTGTAATGACAGAATCTCTTGAAACTAGCTTGCTAGGTTTGTCAGCAACTTGATTATTAACTAGAACTTCTCCTGCCATAATAAGCTGTTTAGCTTTCTCACGACTTGGAACGTTGCATATCTCCATAAGTAGAATATCAAGTCTTTCTGATTTTTCAGGCATAATAATAAAGGAAAATAGGATAAAAATCAGGAACTAAGATTCAAGATTTGAGACTCAAGTTGTATCATTTGTATTGCTGATTGAGTAATCCCTTCGGATGTCAGACCATATTTTGATAGTAATAGCTTATGATCGCCATGCTCAACAAATTGATCAGGCAAACCGAGCATCTTAATTTGTATATCTGCAAATTCATACTGCTCTGTAATCATTTCAGCGAATGCACTTCCAAATCCGCAACTTACAGCGTGTTCCTCAATGGTAATAACCTTACCAATGCGTTTTGCCAAAGGGATAATTAGGCCTCTATCAAGTGGTTTCACAAATCTTGCGTTTACTACTGCTGTTGATATGCCCTCTTTTTCGAGATTTTCTACCGATTGAATCGCAGGATATACCATAGAGCCTATCGCTAATAATAAAATGTCATTACCGTCTTTTATAAGTTCTGCTTTTCCTATCGGTAATGATAATAACTCATCAGTTAGTTGTACGCCAATTCCCTCTCCTCGTGGATAGCGGAGTGCAATAGGACCATCATATTCTATGGCAGTTTTAAGCATGTGTTGAAGCTCTGATTCGTCCTTTGGCGCCATGACAACCATATTTGGAATATGCCTCAAATAAGCAAAATCAAAAGTTCCATGATGCGTTGGTCCATCAGCACCCACAAGCCCTGCTCTATCTAATGCAAATACAACAGGTAAATTTTGCAGGCATACATCATGGACTATCTGATCATATCCACGCTGTAAAAAAGTCGAATAAACAGCCAAAACAGGTTTTATGCCTTGTGAAGCAAGCCCTGCAGAAAAAGTAACCGCATGTTGCTCTGCAATACCAACATCAAAACAACGCTGTGGAAATCTCTGCTGAAATTCGCTTAATCCCGTCCCGTCAATCATTGCAGCGCTTATTGCAACAATATTTCTATTATTGGTAGCCAATTTTATCAAAGCATTTCCAAATGCCTCTGTATATGTAATTTTATTGCTTTTCTTGACTGATTGACCTGTCTGTAAATCAAAAGAACCAGAACTATGATATTTTGTCGGATTATCTTCTGCAAAGCTAAATCCCTTGCCTTTTTTTGTAACAACATGAACAACTATTGGTCCGCTTATGTCTTTTACTCGTTGAAGGATACTGATAAGATTTACTATATTATGACCTTCTATGGGACCAAAGTATCGGAAACCAAGCGACTCAAATAGCATATTATCAACAATTAAGGCTTTTACAGTTTCATCAATTTTCTTTACCATTTTAGTTGCTTGTTTTCCAAACATGGATACAATATCTGCAACGTCCTTTCTAAATTTATTATAAGTGGCATTAGTCCTAAAATTATCTATATGTTGAAGTAATCCGCCAACGGTTGGGGAAATAGACATCTCATTGTCATTTAATATAACAATCATATCTGTTTTAGTATGTCCTGCGTGATTAAGCGCCTCAAAAGACATTCCACCAGTCAAAGAGCCATCACCGATAACAGCAATAACCTTGAAGTTTTCGCCCTTTATATCTCTAGCCTTTGCCATACCAAGTGCAGCGGATATTGATGTGCTTGCGTGTCCAGTCCCAAAACAATCATAATCACATTCACAGATTTTTGGAAATCCACTCAAACCTAAATATTGCCTTATTGTTTGAAACTGTTCTTTTCGTCCAGTGAGAATCTTATGGGCATAGCATTGATGACCTACGTCCCAGATAATTTTATCATTATTCAGATCAAAAGTTCGAAGTAATGCTATCGTTAATTCAACAACTCCAAGACTTGAAGCAAGATGACCGCCTGTCTTTGATATAGTAGAGATTATTATCTGTCGTATTTCATCTGCCAAATCTGGTAATTGAGAAATTTTAATACCTTTGAGGTCTTCTGGCTTATTAATAAGGTCTAATAATGGCATGAGTAAGTCCTTGTTGCTGATCGCTTATTTATACTTCAATTAGCAATTGATATGACATCTATATCGAACTTAAGCTAACTATATCCAAACTCTCGTATATAAGATTCTTTTTCCCGCCAATCCTCCTTTACACCAACCCATAAGTCTAAATATACATTTGCTTCCATCCATTTTTCTATTTCTGTTCTTGCGTATTGTCCGATTTTTTTTAGCATACTACCTTTATTTCCAATTAATATGCCCCTTTGAGAATCTCTCTCAACATAAATGGAGGCACGTATATATATCTTGCCATCATTACGTTCTTTTACCTCTTCTGTTATAACTGTTGTTGAGTATGGGATTTCTTGTTGTGTTAATAAAACGATCTTTTCTCGGATCATCTCTGCAATGAAAAATCTTTCTGGTAGATCGCTTATATCATCTTCAGGATATAAAAGCTGTCCTTCAGGAAGATAATCAATAATCAGATTAAGCAAATGTGATATACCATTCAGCTTTAATGCGGATATGGGAACAATTTCTTCAAAGCCAAATTGAATATTATATGTTTCTATAATTGGCAGTAATTCATCTTTTTGTGGTATCTTGTCTATTTTGTTTATTACAAGGATAATTTCCTTTTTCATATCCCTGATTTTTTGTATAATTGATCTTTCAATATCATCAGGTTGCCGAAAACCTTCCACCATAATAAGCACCAAATCAGCATCAGAAGCGGATTTCATGGCATTATTTACCATGTGTTCCTGCAATTTATATGAAGGTTCAAATATACCCGGAGTGTCAAGAAAAACAATCTGGTAGTTTTTCCCTGTAAGTATTCCAGTTACCTTATTACGTGTAGTCTGTGCCTTTGGAGTTACTATTGATAGCTTTTCGCCTAAGAATGCGTTTAACAAAGTGGATTTGCCGACATTAGGTTTTCCCAGTATCGCAACGAATCCTGATTTGAATTTGTTGTCTTTATTCATTTTGTTTTTTATTTTAATACGAGTTTTGATATTTATAAGGGCGTTTAACAAAACGCCCTTTTGAGAGTCAATTTATGCAAGACGACCAGCCCATTTTAGACAGCCTTCGATATGCTTTCTGAACCAGTCTTGATGCCATAAATCATCTGGATGACCTAATGCAGTATAAATTACACGACCTTTTCCATAATCATGACACCATCCAAGAGCATAATCGTTGTCTTCACGATTGCCTTTTGAAATATCGACAGAGTTGTTGTCAATACGCATTAAGACATGAGTTTTACTTCGGCTCCAGTTCTTAAATGTGTATATTTCATCAAAAACTTTGAAGCTATTACCAAGCATTTTTGTAGCTGGATGGCTTGTATCTTCAACTATAACTCCAACTTCCTGTGTCCAAGGATGACCGTTAAAGTATCCGCCTATCATTTCACCATACTCAGCCCAATCATATCCAGTATCAGTAGCATTGTGTATACCAAAAAATCCCTTTCCATTTTTAACAAAATCAAGCAATGCTTTCTTTTGATCATCACTAAAAGGCAGGCTTCCTGTTGTTGCAAAAACTACTACATCAACGTTTGCAAGTGCTTCCGCAGTGATACGACTACAAATATGTGTTGTAGTTGCCTGCCAGCCATTTGCCTTTGCAATCTGTTTGATAGCAACTTCTGCATCTGGTAAATATGAATGTTCAAAACCACCTGAATAGCGTAACATAAGGATATTCATTATATACTCCTTTTGTTTCATTAATTGTCTAATAAACATCAAAATTTATTATACTAAAAAACAGCATTATTCACGAATTTATAATACAACTGCATTATACAGATGTCAATAATGAATTCTTCCTGAGATGCACTTTACTTTTTTATTTCTCCCCATAAAGAAGGAAGTTTGCTTTCTGCTTGAACATTAGCATATCCTAATGCTTTCTCAATACCATTGTTCATAATATCCTTTACATTTGCTTCTGTCAATGGGGCGTTGAATAAGCCAACATCGTCAATTGTGCAGGCAGAGATCCAACCGCCTTTATCAGTTGCAAGCCATGAAGTTTGTTGTTGATCAGCAAGGGCAAATCCAGCACCAGCCTGAGAATTTGCCAATTCACCATTAACATAAATTGAAACTTTGGAACCATCATATATATTAGCAACATGATACCATACTTTTGCATCAATAAATTTTCCACTTGGGACATCCCAGTTATTACTCCAGAAATGAAGTTCATTTGCAGCAGTTTTATATGGAACGTAGCGATGGTCGCTTTGATCCCAGATTGAATAATAATTTTGCTGTCCAGCCAAATCAGTGAATTTTAGCCACATTACAACGGTAACTTTGTTTGTTATCGTTCCTTTTCCTAGATTTATTGTAACAGTATCGCCCTTTACAAAATCTAGGCATTTTCCGAATTTTCCGTTTTCTAATTTTGTTCCTTTTATTTGACCATCAAAGCCGTTTGGAGATAGATCTTTGACCATACCATTATTATTACTATCAAGTGTCCATACACCAACTATAGTATTAGGATCGATACCTGCTGAATATGCTTGTTGACAAAAGAAAATACTCACAAAAATCAGACAAAATATTGTTAATTTTCTCATTTTATTAGACTCCTTCCAAATCTCCCTTTGAGAAAGGGATATTTTCTGAACTTGCTCATATCAAGTGGGATTTACAATAACTTTCATTCCTTCCCTGTTTTCAACAGTAAGGAACGCCTTCATTATATCGTCAAGTGAAAAATTATGCGATATATATTTGCTTGCCTGTATTCTGCCACTTGATAGCAATTCAAGCGCCAATCTATGATGTCTTGGAACACTACCATGTGACCCGAATAGATAAGCCTCTTTATAATGCAGGACGTTGCTATCCAAAACTAGAGGCTTGCTTCCTTTTGGAAGCCCTGCAAATAGGTTAATTCTACCCCTTTTCTTGATTAATGGAATCGCTTGCTCTTGTGCCTCTAAATTTGATGTTGCTGTGAGAACAACATCAGCACCAAGACCATCTGTTTCTTCAAGGACTCTCTCTGTTACATCTTCCTCTGTTGCAGAGATGACAACATCAATATCAAAACTTTTTGCCATCTCAAGCCTTGTTTTTGATCTTTGCGTTATTATAGTTTTCTTTGCCCCCATTACTTTCGCCAATTCTGCAAGCATACAGCCAACGGGACCAGCACCTATAATAACAACAACATCACCCAAAGAAACCCATGATAATTCCAGCCCATTAATGCAACAAGCCAAAGGTTCAGCTAATGTCGCTTCATCATAGCTAAGATTATCAGGTATCTTGTGTATGGGACCAAAATTGATAACTAATGGATCAACAAGCAGATATTCAGCATATCCGCCTTGAAACTGATAACCCATTGCATAGTTAATCATGCAGTTGTTGCCTATTCCATCACGACAAAATGAACATTCTCCACATGGCACATCTGCGCCTATTGCTACACGATCACCGACTTTGAATCGCTTAACCTTTGAGCCAACCTCTATAACATCACCAGCGATCTCATGTCCGACTATCTGCGGATATTTTACTCTTGGATTTCCATAATGATAAATCCTAATATCTGAGCCACAAACAGCACAAGACCCGACTTTCAAAAGAAGGCTGTCTTCTGATATTTTAGGCGTTTCGACTTCCTTTACAACTAATTTATCAATACCTTCAAGGACACCAGCTTTCATAATATATAATTATCTCCTTATAATTTTCTACATTATAAACATAACTTTATTGAAAAATTCTCGCCTGTTAGACATCATGTCAAAGGCTTTATTTACTTCACTGAGAGAAAATCTATGAGTTATAAGAGGCTTTAGGTTTAATGCACCTGATTTCATAAATTGAAGGGATGTTTCCCATTCATTCTTAGGAACCGAGGATATGCTTGAGTTCCATGTTCCATAGATGGTCAACTGAGAGCGGAGTATATGAGATGCTGTGCGTTCAGGAATAACAACGTCTCCGCTTACATTGCCCATAAGCGTAACTTTGCCTAATTTACGTGTCATTCTTAATGATTGCTCAAATGTAATCGGCGTTCCTGCTGCTTCTATGGTTATATCCGCACCTTTCTTTGTTTCTTTGAAAATGTTTTCTACGGGGTCTTGTTCCTTTGAGTTGATACAATCTGTGAATCCGTAACCCATAGCGACTTTGAGTTTTTCAGGCACTATGTCTATTATAAATACTCGTCCTGCACCGCATATCCTAGCCCATAGCGCAAGTATGATGCCGATAGTTCCTGCGCCAAGAATTGCGACATTATCACCTGCATCAACGCCTGTTCTACGAATGGCATGTAAGGCAACTGAGGCGGGTTCTGTCATTGCAGAACATTCAAAATCAACACCATCTGGAACAGGGATCAGATTTTCTATGGGTGCGACAACGTATTCAGCAAAACCACCATCACGCCTTGATCCAAGATAATCATAATCATCACATTGCGCATATTCACCTATCTGGCAATATATACACTTTCCGCAAGGTATAAGTGGAAAAACAGCGACTTTATCACCAACCTTAAATTTTGATATGCTGTTATCACCAAGATCGGCAATTTCACCTGCGAACTCATGTCCGGGGATCAATGGAAAAGTATAAGTGCCTTTTTTCATAACTCTTGGCACATCTGAACCGCATACACCAGAAGCCTTTATCCTGATCAATGCTTCTCCTGCACTGGGTTTGGGAATAGGTGAATCCTCGTATCTTATATCACCTATGGAATGAAGAACTGTTGATTTCATTAACGATTTCCTTTTGTATTGTTTATAAATCCCTCTAAATCTCCAAAGGGCGTAACATGCTACGCCCCTACGGAAAGGGAGATTTTTGGTTATTTTTTATAGCGCAAGTGATTATAGCATTGAGGGAGTAGGTTTGTCAAAGGTGAATTGTCTGAGAGTCCAATTCAAATTCATTTTCTTGACAATGTAATAAGTGGCTGGTATAATTTAGCTATTGGAATTATTTTTGTAATATACAAGTCTTCGGGGTTGGGTGTAATTCCCTATCGGCGGTATAGTCCGCAAGCGTTCAACGCAGATTCGGTGTAATTCCGAAACCGACAGTAAAAGTCTGGATGAAAGAGGACATCCTTATAATGCCCGAAGCTTTTTTCGGGCTTTTTTATTATGGAAAATGATGAAAAATACATGCGACTTGCCATTGAGCTTGCAGAAAAAGCAAAGGGACGCACAAGTCCCAACCCAATGGTTGGTGCAGTAATAGTAAAAAATAATGAGATAGTCGGTAAGGGATACCATCAAAAAGCTGGCACTCCTCATGCGGAAGTTCATGCAATAAAGGACGCAGGCGAAAAAGCGAAGGATGCAACCATCTACGTCAGCCTTGAGCCATGCTCTCACTATGGAAGAACCCCTCCATGCACTCAGGCGATCATTAACGCAGGATTATCAAGGGTTGTTATGGCTATGACCGATCCGAATCCAAGAGTAAATGGAAGTGGCAGAAAAATATTAGAATCTCATGGGATAGAGGTAACAAGCGGAATATTTGAGGAAGAAGCGAGAAAACTCAACGAATTTTTTATTAAATATATAACCACTAAATTACCTTTTGTCATATTAAAAACAGCGATGACCCTTGACGGGAAAATAGCAACATATTCAGGCAAGTCAAAATGGATAACATCAGAAGAATCACGCAATAGAGTCCATCAAATAAGGAACGAAGTTGATGCCATATTAGTCGGAATCGGCACAGTGATTAAAGATGATCCATCTTTAACAACCCGTATTCCTGATGGTCGTGACGCAATAAGAATAATATTGGATAGCCATGCAAAGATACCACTCAATGCCAAAGTGCTTAACTTAAAGAGCCATGCAAAGACTATCGTTGCGGTAACGTCATCAGCACCAGAAGATAAGATAAGCCAAATCAAACAGAAAGCGGAAGTTATCATCATTCCCGAAAAAGATGGGCGGGTAAACATTTATGAATTGATGAAAAAACTTGGTGAGATGGAGATAACAAGCGTAATGATTGAAGGCGGGGCGGAAGTTAATGCATCTGCATTGAAGGCTAGCGTAATTGATAAAGTTATGTTTTTTATTGCGCCCAAGATACTTGGTGGAAAAGATGCCCTTAGCCCAATCGGTGGAATTGGTGTTGATGATCCTTCGGAAGCGATAAAACTGAAAGATATATCTATAGAGCAAGTTGGCGAAGATATTTTGATTGCAGGGATTCCATTGTTATAATAAAGAGGTGATTGGCTATGAAATTTATGACAACAAAAGAAATTGCAGATATACTGTCAGTAAATAAAATAACTGTCCGCAGACTAATCAAATCTGGGCAGTTAAGAGCAATAAGAGTGAATAGATCAATTCGTGTTCCAGAGAATAGCTTTCAGGAATATATTAGGCATGGTTTAGGTATTGCTGACAATGAAATAGAGGATAATCTCTGTGATGATATGGAAAAGGTATCTACTGCACAATCGCTACTAAAACTTGCGGGAACATGGGCTGGTGATGATGCAGAAAAAGTGTTAAACCATATTCTCGAGACACGATCAAGAGCGGAGTTTTAATGATGTATTTGCTTGATACTACTCATTGCATTGCTCTATTGAATAATAGGCAAAGTGTTGTTGATAAGTTGACAACATTAAAAAATACAGAAGTTTCAACAAGCCTTATTGTTTGTGGAGAATTGGTTTATGGGGCTTATATTTCCGAGCATGTTTCGGAAAATCTGAAAAGGGTCGAAGAACTTATAAAACTAATAAAGGTATATGGTATTAACTGGGACACTATTTACATTTATGCTAGACTAAAATCGGAAATTATGGATCGTTTTGGTCCAAAAGACAAACGCAAACGTAGAAACACCAAAGTCGAGTCATTAGGATTCAAGGATAATGATTTATGGATAGCCTCAACTGCAATACAGCATAATCTAATTTTGGTTTCAGCAGATAGTGATCTTTTGGTTTTGGATGGCATTCAAGGCTTAAAAGTGGAAAATTGGTAAAGAACCATATCTTTTTATTAAAAAAGTGGAGGGGTTTTATGATTACGAATAGACTTTGCAAATCATCATTAATTATAGCTATTTCCACACTAATTATAATGCTTTCATCACCTTATTCCTCAACGGTAGTATGACTGCTGTTGAATCATCTGGGAAAA
>CAZMCH010000019.1:51580-52857 GCA_964564735.1 uncultured bacterium
TACTTGGGGTAATATAAGGCAATAAAAAGGAATAGACCATGAAAACTATCACGAATGAAATTCTTCAGCAGATTATCAGAAGAATTGTGGATGTTGCGCATCCAGAGAGAATTATTATGTTTGGTTCATCTGCAAGGGGTGAAATGAGAAACGATAGTGATGTTGATCTGCTAGTTATAAAAGATGGTAATTTTGACTATTATAATTTATTGGGTGAAATTTACATGAATCTATTTGGCGTTGGCATTGGAGTGGATGTTATAATTGCAACACCAGAGCAAGTGGAAAAATATAAAAATATTAATTATCTAGTTATTGCTCCCGCTATAAGAGAAGGGAAAGAGGTTTATCATGTTTGAGCGCTATGCTCCAGAAGACCCAAAAGAATGGATAAATAGGGCTTATAGCAGTCTTAACATGGCAAAGAAAGACCCGAATGATGTTTATCTTGAAGACCTTTGCTACAATGCTCAACAAGCTGTCGAAAAGGCTATTAAGGCTGTTTTTATCAAATACGAGATAGACTTTCCTTTTACCCATGATATTGCAGAATTGCTTTCAATATTACAGAGAAAAATCTACGAGTTTCCTGAGTATGTGAAGCAATCAATAAACCATACAAAATTTGCGGTTCTTACGCGTTATCCTGGGATAGCGCCTCCAATTAAACAGAAAGATTACGAAGAAGCAATTATTATAGCTGAAAAAGTTGTTAATTGGGCAGAAAGTATTGTATGTTCACAGGAATTATAGAAGAAATAGGCATTATAGCAAATATTGAGCGTTCAGCCAATTCATGCAAGTTAATCATCAGCGCAAAAAAGATCATAGATGATTGCAAAGACGGCGACAGCATATCCGTCAACGGAACATGCCTTACAGTTACAAGACGGCTTGCTGGAGGATTCATCGCAGACGTGATGGCTGAAACTATGCGAAGAACCAACCTTGATGATCTCAAAACAGGCGATAAAGTAAATCTTGAAAGATCATTACGTCTCAGTGATCGTCTCGGCGGACACATGGTTGCAGGTCATGTTGACGAAGTTGGCACAGTCATTGAGCTTATTCCAGAAGGCATTGCAACGCTTATGCGAATAATGGTATCATCAGAACTTATGCGATATATAGCTGTCAAAGGTTCTGTTTGTATTGATGGCGTTAGTCTGACTGTTACTGATGTTACAGATACAAGCTTTCAGGTGTCATTGATTCCATATACAAAAGAAATTACAATACTGGGATTAAAACGACTCGGTGATAAGGTTAATATAGAG
>CAZMCH010000020.1:0-51332 GCA_964564735.1 uncultured bacterium
GCATTTCTGGTATTTAGTAATATTGTTTTGCGAAATGTCCGAACTTATGTCTGAAACTCAGTATCGAAGCATTGATCTGTAAACCGTTTTATGTTATCTATATCAATAATTTGTTCGTTCACAATAAACCTCCTATGATATTATAGTTTTGTATTGAATTTACTATATTCTATCATAGGAGTTATTTTTTGTCCGAACTAATGTCCTAAGCTCAGGAGAATAAACTTGACATAATAGCTGAGTAATGCTATATTACGATCTAATTGACTGATATTTTTCCCACAGCATATTACTCCTTATACATGGAGGACAAAAGGCATGGCATTAAAAATAATGGAATTAGAACCAAAAGATTTGCGAAGAATATGTAATATAGATGACCTTGATTTTGAATGCACTTCTTGCATTGATCCGCTTGATGAAACAGTTGGACAAGATAGAGCTTTACGCGCTATTGAATTCGGTGTCGGTATTAAGAGTCATGGATATAATATATATGCTCTCGGTCCTATTGGGACAGGTAAAACGACATTTATTAAAAATTATCTAAAAGACAAGGCAAAATTATTACCTACCCCTGACGATTGGTGCTATATATATAATTTTTCAGATGATTATAGACCTATTGCACTCAGATTGCCTGCAGGCAAGGGTATAGAATTTCAATCAGATATGGATAAACTACTTGGTTATCTAAAAACAGAGATACCAAAAGCCCTTGATACTGAAGATTTTGAAAGAGAAAGAAATGAGATATACCAGCAATATCAGAAAGAAAGAAGCGAGAGAATGTCTAAGCTAGATGAAGAGGCAAGTGAAGCAGGTTTTGCCCTTCAGACTGGTCCCACAGGATTAGTGTTGATTCCTGCATATCAAGGACAACCTCTAACACCTCAACAGCTATCTCAACTACGACCAGAACAAAGACGAGAACTAGAGAATAAAGCGACAGAATTTCAGGAAAATATCGCTTCTACAATGCGAAAGATCAGAGATCTTGAAAAGGAAGCAAAGGAAAAAGTAAGTAAGTTAGAACAAGAAACCGTAGTATTTGCAGTTGGACACTTTATAAATGATTTAAAAGAGAAATATGGCGAAATTAATGATATTATTACCTATCTTGATAATGTCCAAAAGGATGTTATAGATAATATAGATGATTTTAGGCGTTTACAATCGGGAAACGGGAACTCAGCAGAGGTTATGGGAATGAAAATTCCTATGCCACAACCAACTTTTAATAAATATAAAGTAAATCTAATCGTTGATAATTCAAAAACTCAAGGAGCACCTGTTATTATAGAATCAAATCCAACATACTCTAATTTGATAGGAAGAATAGATAGACAAGTTAGATTCGGTGCATTAACTACTGATTTCACTATGATAAAGGGTGGCTCATTACATCATGCCAACGGTGGATTTTTGATAATTCCTGCGGAAAGCCTTTTACGAAATATGTTATCTTGGGAAGCCCTAAAAAGAGTTATTGATAACAAAGAAATTAAAATAACCGAAATCATGCAGGAACTTAGCTTTTTCAGCACTGTATCAGTTGAGCCAGAAGCAATACCAATTGATTTAAAGATTATACTCATTGGCGCACCAAATATATACTATCTATTGCATGATCTTGATAATGATTTTCAAAAATTATTCAAGGTCATGGCTGATTTTGATACCTTGATGGAGAGAAATCAAGAAAATATAATGAAATATGCAAAATTCATCTGTGCAAGATGCTTAGAAGAAAATTTGCTGCATTTCCATAAAAGCGCGGTTGCAAAAGTTGTTGAGTATGGATCAGAAGTGTCAGGAGATCAACAGAAACTAACAACAAGATTCATTGACATTGCAGATGTTATCAGAGAAGCAAGTTACTGGGCGCAAAGGGAAAACAAAGATCGTGTATATTCAGAAGACGTAAAAAAGGCAATTGATGAGAAGGTCTATCGCTCAAACAGGATAGAAAAACGTATTCAGGAAGTCATAGATAATGGAACAATTATGGTTGATGTTGACGGTGCTGTTGTTGGTCAAGTAAATGGTCTTGCAGTAATGCAATTAGGGGACAGAATGTTTGGCAAGCCTTCCCGTATAACAGTCAATACTTCATTGGGAAATGAAGGCATTATCAATATCGAAAGAGAAGCCAAAATGAGTGGCAGAATACATGACAAAGGCGTTTTAATCTTGACAGGATTTTTATGTGAAAGATACGCACAGGATAAGCCAATATCCCTTTCTGCAAGCATCTGTTTTGAGCAATCTTATGAAGGAGTTGATGGCGATAGTGCATCTTCTACGGAATTATACGCATTATTATCGAGCATATCAAAGATTCCCATCAAGCAAAATATAGCAGTAACTGGCTCTGTTAATCAAAAAGGTGAGATTCAACCGATTGGTGGGGCAACTCAGAAAATAGAAGGCTTTTTTGATGTCTGCAATGCAAGAGGACTAACAGGGGATCAAGGCGTCATTATTCCAAAAAAAAATATCAATAATCTGATGCTTCGTGAAGATATTGTAGAAGCGGTAAAAGAAGGAAAATTTCATATTTATCCTGTTAGCACAATAGATCAGGGGATCGAAGTCCTTACTGGAATTGAAGCAGGAAAACTCAAAAGGGATGGCACATATCCAAAAGGGACGATAAATTATCTCGTTGACAAAAACTTAAAAGAAATGGCTGAAAAGCTAAAGCAATATGGACATAGTGATGGCAAATCTGCCTCGAATATAGTGGAGGAATCTGAAGATGAAAAAAATTCTGGGTGATGGTAGTTATCCCGGGCGCGTAGTCGGGGTTGGAAGAACAAAGTCAGGCAAGCCTTTGGCTATATATGCTGTAACTGGTCGATCTGAAATGAGCAAGATGCGAAAGGCGGTAATTGTTGGCAACAACGTGGAAATTACCCCTTTGGGCAAACTAACTCCTGAACAAGAAGCCAATAGAGATTTGATTATCTATCGGGCAATGAGTGTAAATAGAGCAGATCGAACATTAGTGTTAAGCAATGGCAAACAGACCGATCCAATATTTCATTTAACATGTTATTATAGCCTAGGCTTATATGATTCGATTTATTCAACTATGTATACAATGGGATTTGAGCCTGATAGCCTAAAAACTCCACGTCTTGCAGGTCTTATTTTGCCAAAGCCGATTATTAGGCGCATATTGGCAACTGTAGTAGCTGATGAAACACAACCAGAAGGCAAACAGGCAGATGTTGCCTTTCTTGATAGTGGATCAGCAGGTCAGATTGAGTTTATTGCTACTTATACAGGTAGTTACGATAAGCCACAATCTCCAGTATTGAATTGGCATAAAGATTGGATATATTCAACACAAATTGAAGAAGATTCGGCAGAAGCAATAGCACAGGAAGTATATGATGCCTTAGATGATAAAGTGCGTGTAGCAACAATTGCAGCAGTTCTTGAACATGATGGTTGGATGATTGATGTATGTAATCTTTATTCATAAAACAGGAGTATGATTAATGCTTAGAGAGCGGGGAATCATAACAAATTATAATACACGAATGGTGCCACAAACAAGCTTTGAAGGGCGTGTGTTGAAATTCGACTTTCCAGAATTGCAGGTCGGTATAGCAGAATACAGAGAGGGACCAACTGGTTGTACCGTATTTTATTTTCCTGAAGATGTTATCTCTGTTGTAGATGTACGAGGTGGTTTCCCTGCAACTATAAGAGGGACGTCTGCCGAAGATGGAAGAACATCTGCAATATGTTTTACTGGTGGTTCAGCCTATGGACTCGAGGCAGTAACAGGTGTTGCTTCTGAAATATTTTCTATGCGTGGATACTTTGGAGTTTATAATATTAGAGGAGCAGCAATTTACGACTTTTTCAGGAACAACATGATTTATCCTGATAAAGAACTTGGAAAATCAGCGATAAAATCTGCACAAACAGGATTATTCCCATTGGGATTTCATGGAGTTGGATGTTGGCCAGGGTGTGGTCCTGCATTTGATTGTCTTCAACCCGATGGAACTGGTCAAGGTGGGGCATTTCGCCAAATTGACGATATTAAAATTGCTATTTTTACTGTTGTAAATGCTCTTGGTGTGATCGTTGATCGGCAAGGAAATATAGTTAGAGGAAATTATGACCGTAAAACAGGCAAAAGATACCATTATAACGAGTTGTTAGAAAAAAGACTCAAGAATAATGAAAAAGCTAAACCACATTATGCGACAACAACATTGACGCTTGTTGTAACAAACCAGAAATATGATATTGAGTCCTTGCGTCAATTATCAAGACAAATTCACACTTCAATGGCTAGAGCGATTCAGCCTTTTCATACAAAAGATGATGGCGATGTGCTTTTTATGACAACTACCAATGGTGTTGATAACAGCATAATAGATATTAATGATTTCGGCGTGGTTGCTTCTGAACTTGCTTGGGATGCAATATTAAGCTGTTTTCAGGGATATGATTCGTCTGGTGAATCTGTATAATTACCAAGAGCAAATATAGATTGGTATGAAATAATAAAATTGCTTTAGAAAGGTTGATTAATGGAAAATATTGATAGCTTTCATAAGTCATTAATCGTATGTGATACGCATTGTGATACAGCTATGAGAATGGTCGAAGGATTTGATATAACTAATCGATCAGACAGCGGACACGTTGACATACCAAGATTAATTGAGGGGGGGGTTGATGTTCAGGTGTTTGCCTGCTGGATCGGCAAACCCGGAGAACCAAAGGGGTATTATTCCGTATTAGCAAAAAAGATGATAAATGCTATATATACACAATTTGGTAAAAATTATAATTTTATAGAGCATATATCAAATTTTAGCGATATAGAAAAAGCAAACAAAAACGGAAAGATCGCTGGAATAATCGCAATTGAGGGCGGACAAGCTATTGAGGACGATCTTTATATGCTTGATGTTTTTTATGGACTTGGCGTTCGTCTTATGACTATCGTATGGGGAAGCACCAATTGGGCTGACGCATCAAGAGAACCCGAAAAATTCAATGGTTTGACAGATTTTGGCAAGAGTGTCATTAAGGAAATGAATCGTCTGGGTATGATCGTTGATGTATCCCATTCATCAGATAAAACTACTTGGGATGTTTTGGAAATAAGCACAGAGCCAATAATAGCTTCCCATTCCAGCGCTCAGGCTATTTGCGGTCATCCGAGAAATGTCAATGATGATTTAATAAAAGCCATATCTCAATCAGGCGGTGCTATATTTATCAACTTCTGCCCTGAATTTCTTGATGAGGATTTTTGGAAAGGCTCAAGGAAAGAAGCCCCTTTGATAGACAAAGTAATTGCGCATATTGATCACATAGCCAATGTTGGAGGAATAGAGAGTGTAGGCATTGGTTCGGATTATGATGGCATGGGTCCTGCCCCAATAGGTTTGGAAGATGTCTCAAAGTTTCCCAATATAACAAAAAAGCTGATAGAAAAAGGCTATAAAGAAGATGATATTGCAAAGGTAATGGGAGGGAATTTTTTGCGAATATTCGAAAAGGTATGTAGTAAATAGGAGGAAGATCAAAAGAAAAACAGTATATAAATAAAACTGATTATATTGAGATGATAATTTTATACCAATTTAACAAAAAAAGGAGATGATAAAATATGTCTGATCTATTAAAAAGCGCGTTAGCAAAGCTAGAAAAAACAGAAGTTCCAAAAGTTGATGTTGCAGCATTAGCATACTCAGGAGGTTTAGATTCATCACTCGCTGTTGAATTATTACGCAGAAAATATAAGGCTGAAAAAATCATACCGATAATGGTTGACGTAGGGCAAGGCGAGGAAGAGATAAAGACTGGCTATGAGAAAGCCGAAGTCTTAAAAGTTGATCCGATATTAATCGATGCCAAAGATGAATTTACAGAGGAATGGATGAAAAAAGCCATCATGGCAAATTCGGATTATCTTGGTTATCCTGTATCAACATCTATGACACGTCAGCTTATTGCTCGTGAAGTTGCTATGAAGGCTGTGGAAATGGGAGCGGATGCCCTAGTTGAAGGCTCAACGGGCAAAGGTAATGATCAATATAGGATGCACAATGTCTTTACTATGTTTGCCCCTGGAAGAAAGGTTATAGCTCCTGTTCGTGACTTTGATTTTATCAGAGCAGAAGAGGAAGCACTTTGCACCGCTTGGGGCGTTCCAGTGCTTGAAGCTATTACAGGTGGCGATGACAAAACTATGTGGTGTAGGTCAATCGCAAGCGGGGCAATAGACCTTAATATGGAAATTCCTGACAGCGTTTGGATGTGGTATTCCCCACCAGAAAAGGCTCTAAATGAACCAGAGATAGTTGAAATCAGATATGAGAATGGCGTTCCAGTAGCGGTAAATGGCAAAGAGATGCTACTTAAGGATTTGGTTCCTCTACTAAATGAAAAAGCAGGAGCGCATGGATTAGGTCTAATTGACATATTCGAAGAAGGTATAATGAATTTAAAATCTCGTGAGTTATATGAAGCTCCAGCAGCAGAACTCATTTTAAAAACTCACAGAGACCTTGAACAGATGTGCCTTACAAAGGAAGAGATTTTATTCAAAAAAGGCGTAGAACAAAAATGGGCTTATATGGTATATCATGGCGAATGGTTTCATCCACTAAGAAAAGCCCTTGATGCCTTCATCGAAGAGACACAAAAGATGGTCTCAGGAACAATCAAAGTAAAGCTATATAAAGGCAATGCTGAAATTGTATACCGTGATTCAAAAACCTCATTATTCTCACCAGAGATTAGATCAATAAAATCAAGCGGATTCAGCCAACCTATGTGCGCCGATGCTGCAAAAATCAGAGGATTACTTTTTGAGATATTGGCAAAAAGAGAACAAATTGCAAAAAGCTAATCCTGATATATTATTTTGATAAGATCAGCCCTTGATTGATACAAGGGTTGATCTATATTATGCCAAAAAACTCTTTAAGTGCATAGGCAATACCATCTTCGTCATTGCTTTTTGTTACATATTTAGCTACACTTTTCACACTATCTGCAGAATTCCCCATCGCTACTGAATGACCGAAAAATGCAAGCATTCCAATATCAGGCATGTCATCACCAAATACTATCACTTCATCTGATGGAATATTGCGCAAAGCTAATAAATCTATAAGAGCATTTTCTTTGCTGGCTTCATTTGACATTATTTGTATCCAGCTTGCTGAGTCTGTTATAAAAACATTTATATCTTCGCCAAATTTTTCATTTAATTCATAATATATGTCTGTCATGTTTCCAAATTCTTGCCATGCTACAATCTTTGAACATTCCTCGTTTGATGCAATATCGAATGAGATCAAATCTGATTGAGTTATTCCCCAATTTACTAGATCAGAATCATTAAAGGGTTTTAAGAAACTATGTGTTTCATCTTTCCTTTGTATTGCAATATATATATCATTGTTTTTATTTATAAGATACTCTATAACAGAATTTACAATGTTTGCAGGCATTGTCCAGTTTTTCGAATAATCCAATGTTTTGTCAATGGCTGACGCTCCGTTATAAAAAGCACCTCTTTCCTTAAGAAAATCCGCTTCTGATAATGCCTCAGATGTCCTAAAAACGAGTCTTTGAGGTCTTGCTGTTGCTATATAAGGTAAAATACCCTTATCAGCGCATATTTTAAGGGATTGTAGTGTATAATCAGTTATTTTTCTTTCAGAATTTAGCAATGTATGGTCTATATCTAATACAACCGCTGAATATTTATCTTTCATTTATATTCCTTTGATAGTTTTGTTAATTCTTTATAAATAATATATAACAAGATAGCAGATTAATTGTTAAATGACAAGGATTTCTTTGTTAGCTAATAATTTTAATAGACACATCAACATTGACGAATGATAAATATATATGTTATGATCTAACAAGGATTTTTATATCCAATGACAATATTATAGACAAATGCTTTTGCATAATTGAAAGGAAACAAAAAGATGAAACTAGGATTTTTGGCACCATTTTCAAAAGAAATTGTAGAATTTGCAGGCAAAAACGGCTTTGACTGCCTTGAAATA
Organism: uncultured bacterium; assembly: GCA_964564735.1. Classification (GTDB taxonomy): domain Bacteria; phylum Poribacteria; class DTPJ01; order DTPJ01; family DTPJ01; genus CAZMCH01. The sequence continues at coordinate 8,073 of CAZMCH010000020.1, forward strand.
GGTGGCGCACCCAAAGAATGGCTTGGAAATTCAGACGAAGCCATTAAAGCTCGTAATGAAGCAAAAAAGATATTAAAAAATAATAATGTATTCGTTGCATCGATAATGAGTCCATTACCATCATTAAGAACTCCAAAAGAGGAATTAAAGAGTAAACTTGAGGGCATGGCTTTGATAATGGATGTATGCAAGGATTTTGGCGGTGCGGTTTATACAAGTGCTGGACCTTCTGGATATGACACAAGCAAAAGCCTGCAAGATAATGTCGCTGTTTATAAAGAGGTTTATTCTCCTGTTGCAGAACTTGCAGCAGAAAAGGGCATAAAGATCGGTTTTGAGAATTGGCCCGGTGGAAAGCCTTTCGGTGAAAATGCAAATCTTCCAGTAACTCCTTACGCATGGGAATTGATGTTTAATGCCTTACCCGCCGAATATATCGGTCTTGAATTTGATCCATCTCACCTAATGTGGCAAAGCATTGATCCATACAAAGCAGTTAAAGATTTTGCAAAGCATATTAATATGGTTCATCTTAAAGATACCGAGATATTCTATGATAGACTTGAACGAATAGGAAGATTTGGTAATGGATGGTGGACGTATAGACTACCGGGTTTTGGTGAACTCAATTGGCATGAATTCTTTACACATCTCTACGAAGCTGGTTATAAGGGTAATATGGTCATTGAACATGAAGACCCTGTTTTTGATGGTGCTAGAAGGCTTGAGGGATTCACCATTGGTGGAAAATTTCTTCGCAAAACTCTTCTTGTCTAATAATATGCCTAGTTAATATTGTAGCCCATAATCCTATCTGTATTACTAGATAAGGAATTTGGGCTACATTTATTATAGAGACTTTTTATAATAGGAACTTGTTAAAAGTGATAATGAAAAGGCGATCTCTAAAAAATGGATATAAATTTGGGAAACTAATCGGTTCGCCTTGTGGACAAATACAAAAATTAGAAATACCCAAAGAGGTTATAATACCCTTAAAGCAAGGTTTTGATGATGAAATTCTGCCAATTGTAAAAATAGGTGAAAAAGTCAAGGCTGGTCAAATAATCGGTATTGATAATAATTCATACTCGTCGCCAATTCATTCATCAGTAAACGGAATTGTTGAAAAAATATCAGATATAACAAGATTTGGTTCAAAGATAAATGCTATAACGATTAAAACTGATCTTTCATCAAATCAAATACTACGATTGCCAATATCAGATATAAATGATAAAAGCCAGATTAATAAGAATCTCTTTGAATCTGGTGTATCCCCATATAATACATCTTCTATACAGCCTGATGAAGTTAAAAATCTTATAATAAATGCAATTCACACAGAACCTTATTGCTTAACAAACAATATAATAATATCTGAAAATTTAGAAAGATTTTTGATTGGCGTTGAAATTCTGAAAAATTCCTTAAATGAAAAAGTTGATGTCTATTTGGCAATCAATCAGGAAGATAGTTTGATAATTAGGCAAATAAAAGATAAATCAAAATACAAATGGCTAAAAATTTGCCCATTAAAAACGAAATATCCACAAAATCATGAGATAATACTTGCAGAAACAATACTGGGAAAAAAGATACCTTATAATAAAACAATATTAGACTTAAAGACAATCATTGTTGATGCGCAGAACGTTTTACACGCATACGAAGCGATTATTGATGGTAAGCCTGTTCTGGAAAGAATCATCGCTATCGGGGGGTCAGGATTGGAGAAGGGTGTTTTTGTCAAGGCATTAATTGGCACACCGATTAATCATATACTTGCAGAGTTAAATATAAATGCTGATGGAAAAAGAGTTATTATTGGCGGAGTAATGACGGGAACTCAATGTGATGATCTTTCAACGCCAATAGATAGAACTACTAATACGATCACGATACTTAAAGAAAACAGAAACAGAGAATTTCTGTTTTTTTTGAGGGCAGGCATCAAGCGAGGGTCATTCTCAAATGCTTTTTTGTCGTCATTGTTTCCAATGATCGAAAGAAATGCAGATACTAACCTTAATGGTGAAATGAGATCATGTATATATTGCAATTATTGTGAGGAAGTATGCCCTGTCGGACTTATGCCATATCTATTAAATAAATTCATAACGCATAATTTAATTGATGAAGCGATTAATTATAAACCTTTGTCTTGTATTGACTGCAATTTATGCACTTATGTTTGTCCATCAAAAATACCTGTTGCTTCTAATATAAAGGACTTAAAAGAAAAGATTAAGGAATTATAGGACTTAATTTATTAAATATGCACACATTAAAAAGGTTCTTAAAAACAGCATCAGACGCAATAGACAAATTCCTATTTGGTAGCCCTGATGTAACTATCGGATCGCCACATATAAGAGATTATATGAACCTGAAAAGGTATATGATCCTTGTGATAATGGCAGTTGCACCAACAGTGATTGCGTCTATTTATCACTTTGGCTGGAGGGCGTTGCTGATTGTTATAATATCCTATCTTTTTGGGGTTACAACAGAATGGATATTTGCAACTGTTAGAAAAGAAGAACTTACCGAAGGTGCGTTTGTTACCTGTCTTATATATCCAATGATACTTCCACCGAATATTCCTTTGTGGATAGTGGCTGTAGGTATAGTTTTTGGGACAGTATTTGGTAAGGAGGTTTTTGGAGGAACAGGGAAAAATGTCTTTAATCCAGCTTTGGTCGGCAGGCTTTTTATAGCAATTGCTTTTCCGTCCTTTATGTCTGGTCAATGGTATCAACCTATTGAAGGCACTCTTGGTGGATTCTCGGCATACTCGGTTGATGGAATAACATCCGCTACACCTTTGACAAATTTCAAAAGTGAAGGTATAATTGAAGCCTATCGTAATCTTTTTTTGGGCAAAATCGGTGGATGTCTTGGGGAAACTTCAAAAATACTAATATTACTTGGTGGTTTTTTTCTTATTATTACAAAAATTAGTAATTGGAGAATTCCAGTTGCATATTTAGGAACAATAGCTTTATTATCTTATATTTTATCTTCAATATTTCCCAATAAGTTTGCTCCTCCGCTTTTTCAAATTTTATCTGGTGGGTTGATGTTCGGTGCAATGTTCATGGCTACTGATCCTGTTAGCGGTCCGATGACTTTGCAGGGCAAATGGATATGCGGGATTATGTTGGGTATTTTGACTGTCATTATAAGGGGTCTATCGGGATATGTTGAGGGTGTTATGTTTTCGATAATATTGATGAATATATTTGCACCTCTTATTGATAACGCTGTTTTAGCCTTTATTGCTTCAAAGAATAGAAAAAATTCGGGTCTATGAATCAAAAAAGCCTTAAATATAAAATTTGGACAGTTGTATTTTTAATAATAGTAGTATGTGGATCAACCGCTATGTTAAGCGCAATTTATGCAAATACAAAGGCTGAAGTAGAGAGAAATGAACTTATGAAATTAAAGCAAAATATCCTTGATGTATTTGATATACCTTATGATCAATCAAATATTGAAAGTGTGTTTAATGAGAATATAACAATTGAGAATGTTAACCAGATGGAAATATATAGGGCATCAGAAGGACTCGCATTTGAAATTGAAGGTTCAGGTTTTTGGGATAAAATATCTGTCCTTTTAGCTCTTGAATATGATATGGAAACGATTAAAGGCATTAGGATATTAAAAAATAACGAAACACCGGGTTTAGGCTCAAGAATCACAGAAGAATGGTTCTTGGGACAATTTAAGGGCAAAAATGTAATGCCTAATATAAAGATAATATCACAAAAAAAATTAGCATATCAAAAAACAGATACAACAACAAGCGCAACTTATGATAAGAGAAAAAAAAATGAGGTCGATGCAATTACAGGAGCAACACAAACAAGCAAAGCCCTTGAAAAACTTATCAATAATGGAGTAAAAATGTTTTATCAAAAAACATCGCCAGAAAGTAATGACTAAACTATGCACAAAAATAGAGTTGATGAATTTATAAGTAATCCTAAAAAAGCACTATTTATTCTTGCGGGTCCAACGGTTGTTGGAATGCTGGTTCAGGTGCTATATAACCTTGCAGATACCGCCTATGTTGGCAGACTTGGTGCAGAGGCAATAGCCGCTTTAACCTTTTCTTTTCCATTATTTTTCATATTAATATCCATAAACTCCGGCGTTGGTATAGGTATGGGATCGAGAGTTTCACGTCTTTTGGGGGCAAAAAATCTGGAAGAAGCAGAAAATACTGCAATGCACGGATTATTTATCTCAATCATGATGGCGATTATAATATCAATACTTGGTATCTTTGCTATTAAGCCATTATTCAGATTATTTGGTGCTTCAGAGGAAGTTCTCCCGCTTGCTATAAGCTATATGTTCACGATTTTGATTGCCATTATCTTTATGTTTACTTCCTTCATAATAAACTCTCTGTTTGGTGCGCAAGGAGATACAAGGACATCAACGACAATACAGATAACCGCATTAATAATAAATATAATACTTGATCCGATATTTATATATCCTCTTGGTTTCGGTGTTCAGGGAGCGGCAATAGCGACTTGTATTGCATTTGCCTGTTCTCTTGCGCTAGGTATATGTTTTATAAGGAAAAAGTCCTATGTAAAACTTCGTATAAGTGCTTTTAGTTTCTCGTGGGAAACGATAAGGGATATATTTTCCGTAGGTGGCACAGCGACTCTTACAATGCTTCTTATTTCGATTTATATGGTATTTATAAATAAGTTTATGGCGCACTTTGGAACTGAGTATGTCGCAGCATTTGGGATCGTTATACGTCTTGAAAGCCTTGCAACTATGCCTTCAATGGCGGTATCATTCTCTTTGGTTACATTGGTTGGCATGTTTTACGGTGCAAAAAGATTTGACCTACTTCGAGGCACAATAAAATATGGAATGATGGTTAGTGTTATGTTTACTGTGGCAATTGGAATAATCTTCTTCATAATACCTTCTATATTTCTTAGAATCTTTACATCAGATTCGAATTTGCTTGCTTTGGGTTCTGCATATATGAGGATAAATGTTTTTACATTTCCGCTAATGATTATTTCAATGGTAGTAAGTAGATCAATGCAAGGTATGGGATTTGGATTTCCGGGGCTTGTTATAAATTTTATGAGGGTGATATTTGTCGCAATACCTATTGCCTATATTTTTGTGCATGTTATTGGCTATGGTTATCTGTCAATAGGAGTTGCTGCTGTTGCTGGTGGTTTGTCTGCTAGTATAGTTGGAATTATATGGCTTCAGTCAAAACTAAGAAAACTTGATAATGAAATGAGATTGCAGGTTGAAATCGAAAAAGCAGATTAATCCCTTTTTTATTGGGAGGATAAGTGATGGAATGGAAAATTGAGATTGGATATAAGCAAAATGCCACCGATTCTATGGGTGAAGGCATAAAAAAAGACATTGAAGACCTTAATATATCAGGGGTAGAATATGTCAAAACAATGCAATTATATATTTTGGAAGGTGAATTGACAGAAGAAGATTTAGAAAATATCTGTCTTAATCTTTTGACAGATAGCGTTACACAATATTATGAATACAAAGGAACAGATCACCATAAGGATGATCTCGGTGCATGGATGATAGAAGTTTTATATAAACATGGTGTCACTGATGCTGTTGGTGATAGCACTGCTAAAGGTATAAAAGATTTAGGTATAAATAAGCCTGTTTCTGCAAAAACAGGAAAGAGGATTATAATAAAGGGGCAATTATCTGAAAATGAGATAGAATTGATATGCCGAAGACTTTTGGCTAATGAGGTAATACAAAACTATAGCATTAAAAAGATTTCTGCGATATAGACTTATTAAGATTGATTATGTCCTTTTATAATAATACGTCTTTTCCAATTTTTGTCATCTGTATATGGATAATCAGAACGATAATGCGCTCCTCTACTTTCTTCTCTTAAGAGTGCGCTCTTTGCTACAAGCTTTGATATGTCCAGTATATTCTGAACCTCAAAGCTAAAACGATTTGACGGATTGAGATTATCATATTGATTTAAAAATGAGATAGCCTCTTTTATTTGATTACCATTTCTAACTATACCAACCTTATCCCACATAGTATTACGAATTGATTTTTTTATTTTTCTGTGGTCTAATATCATAGCGTCATCACGATGATATTCTATGCTATACAGTGATCTTGGGATGTCATTTTTCATTTTGTCAACTGCTGATCTAGTTGCACGGACTCCAAAAACAAGGCTTTCAAGTAATGAGTTACTTGCCAGACGATTTGCTCCATGAACACCAGTGCAAGCAACTTCACCACAAGCATAAAGCCCTTCAATGTTAGTTTCTGCCTTTAAATTCGTCTTTATTCCACCCATCATAAAATGCGCACTTGCTTGAACAGGTATAAGGTCTTTTGATATATCTATCCCATAGTTGCTACATTTTTCACTAATTGTTGGAAATCTGCTTTTTATGAATTTTGCGTCAAGATGCCTTAGATCAAGATAGACACATTCGGTATTTGTTTTTACTGTTTCGGCTACAATTGCTCTACTCACGACATCTCTTGGTGCTAATTCTGCCATTTCATGATAGGATTGCATGAATCTTTCGCCATTGGCATTTAGCAATATTGCCCCTTCGCCTCTGACAGCTTCGGATATAAGGAATCTAGGTGCGTCTTTGAGATAAAGCGTAGTTGGATGAAATTGAACAAACTCCATATCAGTCATTTCACAACCTGCGCGATATGCAATAGCATATCCATCACCTGTTGCAACTTCAGGATTGCTTGTATGACGATAGATTTGGCATAGTCCACCCGCAGCTATTATGGTTGCTTTTGCAATAATTGCGCTGATTTCGCTTTCTTCTTCATCCCATAATAAAACCCCAAAGCATCTATTATCTATAGTTAAAAGGTCAATAACGAATTTCCGATCCATGAAGCTAACTTTATCTGATTCAGATGCTTTTCTAATGAGGACTTTTTCTGTTTCTGCACCTGTAGCATCTCCCTTTGCATGAATAATCCGCCTTTGGCTATGTGCAGCTTCTCTTGTAAAGGCTAGTTTATTATTATGTTTATCAAAATCTGCTCCCCATGATACAAGTTCGTCAACTCTATCTATTCCTTCCTCAACCATTATCTTGACTGCAACTTCATCACACAGACCATCACCAGCCTTGAGAGTATCCTCAACATGAAACTTTACTTGATCACCAGCATTTATGGCAACAGCAATGCCACCTTGTGCATAAAGGGTATTGCTTTCACCAAGTTTATCCTTTGTAATTAGAATCGTTTTTCCATGCTCTCCTGCCTCAATTGCTGCTCTGAATCCAGCCGCACCACCACCTATTATAAGAAAATCCGTCTCTATAATAGGCATTCGGAATAAATCAAAATCTACTATATATCTAATAGATGGGCAGGTAATAAAAATATCATCTGTATTATCATTATCTTTATGTGACATCCAATACCTCTGATAATAAGAAAAGTAATTTGCATATTAACCAAAAATTAATGTATTAATTTTAGCAAAATAATGCAATTATATGCAATACAAATTTAGCTAGGGTTATTTAATTTTCGCTGTCATTCTACTGAAGGATAGAATCAAGTTTGGAAAAATTAAATAGCTCTGCAATATAACTTTTTCAGTTAACAAGACACAGAGAAATAAAAAATATTGTAATTAATGGAGAAAGGATAAGAAATGTATTCCGCTATACGAAATGTTGATATGTCTAATGTGATAGGTAGTGCCAAAGAACAAACAGTTAAGACATAAGAGAAAGAGCATAAGCATATATTGACGGGTCATCATTGGAAATGGATTCCTGTTTCCGCAGGAATGACAAACACACGCACAATGTCATTCCCGCGCAAACATGAAAACAGAGAAATAGCATTAAATAAGTTTATACTCTTGACCTTTTTTAGTTTCAAATTGAATTACTGATGGCTCAATTTGCTTTGCCTGTATTTCTGATCCATTAGAGAAGACTTGTAAGGGCTTTTGAGATCGAATAAGGCATTTATTTCCCTGATTTGACCTTATTTTTGCTAAAACTACTTTACCATCGCTCCATTCAATATCTACCTCAAATCCACCACGCGCACGTAATCCCTTAACACAGCCTTTTTGCCATGCTTTTGGTAACGCTGGCAAAAGATTAATTTCGCCTGCATGACTCTGTATAAGCATTTCAGCAATTCCAGCAGTTCCCCCAAAGTTGCCATCAATCTGAAATGGTGGATGATCGTCAAATAAGTTGGGTAGTGTGCTTTTAGAAAGCAACGCCAAAACGTTCTCGTATGCTTTATCGCCATCTTCCAGTCTTGCCCAGAAGTTAATAATCCATGCACGACTCCAGCCTGTATGCCCTCCGCCACTTGCAAGCCTGCGCTCAAGAGATATGCGGACTGCTCTGGCTAATTCAGGCGTTCCTCGTAATGTTACTTGATTGCTTGGATGAATAGCATATAGATGAGACATGTGCCTATGTCCGGGTTCAGGCTCATCAAAATCTTCGATCCATTCTTGTAATTGACCATGTTTACCTATTTGAAGTGGTGCTAGGCGTTCTTTTGCCTCTTTTAGACTTTTTCTGAAATCTTTATCTATATCAAGAATTTCAGTTGCTTTGATACAATTAGTAAATATTTCCCAGATTATTTCCATATCCATAGAAGGTCCATAGCATACACTTGCAACTTGACCATCTGGTGTTCTAAAGCTATTTTCAGGAGAATTAGACGGACTTGTAACCAACCATTTATGTTTTGGTTCTTCTATAAGGAAATCCAAGTAAAATTGAGCAGATTCCTTCATTATGGGATATACACGCATTAAAAAATCCAAATCTTCATTAAAGGCATAATGTTCCCAAAGATGTTCGCATAACCATCCGCTTGCAGCAGGATACTGTCCCCATGAGGGATGTTCTCCGGGCGATGTGAATCCCCATACATTAGTAATTGTATGAGCAACCCATCCACCAGCGTTGTAGTGAATACAGGCAGTCCTTCTGCCGGGCTCAACCAAAGATTCAATCAAATCGAACAATGGTAGATGACATTCAGATAGATTAGTTGTTTCTGCAAGCCAGTAATTCATCTGGACATTTATATCTAGGTGATAGTCGCAATTCCATGGTGTTTGAATACCCCCTGCCCAGATGCCTTGAAGATTGGCTGGCAGATTATTCGGTCTAGAGCTTGATATTAATAGATACCTTCCATATTGAAAGTATAAGGCTATCAGACTAGGGTCTTCTGCACCGTTTTTTAGTGCTTCCAAACGTTGATCTGTTGGAAGTTTTGCGTTTTCTGTTTCACCCAAATCTATAAGGACCCTATGAAATAAGCTCTGATAATCTTCAATATGACGTGAACGCATTATTTCGTAAGGAACTTCTGATGCTAAGTTTATTTGCTCATCAGTTGTCTTTTCATAATCTTTATTCTTAAAATCAGTTCCTGCAGATAATAACAATGTGACTGTGTTGGAGTTTTTAACATCAATATTATCATTATTAGCAGTCACTTCACCGCCATCATTTATCACTTTAAGTCTGGCGATATATTTAATCCCTTTGCCATCAAATAGCTGTCCTCTCATAATTAACCAATTGGGTTTTATTGCAATTGTTTCGTAACATTCTTCACGATCTAGAGATACATTGAAGCTAATCATATTTGGTTTATTGCATGTTATTCGCACTACCAAAACTTGATCAGGAGCGCTAGAGAATATTTCTCTTGTAAATATAGCATCTCCAACACGATAGCTAACTTTGGCTATTGCTGTATCAATATCTAGCTCTCGTCCATAGTCGTTTATCTCGTCATTATGATCAAAGAAAAACCGAAGATCGCCTAATGTTTGATAACAACCAAAATATGCTGTAGCACCTGCCCCATGATGAGAACCATCACCTTTGCATACCAGCTTCTCATAGGTGAGTTTTTGTGCTTCCTCGTATTTATTCTGGAAAAGCAATTCACGAATTTTGGGTAAAAACGCCAAAGCATCAGGATTATCAGAATCTTGTGGTCCCCCTGACCATACACTTTCCTCATTTAGTTGAATCCTCTCCTGCTTTGCACCGCCGAATATCATTCCTCCCAATCGTCCATTACCAACAGGTAAAGCCTTTACCCATGCTCTGCTATTTCCAAACGCCCAAGATTCGTAGTCTTCTTTTGTTTCATAGGCTGGTTGGCAATAATGCAATTTTAGTTCCATATTATTTTGTTTCCCCTCAATAAAATTTGATATTAGAAAATTATCCTGATTGATGATGTAACAGAAAAGCCTTTTAAGTCAGTTTTTTGGTCTTTTTCACCCGTTTTTGCTTCTTTATTTTCACTGCTTAACTGTCCAATATAGTATTTACCTATTAAATCCAGAAAAGAACCTTTTTCAGATTTTATTGTTATTCCGCCACCAAATCCAAAAACAGTCGCCCCATTCTTTTTATCTTCATTCTTGGTGATTATTGTGCTTTCTGCCAAGACTTTTGTATAAAATCCTTGCGCTAATCGGAAATTTACTAACCCATTTGCACTAATTTGATCTCCATAGAGTTTCTTTTTCTGTATCTCAGGCACAAAGAATAACGAATCTTTATATGCTTGATTCGTAATCTCACTTTTTGATCTATTAACATATCTTCCAGAAAATGCCAAAGCATAAGCTTCATTAGAAACAATGGCAGACTCCTCAATCGCAAGGCGATTCCCTTCCTTAAATATTTCTTCTCCTTCGCTTTTATCTGATTGGTAGGTTGTATAGGTGGCATCGGTTCTTAAAAGTAAAGGGCTAAATAGCAAATCAAATCCACCAGTAATATTAAGCTGGTCACCCGGTTTGTATTTAATTTCCTGATCTTTTGCGATTTCATATTCTCCCTTTATTATATATCCCGCGCCGATTCCAAAACTAGCAGAACCAAAGGCTTGTGCAAAACCTCCACCAAAAGTAAAATCTAATCCTTGCCCAAGACTATTATATTTGAATCCTAGAGCCTTGTCGGATAAAATCGCCGAAACAGCGGTTTCTTCAATACCAAGATCGCTTTTTCCATTTGGTATATTAATACCGCCATTAAGCATAATTCGATCATCAAATAGCATTGCAACAGCTCTAGTCCTCACATCAGTAAGACCTTTTAATTCGCTGTTTTCAACTGACGAAAACATATAAGAACCTGCGATATCAATGGCAAGATTTCTCGATAGCGGTAATTTAATTGCAGTTGGTGAACTTATCTGTGAAACACTTTGCGTTGATTCCCCTATATCTTTTTCCCATGAACGATACTCAACAATTGATAGAAAGGTTGGCGAAAGCAATTTTCGTTGTATCTCGGTTTGGGAATATGTATTATTGATGAATGTAAGAACCAACATTATACTTATTATTAGACATAATTTTTTCATATCCCTCACCTACCATTCTATTATTATATTAAGTATTGACGAATTTTGAATCTGAGATGGAACTCTTTGTTCAGATGATTGAGTTCCTGTTTCAGGGATAAATCCGTCGCCAATATTTTGTGTAATTGGATCAAGTCTATCTATTGCTGACAAAATACCAGTATCAGAAACCGTTCCTGCGCTTGTTGGTATTTCATCTTTGACAGATTTCTCAATCTGCAATATTTCACTGACAGAGCCTGTCATTGGTGTATCAATAAGCACTTGGGTTTCTTGGGCTTTTTGATTTGCTATTGAGAAGTTTGGATCGATCTGAATAGCGTTTTTAAACTCTTGTGATGCTTCACGGTACATTCCTCTATCTTCATAATCTAAGCCTCTACAATAAGCAAGAAAAGCCAAAAATGATTCCGTTGGTATTTTTTGAATAGCATCTCTTTCTTCTTGTGTAATGCTAATTTTTAGGCTATCAAGCATATCAAAAACTATCTTTTTTTCCATAGTGAAGAAGCTGTTTTGGTTACCTGTAACATCCGCTTGTGCTTCTGGTCTCGTTGAAACAACATCAGTAGCAATCGAATCTATTCTTAACATATTCGCTGAAAGAGAAGCAATTCCTCCGCTGACAATCCTGCGCGCACCAAGCAAACGTCCTGTTTGTGGTGCAGTTGATTGATCGAAACCCGCTGTATTGCTAATTTGCATTTCATCCATTAGGACTTGAATTCTAGTTCTTTCAAGGACTTTCAGGGACTTAACCTGTGAAAAATCGGTTATTAACATATCAGCTAGACCTTTTCCTAGCAGATCAAGTTCTTTATTGCCCGTTTGGTTAGAAAAATAATATACCGCAATAGTATTAGTCGGAATTTCATTAATATCAAGTTTTTGCTCTTTTTCTATTGCTTCTCTAACTTCTTTTGTTATTTGATTTTTCATTAATATTCCAATACGTGCTTTGAATTTTCGTCCCAAAGGCGTTAATTGAGCTAACTTATAGTAATCGTTATACACATTAATTGCTTTGTTTAGCTCTTCCTGCTCTTCATAAATCATACCAAGATAAATATATGCCCTGCCGTAAATCGGGTCTGCATATTTCGCCTTATCAAGATTTTGGATCGCTTTTGATATATCATTTTTTTTATAATAAGCATATCCTAAATCTGTAAGTATCTTAGGATCGTTGGGTGATGTTCTCAATGAATACTGAAAAAGCGAGATCGCTGCGTCATAATCACCAGTTTCAAGACTGCGCTGACCCATTGCATAATCAGAACGGATAGCACATCCAATAAAACCAAAGGCGATTATTAAGATTAAAGCCAATGATAAGCATTTACTCATATTATATTCCTTTCAGTTTTTTATGAATTAAGCCTTGCTAATCCCTTTTGGCTTGCTTTATGAGACGGAGAATACATTAATGCCTTCTGGTAAAACTTCAAGGCAGAATCTTTATCATTATTTTCTTCTGCAGTTCTGCCTTTTGAATAATATAGGTCTGCAACTAAATCCTTATGATTGGTTTTCACTTTCGCTATTATTGTTTTTGATACCTTATCAACGGTATCAAATAGCTTTTTGTCTGAAATTTCGCATATACTTTGAGCGGCAGATAAAACTTCGCTTGTTTCCACTCTAACAAGACGTGCATCAAGACATAGCTGTTGCCCAAAAGGAGATGTGAATGAGCCATAAAAAAGGACTTGCGCACCCAAAAGCCGACCTATTTTTTGCACTGTTTCGGGATCAATAGCACCCATTTCAGATAACTCAAATTCACCCATTATGCTATCTAGTTTAGTTCTTTCCACAACTCTCAATTCAGGCACGTTTTGCAATTTGCTAATAAACATATCCGTCAAACCAGTTCTATAAGGTTCTAATGCTTCATTATTTGAGTTTCTCTCGAAATAAAGCACTCCAACAATGATTCTTTCCTCATCGCTTAACTGGCTACCAGAATAGTTTTTTGTTCCACATGAGCAGATTAAAATACTAAGTATAAATATCAAAATAATATTACGCAACATCTATACCCCCTTGCTAAAGTTCATTATCCATTTGAAAGATTCTCCAACTTGTTTTGATATATCATCAACGTTAGAATCAGCATTTAAAAGATAACGTGCAACAGCACCAGAATTACACCAGCTTGTCTGTAAGAAACCATAATATTGTGGCGTTACATTATTTCTTACATAATTAAGGAAAGCCTGAGTTGCATTTAACTCTCTCCATGGACAAACAACAAATCTGAAGCCTTTGCTTGAAAAATAATGCACAGAGGGATAGCTTTCCCTTTCGCCATAATGCCAATCGCACATTATTATATCTTTTGGTATCTCATCAATTAACTGCCAAGTATCGTTCTTTGAGGCTTCCCACTCACCAAATCCAGTTGCATTCCCATCAAGGAAACGGTCACTCCACATTAGCATTTCTACTTTTTTCTGACCAACAATATAGCTATGTAAATCTTTTACCCAATCAGCAAAAATTCTGGAATTATGGATTCCCTTACATCTAGGGCAAGTTCCGATCTCGAAAACTTCATCAAGACCGACATGAATTGCATCTGATTGAAAAGCGTCAATCATTTCACCAACCAGATCAAAAACAATTCCTTTAACCTCTGGATGTCTTGGACAAAGGCTTCTGCAATAGCGCACAGATTCTAATTCAGGAGTTTCGTCAAATTCAGGATGCACTCTCAATAAGCCCTGTTCTGTTCCTCTTTCTTTTTCCGATTGATGACCCATTAAGTTCATTTTGGGAATAATGCGGATACTATTTTTTTTACATAACTCAGCAATTTCGCCTGCTTGCTCTGCTGAAAGTGCTTCCGCATCTGCTATTTTTGGATGGCTTTTAAATTGATAATGGTATCGGATCAACAAAACTAATGTATTGCAGTTATAGGAAGGTAATACATCAGTTATTAGCCGTTTGAATGTATCAAGATCATTTTGTCGTGGCACACCTAAACAAAATCCTCTTATAAGTTCATTAGACATGATAGAATCCTCCATGTAATTAAAAAGGCAGTATTTTTATTTTGTAATTATTAAAAGATTCCATTTTGCAATGCAGGGATAAACCAACTTTTGAGCGTTTATATAAAAGACAAAAACAAATTTTATCTCACAATGTGAAGCCAGTCATGAAGCAAAAAGTAGGTTCTGCCGATAAGAAGCGAGATTCTTGCCATAACAGTATAGCCAAATGCTGCACCGAATGAAATCATGAGGAAGAAGATACCGACCTTTGATGCAACACCAATAGGTCCTTTATGCTCTACGGAGAAGAAGAAGTATAGTAGTGTAAATAACAAACCTAACACAATGATTATGAGATTTATGCTTGATAGGGGTTGAATGGTTGCTTGCATTTGCTTAAAGATCATTGAATCCATGTTTCTGGGTATTGATGCGCCTGCGCTTATACCAATCATAAAAGCAAGTGGCCAACGAATGATCCATCTGTATTTTGGTATAAAACGACTGAACATCAGCAAACCTATTCCTGCGGGTATAAAAATAAAATAATTTCCTTCTTGGCTTATAGGATACCATACAAACTTAATAATTGCTTCATGCCAAGTTTGCGCTATTGTGTATCCAACAGACAGACCAATGTATAGATGTTCAGCAAATTTATATAATGGGTTGTCTTTATATAGAAAGCTAAATACACAAAGTGTTAATCCCGCTGCAATCCATATTCCAATAATTTCCCACATACCCAATTTTCCTTTTCTAATTAGTTTTCAGCATTTTTTGTTTTTCTTCTCATAGCAAAATAAGATATATTCGCAACTATAATCAATAATATAATCAATGTATGTGCAATTGATTGAGAATCCATGCCACCAGTAGCTGAACCACGATGATCAATAAGTTTTTCGTATTCGGCTGCTCCCTTCATCCCACCAATAAGACCAATTATTTGATTTGAACTGAGAAAAGGATAATAACCAACAGCACTGACAGCAGTAACGCCAATAGCTACTGGAACTTTGTAAGGAGTTCCTGCATAAACAATCCATGATTCCGGAGTTGCACCAGCAGCAATATCAATTAATAATGCTATATCTTTATAATTCTTTATTCCCTTCATAACAGGAATCTCTGATATTGGTTTTTTGTCATAGTCAGTATTAAAAACTTTGCTAATATCTTCACCCATACGCATTATTGCCAAGCCACCACCAACCATATAACCGAGATACGAGTAGTCTTTATCTCTTTCAGCGAGACCTTCACTAGCTTCACGCATGATTTTATCACCGAGAGTTACACCACTAATCCACATTGTCATTCCAATTACTTTATGTTTTTTTGCGTAGGCATGACGAAGTATGGCAAGAGACATTGGGTAAAGCTCTGCTTGTGCGGCAGGATCAAAATCAAGAGCAACTAGAACTACAGAACCTTGCGGGAGTTGCTCTATATAATCATGAACAGATTGCACTTCGGGTGTTATTGTTATCTGCATTCCTACAGGAAATATTAAAGGAATAATCGCAGTCAAGGCTATCAATATAAATATGTAGCGTCTATCAAGGCTACCGAGTCTTTCAATAAATCTCATTGATTTACTCTCCAGCGCCCATGTATGATCTTTCAATACCAAGCATAATTTTGATTGATGTAGCTATAGCCCCAAGACTAACGCCAAGAAGTATCCCTCTCCTTGCAGACATACTTGGGACGTTTAATATCCATCCAGCAATGTCATCAGGCAAGTTTTGTCTCCATTGAACAACCGCATCAGGCATAATGCTCTGCCATAGAAAAGAGCCTATCGGCACACGCGCAAACATAACAATAATCGCAGTTACAAGCATAAGCGAAGCCTCAAGAGTCCTTGCACGAAACGCCCTGTATGCAGCAGAAGCAATAAAAAAAGCCAATAGAGCGAACATGGTTGATTGCATTGGGGCTTGCATATTAAGGAACATCCACTCAAAAGCAGTTCCTTGACCCGTTCCAAAAGCTAATCCAACAACAGCCATAACAATCATACTAACAAAAACTACAATACTATAAGGCATATTGGGTGTTTTGCGAATAATTCTTGTATAATGAAGTTTCAATAATGAGCTAAGCCCTATAACAAGCGCAGGTATGCTAATAATGATACCCCATTCTAGCATTGTGTCATATAGTTTTGTAAATGGCGGATGTGGAACAAAAAATTGCACAATCATTATTAATCCGCATAAGAAACATAATATCAATGGTAATCTGAGTTTCATGCACACTCCCTATATTTTTCTATTGCACACCAAAAAACTTTGCGATCCAGTGAAGCCATGACCAATCAAACAACAGAGAAAATGATTCCATTATTACGCCTATAAAGATACAAACCATTAGGATCAATTTACCCCAATCCTGTCCTTTGAGGCTACCTAATAACAAAGGCTCTTTTGATAGATATGCGCTTGCAGCATAGAGTTCTTCACCAATAAGAGTATAATCACAAGAAGCGATAAAGAATGGCAATTGCGAATCGGAGTCCGTTCCAGCTATTTGTATTGCACCAGTGGAATTACCTGTCTCAGCCATTATCAATGATTCTGCAAAGAACGAACCCATGAAGAATATTGCTGAAGGTCTTTCACGAAGCATCATACCATTGACCGCTGCGGTATAAGCAAATTGATCATCACTTACAAAGAATATATTATCTTCCCGATATGTATCTGGTTTTCCTGCGTCTGTATGCGCTCCCTTTACAATTTCTCTTTCAACAACCATAACAAAAGCATCATTAGCAGGTATAAGGAGTTGAGTTTCATATTCTGCACATTTTCGAGCAACACGACCAAGAATATTAAGACTAGCAAGCGTTGCCATACCACCTACACCACCCAGACCTGTAATATATAAGACTGATCGTCCCATTTCGGTAGCGCGTCCAATGGCTTCATCAACAGCTTCTATACCTGCGATCTTTCTGACAAAAAATTCTTTTCCACGTCTTGCAGTATATATGCAATATATCATTATTCCAGAAAAAATGGCAACCGCAACAGCTATGTATTTATATTTTTTGTTAAACCATTGAGCAATAGGTTTTACTGTATTTGATTCTGTGGAATCAACTTTTTCTCCATTCTTACCAACCGCATTAATTTTATATATATATTCAGTATTTCGGATAAGCTCATTTTCATCAACATATTTGCTTTTTCCATTGCTAACTTGTCCAATTTCTTCAAATTTATTTGAATCCCTTACTTTTCTTAGGATAATATATTGGCTTAATCTATCATCTGTCGGAGATAAGTCCCAAGATAATGTTATGCTACTTCCATCATCATTTGGAGTATCTGTGGCAGATATATTGGCAGGTGGCATTATTGGCTCTTGCGATTCTTCTTGGGCAAAAGCATAGTTTATTAAACAAAATATGATAGCAAGAATAATCATTAGGCGAGAATTTAACATTTTTTGCAAACCTTTATAATGAATATTTAGCAAATATTGTAATTGCAAAAAGAATAACAAGATTTTATAGGCTTGTCAAGAGTTTTATATAAAATTTCAGGATGTAAAAACTTTCAACTTGACTTTTCTATTCTTTTGTTATAATTTATTACAATAATTGGAATAAATAAAAAATAAAAAGAGGTATAATCATTATGTTACAAAATCAATTAGAAGAAGGGCGTTTCTGTCGTGATTGTGGTGCAGATTTGACCGTTATTTGTCCCATTTGTCATGGTTTGGGTTATATTCAGCCGTTGCCATCTATGTCTTCATTCAGTATTACAAATTGCATTCATGCAAATGAAATAGGCGAGTATTGCTCAAAATGTGGTGCAAGGCTCTATCAAGATAATATGATGACAACATGCGGAACTTGCATGGGCAAAGGTTGGATTCTATCTCAAAATCACTATTGCTATAAAAAAGCGTTTATCCTGCCAAATCGATAATAAAAATTTTTTCTATCCATAAAAAACGATGAATATTAATAGAGCAAAAAATAAGTTATTTAATATATTAGAGTCAGATGCCGAAGGTGGTTTTTTAGGCAAGATTTTTGGTATATTTATCGTTACATTAATATTTCTTAATGTTATTTTAGGGATATTAGAAACAGTAGAATCAATATATAAGAAAATACCTGTTTTTTTTAATATTTTTGAGGCATTTTCCGTAACAATATTTACTATTGAATATATATTACGTTTATGGAGTTGCACATCTCAATTAAAATATCAAAGACCTTTCAAAGGGCGAATTAAGTTTGCTCTTTCCCCATTAGCTGTTATAGATTTAATAAGTATCCTGCCATTTTATTTACCAATGATCATCAGCTTTGATTTACGATTTATGAGGGCATTACGTCTGTTCAGGATATTCCGTATAATGAAAATCGGAAGATACTTTGAATCTATAAGGCTTATTGGCGTGGTATTCGTTAAGAAAAAAGAAGAGCTTTTCATCACTGTTTTTATGGTTATATTATTGCTTTTGGTTGTTTCTTCTATAATGTATTATGTAGAGACAGAGGCGCAACCAAAGGCTTTTTCAAACATCCCAACTGCTATGTGGTGGGGAGTTGCAACACTAACGACTGTTGGATATGGTGATGTATATCCTGTTACGCCATTGGGAAAATTTCTTGGTGCGATAATTTCGCTTTTGGGTATAGGTATGTTTGCACTTCCAACAGGAATACTTGGTTCTGGATTTGTTGAGGAGCTTCAAGAGAGGAAAGCAAGATTAAAAAAGGCTTGCCCTCATTGTGGCAAAGACATTGAATAGTGACAAAAGGAGGCTTATGCTGAATCTTTTCAGCATAGAAAGAATATGACATCAGCAGAAAGGTATCGTTTAACATTAGCTCATAAAGAACCCGATCATATACCTATGAGAGATGATTTCTGGGGTGCAACAATAGATAACTGGAAGGCAGAAGGTTATCCGCCTGATGGAAAAGGAGTATGGGAATACTTCGGCTTTGATGGCTGGGCAGGCATTGGGGCGCATCTCTGGTTTCGTGATAATGAAAAGGAATATGATGTTGGTATACATAGCCGAAAAGACTGGGAGGAGTATAAACACTTATATACATACTGCGATGCAAGGGTTGACTTTGATGGTGCATTAAAAATTTATGAAAGTTGCAGAAAAAATGACACTTTCTTAGTTTATGGTGGAGGCGCACTAGGTTTTGACCTTTGGCAAAATAGAGTCGGGATCAAGTATTTCCTTGAGTCCATGCTTGACGATCCTGAATGGATAAAAGACCTTTTCATGTCTAACGTTGATCTTAATATAGCAATTGTAGAAGAAATAACAGGAAAGGGCGTTGAGTTTGATGCAGCGATGTTTTATGACGATCTAGGATATAAGACGGGTCCGTTCTTTTCTGCAAAAATGTATCGCGAACAGCTTTTTCCTGCGCATAAGAAATTATGCGACTTTCTGCATAGCAAAAAAATGAAGGTTATTCTTCATAGTTGCGGTGGTATTCGTCCATTTATGCCGATGCTGGTTGAGGCTGGTTTTGATTGCTTTGAGCCTTTGGAAGTTAAGGCAGGTATGGATTTAGTTGATTTGAAAAAGAATTTTGGCGAAGTCGTAACATTTATGGGTGGAATTGATGTCCGCGCTATGGCACATCCTGATCCAAAAGTCATTGAAGAAGAGATCAAAACAAAAATACCAATAGCGAAAAAAGGCGGCGGATATATATTCCATTCCGATCATTCTGTTCCAAGCAATGTCAGTTTTCAGCAATATGAGCATGTGATCGAGTTAGCAAGACATTACGGAAAGAATTATTGATAATATTATGGGCTTATGAGTATATATAAGCCCATATAATAAAAAATATACATACTTTTTGGAGAAAAAATGGGAATTATAAATCCTCTGATACTAATAGGAATACTTGCCGCAGGTATTCCTTTTTTAATACACCTTTGGAGTAAAAAAAGGGCAAAGATTATAGATTTTAGTAGCATCCAATTTCTGATGTCAATCAACCGAAGAAAATTCCGAAGGCTTAGATTAAGACAGATTCTTGTCCTTATTATGCGCATGCTGATAATTTTGTTTATTGTGATTGGGCTTGCCAGACCTGTCTTTAATAGCAGATGGGCAATGGCAACAGGTGGAAAAACAAAAAGAAGCATTGTTATTATCCTTGATAATTCATACAGCATGGGATATTCAAGCCTGCAGGGAATCCGATTTGATAAGGCAAAAGATTCGGCAAATAAAATAATTGATTCATTAAATTCAGGTGACAGCGTATCATTGATATTTATGTCAGATACACCAAAAGTTGTTTTCAAGCGTTTGAATTCGAATATAAATCAAGTGAGAGATGCTATTAATAATTCGCAAATATCTCATAGAGGCACATCTGTTTTATCATCTATTCTTGAAGCGGAATCTCTGCTAAAAGATTCAAAAGACCCTCAAAAGCAAATTTATCTAATCACTGACCTTGCTGAAAATGGATGGCAGGAATGGAGACAAATTAGCAAAGATGAGCTTTCTGATGACGTTGAAATCTCAATTATAAAAATAGGTGATGATACAAAAGATAATAAAGCTATAGAATCCATAACCATATCAAATGAATTTACAGGAGTCGGTATACCTGTTCAAATTACAGCAAAAATTAAGGGAAATAAAGGACAAACAATGGCAGAATTAATCGTTGATGATCAAAAGAAAGGAAAAGCAACGGTTGACGGTAACACAATTTCTTTTACCCATGTTTTCGATCAAAAAGGTTCGCGCTATGGTGAAATAAGGCTTACATCCGATAATTTGGTAATTGATGACGTTAGATATTTTGCCCTTGATGTTCTCGGTGGAATCAAGGTTCTTGTGGTAGGTAGCAATAATCCATATATTAATCTAGCATTATCACCAGATGAATCATTATTGCAAACACCTTCAATACAAACTGACAATTGCACGATTGATGAATTAAACTCAAAATCTCTTGATGGTTATAATATAGTTTTGCTCGTTGATTCACCAAGAATGACCGATATTGCACTTAGAAAACTAAAAGCGTTTAATGCTAATGGAGGTAATATTATCATCTTTCTAGGAAAATCCATTATTCGTGATTGGTATAATAGCAATTTTGATTTACTTCCAGCAACATTAGGCAATAGGACGGATTTCTCACAGAAACCACTAAAAATATCCAGATGGGACAATACTCACTCAATATTCAGCGTATTTCATGATGAAGGAACTGCAGGCTCATTAAAATCACCTGAAATATATTCTGCCTTTTCGCTAATCCCCAAACCAGATGCAAAGATAATTGCAAACTTTGGAGGAAATATACCTGCAATCTTGGAAAGTGGCTCTCAAAAGGGCAATATTGGCTTTGGAAAAGTAATCTTATTCAATCTTTCACCTGACCCAAAGGTCTCCGATCTGCCATTTAAACCAGCTTTTTTGCCATTAATGCAACAAACTGTATTTTATTTGCTTGCTAATAGTTATAATAACAATAGAAACTTGCTTGTAGGTGAAAAATATTCACAAAAAGTTGATGGAAAAATTGGTTCAATTCCATTAATTACCGATCCAGAAAAAAACAATATTAAACCTATGGTTATCGAATCATCTGAGACAGGTTATTCTGAAATTAATCTTGATAATCTTGAGCTATCAGGTATATATAAATTAGAATATAACTTAAATGGAAAGGCACAGCGTGAATATTTTGCAGTAAATCTTGACACAACCACTGAATCCAATTTAACAACCGCAAAAGTGGAGGATGTAATAGCCAAACTCGGTTCTCAGATCAGGTTTATTTCTCCTGATGATATTATCAATGGTTCTGTTCAGACTGATACTCAAAGGGCTGATCTCTCATCAAGATTTTTGATTCTAGCATTGTTACTGATGTTAATAGAAATTCCTCTTGCAAATCGCTATAAAATAAAAGAGCAAGAAGAATTATAAAAACGGGGGGATTAAAAAATGGACGAAAAATCTGTTATTATGCCGAATGGTAATCCATTTAGTTTTTGGGATGATGTAACCAATTATACTCAAATTTATCATGTCGCTTGTGAAAACCCAAATGCGTCTGATGAAGCAACAGGAACAGAAGAACGTCCATTTGCTACTATAGGGCGCGCGGCTGAATTGTTAAAACCCGGTGAAAAGGTTGTTGTTCATAAGGGAGTTTATAGAGAATGTGTTTCCCCTAAATGTGGTGGAGAATCTCCAGACCGCATGATCGCTTATGAGTCTGCAGAGGGCGAAGAAGTCTTTATTAAAGGCTCGAATCTCTGGTCGCCTGAGTTTAAGCCTGCTGATGATTGGAATTTTGGCGGGGCAAAAGTCTGGATGGGTGAATTGCCAAAGGAATGGTTTATCGGCTATAATCCTTTTATGACGATGAATTTTTCATCTGAATATACGACATTTACAAGGGATTGGTCTGATAGCGAGATAACGACATTCATGCTCAAGCGGGGCATGGTTTTTGCAAATAATAAGCCTTTGAAACAAGTTTTTCGATCAAGTGAGATGGCAAAATCAGACGGTGTCTTTTGGGCTGATCCGTCTGGATTAAAGCTATATATACGTCTCTGGAATGACGAAGACCCAAATGGAAAAGCGTTTGAGGTAACAGCAAGAGAGCAATGCTTTGCCCCAAATGGTGCTTATGGGTATATGCGTGTTTCAGGATTTCATTTTGAGCATTGCGCTGACGGAATACCTGTTCCACAAAGGGCAATGGTCAGCGCAGGATTGGGTCATCACTGGATAATTGAGGATAATTATATAAAATGGGCTAATGCCTGCGGGATTGATGTTGGAAACGAATCTTGGCATCGAGTCAGGCATGAAAAAACAGAAACATCCGGCGGTCATATCATAAGACGCAATCACGTTTCAGAATGTGGAATATGCGGAATCGAGGCCGTCGGCAATAACGCTAACTCATTGGTGGAAAATAACACTGTTGAGCATATCGGAAGTATGAATATTGAGAGGATATGGGAATGTGGTGGCTTAAAATTCCATACATGCGACAGCGTTTTGATCCGTAATAACGTATTTCGCCATACTTATAATGCACCGGGCTTATGGCTTGATTATCTCAACAAAAATTGTCGCGTTACGGGTAATGTCTTTGCTGATATTGATAGCATACTTGGTGGGATTTATATTGAGGTTAGCCATGAGTTAAACGTTGTTGATCATAATATTCTTTGGGATATAAGAGGTGCCGGCAGATCAAGATCAGGTCCCGGCATAAATGTTGATACAGGCGAGAAGTGTGTTGTTGCAAATAATCTTTTGGGAAAGATAAAAGATGGCTATGCTGTGTCAATCAGCCTGAATCAAAACGTAAGGGTTGTCGGTGGGCGTGTTGGGCTTTGCAGAAGGCATAAGGTTATGAATAATATCCTTGTCGGATGTCCAAAGCGGATAATGCTTTCTAGGATTGAAGATAATAAATCCGATAATAACCTTTTTGATAGCAGGGATGACGCAACTTCTCTTTGCATTGAGTATCCAGCACCGCAGGCTTTGGTCAATCTCTCTGCATGGCAAGATTATTATTGGCTGGACAGTAACAGCAAACAAGCCCAAATTGAAGCGAATTTTGATCCTGAAACGCTGAAGCTTACACTCAAAATAGACGGGGAAACGCCAAAATGCAAGCCCATAGAAGAATTGCATGACTCGTCTGTTGATTATATAGGTGCTATTAGGATTGAGTCGGGAAAAAGTGAATATCAGATTGTTGCAGGGAAATTGGGATAGAAATTCCAAGAATAATAAGAAATGAATTCTATATAAAAGATGAAAACTGTTGTATTTACTGGTGCGGGAGAAGATTTAATATTAGAGGAAAAACCGATACCATCTCTTGAAGAAGGCGATGTATTGGTTAAAGTTGGTCTATGCGGGATATGCACATCTGACATCATGGCTCAAAGAGGCGATGCGTCTGATTATACTCCGCCAGTGGTTTTGGGGCATGAGATTGCTGGTATAATAACGGAAACAAGAAATAACATCTTTTCTGTTGGGCAAAAGGTGTCTGTCGATCCTGTTATGTCATGCGGAGTTTGCTATTATTGCAGACATGGCTTAGAGAAATTCTGCCCTGAAATATGCGGTATCGGACATGATTTTGATGGCGGATATGCAGAATATGTCAGGATACCCAAAAAACTTGCCGATAGTGGTGGATTGGCTATTGTGCCTGATGATGTGCCAATGGAAGAACTCGTATTCCTTGAGCCTTTGGCGACCTGTCTTGGTGCTATGCGTGAGATTCCTTTGGGCGATAATCTTGTAATATTGGGCGCAGGACCAATTGGACTGCTTTTCCTTCAGCTTGCAAAACGCAACGGGACAAGGACAATCATATCAGAGCCTTTGAAGGATAGACGGGAATCGGCAAAGTTAATCGGTGCTGATGATGTGATTGATCCTGATACTGATGATATTGTCCAGATAATCCGTGATCTGACAGATGGCATCGGGGCTGATGCGGTAATATCTGCAACAAATAACCCGGTTGTCATACCTGATATGTTTAAGATATTACGAAGGGGCGGATATGCAAATTTTTTTGGGCTTTTCCCTGCAGGAACAGAAATCAAGATTGATGCAGAGCAATTACACTTCTCAGGTCATAAGATTTTGGCGTCATGGGCAATGACACGCAAAGACACAGCAGAAGCACAAAAAGAGATAGCTAAAAGATGGATGAATCTTAAATCAATATTGACTGGATTTTTCCCTCTCGATAAGCCTATGGAAGCTATTAATTACGTTATTAAACGGAAAGGACTCAAGGCAGTATTTGAGCCATAAAAAATCCAAAATAAAAGCATATCTTGAACTAATTCGTTATCCTTTATTTACTATCCCGATTGTCTCTACATTGCCGGGAGTAGTGCTTGCAAGTAATGGGGCGATCACATGGAAGGGATACATCGCTATTTTTATATGTATGATCGGCTATTTTAGCGGGATGATAAAAAACGATTATTTCCATAGCAAGACAGATGCAATCGTAAGTCCTGAAAAACCTATCCCATCAGGTCGAATAAAAGGGAAAATCGCATTTTTTATTGCCTCTGGAATATATATATCATGTGTAATAACGGGCTTTTTGATGAATTATAAGGCAGGATTAATCGTTATCCTGCTTATAATTATCTCTCACTTATATAATGCTATATTTAAGGGAAAAGGAATTCTTGGAAGCATCGTCCTTCCATTAGGTATTGCGACTATGAGCATATTTGGTGCGGTTGCGGTTTCGGGGAAAGTGCCATCAATGTTATGGTATGGTTTCTTTGGCGTGTTTCTTTATGATTTCGGAGCGCATATAGCGACTACATTTAAGGATATTGAATTAGATCGGTCTGTTGGTATTGTTACAACACCGATACAAATAGGCGTTAAGCCTGCTTTGTTTTTATCCACAATAGCAACCATTGGGGCATTTATTGTGTTTATCCTGCCTTATGCTCTTGGAAAGGCAGAACCGTATTATCTGATATGGGTTGGTATTGCTATCGGAGCAACTTTTGTAACGAGATTCCCATTGCTTTTCAAACAGACTCAAGAAAACGGATATATAGCATTAAAAGGGGCTTTTATCAGCGAATTAGCCATATATCCATGTTTGATCGGAATTATATTTTCTATTAACACCACAACGTTAATAATCCTAATTCCGTTATTCCTGTCGTCTATTTTATTAGAAGCCTCTACTCAACGTGTATAAAAAGATTTTTCGCTTCGCTTAAAATGACAGCAAAATGTCACCTTGAACGAAGTGAATGGTCTTCTTGAATTAATACAAAAATGTAATTTCCTAGACAATAAAAACTCCTAATCAAGGCTTCTTTACTTCTTTTTTTATATCCTCAACGAATCCCTGAACTATATCATCCATGCTGTTTTTTAATTCTTCTGCAAGTTCATATAAAGCAAATCCATAAGCACCCACCATTTTGGTAGATTTCTTTATAAATTCTCGCCTTTCATTATCGGGTTCAATAGTCTTTTTTTGTCCCTTTTTCATCCTTTTTTTACACCTGCCAATTCGAATGCTTTATTCACTGTTTCATAAGATATTTCAGCGACTTCAAGGGGATCATATCCTTCTTTTGTCCATACCATTGCGCTAACCTCAACGGTTATATAATCCGTCCAACCTGCTTCTTTCATTGCTTTTATATATTCATTGCAGTCTAATTCGCCTTTACCAAGAGGAACAAGCTCAAATCCGTTTTCCTTTATTATTGCGTCTGTAACGTGAGTATGTGCGGTATATGGCAGAAGTGCATTAACCGCTTCTGTTATCTTTTCTTTTGCAAGGAATAGATGAACTATATCAAAATGCAGTTTCACAAAAGGATTATCAAGAATTTTCATCAGCCAGATTGCTCGTTCAGACCTATCAACCATAGCGTTTACATGTGGTTCTACCGCAATTATTGCATCATATCTATCTGCAACTTTGGCATAATCATCAATCAAGCGTGCTAGGTTATCTCGCTTTGCTTCCCACATACTGCTATTACCGCCTGAGCCTGTACTTATTATGATCTTTCTTTCTATTCCAAGATCATTAGCAATTTCAATGACTTGCTTTGTTAGATCAAGCCTTTTTAGATGCGCATTTTTATCATCTGTCAAGACAGAGCCAAGCATAAGAAAGCCCGGAACCTCAAAGCGAAGTTCATTCAGAACATCTTTCATGATTTTTCGTTGTGATAAATCAAAGCTATCTGGCATAATATGTTTTGGGCTGATGGCGATCTCTACACCCTCATAGCCGATTTCCGCCATCATACGAATTGAATCTTCATGGGACATCATTGGAGTAGCATAAGTTCCATAAGCAATTTTCATAGTCTTATTCCTAATCTTTTGATATTCATATTATAAAAGCCCCAAACACCATAAAGCCCCATTATACATCAATTTTTGCATTTCAGGATTAGTCAGCACTTCAAGATTATGTCCATTTGCAAGATGGCATATACGACCTTTGCCATAAAACCTTGTATATCCATTAACCGACTTTTGATCACCATTAACCGCTTCAGTTAAAAGGGTTATATCGTCAGCATGGATTATTGGTGTGTGGCGTTCATCAACCGCAACGTAATCATTAACACCGGTAGTAATTGGATGCTCTTTATTGACGACCTTTACATCAAACTTTTCATCACCGGGACCATGACCATTATAGCTACTACCTAAAACATCTCGATAGGTTGTTTGTTTTTCGTCAAGGCATTTAAGGGCTGTTGAGTTATGCAAAGAAAGAAAGCCCCCACCATTTGCCACAAAATCAGCAATGGCTTTCTCCTGTTCTTCAGTCATCCAGAACTCCATATCTTTGTCATTTTGTGACCATATCATACCATCTCTAAGAATAACGAGCAATCTAACGCCTTTTAGATTTTCTTTATTCAGTTTTGTTACATCATAAATAAAATAAATTGGCATCCCTATTTTTTCAAAGACAGGCTCTAAAGATGGCGGAATATAGAAAGGTGGATGATAATGATCGCCTATTAATATTAAGGCATGTGGAATTATGCCATTCTTTACAGAAGGCGGATCAGATGTAAGTTGATCATATATAGACTTAACATGATCTTTGAATTGATTGTCATCAGGAGTAAAATCAGCCCTTGTAGGTATATTTATACATTCAAGAGTCTTTTCGAAAGATCGCCCCTGAGAAACCTGATAACCTATCTCATCACGCAATAAGGTTAAATGCTTGGATAATTTAGCTAATACTTCTTTGCCACCAACAGGACCGTGACCTGTGCAGATATATTTTAGATTCATTTTACTGAATTTATCTAATGTCTTGATCCAATTCCAAATATCGCACTCGCCCATCCAAATCGTGCTAGGCATACTTACAACGCTATCACCAGTATATATTATTCCTTCATCAGGCAGATATGTAAAAAGATCAGTTGTTGAATGGTTAGTTCCGCATGTAAAAAGTTCAATAGTTTTTTTACCGTTATTAATCCCGATTCGGTCAGTAACGCCGATAAACATGCCTGATTTGCCTTCTTTTGCATACTTTTTTCGTGCTTCTTCATGGCATATTATTGTTACACCATCTTTGGTAAATCCATCAATACCAAGCTCATGATCCCAATGTCCATGAGTGATTATAACAAACTTTATCGGTTTATCGGTAATCTTCTTTATTTCCGCAAACATTTCTGGTGTCGATTCTACACTTGGCGCTTCGACAGCGATAACGTAATCATCACAGACGATATAACCACCGTTCGCCTGTCCCCGCCCAACATCACCAAATCGGAAATATACACCCGAAGCCACCTCTGTAATATTTGATAAACTCTCTTTTGACATTTTTATCCTCCATAAAATTTTTCTTAATATTTCCAAGCTTCTTCAAGCAGATCGCCTTTATAGACAATCCTTGCATCACCTTCAAGAAAAACATTCTTTGCACCTGTTGGTTCAATCTCAAAGTATATCTTTAATGGAAAACCGCCCCTTGTGTGCATAGTTACAGGAGAAGCGGCTTTTCCCAAAGCAGAAGCGACTATCGCAGATGCGATACATCCTGTCCCACATGCCAACGTTTCATCTTCAACGCCACGTTCATAAGTTCTAATATCTATGTTATTCTTATCTTTGACTTTAACGAAATTGGCGTTTGTGCCTTTTGGGGAAAAATCTTTATGATAGCGTGTTTCACTGCCATGCTTTACAACGTCAGTATTTTCAAGATCATCCACGAAAAAAACAGCATGTGGAACACCGCTATTTGCAAATGATATATCATAAGTTCCGTCACTTAACTCAATTGGAAAATTAAGCCTTAAACCAAATGTATCACTCATTTGGACTTTAACATTATTGCCAACCATCTCTGCATTATATATGCCTGCTTTCGTCTCGAAGGTCATTTTGTTTGCATTGACAATGCCCTCACTATGAGCAAATCTAGCGATACACCTTGCACCGTTACCGCATGTTTCCGCTTCACTGCCATCTGAATTATAATATCTCATCCTGAAATCAGCGACATCTGAATTTTCTACAAGCAAAAGACCATCTGCCCCAACTGATATGCGACGAGTGCAAACTTTCATAATAAAATTTTCTAAGTTATCTGGAACAACATTTTGACGATTGTCTATTATGACAAAATCGTTACCTGCTCCGCTCAGTTTTGCAAAAGCTATTCTTGCCATCTGATTCATCCTTTCCTCTAATCGTCATCTTCTTCCATCAAAGTTAATTCTCTTTGATCTTTCATTGATATAATTCTATAATCTTCTATGTGTAGATCAGGGTCTTCAGCAACACTGATTTTTGTATTTAATCTTAGTTCAAGTTCTTTAATACCTTCTTTATATTCTTCCATCAATCTATCAGCCACCGGAGGACTTGCAAAGACCTTTATATGCTTTTCGTTATATTTGGCACAAACCGCCTTTATTTCTCGTAGGATTGATATACTTGTTGATTCTTGCGAAAGAACAATTCCATCACCCTGACAATAAGGGCAAGGTTCACAGAGCATACTGCCAAGACTCGGTTTGGTGCGCTGTCTTGTCATTTCAACCAAACCCAGATCGGTAATCTGCAAGATATTTGTCCTTGATCGATCACGTTTTAGAGCTTCTTCCATTGTTTTTAGAACTTTATTTTTATGCTCTTCTTTATCCATATCAATGAAGTCAATGATGATGATACCACCAAGGTCTCTCAAACGCAACTGCCTTGCAATTTCAGATACCGCCTCTATATTGGTTTTTAATATAGTTTCATCAGCGTTTTCTTTGCCAACATATTTTCCAGTATTGACATCAATTGATACGAGTGCTTCCGTTTGGTTAATGATTATATGTCCGCCAGATTTCAGCCAGATTTTTTGTCTTAAAGCCTTCTTTATTTGCTTTTCTATACCATAGAACTCAAATATTGGCTCTTCTTTGTCATATAATTTTACCTTGTTTTTTAATGCAGGAAGAAGTGAGTCAAGAAATTCAAGAATTCTGTCATATTCGGTCTTTGAATCAATAAGGAATTGTGAAACTTCCTGAGTAAAAATATCACGAATTACCCTATATATTAATCCCAAATCCTCATGTATAAGACTCGGTGCTGGTGCATTTATGGAGCGCTGGTTTATCTTCTCCCAATGGTCCATAAGAAACTTTATATCTGATCTGAATTCATCTTCGCCCTTGCCTGCTGCTGCTGTTCGGACTATAAAGCCCTGATTCTTGTTAGGTCTAATCTTCTCTATTAATTCCTTTAACCTTTGTCTTTCTGCATCATCTTCTATCTTCCTAGAAACTCCAATATGCTCAACCGTCGGCATATAGACCAGATAGCGACCGGGAAGTGTTATATATGCAGTAACTCTGGGACCTTTTGTGTCCATAGGTTCTTTATCGATCTGAACAAGCACTTCCTGACCTTTTTTTAGCAAATCCCTTATGGATGGATGATCTGCCTTTTTATGTTCATTTTTCTTTTGTTCAGAACTCTTGTTTTCCTCTTTAATAGTGTCATCAAAATCATCAAATTCTTCAAGATGATGTGCTACATCCGAAACATGAAGAAAAGCATTTCTATCTAATCCAATATCAACAAATGCTGCTTGCATTCCGGGCAAAACGCTAGTAACTCTACCCTTGTAAATATTGCCGAGAATATATCTCTCGCTTTTTCTTTCAATAAAAAGCTCTGCTAATACTTTGTTTTCAAGCAGAGCTGCTCTCGACTCATAGTCATCTTCACTTACAATTATTTCCTTTAACATACTTACATCTCCACTCTTCGATTAAAAGATTGAAGATTAAGATTAGATAATCACTTAAAGCCTAATCTTAGAATCTTAAAATCTTTAATCCAGTATATCCATTGGTGAAAAAAATTGTCCCTGACATTCAATAAAATAGTCTGTTTTTATGATGTCAAGGGACGAAAACTTAATATCATCCTCATCAGCTTTAATATCATCACTGAAAAGAAGAACGATAATCTCTTCTGGTCTTACTTTTCCGGAACTACCATCACCTAGTAGCATACTTATTTCCAATACGTTATCAACACAACCTAATAATTCAATGTTTTTTACAAGAGATTTTACATCGACTAAGTTTGTCTTTCCTGTATTTTGATTGTTAAATTTTTTTGGTTTTTGTTGTCGGTTAATAAGAATGCTTTCATTTGCCATAATTGACTGAATTTTATTTTTTAATATATTATCAAGACCGCAATCATGATTTGGTATCCGAACTACATAAGACGCAAAGCCTGTTTGTGCCATAAGGGATGTAGATTTCAAAGGAACTCTTTGCGCTCTCAAGATTTTTACACCGAAAGGTAATTGTTCATTTACAAGAGATATAAAGTATTGTGGATCAATATCTTCATCAAGTTCAATATCAGAATATTCTGCATTACTTGTTGACCCAAGAGGAACAGCAGAAGCAAAATTAATCTTGGGATGAGGGTTAAAGCCATGCGAATATGAAATTGGTATTTCCGCCCTTCTGAAAGCCCTCGTAAAGACATTGATAAGATCAAGATGAGATATATACTTTACCTCATCACCTTTGATGAAATGAAAGCGTATTTTAGAGACTGAATGCTGTATAATGGATTCTTGATAATTCTCTATTGTATCCTTCATTTTTTGTCCTAAATCTAGTTTTACCTTTATTTTTTCATCGCAGATTCCACAATCAGAACATTCACCGTTCCTGCAATCAGGCGTCATTTCTCCTCTATATGCTCTGTCTCGTTCAGTTAATAAAAACTCCTTTGATATTCGAGAGTCAATGTGATCCCATGGCAAAATTTCATCGGAAGCACGTGATCTGTGATAAGACGATGGGTCTATATCACCCATAGCAAATGCCTCCATCCACTTATTGAAGTCAAAAAGCTCTGACCATCCATCAAGCCTGCAGCCAAGCTGATGGGCGTTGAGCAATACCTTAGACAATCTTCTATCACCTCTGGCAAAAACTCCTTCTAAGAAGCTAACCTCTGGTGAATGAAAGCTTATATCAATACGGCTATTTCTGCCGATTTTACTTAATAATAACTTTTGTTTATCCTTTATTTTCTCTATTGATACTTGGCGTTCCCATTGAAATGGTGTATGGGCTTTGGGAACAAAAGTTGAGACACTAACGCTGATTTTTGCTCTATTATTAGCTTTTCTAGCAACATTTAAAATTTCTCTTATGAGATTTGCTATCCCTGAAATGTCATCTTCTGTTTCTGTTGGTAATCCTATCATAAAATACAGTTTTAATGTATCCCAACCAGTTGAGAAAGCGTCCTCAATGGTAGATAAAATGTCTTCTTTGGTGATATTTTTGTTTATTACGTTCCTTAATTTATCAGTAGCAACCTCTGGAGCAAAAGTCAGTCCTGTTTTTCCGATACTCCCTAGTTTTCGAGCAAGCTCAAGTGAAAAAGCATCTGTCCTTAGACTTGGTAATGAAATAGCTACATGTTTTTCTTTTCCCAATGATCCTACAAGTTCTGCAACTATCGCATATATCGAGCTATGGTCGCATGTGCTAAGGCTTGATAATGAAAGTTCCTCATAACCAGTCTTTTCAATGATCTCATTTGCTAATTTTTTTATTACTTCTGATGATCTTTCTCTGACAGGACGATAGATCATCCCTGCTTGACAAAATCTGCAACCCCTAGAGCACCCTCTCATAATTTCAACGATGGCGCGGTCATGTATCGGTTTCATAAATGGAACTATATAATCAACGGGATATGGAATATCATCCAGATCAGCCACAACACGTTTTTTTATTTTTTTGCTATCAGAAACAACAAGCGTTCCATTTGGCAATTCTTTTAATGACATTAATGCTGGAACATAGATGCCCTCTATTTGAGAGATTTTTTCAAGTAATTGTCGTTTTTCTAGCTCTTTATTATTTTTATAACAATCTATGATCTCAAGAACGATCTCTTCCCCATCACCGATGACGAAAAAGTCAATAAAATCAGCAATAGGCTCAGGATTAAAAACACATGGACCGCCTGCCATGATCAATGGATGATTATCGGTTCTGTCTTTTGATAGAAGGGGTATTTGAGCTAAGTTAAGCATATTCAAAACGCTTGTATAGCTCATTTCATACTGGAGGGAAAATCCTATTATGTCAAAATCTATCAAAGGTGTTGAAGATTCAAGGCTGGATAATAATTTGCCTTCTGCCCTTATATGTTCTTCCATATCAATCCAAGGTGCGAAAGCACGTTCTGCCCAAATATCATCTCTGGAATTGAGGATATTATATAATATCTTTAGACCTAAATGCGACATACCAACATCATATATATCAGGAAAAGCTAATGCGATTCTGATAATAGGCATACCCATATTACTACGGTTTTGATTTTTTCTAATTACATTTAGCTCATTACCGATATATCTTGATGGTTTTGATATTGTTGGTAGTATGTCAGCCATGACAATCACTATCGGCTGAAGACATGCAATAAATAGTGGATGATTATAAACAGACTAAAATAAATGTCAGTTTAGCTTTCACATATTTCTTTTATCTGTCATCTTCTCAACCTCACATTTAGCAATAACCCAATGGAGACAAAAGTAGCAAACAGCGATGACCCACCATAGCTTATAAGTGGGAGAGGAACTCCTGTTATGGGCATAAGCCCAAGAGTTACACCAAGATTAAGAAACATCTGAGTTGTAATCATAGTAACAATTCCAGTCGCCAGAAGAACCCCAAATAAGTTATCTGCTATTGCTGCTGCCTTCAACCCATTCATTATTAAAGTAAAGTATAACGCCAAAATAATAAGAGAGCCAAAAAATCCCCATTCCTCGGCAATTACCGAGAAAATAAAGTCTGTATGTTGAGCAGGCAAAAAATCCAGCCTGTTTTGTGTCCCATGTAAATAACCTTGCCCCAAAATACCACCCGAACCAATCGCTATTTTTGATTGAATTATATGATAACCAGAACCCGCAGGATCAGAATTTGCGTCAACAAATGCAATTAGCCTTGCTTTTTGATAGTCCTTTAGAACGATAGAACCCATCATTGCAAGAACCACCCCGACTATAATACACGGAGCAAAAAATTTAATTATCCGTTTTCCTTTTTTTATTCGAGTCTTTGATACAAGATAATATATAAATAAAACAAATGCAATATATATTAACGTCATTAAGAGTATTTTTAATAATGCGCTTGCTGACTTAAAATCCCAATCCCTATGGAGTATCAATATTGTCATGCTTGCAGAGATAATAATAACTAAACTCACCATAAGAAGATACGTTCTATTAGCTCCAGCCAGATAAAGCATTGCCAATGAAACAGGAATAAGCGTAAGGGCATATCCAAGCGATGGTTGCATGAATATCATAAATGTATATGTAAGTATTAATCCCCCAGACGTAAAAAAAACCTTATCTTCGCCAACAATTTCCTTTTTATCATTTAAGTATTGGGCAAGTGCAATAATAAGAATGATTCTTGCTAACTCCGATGGCTGAAAAGCACCACCCATAATCCATCTTCTAGCGCCCGATTGCTCAGGAAAAGCTAATACAGTTGCCAACAAGATAAAACCCAATATATAAAGTATATAACCAATTCCGTTTAGAATTCGATAATCTATTACAAAAACGATTATCAATGCAATTAGCCCGATAACTAAACGGATTATTTGCAATACCCAAAGCTTATTATCTTCTTTTGGTCCTTCAAAGACAGCACTATATATTGTGATAATACCAATAATGGCTATTATAAGGACAGTAAAAAAAAGCGTAAAATCAAAGTCTTTAAAGTGAAAATTTTTTAAAAATGATCTATATTGTTTCATTTATTGATTAACAGCAACAGATATTTTGTCCTCTGTTTTTTCACCAAAAAGATAATAAGAAAGCAATTGACCTGCTACTGGAGCAGCATTTTCAGAACCAAGACCTGCATTCTCAACCAGAGCAACAACAACGATACTTGGATTTTCATAAGGGGCAAATCCCATATACCAAGCATGTGGTTTCCCATGAGGATTTTGGGCAGTTCCTGTTTTACCGCATGTATTTATCTTCCTTAAATCTTTTGATTCTGCAGTCATGCCATGTTGTGCGACATTAATTAATGAACTTCTTATCAATTCAATAACTTCTGGGGAAATTTTATCTCTTAGATCAATTAATAATTCAGGCTTATCATTATAAATATTTTGCTCTGTTGATTTAGCATTTTGTGGTAACTTTGAATAATCAATAAAATGAGGTCTATAAGCGAAGCCACGATTCGCCAATGCAGAGATAACACAAGCCATTTGAATTGGAGTCACAAGTATCGGTCCCTGACCAATAACCATATTGACATTATCGGTACGATAGATACTCTTGCTAGGAACAGAACCTTTTTTTTCACCGGGAAGATCAATACCTGTCTTTTTTCCCAATCCATACATATCAGCGTATTTGTGAATTAAAGGAACGGTAAGACCTGCCCTATATGCAGTATTATAAAAGAATACATTGCAAGATTTAGGCAATGCTTCCCTTATGTTTATTGTTCCATGACCACCGGATTTATGGCATCTAAAAGAACGATTTCCAATATAAACACTTCCTCTACAAGTAAAGTATGTATCTTCAGTTATCTTCCCTTCCGCCAAAGCAGCTGTTGCTGATATGATCTTAAATGTTGAACCCGGTGGATATTCTCCCATAATGGCTCGGTTTAGCATTGGTTTGCTTGGGTCTTTCATAACCTTAATTTTATCCTCAGCAGAGCGTCCACCTATAAAAATA
The DNA here is from genome assembly GCA_964564735.1 of uncultured bacterium. Lineage (GTDB taxonomy): Bacteria > Poribacteria > DTPJ01 > DTPJ01 > DTPJ01 > CAZMCH01. The sequence goes on from CAZMCH010000020.1 coordinate 44,394, forward strand.
TGTGGATCAAAATCTGGCTTACTTACCAAAGCCAACACTCCACCGTCTTCCGGATTAAGGGCAATTAAAACTCCATCTTTATCTTGCATTATTTCTTCTGCCTTATTTTGTAGTTTTCTATCCAAAGTAAGGTATAGATTTTGCCCCGATTCAATATTATCAGGGAGAGGTAACTCCTGAACAACCTGTCCAAAAGTATTCACTTCTACCATCTTCCAACCGAGATCACCGCGCAAGAACTCCTCATACTGAGCCTCTAGTCCACTTCTGCCTATCACATCGTTCATAGCATAACCACTGCTTAAATCTTCTTCAGCAACGGGGGCTGTATAGCCAATAATATGAGAAGCGATCTTTGCGTATTTTCTAATCGGTTTGGCACGAACAATAATTTCTGGAACATGAATACTATTTTCGCCTATATATGCAGCAATATAGCTATCAACATTTTCCTTAATTAAAACAGGTTCTTTAGAATTACAACCTGCAGATAATTTTTTTGTTATATCTTGAGGAGTGAGTTCTAATTTATCCAAAATCATCTTTCTGCGTTTGTCTGTTTGCCATACATAATCTTTCTTGTCTGGCGCGATATATATATCAAAAGCAGTCTCATTATCAACGATGGGGTTTTTACCATCACGGTCATATATAACGCCTCTTGGCGGAATAAGCCTTATAGGATGAAGCCTGTTACCATTAGATTTTTTTACATAATAATCATTGCGTATTATCTGCAAATGTCCAAGACGTAGCAACAGTATACCAAAACCGATTATAATAATAGTCATTATAAATCTGAGTTTATTTCGTATTAGATTCTCACGATATTCATCATCAAACACGATATAACCCCTAGTTAGTCGGTTCTTTTAATGTCTTTGCCAATACACGAAAAATTATAATCGTAAGCAATGAATTAATAAATGCAGTAAAAATAAGTCCTAAAATGCGAACTTTTGGCGAAGAAAAACCAGTAAGTAAAGCATTTAGAATTAATAACGAAATTAGCTTTTCAAACAATGTTGCAGAAAAACTTGCTATTGACTGAGTAACAATACTTTCAGAATAAAATCTTGACCTCATTAAGCCAACAGAAAAACCAATTAATGTCAAATTAAATGATTGTATGCCTATGAATGGTCCACCAGAAGAAAGATCACACAAAAATCCAGAAAAAAAACCAACTATTTCGCCCTGAAATGAACCTTTTAATAAAGCAACAGAGACAGTTAATACTAAAGGCAAACTAGACTTACTTCCAAATATAGATATATTAGCAATAATACTGTTCTGTAATATTACACTTACCAAAATTAAAAACGTAAATTTTAATATACGAATCATCTTTGCTAGATACTGGATGCAAGATACTGGATACTGGTCTGGAAATATAATAATATCCATTCTCCAGCAAATAGCATCTAATATCCAGAATTTAATACCACAATTACATTAGTCAATCTGCTAAACTTAAAAGCGGGTTTTACTTCGATATGACAAAATTGTATCTTTTTATCAATAGAAGTTATCCATCCAACCAACATCCCCGGAGGAAATATAGAACTTCTATCATCTACAATAACGGGGTCCCCCTGACTCAACATATCATGCGTTGTTGATGGAACTTCTTCTATAGTGCAATCTTCTTTTTCGGGTCGACCTTTCAAAAGAGCCAAATCTCTTTGTGGTCCAATAGTTACCGCAACAACACTCAATCTATCTGTTATAAGCTGAACTGTTGCTGTATTTGCCTGAATACTGCTGATTTTCCCTACTATTGCGCCAGTCATCAACTTTGTTGTTGTAATAGACTTTGGAGGCGGAAACATTACTTGCGTAATAACAGCCATATCAACTGCAATGCCTTGATTTCTGCCTTTATTTATAGTAACATATCGAAACCAATCTGTAGGCTCAACTGCTATAACTCTGGCTGGCAAAAAATCAAAAGATGGATTAACTTCCATAAGACTATTTTGGAATTTCCATAATTTTTCTAGATTCTTTGTTTTTTGTCTTTCTTCCTCTAATTGAAAATTAAGGCTTTCTAGACTATGCTTTAAGGCATTAAATTCCTCTAATTCTCTTGGTTTATGGAACAAATCCGCAATAAAAACTCCGGCATCAATCATTTTATCGGAAATATAGCTAATAGTATGCTCTATAATCTGATTAGGAACAATAAAAAGCGAAAGAGAGCTTTTTATGGGATTATGAGATATTTCGTTTATAGCAGAAATATCACCCTCGTATTTAGGAGAATAAGACCAGCTAAAAATCAGTGAAATAACGCATAAAAAAATAAGTGTTATTAGATTTTTATACTTATTAGATAATAATGACATAATGGATATTTCAGATTATTTTGACCAAAATTAACGTTCATTAGGAGATGCAAGAACCTCCCTTAATTTATCAAGTTCCTCTAAAGCCCTTCCAGCACCAAGCACCACACATTCGATAGACTTCTCCGCCCTTATGACAGGTAATTTTGTTTCTTCACTTATGAGTTGATCTAGTCCTTGAAGAAGCGACCCTCCTCCAGTTAGAACCATGCCTCTTTCCACTATATCAGCCGCTAATTCAGGGGGAGTCCGCTCTAATGTCTGGCGAATTGTAAATAGAATCTCAGATACAGGTTCTTTCAAAGCGGATCTTATTTCTTGTGAAGATACCGTCAAAGTTTTCGGCAAACCAGCAACAAGGTCTTGACCTTTAAGGTCGATAGTTTCTTCATGCTCAAGTGGAAATGCAGAACCGATTTTAATTTTAATAGTTTCTGCTGATCTTTCTCCAATAGACATGCTATATTCCTTTTTTATATATTGAACAATCGCATCGTCTAATTCATCACCAGCGGTTCTTGCAGAATTAAAAACAACTATTCCTCCGAGAGAAATAATCGCAACTTCGGTAGTTCCACCACCAATATCAACAACCATATTACCCGCAGGCTCTTGGACGGGTAATCCAGCACCGATTGCTGCTGCCATTGGTTCGGTAATTAGGTATACTTCTCTTGCACCTGCTCTTTCTGCTGATTCACGAACAGCACGCCTTTCGACTTCAGTTATTCCCGAAGGGATACCGATAATCATTCTAGGACGACTCATTCTTCTGCTATTATGCACCTTCCTGATAAAATGGCGTATCATGCTTTCGGTAATATCAAAATCAGCTATAACACCATCACGTAAAGGTCTTATTGCTTCTATATTCATAGGAGTTTTACCAAGCATCTGTTTGGCTTCACTACCGACAGCCCTAACTTTTCTACTTCCTTTATCAACAGCAACAACAGATGGTTCGCAAAGCACAATCCCTTTACCGCGAACATACACAAGCGTAGTTGCTGTCCCAAGGTCTATTGCTATATCATTGGAAAACAAACCCCAAAAGGAATCAAATATCATCTGTTTTGTCCCTCATATTTGATTATATACTTAAAACTAAATAAATTGGCTTAAAATCTAAAATATACCAATCTTTAATCTTAAATCATCTAATCTTTAATTTTTATTATCTAGGTTTCATTATTACACAAGGCAAAATCATTTCTTCCATAGAAATTCCCCCGTGTTGAAAACCGCCCTTAAACTGCCTTTTATATTCGTGAAACTGGTTCGGATAGACAAAATAATAGTCTTCTTTTGCCAGTATATAATTCTTGCCTATACTTCCACCGGGCAACTTATAATCAGCGGGATCAGATATATATACCGCTTCATTTTCATTGCATCCAAGATTATTGCCTACCTTAAATCTAAGGCTTGTTGATGTATCACGGTTGCCAAAGGCTTTTGATGCCCTATTGCTTAGTATTGATCCATGATCGGATGTAAGAACCGTAACAACATCTTTACGAGATATTATCTTTAGTATCTCAAATAATGCGGAATGTGTAAACCATGATTTTGTTAGCGACCTGAAAGCCGGCTCATCTGGCGATATTTGCTGTAATATATCTATTTGTGATCTCTTATGCGTCAGAATATCAATAAAATTAACAACCAAAGCAGCTATACTAACCTTATTAGTGGATGAAACATGTTGAATATATTCATCACCACCACGAGCGTCAAATATCTTAAAATATCTCAAAAATGGCTTTAAATCAATACCTGACTGTTCTAGTTTAATCTCAAGAAGCTTCTTTTCATATTGGTTTGTACTAGTTTCGTCCTCTGGATTTTCTTCCCAGTATTTTGGATATTTCTGCTCTATTTCTCTGGGAAATAAACCGCTAAACAAGGCATTTCTTGAATAAAGAGTCGCGCTTGGCAATATTGAATAATAATAATCACGAGTTATTTGAAAATATGGTCGTAATAAAGGTTCGATAGTGAACCATTGATCCATTCTCAAACAATCAACAACTATAAAATATACTTGTTTTTTTTCTTTTAGCAAGGGAATAACATATTTATCAATTAAATCAACCGATAATGTTGGGGAGTCATTTCCTTTTAACCACTTGGTATAATTATTTTCAATATATGAGGAGAAACCAGCATTACATTCCTTTTTTAATTCCTTATGCGCCTCTTCCAAGCCAGTTTTTTCCAGTTGGTCAAATTCCATATCCCATTCTATAAGCTTAAGATATATATCTATCCATTCCTTCCAACTGGGATTTCCGCTATTTGCAGTTCTAATCTCATTAAAATCAGCAGTATAATCTTTCGGAACTTTTGTTTCTATTATTTTATCCTGCTCTAATACTCTCTTCAAAACAGGAATGATTCGGCTTGGGCTAATAGGTTTTATCAAAAAGTCATCAATGCGATTCCCAATGGCTTCGTCCATTAGTTCCTCTTCTTCACTTTTTGTTACCATGATAACTGGCAGAGATGGTTCTATTTCTCTTATTAGCGAAAGAGTATTCATTCCATCACGCCCCGGCATTATTTGATCGAGAAGTATGGCATCATACTGGCTATCCTTCAATATTGATATAGCGTCGTCACCATTAGAGACAGGCGTTACATCATATCCCTTACTTTGAAGAAAAAATATATGAGCCTTTAGACCATCTATTTCGTCATCTATCCATAGAATTCTCCTATTATTACTGCTTTTCATCATTTTGTATCCTTTTTTAATAACTACTGCTTGCAGGAAGCTCTATCACAAATGTTGTGCCAGTTGATCCTGTATTTACTAATTTTACGTGTCCACCATGATAGCCTTCTATTATACGCTTCACTATCGCAAGCCCTAATCCCCATCCATGTTTTTTTGTGCTATAACCGGGCAAAAAAACTTTATTTCGGTTCTTTTTTGGTATCCCTTTACCATTATCTTTATATATAATCAAAACATCATTCTGTTTTGGGTTGTATTCTGTTTTTATTTGTATTATTCCTGTTTCTTTATCAATAGCATCAAGCGAGTTTCTAATAAGATTCTCTATAACCCACTGCAAAAGATTTTCATTTGCCTCGACTTTCGGGACATTTTGATAGCTCTCAATAATATTGACATGCCTTTGTCTGTTTGGAAGTCTTTTCCTGAAATATTCAACTGCCTGATGGGTAATTTCTGAAACATCCAAAGGCTCTCGCTTGGGTATTGAGCCGATTTCACCAAACCTAGCTGATATATTACTAAGTCTTTCAACATCATTTTCCATCTCTATGTATATAGATTTAATATCCTCATCTTCTATTTCATTTGATTTTTCTTTGAGAATATCAAGCCAACCCATAAGAGATGAGATTGGCGTCCCAAGTTGATGAGCAGTCTCTTTTGCAAGTCCTGCCCAGATAGCCTGCTGTTCATTTCTGTTTATTCTTTGATTACCTATAATAGCAACTGTCAAAAATGCAGTAACCAAAATGATTTGTGCCAGAGGCATCCACCATTGTAAATGATGTATTAGCCTACTATTACCGTAATGAAAATAATATGTTTTGGAAGTAGGATTATATTGTATGGTTGTAAGTAATCCACTTGCTTTTGCATTATCTACAAAATTTTGTATATGTCTTAGGGGAATATCAGTATTTTTTTTGTCTTGCTCTGCATAGTTAATATTTTTCCAAAATATAGGGTCCCCTGAAACATCAGTTATTACTAAAGACGAATTCGGATTAAGTGAATATTTTGTTTGATCATAATATATGTATCCAATTATTGCCCTATCCCGCTCAAGAGCTTTCATAGGAATAGGTTTATGTTTTTTATCCATATCATTGACTATTTTGTCTATTTTTTTCTTTTCTGATTCTTTGAGAGTGCCAGCAATGATTTTTTCTCTAAATCCACTACCGATGTTTCTTGCTACTATTGGATTACCAGACGCATCTGTCAAAATATACGGAAATTCAAGCTGACTAATAATTACTTGTCCTGCTTCGCTAGTTTCTCTATCTGAGACCTCAGAAAGCTTCGCGACAAAGCTAGCCAGCATCATAGAATATTCAGAGGTTTCCCTTTTCCATCGATTATTCAGCCAAAAAGAATATAAGAAAAATATCAAGGATAAAGATAATATTCCAATAACAAAATAGCTTTTAAAGAAACCTCGAGTCCTATATTTCCATGAGCCATTTCTTGTAAAAAATGTGCGTAACATAATTCTAAAAATGCTTTTACTAACTTGGAGAGTCAGTTTTCTTATTTGTCAAAATATAAATATATTAAGAATTGTGAATCTATTTACAAAATTAAATGACAAATTTGCTAAAAAATCTTTTGTTTTCAGCTTTCCATCCGAATCAGGCAGGTAATAAATAGGGGAAAATGGGAGACTGCGAGACTCTAGCTGATATGGAATGAACCTTAATTATTTTATCAGACTATAATTAGAAAGTCAAGCATGTTTGTACTGCTGATTCACCCTCAGTTTTTTATACTTCATAGAAACACGCATTATCTATTGTCCAGAAGGGATCAAGCCTGAAATGAATCCAAGAATCTCGCAGTTTCTCTTTG
>CAZMCH010000021.1:0-51050 GCA_964564735.1 uncultured bacterium
TCAAATCCTGCAACGCCATGTAAAACATGACCGCCATCGTGAATATCAAGCAGGCAATTATTTTCCGCATTAAATACCTTATATGCCTTTTTGATCTCCTCAAAAGCAGGTTCTGCAACCGAAACAGGAAAACCACCCGGAGCAGTTTCCAGCCGTCCTATCTCCATCACCAAAGGTCTTGGTGCAACAAGAGAAAATATATCACTGAAATCAAAGTTTTCTTCAAGCCCATCAAAGTTCCAACATGGACAATGCCCTTGTTTCATATTTGCGATAGTATTCAGCCAACCACTGCTGATAGCAACCTTTATGCGCTCATCCATTGCAGAGACATACATAACAGATTCCCCACCAAGCGAAAGTCCTGCAGTTCCAATTCTCTCCTTATCAACTTCTGGGCGAGTGCAAAGATAATCAAGCGTTACAAGGGCATCCCATACCCTCTCTCCCATCAAGCACCAGTTTTCATGCTGTAAATCATGCTGACCTAGATCAAGCGATATGACCACATATCCCTTTTGTGCAAGGGCTTTTCCATACCAGTATAATCTTTCACCATTCACGATCTCTGATGCAGTTCCGCCATGACCATGAAGTGCCAGTATTGCAGGTAATCCCTCTTTGGGAACATTCTTTTGCATTGCCAGCCAAACATGAACTTTTCTGTCAGGCAAGCTGTCAATAGTCAATTCCTCAAGATAATAATCTTCATTGGGAACATCTACTCGTTGTATTAATTGTGGATTTAAAGGAACATTATCAGGCTTTTTGCCACCCATCATCAATTCAAAAAGTTTTGTTCTAGCCTTTTCTTGCCATTCCTTTGCTTCTTCGGAAGTTTTTGCATTAAATTGCATCTCTCTCATATTGGTTGCCTCGTTTATTCCGTATATTATTGTTAAAATCAGGGATATTCCTGCATATCCAAGAATTTTATACCCCATTTTATCCCCCAAAACAAATAAAGGTTGGATTTTAGCCCAACCTATTAGTTTTATATCAATCCATCAGCCTTTGCCAACTCAGCAGTAAGCACAAGGTTTCCTGCTGCGCCTCTGATTGAATTATGTGCCAGAGTAATTAGCTTGATTCTGTTCTTTTCATCATGATCGTATCTTACACGTCCTACAGTCGCTGCCATGCCCCTGCATCTTACAGGCTCACCTGCATTTCTATCGAGTCTTGTTTGTGGTCTATATGGATCTTCAGTGAGATAAATCGGTATCTTTGGGGCTGTTGGTAAATTGAGTTCTTGTGGTTTGCTTGTGAAATTCTTAATACTTGCCTTTACTTCTTCAATATCAACTTCATGCTCAAACTCAACAAACAAAGCCTCAAGATGACCATAAAGTGCATGAACTCTATGACAGCTTGCAGAGAATATTGCAGGCAAAAACTCAACCTCGCCTTTTGCATTGTCTAACTTACCCAGAATTTTTAAGTTTTCGAATTCAACCTTTTCCTCTTCTCCACTGATATATGGAACTACGTTATCTGTTATCATCATTGATGGAACACCGTCATATCCAGCGCCAGAAACCGCCTGCATTGATGACAGAAATACTCTCTTAATTCCATATTTTCTCAATGGACCAAGTGCCATTGCTGCCGCAACGGTTGTGCAGTTTGGATTCTTTACGATTCCGCCCTTCCAACCTCTGTTTTTTCTTTGTGCATCGAGCAGTTTTATATGCTCATAGTTAATTTCAGGTATCATAACAGGGACATCTTTTTCTTTTCGGAAACAACCAGCATCGCTAAATACCGTTACGCCTTTTTCTGCGAATTTTGGTTCCCATTCTGCTGCGATATCAGACGGTAATGCGCAGAATAATACATCAAAATCCACTTTATCAAGGGCTTCATCCATTGAAATAACGGTCATTTTTGCATATTCTTCTGGCATATAGCTATCTTGGTACCATTTTGATGCGTCTTTATATAACTTGCCTGCTGATCTAGCGGATGCCGCAAGCACCACCAATTCAAAATCTGGATGTTCTGATAAAAAAGGCAGGAATTGCTGTCCTGCTATGCCTGTTGCGCCCAAAAGCGCCGCTTTCAATCTTGCCATGTAAATTCCTCCATAATGCTAATTTAAGAATCTTTAAATATTAGAATTTCATTCCGGAACATGAAACTCGACTATATTACCATCCTCAAGCGGATGATCTCTGCTTACACTTTGACCATTATATTTGCTTCCGCCTCCCCATATTTTTGCAAATTTTAGATTTTCAGCAAAATCCCTATGTATTTCTTCAGCTGCATCAACAATAGTGCTACCACGATAAAGAATAATAGGATCAGTCATATCGGGTTTTTTACCAATGGGCTTTGTATAAACCCTTATTATATCCAAACTATTAAATATCTCGTTTTTGAATCTACTAAAATCTTCATCCATTTCGGCTGATAAGCTAATAATTGGAAGGTCATTTCCATAAAATTCCTTTATCATATCGATACGATCCTGACTTCCCTCAATATCAGCTTTATTTGCAATGATCATGCCCTTTTTGTGTATAAGCTGAATATCCTCATCTTCTTCGGGTTGTTTTGTTACAAGTTTTATTCTTAGATCATTAAGTCTTGTTACTATTGACTCTATTTGTTCAAGAGCATCATCACTTCCAGCATCTATAACCAAAAGCACAAAATCAACCCTCTTGATAAGATCGACAAGATTTGGCTCTAGAACATCATCAGTAATAGGAGGAGTATCGATCATTTGAATATTGATATTCTCAAAAAGCATCATACCTACAATTGGGCTAATCGTTGTAAATGGATAATCCGCTACTTGTGTATGGGCATGAGTAAGTTTTGATACAAGACTGGATTTTCCTACATTAGGATAGCCAATAACAACGACCTGACCTGCACCTTGTCGAGTTATTCGATATGGATTAAATACTTTTTGTTTTGATGGCTTTTCTTGAGACTGCTTTCTTGCAGATGCAAGTTTAGATCGAAGCTCCCCAAGCAGTTTATTCGTTCCCTTATGCTTGGGGATAATTGCAATCATTTCTTGTAGTAATTCAACCCTTTCTTCTGCATCTCTTGCCTTTTCAAGCTGTGACCTAAGTTCTATATATTGTGGGGGGAGATTAGCAGGCATATAAAATCGCCTCCAAAATATAATTATTGGAAATTTGGCTTAATGATAATGTGTATTTTAATTATTTTATCACGCTACAACCTTTTATGTCAATGTAGTTTCTGCTGAGGATCGGATATGAGTTCGGACATTGCCTAAGAGTATTCTCATGAAAAGCAGATACACATTATCCATTATTTCTGCAAAAACCTTTCTATTAAGTTGTATCTTCTGCTTGAGCAGTATGAATAATCCTGAATATTGACACCACTTTCTGCCTTCATACATGCGATCTCTAAGCCCTTCTCCCAAAAGGAAACCTATCGTATATGCCAATAATACCAATGCTATCATCTTCTCCATATTTATCTGCTTCCTATTCATTATCTTTTCAAGGTCCAGAAGATTCTTTAAGTCTCTGAAACTCTCATCTATCTTCATACGTTTTGCATATATTTCTAAAGCTTCCTCTGGTGGCAAGTTGCTTATCACCCATATCGGTCCACTGAATCCCTTTTCCCATTTACCTGATATATTCACCTCATATGATATTATAGTTTTGTATTGAATTTACTATATTTTATCATAGGAATTATTTTTTGCCTGAGCCCATGTCCTAAGATCAGTTATTTTTCGCTTGACATACTTAACTAATGTATAGTATAATGTAATTATAAGATGAATTATGATAAATGCGATAAATTAAGAATGGGGGTTAATAAAATGACAACGTTAAGTATAAGCCAAGCAATGCGATTTATAAGCACAGAAAAATGTTTTAAGTGTGGTTCTCCTGCAAAAGGTCTTATCTATACAAAACAAGGTGTAACTTATTATTGTAAGAAATGTTTGCGTAAAAACACAAAGCAAGAAGAAGAATTGCTCAAAAATAATGGAATTAAATGATAGATAAATATTAGATTTTGGATAGACTATGCTATCGCAAAATCTAATATTTTAACCCTCTCTATAATTTAATCAAAATCCTTCCACTTATCCCCAAAATAACTTTATCTTGACTATATATAATAATGTTGTTAGACTTAAACTATCTCAATTTTTTACCAGAGGGAAAAGATTGACACGACTTATGTTTATAGAGATTTTTCTGTTAGGAGGAAAAAATGGCTGATAAAGTCAAAATCGGATTTATTGGTTGCGGTGGAAATGCCAGAGGTCACATGGGAACTCTGAAACAAATGGAAGATGTGGATTTAGTTGCCCTATGCGACATCAAAGCAGAATTGGCAAAGAGTGCTACTGATCAATTTGGTGGCAAGCCTTATACTGATCACAAAGAAATGCTTAAAAATGAAGACCTTGATGGTGTTTATATCAGTATACCCGTATTTGCTCATGGAAAACCAGAGATGGATGTCATTGAACGAGGAATACCATTTTTGGTTGAAAAACCTGTCGCAATAAATATGGAAATTGCAGAAAAGGTGCTTGATGCTGTCGAGAAAAACAAGATAATAACTTGTGTTGGTTATCAACTCCGTTATGCAGGTTCAGTCGATCAAGCAAAAGCAGTATTAAACGGTAAAACGATAAATATGGTTATGGGTAAATATTGGTGCAATTCTGGGATGGGTGGTCCTGAATTCTGGTTAAGACAAATGAGTAAATCAGGTGGACAACTCGTAGAGCAAGCAACGCATACCGTTGACATGATGCGCTATTTAGGCGGAGAAATTAAGGAAGTATTCGCATTCCAAGAAAACAGAGTGCTAAAAGATATCGATTGTCCCGATGTAAATGCTGTCAGTATAAAGTTTGTAAATGGCGCATTAGGTTCACTAACAACCGCATGGGCTTATGTTGGCGACTGGAATAATGCAAATGTTATTGATATTTTGTTCGATAACTCCTTGATGAATTGGACTTATGGTGGGATTAATGTAAAACCAGAAACGCAGATTCCAGAAAAAGGTCAAGATCAAGGCATTGACAGAGTTTTTGTCGATGCTGTCAAATCTTGTGATGGATCAAAGATTCGTAGCCCTTATATTGATGCGATAAAAACTCTTTCTGCAACATTGGCTATGAATAAATCTGGACAGTCAGGCAAAGTCGAATCCGTTTGATGTCATAAATATTAGGTGTTGGATTTTATCCAACACCTTTTTGGTAAATTGATTATGGAATACATATTAGGCATTGACGGGGGAGGGACAAAGACTATCGCAGTAGTCGCTGATCTTCATGGAAACATTCTTGGCATGGGGTTATCTAGCGGGTCAAACTATCATGCTGTCGGCTTGGAAAATGCAATTAAAGCTATAAAAGACTCTTCAAAACAGGCAATTTCAAATGCCAATGTATCAACTATAAAATCAGCATGTTTTGGTTTAGCTGGTGCGGGTAGGATAAGCGATCACAAAATCCTTTTTTCTAAGTTAGAAAATCTTATAATTGCTAATAAAATTCTACTTAAGCATGATGCTTACATAGCTCTTGCAGGTGCGACAATATGTCAGCCTGGGGTCATTATAATCGCTGGCACAGGCTCAATGGCTTTTGGTATGAATCATTTGGGCAAAGAAGAACGTTCAAACGGATGGGGCTATTTGTTAGGAGATGAAGGAAGCGCATATTATATTGGTCGCAAGGCTTTGTCTTACGCATGTAAAGCCTTTGATGGTCGTGGGAAAAAAACTGCCTTATTGGAAGCCATAATTGATCATTTTGTCCTTGATGATTTCAATCAGATAGTAAAAAAAGTATATTCAAAAAGGACATCAGCGCAAGACATCGCTAATCTTGCGCCAATTGTATCTCAACAAGCAAGTCAAGGCGATAAGATTGCTCTTGATATAATGAATGATTCTGCCTTTGAATTAGCCCTTTCTGTAAAATCTGTGATTAAAAAACTGGATATGGATAATGAAAGGGTCTTGGTTGCTACAGCAGGCAGTGTTTTCAAATCAGGTGAGGTATTGTTAGGAAATTTCAGGCAATACCTAAATTCCGATTATCCTCTTGTAGAAATCATATATCCAAATTTTGAGCCAGTTATAGGCGCATTGCTTATTTTATATAATGAAATCGGAATAAAGCCCGACAGATATATTCTTGATAATCTAAGGAAAGGTGGTATTCTAATTGAAAAAGACGATAATGTCTAAATCAGGTCTGGAAGTAAGCGAGTTATGTTTTGGAACGCTTATTCAAGGCACTTTGCAGGCAAATTTACCTGTAAAAGAAGGCGCAAAAGCTATCTGTAAAGCATTGGAATTAGGCGTAAATTTCATTGATACTGCGCAAAAATACGGAAGCTACCCGCATGTAAGGGAAGGTCTAAAAGGCTGGAAAGGTGATGTTATCGTTGCATCAAAATCGTTCGCAGATACCTATGACGATATGAAAAGTGCTGTAGAGGAAGCACTTATAGAGATGAACCTTGAACGAATCGGTATATTTCATCTTCACCTGATTAAGTCAAAAGAGGAGTTTCAGAGACGAGAAGAAGCCCTAAAATGTCTTATTAATATGAAAAAAGAGGGATTAATTGGGGCGATTGGCATATCAGCACATTCCGCAGAAGGTGTAAATGCAGTATTAGATTGTGATGATATTGACGTTGTGTTTCCTATTGCCAACATGAAAGGATTTGGCATTGTTTCTGGAACTTGGGAAGATATGCTAAGTGCTATAAGATCAGCAAAATCAAAAGGCAAGGATATATATGCAATGAAGCCTCTTGGGGGCGGTCATTTCATAAATGAGATACCAGAAGCTATCAAATTTCTGAGAGAACTCTCGCTATTTGATTCAATATCTATCGGAATAAAAACACCCGACGAAGTAGAGATGAATGTCAGCATATTTGAAAATGGCTTTGTTAATGATGAGATCAGAAACAGGATCAAATCATCGGTAAAACATTTGATAGTATATGATTCGTGTAAAAAATGTGGAAATTGCGAGGAAACATGCGATCAAAAAGCAATAAAAGTTGGCGATAAAAAGGCAGTTGTAGATCACGAAAAATGTATTTTATGTGGATATTGTGCCTCTAATTGCCCTGTATTTGCCCTCAGAGTTATATAGAGGCTGTATTGATTTAGTGGGTAACCAATATAGGTTATTTCCTTTGGAGGCTTTTCAAGTGTTTTGGAATAGAAATAATAAAACAACTACCAACTCCGAACTCGCTTATGACCGTAATGTTTCCACCATGAATTTCAACGAATCTTTTAATAATAGCAAGTCCAAGCCCAATTCCATCTGAGTCATTACCATTTTCTTGTAGTTGCCAATGTATCTTAAAAATCTGATCTATACTATAAGAAAAGTCTTTCCAGCACCACAATTTAGGAAACCATCCTCTTTAAAAAACCTATAAAAATTTAACAATACAGAATCAGGATTCAAGATTTTTGTTCCTTGATGTTTCATCTTTATAAGACCATCAATTCCCTTTTTCAGTGTTTCCAGATCGCTCTTTTCGGAAATGAAAAATTGTGGACCCCCTATCCTCTTTTTTGAGTATGCGCTATATGATATGGCAACTCCCCACTCATAGCATCTCTGGGCTGATTCTTCTCTGTATGATACATTGGGCAAGATTATACAGCAATTCTGTGAAAGCAAAAATCTATCGAAGCCAGCTTCCTTTAATTCCTTATATCTTTCTTCAATTTATTTTGAATATTGCTTTGGGAAATATCTGGCAAAAACCTATTGAATTTTTATTTGCTTTATAATATCCTAAAAGTGGAATTAACCGTATTTATAAAGTTATTATCTTTGAGGTAGGTCAAATGAAGTTTATAACAATCAATAAAACCAAGCTATCATTTATTGTTGGAGATATTACCGAGCAAAAAACAGATGCAATTGTAAATGCCGCAAATAATAGCCTTCTAGGAGGCGGTGGTGTTGATGGTGCGATCCATAGGGCAGGCGGTTCAAAAATCCTTGATGAGTGCATAAAAATCAGGGAAAAACAGGGAGGTTGTGATACAGGCGAGGCGGTTATAACCACAGGTGGAAATTTACCAGCAAAATATGTCATACACACCGTCGGTCCTATATGGGACGGTGGAAATAATAGAGAACCTGAATTATTGGCAAATTGCTATAAAAATTCTCTTAAACTAGCTGTCGAAAATGGTATAAAAACCATATCTTTTCCATCAATCAGCACTGGTGCCTATGGTTATCCAATAGACCAAGCTTCTAAGGTTGCCTTAAGGGCAGTATCAGATTTTATTAAAGATAATGAATCTCTTGATGAAGTCGTTTTTGTCCTTTTTAATGACATGATATATCAAAATTATGAAAGTGCATTAAAATCCATTTATTAGGAGTATCATGAATAAATTATATGATGTTGCTGTAATCGGAGGCGGTCCTGCAGGAATGATTTCAGCCGGGAGATCGGCTGAACTTGGTGCAAAAACCATCTTGATTGAAAAAAATAATAGATTGGGTCGTAAGCTACTCATTACTGGGAATGGTCGGTGTAATCTATCTCAGGCTGAATATAATATACGTGAAATGGTTGAAAAATTTGGTGATAATGGTAAGTTTTTCTTTTCTGCACTTTCTAAATTCGGCGTAAAGGAAACTGTTGCATTTTTTGAAGAGAGAGGGCTTATAACAAAGGTTGAACGTGGTGGGAGAATATTTCCTGCAAGCGATAAAGCACAGGATGTTCTTGATGTTTTGATTAAGTATATGTCTGATAATGATGTAACAATTATGCTTACCACCAATGTTATCGATATTTATAAACATGATAAAAAGATTACAAAGATATTAACAAACAAAGGCGAAATAATTGCAAAAAACTATATTCTTTGCACTGGTGGCAAATCATTTCCCGGAACAGGTTCGACTGGTGATGGTTTTGTATGGGCTGAAAAACTTGGTCATCATGTATCAGAATTGATACCTTCGCTTGCCCCTTTGAGTATCAGGGAATATTGGGTTAAATCTCTGCAAGGGCTCACCCTAAAAAATGTGGAGCTGAGTGTATTCCAGAACAATCAAAAGAAATATAGCCTTTTCGGTGAATTGCTTTTCACACATTTTGGCATAAGTGGACCCATTGTTCTAACCATCAGCAAGGAAATCAGTAATCTTATGAAGAATGGAGAAGTAAAATTATCTATTGATCTCAAACCTGCCCTTGATTTTACCAAACTAGATAATAGACTTCAAAGGGATTTTTTAAAGTTCAAAAACAGGACATTTAAAAACTCCCTTGATGAATTATTACCAAAAAGTATGATCCCAATTATTATTGAGCTTTCTGGAATAAATCCAGATAAACAGGTAAATAGCATAACCAGAGAAGAAAGACACAATCTATTGGGTATTTTAAAAGGGCTTAACATGACGGTTGCTAAAGTTCTGGGATTTGAACATTCACTTGTTACTAGCGGAGGGATAAATATTAGAGAGATCGATCCAAAGACAATGAGATCAAAACTAATTGAAAATCTCTTTTTTGCAGGAGAAATTGTTGATATTGATGGACCTACTGGCGGATATAATCTGCAAGCCTGTTGGAGTATGGGTTATGTTGCTGGAGAGAGTGCGGTTATTACCTATATATGATTATGCCCTACCATAAATTTGAAAATTTCCCTTGCATAGTTCAATTTTGCATCTCGAACTGGTAAAGGCAACAATTCTGATTTTTTTGTAGTTCTAATCTCACCGGGAATTTCAAGATTGAATGCTTTATTATATCCTATGCTTGACAATCCAGAAATAACCTCTTGCCAATTTATATTTCCACCAAACATAATTTTATGTTGATCGCCAGAACCATCATTATCAGATATATGAGTGGCAAAAAGCCTATTTCCACATTCACTTATTGCATGATTCATATCAAGACCTGTAACGTTTGCATGGCTTGTATCAAAGCATATTCCAAGCGAATCCAATCCTATTTCTTCTATCATTTCATTAAGGTCGTATATATAGGCGCCGAGTCTTCTTAATCCTCCATTTTCTCGTTCCTGCATATTTTCTATACATAGTTTAACACCCAGTTCACCAGCGATAGAGCCTAAATATTTAAAAGCATCAATATTAAGTTTGTATATAATCGCTTCTTCTTTTTCTATTTTTGTTCCCTGATTTCCCCCAGGATGAATCACAAGATATGGAATATTCAAATTATGTGCATAATTTATCCATTTAACTGCTGTTTCTATATCTTTTTCTCGTGTTTTTGGGTTTAGGTCTGCTATATCGAGATTCAATGGGGCGTGCATTTGCCAGAGTGCTATATCATTCTTTTCACATAGATTTCTCAGGTAGTCAAGTTGCTCTTTCCAATCATTTCCTTCTGTTGCCATTGTCCCATGTTCGGCAGATACCTCTACATCCTTCCAACCAAGCCTCGCAAGCCTAATAAGTGCGTCTCTGGGTGAAAGATCAAAGTAGAAGCTAGTCCATACACTAAGCTTCAATTCACTCCTCCTAAACATCATAAGTGCAATTGCAGAACCATTGCCCTTCGCTTCTCAATATTGCATGACCACATTTCAAACATCGCAAACCAATATTTGAATTACCAGACTGTAATTCCTCTGCATTTAAAGCCCCTTCGATGACTGCGGATGTCTCTTTTACCATCTGCCTAAAACTTGCTCCACCCCAAGGAGCAGCCTCAATTGTAAATGGTTCGGTATATCCTACATCCATTATCATTTCAGCAAAATCTCGCCAATTGGTTGTTCCGTATGGCGGTTGCAGGTGCATATCATAAGTCCCATCATTATCATGAAGATGTATTGTAATTATTGAATTACCTATGACATTTATGAAATCAATCATACTATCAGTTATATTAGAGTGTCCTACGTCAAAACACATTCCAAGAGATATTGAGTCAATACTCTCAAGAATTTTTACTATATCATCAACTTCTGCGCCAGGGCAATCAGGAGGCATATTCTCTACCGCTAATCTTACTCCTGTTTCTTCTGATGTTCCTATCAATTGTGATATGCTATCAATGGCAAGTTCAATCATAGGTTCTATCTTTTCTTTTGAATCGGTATGATCTCCGGGATGTATTATAATCATCTCCACATTAGCAAGAGCGGTTTTATATAATAGTTTCTCATGTATCTGTATTGCTTCTTGACGTTTTGCATCATCGAAATTTGATAAACTGTAATTACTATCAAATGGAGCATGAACTGACCTTATATTAATTCCTTTTGACAAGAATAAATTTGCTGTTTGTATAATCTTATCATCATCATTATTAAGAAAAAAATCTGCAAAGCTTTCTATAAGCGTTATTCCATTTTCTTGCAACATATTTGTAGTCACATGCGGTTGATCTAAATTACTGTAACATATAGCAAATTCCATGATAGTAACTCCTTAGTATATTAACAGACATCTGATTATAGCACAAAGATAATGTATCAGTCAAATTATTTGGTATAACGAATATCTGACACTTATAACATTTTTTTGACGACTTCGGCAATTGCTTTGCCTAGTTTATGATGTTCTATTTCCTCAAGCTATTCTGCCGTAAAGAACTTCTTCGACAACTTCGTATTCGTTTCCCAATTCATTTCTTAATACGTCTGTCCATCTCTTATCTTTTGGATTGCGACTAGCAGGATAATAAACTCAAATACTTGAATCACCAAAACACAGATTTCGGATTTTCTAATACAGAGTTTTTTATATCATTCTTTTCTGGAAAGAGCATATACATACTAATACTATGGAGTATATTTCTCTCAATACTCGATTACGCCATTCCTCTACCTCTAGCATTTCTATTATACACTCCCGTTTTTAGTGTTTATTTGTGTTTAACTAAAATTTGATTAGTCACTAATATCAGTTTATCAATGATTAATTTTCTTGTATAGGCTTATTGGTTGCTGATCGTCTGGCATGAATTCTATATGGCAACTCCAATCATCACTTAGAGTTGCCATTTTGAAGGACTTTTGCTTAGAATCCTTTGATTTGACCCCAAGTTGCTGTAGCTTTTTCGGCAGGTTTTACAGCAGTTACATTCGCAACAATGTAATTCTGAATTATCTCAGGCAATACTTTGTCTCTTGGCTGGGAATCGTCTGCTACTTGGAAGGCTATGCCAACACGACCACCAGTCTTTTTATTGCGGATAATAACTGGATCCATGTTATTTGCACCATTGTCAGCAAATATCATTTCAACTACCCAATCAGTGCTAGCTTGAATCTGATCTTTTTTAAGACATCTTGGAGCTGTAAATGATGCAGGAAGGCTTGGTGCATATTTTTTGCCGTCTGCTGTCGGTTTGCATGTTGTTCCATCTGTCCAACAATCGAAGTTTGAATTTGTTATGTTTTTCAAACCTGTATCACCGTTAGCTCCACCGCCTTGCGTAACATAGAAGATATAGTCAGCAGTATTGAAGATCATATCTCCCCCGTTAAGGAAGTTTTCAGCTAATGAACCATCTTTTTCTGCATTACCCGGCTTATAAAGGCTAACAGGAAAATATCCAAAAGTAACGATAATATCAAAGTCGCCATCTTTTGTATTTGCCTTTGCAAAAGCCCCTATGTCTGCATCATTATAAACTTTAATGTTATTAACACCTTTTGTTACGCCTTTAACGATTGCATCTCCTGCCTTTTTTGCTGGGTCTGCTGCAATCCAGCCTACTTGCTCATAGAATATTGCTATCTTATCAACTTGAGCAAATGCCAAACTTGTGATAATTAACATAATAGCTACTGAAGCAATAAAATACCTACGACACATAAGCACACTCCTTTTTGGGTGATAACTCATATTTGATATGAGTTGTAAATAGAAAATTTGGAGAAACTCATCACAGCCAACTGTGATGATAGATTTAGACAAGTTTATGCAATGAAATGATTATACATATTTTGACATAAAAAATCAAGCAGATATTTTTCCAGAATTTTTCCTTGACATTTTGTCTTATTTTGATTAAAATACTATTAATGTAATAAGGTATTGTTATGAATATTAATCAAATAGGAACTTAGTCATGTCATTTGGACACACCAATATCAAAATACATTTTGCTCAATTACTGCGTTTGCACAACCTAGTGATTAACGCTAATACTGCGTTTGCTATATTGTTGGCATTGTCGCTTGTGTTAGTGGGCAATCTGGAGGTAAGTTTGTCTATGACATAAATTAGATTGCATATATAGAGAATTTATAAGCCCACTACCATATTTATTGGCAGTGGGCTTTTTTATTTTCTCTTAAAAATTTACAGGATCATACAATATCTTAAAATTACTTGCATTTTGGGCTTGGTTTAAGTATAATATGGCAAACAGGAAGGAGAAAAAATATGGCTGACGTTAATTATCCATTTGCCGAAATAGAAAGCAAATGGCAAGAATACTGGAAAGAAAATAGACAATTTCAAGCTATCGAGGATCAAAACAAAAATAAGTATTATCTTCTTGAGATGTTCCCCTATCCATCTGGCGATATACACATGGGTCATGTTCGCAACTACTCTATCGGTGATGTTGTGGCGAGATTCAAAAGGATGCAAGGTTATAGTGTTATCCATCCGATGGGTTGGGATGCGTTTGGTCTGCCTGCAGAAAACGCTGCTATTAAGAGAAACATACACCCAGCAGAATGGACGATCCAAAACATAACAAAAATGCGTTCACAGCTTGTAAGGATGGGCTTTAGCTATGACTGGGAACGTGAGGTTGCCGCATGTCTGCCTGATTATTATAAATGGGGACAGTGGCTGTTCCTTAAATTCTATGAACGAGGGCTGGCTTATCGCAAAACTGCATCAGTGAATTGGTGTAATTCATGTAATACTGTTCTTGCAAATGAACAGGTCGAAGATGGAAAATGCTGGAGATGTAGCACAGAAGTTACACAAAAATCTCTTGAACAATGGTTTCTAAAAATAACGGATTATGCAGACGAACTGCTTGATTATCTTGATAAAATGCCCGGCTGGCCTGAGCATGTTCTAACAATGCAAAGAAACTGGATCGGAAAGAGTATCGGTGTTGAGATAGATTTTCCTATTGCAGATTCTGACGAAAAAATAACTGTATTTACAACAAGACAGGATACTATATACGGAGCAACATATATGGTTCTTGCACCTGAACATCCGCTTGTTGATAGATTCGTCAATGGAACTAGTCTGGAAAAGCCTGTAAAAGAATTTGTTGCAGAAGTATCAAGAGAGGATAAAGTTGTTCGTGAATCATCAGAGGTAGAAAAACGAGGTATCTTTACAGGTGCTTATGCAATCAATCCAATGACAAAAGAAAGAATCCCAATATATCTTGCGGATTATGTATTAATGGAATATGGAACTGGGGCGGTTATGGCTGTTCCATCACATGATCAAAGAGATTTTGAATTTGCCAAAAAATATAATCTGCCGATACGTGTAGTTATAAAGCCTGTTGATATGGAACTAACACCTGAATCCATGAAAGACGCTTATGTTGAGTCGGGTATTATGGTGAATTCATGTCAATTTGATGGTCTTGATAGTGAGGTTGGCAAAGAAAAAATTGCAGACTATATGGAAGCCAATGGTATTGGCAAAAGAACAATTAATTATCGTCTTCGAGATTGGTGTATCTCACGTCAAAGATATTGGGGTAATCCCATCCCAATTATTTATTGCGATAAATGTGGCGCACAGCCAGTCCCTGATTCTGATCTACCTGTAATACTTCCCAAAGATGTTGTTATTAGTGGAGATGGTGCTTCCCCACTGGCAAAACACAAACAATTTACAGAAGTAAGATGTCCAAAGTGTGATGGTCATGCTCATCGTGAAACTGACACAATGGACACATTCGTTGACTCGTCTTGGTATTTCCTGAGATATACTGATCCTAAAAATGATGATATGCCTTTTGATAAAGAAAAAGCAAATTATTGGATGCCAGTTGATCAATATATCGGTGGGGTTGAACATGCGGTTATGCACCTGCTTTACTCCCGATTCTTTACAAAGGTTATGCGTGATATGGGGCTTGTTGATTTCGATGAGCCTTTTGATAACCTTCTTACACAAGGCATGGTTCTAAAAGAAGGTTCTGTCATGTCAAAATCAAAAGGAAATGTCGTTGAGCCTACTGAACTTGTGCAAAAATACGGCGCCGATACTGTCCGTATGTTTCTACTCTTTGCGGCGCCTCCTGAAAAGGAACTTGAATGGAGTAATGAGGGCATAGAAGGAACCTTTAGGTTTCTTAATAGAGTATGGCGAATAATTGATAAATATCTTCCAATCGTTAAAAATATATCAACAGATTATAATCCTGTCGATCTTTCCGATGAGGCAAAAGAGCTTCGCAGGATGGCACACATAACTATGAAACGAGTAACTATTGATATTGGCGAGAGATTTCATTTTAATACTGCTATTAGCGCGATTATGGAGCTTGTAAATCACCTTTATAGCATAAATGAACCAAAAGATGCAATATCGCTTAAGGTTCTTAGGGAAGCTCTTGAGATACTTATTATAACTCTTTCACCATTTGCCCCTCATATATCTGAAGAGCTTTGGGAAAATTTTGGCTATACTGGTGGGATAATGAATGCCCAGTGGCGACAATGGGATGAATCTGCTCTGGAACAAGATGAAATAACTATCGTTCTTCAGGTTAATGGCAAAGTCAGAAGCAGGATTCAAGTCGCAAGCGATATGTCCGATGATGAACTAAAAAAGATCGCTATTACTGATGAAAGAATCCAGACATTTACAGAAGGCAAACAGGTCAAAAAAGTAATTATTGTTCCTCAGAAACTCGTTAATATCGTGGTATAGATGGATAAAAAATCATGTTGTTTTAAAATTCAAGGGTGTATAATTATAATACACCCTAAATTATTAAGCTTATAGACTAATAAACGTCAGTTCGGTGTAAGAATTTTTGTTTACCACCAAGACACAAAGACACGAAGCAAGAATATGACTTATCATCTCTTTGAAAAATAAGAGATGATCTACGTTACACAGTCAGCGAAAACAACGGTCTATTTCTTTTTTTACAACGTTAAAGATTTAATCTTTAATCCCTTGTGGGACTTTGTGTTTTAGTGTCTTTGTGGTTCATTCTTATATCGAACTGACGTTAATAATACAAAAAATAAAAATGAAAAAACAAATTGAGATAAAAATTCAACGAACAGAAGGTAATGAAGACCTACCATTACCAAAATATATGACTGATGGTTCTTCAGGAATGGATGTTTATGCCTCTATAAAAGAACCAATCATAATCCAGCCAAGAGAATTTGATATGATCCCTCTTGGTATAAAGATTGCTGTCCCCGATGGATATGAAGCACAAATAAGACCTAGAAGCGGATTAGCTGCGAAAAACGGGATTGGTATGCTTAACAGCCCTGGGACCATAGATTCAGATTATCGAGGTGAAATCAAGGTCATACTCTTTAATTTTGGTAAAGAACCATTTGTAATCAATAGAGGAGATCGCATTGCTCAAATGGTGATCGCACCAATAACAAAAGTCAGTTTGAATGAACGGCAAAACCTCGATGATACACCACGAGGTGAAGGTGGTTTTGGGCATACTGGAAAATCAATGAAATAATTTTTCAAGAATACGGAGGTTCATTTGACAATATTAAAGGCAATTATACTTGGATTAGTTCAAGGCTTAACAGAATTTCTTCCAATAAGCAGTTCAGGTCATCTTGTCCTAGCACAATCTATCCTTAAAATTAAAGAAACGCCTCTATTTTTTGATATAATGCTTCACTTTGGAACTTTAATGGCGGTTATAGTGTTTTTTTGGAGAGATATTTGGGAGATTCTATCAGCATTATTTGGTCGTGATCCAAATATAAGAAAAAGCACTAAACATTATAAGACAAAATATTCTGCAAGAAGATTTGCACTGTATATAATTATCGGAACAATTCCAACGGTAATAATCGCTTTAATATTAAAGAAAACGGTTGAAAACGCTTTTATGAATCCCTTGCTTGTATCAATAATGCTTATTTTCACTGGTTTAATACTCTTTGTTTCTGGAAAATTTGGTCAGAAAGAAAAATCGCTTAATGTAATTAACTCGCTTATTATTGGTATTGCGCAAGGTATCGCCACACTTCCAGGCATATCTCGTTCTGGCACAACAATATCAACTGCGCTTATATTAGGTATAGACAATGAAAAATCAGCGCGCTTCTCATTGTTGATGTCTTTACCTGCGATATTAGGTGCAACAATTTTAGAAATAAAAGATATAGAAAGCATTGATGTATCTATTGGATCAATCATCGCAGGCGTTTTAGTTGCCTTTATTACGGGATATATTGCTATCAAATTCCTTGTAAGAGTCCTATCTCATGGTCATTTCTCAAAATTTGCATATTACTGCTGGGTAATTGGCATTTTGGGTATAATATGGCATGTTATTTAGAAAAATAAATTGAAAGAATTTGCCGAAAGTTTTCTAAGGAGTTGATCAAATTGAACTTATTTGGTCGTGTGAAAAAAGAGCATTGGAACGAGATACTCGGCATATTGATCGTTATATTTGCGTTATGGTTATTAATTAGCCTTATCGGTTTCGGTGGCAATATTGGCGGTAATCTTAGCGAATTCCTTGAAAACATTGTCGGATATGTTTCATATTTGGTTGTAATACTGGTTGCATATTGGGGCATTAGCCTTTTTATGGATAGGAAACGTGGTATTTTATCGGGTTTATTTGGCACTATTAGCCTTATACTAAGCGGATTAATGTTGTTTGGTGTTGCTGTATCTGATCCTTATGATACATCGGGATTTTTGGGATATTTGATAAATAGTCATTTTAAGAACTGGATAGGTGTTCCAGGGCTGATTCTTGCTGGATTAGTATTTCTTATATTGGGTGTTATGCTATCTGCTGAGTTGACTGTTAGTCATTTAGCTTATAAAATATATTCTGCAATAATACGGAAAGAACAGGTTAAAACAAAGAAAAAACCTCGCTATTCAAACAAAATTCCAGCAAAACTACCACAGCCACCAAAATTACCAGTCCCAGAAAATACTTCCGATGCAACCATTGTTTTGGCAGATAGTCAAGAAAAAGCTATAGATAGCGAGCTTTATCTTCGTGATCCATCATCAATAGGACCTTATGTTCTTCCTCAACTTTCGCTTTTAAATAAAAATATGCCTGAAAATGAAAGCCTAACAAAAAGTGTGCTTCAGGAAACAGCGAAAATATTAGAAAGAAGTTTTAAAGATTTTAACATAGAAGCTAAGGTTCTTAGGGTTAATAGAGGTCCCGCTGTTACTAGATATGAGGTTGAGCCGGGCCCGGGCGTAAAAGTAAGTAAATTTGTAAATCTTTCTGACGATCTAGCTTTGGTGCTAAGGGCAACAAGAGTTAGAGTTGTTGCGCCTGTTCCGGGCGCAGGTGTTGTTGGTATCGAAATCCCAAATGAAAAAGTTATGCAGGTTGGTTTAAGAGAAGTGCTTGAGTCGCAGGAATTCAGGAATTCCAAAGCCAAACTACCATTGCCATTAGGAAAAGATATATCTGGCGCTCCTGTTGTTGCTGATCTAGCTTCTATGCCTCATCTATTGGTTGCAGGAACTACCGGCGCAGGGAAAAGCGTCTTTATAAATACTGTTATCGCTAGTATGTTATTTAGGATGACTCCAAACGAACTTAGGTTCATTATGGTTGATCCGAAACGTGTGGAACTAAGCCTTTATGATGGTATCCCTCATCTTATGGCGCCTGTTGTTACAGACAGCACAAAAGCCCCTTCATATCTCAAATGGGCGTTGAGAGAGGTAGATAAACGATATAAAAAGCTAGCTGATGTGGGTGTTCGCAATATTGATAGCTATAATAGCTATATGGATAAAAATCCTGAAGTTATTGGGAAACCCGCCGCAGAAGATAATCTAATTCATGCAAAAATGCCATATATAATGATCATAATTGATGAGTTAGCTGATCTTATGATGGTTTCTAGTTCCGAAGTTGAGGCATCAATAACAAGGTTAGCACAGATAGCCAGAGCGGCTGGAATACACATGATTGTTGCTACACAAAGACCATCTGTTGATGTTGTTACTGGACTTATAAAGGCTAACCTTCCATGTCGCCTTTCATTTCGTCTGGCATCAAAAGTGGACTCACGAACTATACTTGATATGAATGGTGCAGAGAATTTACTCGGTAAAGGCGATATGCTTTTTATGGATGTTAATACTGCAAAGCCCATCAGAATACAAGGGTGCTATGTAAGCGAAACTGAAATCGAAAAAGTGGTAGAATTTAGCCAGCAACATGCAATTACTGATGATTCAGATATTGCTGATATTAATGAAGATGAAGCTTTTGATGAAAATGATGAATTATATGAGCAAGCTGTAAAACTTGTAATAAAACATCAGACAGCCTCAACATCATTTTTACAAAGAAAGCTAAATATTGATTATGAACATGCTTTAAGGTTGCTTGAGGATATGGAATCAGATGGTATCGTCGGTCCCAATATGGGGAAGCAATCAAGAGATATATTAATAGATGATGACTAATTATTAGTGCCTGTTCCGATAAAGTTTACAACAGTTTCTTTCCAAAACAAATGATAGTTATCAATTTATGGATTTATTCAATAGGTATTGGGGAATATTGATGGATAGCAAAACAATAGGTGGGCAAATCTTATGTTATGAAGATGGTAAGGTAATTTTTGAGGAAGATTCTATCGGAAAAGAGCTATATATAATAGAAAGCGGAAATATAGAAATATGCAGGCGTATTAATGGAAAAAATATAACTATACACATACTAAAAAAAGGTGATATATTTGGCGAAAGCGCAATGTTCGAAGATACCACTAGGAAGGTAACTGCAATATCAATAGGACGAACTTTGCTGATTTCTATGAGTATTGAGGAACTCATATACAGAGTCCAAAATAATCTTGACTTTGCAATTGAGTTAATGCAGAGTCTTATTCATCGTTTGCATAATACAGATATTGTGGTTAAAAACTTGATTTCTAAAATTTATAGTTTCAGTGATGGTTTAATACAGGAAATTTTTCCAGAGAAACGAGCTACTAAACTTGGGGAGATATTAATAGAGATGGGTTATATAACACCATCTCAACTAGATAGATGCTTGCAAAAGCAAAAGGAAATCCATATTTTTAATTATAAACACAAGCTTATAGGCGAAATCATTATTGAAATGGGTATGATAACCGAAAATGAATTAAAAATGGCACTATCAGAACAAAAAATGCGAATTCGCAATATTCAGTAATGATTTTTAAATATTCAGTAATGATTTTTATCCTATCTTTTATCTTGTTTTTTTATATTGCCAACTTTCCAATGCCTCCAATCTCATTTTGTAATTCATCCATTCTTTTGTCCAACTTATTTTATCAGCCAAAGGACTATTGGGTGGAGTCATTTTTTCTGCCTGCGTTATATGTGCAAAAGCCCTACGATAAGCCCAAGCTGGTGCTGATACAGAAGCAATACTTCCATAATAACGCGCCATACCAAGATGTCCAGCAGGAGTTGGCACTATCTTTAAAGATTCTTTAAAGAACATTCCTGCAAAACGCTTATCTCCCAAGTTATAATATAAGTTTCCCAAATCGATAAAAGCTTGAGAAATTCGCATAGGAGTTTCAATTGCTTTATCTGTATAAGAATAGTTATATAATATCTCTTGCCAGTTCTCAATCGCATTTTTGTAATCTTGCGGAATAAAATCAATAATATTCTTGTCTTGAACTCCCGGAAACCTATTAACCAATTGTCTGACTATCTTATATGAAAGACGATACTCTTCGCTTGGTTGGTTCGTTGGCCAATGAGGTTCTAACTTAAATTGTCTAATGCCTCTAAGCTGTGGAAATCTATCATATATCTGATTCAGCTCAATAAATGCTTTATGTTCTGCACTAAAATTCAATGATGGTATTTTTTGAGAAGCTAAATTCCAGTAACATTCCGCAATTTTCCAGATAGCATCATCAGCAAGTTCACTTTTTGGAAATCTATCAACCAATTTTTTATATTCCTCTTTGGCTTTGTTATAATCCGTAAAAGTCGTAAAATATATATCGGCAATATCAAATTGTGCATTATCTTTATCCTCATCCTCACCTTCGTTTAATATTTTGATGTTTTCCTGCATATCTTGCAGTGCAATTATTCTACTACGTGCTTTTATGGCTATCTCTACACCATATCTAGGATATTTATCAATTATTTTATTATACGCATTAATAGCTTCGTCAAATTTTTGCTGAGCAAAATAAACATCACCAATCGCCAAAAGAGCATGATCAGAACCATCGCTTTCAGGATACTGCTCTAATATTTCCTGATAAATTGCTATTGCTTGATCGTAATTACCTTGCTGGAAATATCCATTACCTGCCTGTAATTTTGCATTATCTGCTCTTTTGCTTTCTGGATATTTTTTGGCATATTCCTCAAAGCTTATACCTGCCTCGTCATAGGATTCATTGTCACTCAATTGAATGGCTTTCTCATAAAGCATATCCGCTTCCTGCTGAGGAGTCATGGACATTCTAGGACCTGCACATGATACAAAAATAAATATGACAAAAACAATCATTAAACAAACAATAAAATCAGACTTCATATATATCACCTCATAAATAAATGGTATTATAAATAATGATTTCATGTTTCAATATATCACTAAAGAAAATGATTGTCAATATGTCTAACCTGAATTGTAACTGACCCAAATTATTGGGCAGCAAAAAAACATCTGCCATAATATCCTCAAAAAATGAAATTAACAGTTGATTCTGGACATAAAAATTATACTTGGAGTATAATATATTGTTATAATATGATTTGGGATTTGGTCTGGGTTCTATCCAATTATTGGAGAAATTATATGAATAGAAAAAAACTCAAAGGGGCTGTCTTGGGTTGTCGCATGGGAAGTGCGCATGCGCACTCAATGGCTATTTGTGATGAATATGATATGATCGCTGTATGTGATATTAATCAGGAAATCGCCTCTAATTGCGCAAAAAGTCTTAATATTGTCAACGTTTATTCCGATTATGAAACCATGCTTGCAGAGATTAAGCCCGATGTTGTCGCAATAGCAACTCCGACTAATCTACATTATAAACATACATTACAAGCACTTGAGGCTGGTGCAAAAGGCATCTGTTGTGAAAAGCCAATGGCTGTCTGCATGGGTGACGCAAAAGACATGACTGAAAAATGTAGGTCTGCTGGAGTTCCCCTTATCATCAATCATCAACGGAGAATGTCAACAGAATTGATATATGCACGCAAATTAATTGAGCGAGGGGCAATCGGTGAAATACGAATGATTAGATTAGAATGTGCTGGAGACATGTTATCTGACGGCACTCATCTTCTTGATAGCTTAATGTGGTTTATGGATGATGTCGGTGCAGAATGGGTGATGGGACAGATTCATAGAATCGGAGAACCATTCCGTTATGGGCATAATATCGAAAATGGGGCAATGGCTGTTATACGCTTAAAAAACGGAGTTCGTGCAGAAATCATGGTTGGTGATTTGAGGACAGAAAAACGTGATTATCAGGACTATCAGATCATTGGCACAAAGGGTATAATCTGGCGTTGTGGAGATAATTCTGCTGATAATTTGTTCATTAATGATGGACATGGTGGTCATTATACTCCGGGAACAGCGGACAGAGGAATATTTAAACCAATGCCTGTTGAAAATGGCGAAGTCGGTGAATGGCGAAAAATTGAGTTACCACAAAGGCTTAATGCTATGGCTGAATCATACAAATTGTTTGCTTCAGCGATATTAGATGGTTCTTCTCACCCATTAGATGCTAAAATTGCGCTGCTAAGTTTTGAAATACTGATGGCAGTTTTTGAATCGGCGAGACTGAGAAAAAAAATTGTTCTTCCACTAGATCAAGATCGTTATCCTTTGGATATTATGATTGAGCAAGGTATAATATAGAACGATTACCAAAGTTTGATATTATTTAAGAAAGGAAATTTGTATGCTTCGTGAAAATTTGACAAAAGAAGAAGTGAAAAAGGCTATTGATAGGAAATACCCAAAGGCTGCTCCGCTTGTATTTCACAAATGGTGGGGTCAGGGATTATGGGAAAAATACGGAACTGCACTTAACGATATATCAAAGGACATACCTGATGATATTTTAGTTTTTGGTTTTGTAAATCCTGGTGGTTATACTTCAACAACTAGCAATCCATCATACAGGTTCGGTTATCGTGATGATTATCATCTATTGACAAGAAGTGGTGGATATGATTCATCTAACATAATACCAACATGGGACGATCTTGATAAATTTGCAAAAGACTTTCCAGACCCATACGAGGCAGGAACATTTGACGGAACAAAATCCGCTGTCGAAAATGCTGACAAAGCAGGTGATAAACGCTATCGTATGGGGCATTGGTGGGGCGTATTTCATGAAAAGTTTTGGGGTATCAGAGGCATGGAAAATCTGATGATTGATTATCATGAACACATGGAAGAATTAAAAGTATTAGGCAGGCTAATGCTTAACTTCCACAAAGGCGTTGTTGATAGATTTGCAGAACTTGGGATGGATGCAATATTCACATCAGACGATCTAGGTCATCAAACATCATCAATGATGTCTCCAAAGACCTTTCATGAGTTCTATTATCCACTTTATAAAGAGCTATGCGACCATGTTCATTCTTACGGAATGCACTTCTGGTTACACTCTTGCGGTGACAATACACCGTTGATGGATGATCTCATTTCTGCAGGTGTTGATGTATTCCATCCAGTTCAGAGGTTCACAATGGACGAAAGAGCAACTGCATTGAAATATGGGGACAAAATTAGCTTCCTTGCCGGTGCAGATGTTCAAATATTATTACCAGAAACCACAGAAGAAGAATGCCGAAAAGGTGTGCGTGAATGGATTGATATGTTTTATCGTCCAGAAGGCGGATTAGCTCTTGCCGCAGGAAATGGAATTTTGTCAGACACTCCAATTGAAAATATAAGAGCTATGCTTGAAGAAATGACTATTCATGGAATGGAAATATACAAAGGAAATTAATAACATTTCTATTGTTTTATTGCGTATAAATGTAGTCCAACCTTTTAGACTCGCAAAATAAAAAACAAGTTGAAAGTTTGGGCTACAGATACACATTTCATTGAAAGGAACGTATTTTAAGAAGCCTTCTTGCATTTTCTATTTATTTTACGAACTCTAGCCGACTAGAAATTATTACAAAGTTCACTAACAACTAGAACAATTCCATACTTCATATCTGAGTATAAATCTCGAAATTCTTTTGCTGTTGATGCCACAAATTCTATGCCGTTTCCAAAAAAAATAATGATACAAAAAATTGATGACAAAATGCCATGAAACGATATAGCATTTTTCGTTCTTGATGGAGCCCCATTGACGTTCTGACAACCAACGGAAGAACGGAACTCATTAAATAAGACTTTACAATAATCTGTTCTTAATTGAGCGTCCCAAATTAATGTAAAAAATATAACTTCCTAAAATAAAATAAATGACATATTTGCAAAATTGGGGTATAATATTTTTTGTATAAATAAAATGTCAATCTGGAGGTTAGATAATGAAAAGTCTTATTGAACCGCATGGCGGAAATCTTGTAAATAGAATGTGTGAAGGACAGGTTAGGGATTATCTCATGGATCGTCTTTCTTCTATGGAAAGACTTACCATTAATGACAGAGAAATATCGGATTTGGAGATGATTTCAATAGGCGCATTCAGCCCTTTAGAAGGATTCATGGGAAAATCTGATTATTTAAATGTCCTACAAAATAATAGGCTTGAAAATGGATGTCCTTGGACTATACCAATTGTGCTTGGGGCAGATAAAGATGACGATAAGCGATTTGAATTAGATAAGGAAATTGCTCTTTGTGATAAAGACGGCAACGTTCTTGGCGTTTTATATCTTGAGGAAAAATATACATGCGATAAAGAGAAAGAAGCAGAGATCGTCTATAAAACTAAGGATATTGAGCATCCGGGTGTTAAAGCGTTGTATGATAGAGGCGATTTGCTTTTGGCTGGCAAAGTTGCTATGCTCAATCGTCCCGATCATGGCGAACTGAGTGGATTATTGCTTGATCCGCATGAAACAAGGTTGTTATTCTATTATAAAGGCTGGCGAAGCGTTGTCGCATTTCAAACCAGAAATCCCATACATAGGGCGCATGAATATATACAAAAATGCGCTTTGGAAATCGTTGATGGCTTGCTCGTTCATCCGCTAATTGGTGTAACAAAGGATGATGATATTCCTGCAAGCGTCAGAATTGACTGCTATAATGCTTTATTAAGCAAATATTATCCAAAAGACAGGACGGTTTTATCTGTTTTTCCTGCTGCAATGAGATATGCAGGACCGAAGGAAGCCATATTACATGCTATCGCAAGAAAAAATTATGGATGCACCCATTTCATCGTTGGACGTGATCATGCAGGCGTTGGCAATTATTATGGCACTTATGAAGCACAAAAAATATTTGATGAATTTGAACCTGAGGAAATAGGGATAACGCCATTGAAATTTGAACATTCTTTTTATTGTAAAGATTGCGGTAGCATGGGAACGCCAAAGACCTGTCCGCATGATAAAGAATCGCATGTCTTTTTGAGCGGAACAAAGGTTCGTGAGATGCTTGCCAATGGCGAAGTTCCCCCCGTTGAATTCACAAGGCGTGAGGTTGCGGAAATATTGATAAAGTGGAGGCGTGAAAACTAATGTCATTCCAGCGAAGGCTGGAATCCAGAAAAAGTAGCATCTGATAATAATTCATGTTGGGCATAGGGGGGGACAAATAATGGATAAGACAATCAGACGTAATGAGATATGTATCGTTGGTCTGCCGAGATGTGACTATGTTTTCTTATCTACTCGATCTTGTTTTATTGCCTATGGATTTGAGCAAAGCACTCTAGAGATGACGATTTTGAAGAAACTGCTGGAAGAGCGTGGAATAGAGCCTATTGAAGCAGGTGGAATGCGAGCCCCTGCCCAAAATGCTTTCTGCGCAAAAATATGCTCTAAAATTATTGTATCGCAGTTCTGTATTGTTCTCATTAACAATGAAATCAAGGGAAATATGGAAGTGCCAAACGCAAACGTCAATATGGAATATGGACTTATGCTTGGTTTCAACAAGCATGTCATACCTTTTCAGAAAGCTGAACAATCACTTCCTTTTAACGTTGCTGGCCTTGATACCATAAAATACACCAATTCCAATTTTGAGACTTTGGCAAAAGAATCTATTGATCAAGCAATCTCTATCACTCGCCAAGAAGATATAGCTCCTATTGAAATTGATCAAGTAATTGGAACATATCTTCTCATGAGGAAATTTATTTTGCTGCCTTTGGACAATGAAGGAGACAAGATGATATACAATCTTGGAATGACTGTGGGATTCAACCTTCTATGTGACTTTTCTGGTATTCAATACACTTTCTTTGGTAACTTTACTTTTTTACGTCCTGAAATTGTTTTATGGAAAATTCGCACCATTCACGAAATTCTTGAGGGCAGACGTTCAACACTTGGCTTTAAACAGAATATCGGTATGATAACTGAGGAACAGAAAGATTTCATTGATCTGTTTTTTAGGGACTTTAATATATTTGTCATAGTCAATAGCGACGATGATAAGAAAAAGGTGAATGATGTATTGGCTAATAGCAATATTGCTCGTGAGTTCGAGATATTGTCCATGAATGATGTGCGGCGAGAAATAGAGAAGTTTGTTGGGGCAGTTGCCTAACAATTAACAAATGCCACATTAAAGAACGAAATCCAATAATATGATAAGGAAACGCACTATGGCTAAAAAGAAAAAGGTTCTGGTGATCGGTTGGGATTCTGCCGAACCGGAGCTTGTATTTGATAAGTTTATAGATAAAATGCCGAATATCAAGCAATTGATGGATAATGGCATCTATGGAGAATTAAAAAGCACTATCCCCGCAATTACCTGTCCGGCATGGATGTCCATGATGACCAGCAAAAATCCCGGCAAACTTGGGTTTTATGGTTTCAGGAATAGGAAGGATTATTCTTATAGCGGTATGACTACCGCTAATTCAACTTCTGTTAAAGAAGATACCGTTTGGGATATTCTCTCAAAAGCAGATAAAAAGTCAATCATTATAGGCGTTCCGCAAACATATCCACCAAAGGCTATAAACGGCTATATGATCACGTGCTTTTTGACACCTGATACGAGTAGCCAATATACCTATCCGCCAGAGCTAAAAGCAGAAGTGGAAAGGGTTTCTAATGGCTATATGCTGGACGTGGAAGATTTCAGGACGGAAGAAAAAGACCAACTTTTGAAAGAAATATACGATATGACCGAAAAGAGATACAAAGTCGCAGAGCATCTTATGACGACTCGTGACTGGGATTTCTTTATGATGGTTGAGATGGGAATTGACAGGATACAGCATGGCTTCTGGAAATTTTTTGATAAAACACATAGCAAGTATCAGCCGACAAAATATGAGTCCGCTATAATGGATTATTATGTTTATCTTGACGAACTTGCGGGTAAACTCATAAAAACTGCGGGTGATGATACTACTGTAATTGTTGTATCGGATCATGGTGCAAAGAAAATGGATGGCGGGATATGCGTCAATGAATGGCTGATAAAAGAAGGCTATTTAACGCTAAAAGAATATCCAAAAGAGCCAAAATCTTTTAGGGAACTTGATGTTGATTGGGATAAAACTATCGCATGGGGCGAAGGTGGTTATTATGCGCGTATATTCCTCAACGTCAAGGGCAGAGAGCCAAAAGGCGTTATCCCTCCCGAAGATTATGAGAAAGTCAGAGATGAAATTGCACACAAATTAGAGGCTTTGGGAGATGAAAAGGGCAATCCTATTGGCACAAAAGCATTTAAGCCTGAGGATATTTATCCAGTGATAAACGGCATCCCATCAGACCTTACGGTATATTTTGGTGATCTTTATTGGCGATCTGTCGGGTCCGTTGGTTTAGGTTCTGTGCATACTTTTGAGAACGATACGGGACCAGATGATGCAAACCATGCCCAATATGGCATATTTATAATGAGTGACCCTGATGGCAAGAACAGAGGCAAAATAGACGGATTGCAGATAATGGATTGCGCACCTACGATATTAAGACTTCTGGACGTTCCAGTGCCAGAAGATATGGAAGGAAAGTTAATAAATGGCTAAAACAAAGGGATTTACTTTATGGTTTACAGGTCTGCCATGTTCAGGCAAAACGACAGTGGCAGAGATTGTTGAAAAAGAATTGCGAAATCGTGGATTAAATGTAGAAAGCCTTGATGGTGATGAAATAAGAAAGCATTTCAGCAAAGGGCTTGGCTTCTCAAAAGAGGACAGGGATACGCATATCTTGCGCATGGGATATATGTCCAAACTTTTGTCTAGAAATGGCGTTGCGGTCTTGTCAGCTTTTGTATCGCCCTATCGGGATATAAGGGATCAGATAAGAAACGATATGGAAGGCTTCATTGAGATATTTGTCAAATGTCCAGTTGAAGTTTGCATAGAGCGTGATGTAAAGGGCATGTATAAAAAAGCCCTAGCAGGTGAGATAAAGAATTTTACAGGCGTATCCGATCCTTATGAGGAACCTTTGAATCCTGAGCTTGTGCTTGAAACAGATAAAGAAACGGCTGATGAAAGTGCCGAAAAAGTCATTCAATATCTGGAAAATAATGGATATATACCAGCAAAAGAAACTTCCACTGGCTATACTGCAGAAGAGGAAGAAAAGGTAAAAAAGAGATTAAAGGCTCTTGGATATATCTAAAAAACTCTTTTTATCCCATATAAATCTTAATATGACGATATATTTTCAGGAGGTTTTTGAAGTATAATGTTAATCAATTCAAACAGACTCAAGCGATTGCCTCCATATCTACTAGGCAGACTTAGACAGATGACCCTTGAAAGAAGGCAACAGGGCATTGATGTTATTGATCTTGGTATGGGAAATCCTGACCGTCCTACACCACAACACATTGTAGAAAAGATGTGTAGTGCAGTATGCGAGCCAAAAAACCATCGATATTCTGCATCCAGAGGAATCTTCAATTTACGTCGGGAAGTTTCATGGTATTACGACAGACGATTTAATGTCGGACTCAACCCAGAAAATGAAGTTGTAACTGTAATTGGAACAAAAGAGGGGCTTTCTCATCTCGCCCTTGCTATTGTTGACGAGGGCGATATTGCCCTTGTGCCGAATCCGACTTATCCGATACATATATACAGCATAGTCATTGCGGGTGGAAACGTAATGAGTATCCCAATGAATGATATTGATAACTTTCTGCCAAATTTACAAGAAATAACAAAAGAATTATGGCCACGACCAAAGCTATTGATAATTAGCTTTCCACATAACCCAACTACGGCGACGATTGATCTTGGGTTCTTTGAGGATGTTGTTGATTTTGCTAAAAAAAATGAGATGATCGTTGTTCATGATCTAGCTTACTTAGACATAGTCTTTGATGGATACAAGGCTCCCAGTTTCATGCAAGCAAAAGGTGCAAAAGATATTGGTATAGAGTTTATATCCCTTTCCAAGTCATATAATATGGCGGGTTGGAGATGTGGATTTGCAGTAGGCAATAAGGATATTATTGATGCTCTTGCAAAGATTAAGGGCTATTATGATTATGGAGTATTTGCACCAATTCAAATAGCTT
Organism: uncultured bacterium; assembly: GCA_964564735.1. Lineage (GTDB taxonomy): Bacteria > Poribacteria > DTPJ01 > DTPJ01 > DTPJ01 > CAZMCH01. The sequence goes on from CAZMCH010000021.1 coordinate 29,904, forward strand.
CTATACTTGCGCTCAGGGAATCTGATGAAGATGCAAAAGAAAATGCCATGACGTATCAAAAAAGGCGGGATGTTCTTGTTGATGAACTTAATAAATCTGGCTGGAACGTTCAAAACCCAAAAGGAACTATGTTTGTTTGGGCGCCAATACCTGAACAATATAGGTCTATGGGTTCTATGGATTTTGCTCTGAAACTCCTTGAAGAAGCAGAAGTTTGCGTTTCACCGGGCATCGCTTTTGGAGATAAAGGTGAGGGATATTTAAGATTTGCTCTTGTTGAAAATGAACTTAGGATCAAGCAGGCTGTCAGACAAATAAGGAAAGCTTTGGTATAAGGAGAATCTTAATGGCTATAACACAAGAGGAACTTTCGGTAATATCAAGTTGGAAAAAATGGACTGATGCACAAAACATGCTTTATCATAATATAAGCTCTCAAGCTTTTCAGCATCTTAAAGACAGGACTGCTAAAATAGAGACACTGAAAACAGAGGGTCAATGGCTAAAAAGACAAAAGGAAGTTAGACAGATATTAATGCAAATAGTCGGTCCTTTTCCAGAAAAAACACCATTAAATCCAAAAACAACTGCAATAATCAAAAAAAATGGCTATCGTCTTGAAAAGATAATTTTTGAATCTAGACCAGACTTTTATGTAACCGCATGTTTATTCATTCCTGATGGAATAACAGGCAAAGCACCAGTGATATTGAATCCTATCGGACATTCAGACAACGCTTTTCGTGAAAAACTCTACCAAATAGTTATTCTGAATCTTGTAAAAAAAGGTTTTATTGTCTTTACCTATGACCCGATTGGACAAGGTGAACGAGTTCAATACTTTGATCCTGAAAAAGGCAGTTCGATTATTGGATGGTCAACCTGTGAACATTCTTACGTTGGTTCGCAATGTTTTATTTGTGGAAGTTCTTTTGCTCGCTATCGGTTGTGGGATGGCATATGCGCCATTGATTACTTGATGACTCGTAATGAGGTTGACCCCAAAAGGATTGGTGTTAATGGTATATCAGGCGGAGGAACTATGACTTCATATATTTCCGCCTTTGATGAAAGGGTTCTTGTTGCAGCTCCTGAGTGCTATATAACTGGATTCAAAAGGCTTTTAGAGTCAATTGGTCCTCAGGATGCAGAGCAAAACTTATATCATGGCATCGCAAATGGAATAGATCATGCAGATTTGCTTGAGGTCAGAGCGCCAAAACCCGTATTAATAATGGCTACCACAAGAGACTTTTTCAGTATTCAGGGTGCAAGGGAAACCTATGACGAAATAAAAAAAGCTTATAGGGTATTTGGAAAAGAGGAAAATCTTAGCATGACCGAAGATGATGCTCCGCATGATTCCACAAGAAAAAATCGCGAAGCTATGTATGCCTTTTTCCAAAAGCATTTAGAACTAGCAGGAAATTCCAGAGATGAGGAAGTAGAGTTTTTATCTGAAGATGAACTAAAAATTACTGAAAATGGACAGGTATCAACTTCTATCGGTGGAAAAACAGTATTTGATATTAACAAGGCTGATGCAGAGATATTAATAAAAAATCTTGATGATTCACGAAATAACCTTTTTGAGCATTTAAAGTCTGTAAAGAAATCAGCCAAAATGCTTTCGGGCTATATCCATCCTGATCGCACTCCAAAATACATATTTTTGGGGAGATACCAGCATGACGGTTACTTCATTGAAAGATATGCTCTTGATGGTGAGGGCGATTATGTTATCCCATTGATTCTAGCGATCCCAGACAAATCAGGAAAACACCCAGCGATTATTTATATTCATCCCAATGGCAAGTCAGGATGTTACGAAGAAGTAGAATCTTTGGTCAAAAAAGGTTTTGCTGTTTTAGCCCCTGATCTACTCGGAACAGGCGAGACTGGTGAAGCATATACAAATGAATCTGCTTATAGCTTATGGTATAATGTTTTTTTCGGGGCGACACAAATATCCAGAAGTATCCTTGCTATTCAGGCGGGTGATATTATCCGTTCTGTCAGGTATCTTGAAAGCCGAAATGATATTGATCTCAATGATATTTCTGCAATTGCTCATGGACAAATGTGTCCAACCTTACTTCACGCATCAATGTTTGAAGATGCAATTAGCAGAATTGCCATGGTTGAGCCATTGATCTCCTATGGCTCTGTTGTGATGAATAGATACTATAATACAAAATTTATCCCATCACTTGTTGCAGGGGCGTTAACTGCCTATGATTTGCCTGATACCGCTTCATGCCTTGCACCACGTAATCTCTTGATGTTTAATATAACCGATCAAAATGGCAATAAAGCGGAATCTGAACTGATAGATCGGGAGCTAAGTATAGTTCGTTCTGTTTATTCTGCCACAAATTCAGAAGAAAATCTGGTTATAAAAGATTGTGAAAAAGAGCAATATATTAAGGAAATCATTTCTTATTGGTTGGAATAAGCGATCATCAAATACCGATTGTTACTTAAAAATACTTTTGTGTCAATATCATCATATATTAAATAATTATTCACGCTATAATCATGGAACTTAAAGAGATATTCAGTCCCGGCGGATTAATAGATAATCAGCTAAAAAAATATGAATTTAGGATACAACAATTGGAAATGGCTTCTACTGTTTCTGAGGCACTTAGTGATTCTTACCATTTAATAGTCGAGGCAGGGACAGGCATAGGAAAGAGTTTTGCTTATTTAATTCCAGCTATAGATTTTGCAATCAGCAAATCCGAAAGGGTCGTTGTATCTACAAATACAATTAGCCTTCAGGAGCAATTAATAGATAAAGACATCCCATTTCTTCAAAAGATATTACCTTATGATTTTAAGGCAGTGCTTGTAAAAGGTCGTTCAAACTATCTTTGTGAAAGAAGGCTTGAAAACCTGATAACTTATGAACGAGAGTTGTTTGAGTCAAAAGACGAAGTTGATGACTTAACTAGAATACACCAATGGTCAGCAAAAACAGAGGACGGAAGCCTTTCTGACTTGAATCCTCAACCAAAAATGAGTGTATGGAATCGAGTTTGCTCAGAAAGAGACACTTGCCTGGGTTCTGCTATCTGTCCACATGCAAAAAAGTGCTTTTATCAGAAAGCAAGGAATAAGATATTTAACGCCCATGTTCTCATTGTAAACCATCATTTGCTATTTAGCGATCTTTCATTGCGTAAAAATGCTCCGGGATTTTCAGTTTTACCGGGATACAAATACCTTGTTATAGATGAAGCACATAACATTGAAAATGTGGCAACAGAGCATATAGGAATATCTCTAAGCAAGTTCTCGGTTAGATACCTTCTTGATTCTATCTGCAATCGTGATAAGAAGGGCGGGCTTCTAGTTCGTCTTGGTGAAACATCAAATATTGAATATGTGGACAAAGCAAGGAAAGAATTAGATACGTTTTTTGACAATGTGCAAAAGTGGGCTGAAGATGAGCAGTCGGGAACAAAGAGGATTAGAGAACCTAATTTTGTTGAAAATACTTTGGATTTACCATTAAAAGAACTTGAGTCAGTTCTTAAAGGTCTTATTCCTTCTGCAAAAAATGATGAAGAAGAAAAAGAGATTACCGCTTACGCAGAAAGATGCCAAAAAACAAGAGAAGAACTCCATATCATATTGAGTAAATCAATAGATGATTCGGTCTATTGGGTTGAGGTCAGCAGGGATAGATTTGTCAATATTACATTGAATAATGCGCCTATTAATGTTGCATCTGAACTTCGTCCTAACCTTTTCGATGCAATGACAAGCGTAATAATGACAGGCGCAACATTATCTACAAACCAGAATTTTGATTATTTCAAGAAAAGATTGGGGATAAATACCTGTCGTGAGATAATTTTAGGTTCGCCATTTGATTATTCTAAGCAAGTAAAAATATATATCCCAAAAAATATGCCTGATCCTCAAAATAACGGTGCTTTTGTTTCGGCAGTCATAGAAAAATCAAAATACTTTATCAAATTAACAGAAGGTAAGGCTTTTTTGCTCTTTACTAGCTATAAAATGATGGACGAGGTATATAAAGCCCTAAAATCATGGCTTGATGAACAAGGTATAAATTCTTTTGTTCAGGGAGAAGGGCTTTCACGTCATATAATGCTTGAAAAATTTAAAGATGACGTAAACTCAGTCCTGTTTGGAACTTCCAGTTTCTGGGAAGGTGTTGACGTTCAAGGCGAGGCGCTAAGTAATGTTATCGTCGTTAAATTGCCCTTTTCCGTTCCAACACATCCAGTAGTTGAGGCACGTATTGAAGACATACAAAACAGAGGTGGAAATCCATTCATGGAATACAATCTTCCAGAAGCCATAATCAAATTAAAACAAGGATTTGGTAGGTTAATCCGAACAAAAAACGACTCTGGTATAGTTGTTATTCTAGACCCAAGAGTCAAAACAAAATTCTATGGCAAATCTTTCATTAACTCTCTACCAAAATGTGAAATTATAAATCTATAGGAGGATAGAAAATGAGTGCTGATCGTGTAAAGGAAATACTAAGCTGGTATCCTGCAATGACCAATGTTCAAAAGCATAACCTTTTGCGCTTCATAAACTATGGACGCATTGGCGGAACTGGAAAATTTGTTTTATTGCCTGTTGATCAAGGCTTTGAACACGGACCCGGCAGGAGTTTCGAACCTAACCCACCGGGCTATGACCCAACATATCATCCACAACTTGCCATCGATTCAGGTTGTAATGGATATGCTGCACCATTAGGACAAATTGAGGCTGCATCCGATCTTATACAGAAATATGAACTACCAACAATACTAAAAGTAAATAATCATGATCTAATGATGCCTGATGGAGATGATCCATATCCAGCAGTTACATCATGGGTTGATGATGCTATTCGTTTGAATTGTGCTGCGGTAGGTTTCACTATTTATCCGGGTTCTGTTCATAGCAAAGATATGTATGAGCAAGTCCGAGAACTTGTTGATGACGCAAGGATCGCAGGTCTTGTCGTTGTTGTTTGGGCTTATCCAAGAGGAAGTGGGCTACCATCGAAGGATGTCGAAACTGCGGTTGACATAGCCTGTTACGCAGTCCATATCGCCGCTCAATTAGGTGCGCATATAATAAAGTGCAAGCCCACAAAGGCAGTAATCGGTCTGCCCGATCATATCAAAAAGGGAACTTATAAGAACGTTCCTATTGATACATTGGCAGAAAGAACAAAGATTGTTGTTAAATCAGCCTTTAATGGTCATCGTATTGTTATAAATTCTGGTGGCGAGGCTAAAGGTGATGATGAGGTTCTTGAAGAAGTCAGACAACTTAATGCAGGGGATTCTTTTGGATCAATCGTTGGTCGTAACGCATTCCAGCGTCCAAAAGATGAATCTATTGCATTGCTTCATAAAATACAGGATATTTACACTAAATAGTTTTATTGTGTAACCGATTATGTTATAATATCTTCTGAATATGTTTCATATTCAGAAGATATATAATAAACAAAAACATTATAAGATATAGTTTTGTTATTGGGGGTGTTATTTGACTGATATAAACACATTGGATGTGCATTTATTACTTGATGCACGTCTTTGGAGAGCATAAAAAATTGGAGAATGTGATTATTCAGCTAAAAGATTTAGAAAAAAAATTTGATCAAGTTATCGCAGTTGATCGTGTTTCAATGGATATTTCCGCGGGTGAATTCTTTTCTATCCTAGGTCCAAGTGGTTGTGGAAAAACAACCTTGCTCAGAACTATTGCAGGTTTTGAGACTCCCGATTATGGATCAATTTATCTACATGGAAATATAATAAATTCCGTCCCTCCTTACCGAAGAGATGTAAACATGGTTTTTCAGAACTATGCTTTGTTTCCTCACATGAATATTTATGAAAATATCGCCTTCGGACTCAAGATGAAAAAAATAAGCAAAGCTGAAATAAATGATAGAGTTCCAAAAATTCTGGATTTGGTTGGGCTTTCTGGAATGAATTCGAGAAAGGCATCTCAATTATCAGGTGGACAACAGCAGAGAGTTGCTCTTGCAAGGGCTTTGGTTAATGAGCCGTCTGTTTTATTGCTTGATGAGCCTCTTGGCGCTTTAGACCTAAAACTTAGAAAACAGATGCAATTAGAGCTAAAATCTATTCAAAAGCGTCTTGGGATCACTTTTATATATGTAACACATGATCAGGAAGAAGCACTTACAATGTCTGATCGTATAGCGGTTATGTCCGCTGGTAAGCTTGAGCAACTCGGAACACCTTCGCAAATCTATGAGAAGCCTAATAGTGAGTTTGTTGCAAACTTTATAGGGATTTCCAACTTGTTTACAGGCAACATACAAAAAATCAATGATTCTATACTTATGTTAAAAACGCAAGATGGAATAGAGATTAAAGCTATTGCAAATGGTAATGGCATATCGAAAAATGCTACAGCTATGGTAAGACCTGAAAAAATACTTATTTCTACTAATAAAATGGAACAGGATAAAAACTGCTTTAATGGGAAAATCGCGGATATTGTATACTTAGGGACTGTTATTCAGTTTATAGTTAATGTCAATAATACAAAGCTTGTTGTCCTTGATAAAAATCATGATAAAGCAAAGGGATTCGGTCTAAATCAAGATGTTTTCGTTTCATGGGATTTTTCAAATACAGTTATTATACCACAATGAAGTATGTTTCTATTTGATATAGAGAGATTTTGAAGATTATGGATCCAAGCTTTTTGAAATTCGCAAAAAATGAGAATAAAATAGTATTATTCCTGATAAAATGGGAATCCAATGGGTTAATCATAAATGGAAACATTATGTTTGTAAAATCACAAATTCATGGAAATACATTATGGAGCAAAAAGGAAATTGGGTAAGAAATAGTGTTTTAGCTTGTTTTTTCATATCAGGAATAAGTGGTCTCATTTATGAAGTTATATGGACTCGCATGTTGGGTCTTGTTTTTGGCAATACGACTTTTGCAACATCAACTGTCCTTACTGCATATATGTCAGGTCTTGCATTAGGAAGCTATCTTTCAGCAAGATACGTTGATCGCTTAAAAAATCCCCTGAAAACTTATGCCATACTTGAAATTGGTATTGGTATATATTGTTTGATTCTGCCATTTATCATTAAATTACTTGGTGAGATATATCTTCCGATACAAAGAAACTACAATCCCTCATTTTATTCAATAAGCCTGATTAGATTTGCTTTATGCTTTATTGTTTTGCTGATACCGACAACGCTTATGGGTGCTACATTGCCTGTTTTCAGTAGGTTCTACGTTAGGCAAGATGAACACTTTGGACATGGCGTTGGCATGGTATATTCTATCAATACATTTGGGGCATTTGCTGGAGTTATGTTGTCAGGCTTTCTTATGATTGCATATTTGGGAGTGAAAAATACAATATGGATAGCATTCGCTGGAAACATAGTCTCTGCAAGCGTTTGCATGATTATAAATCAGAAATATTTTGCTAATCCATCTGAGGGAAAAAAGAGAAATAAAACGATAAAAAAAGTGCAAATAGACAGAGAAAAAGCTGAATTTAGGCAGGATAATATCTTGACAAATCAACATCGAATAATATTTATTGCACTGATGCTCGGTTTTGGGCTTTCGGGTTTCTCTGCTATGGTGTATGAAGTCGCATGGACAAGAGTTCTAGTCATGATTATAGGAAGCTCGACCTATGCCTTTAGTATCATGCTTGCAACATTTCTACTTGGGATTGCTATTGGTAGTTTCATTTTTAGCTTGGTAAGTAAATATAAATCAATAAATATATTATGGTTCGCTATTACAGAATTATTAATTGGGGTCATTGCATTGTTAATGATTCCTGTTTTTCAGAAGATGCCATTTTATTTTGTTGACTTGTTTGACAGATTTGTAAAGAATTATGCTATATTGGAATTAGTGAAATTTACGGTATGCGCTCTTATGATGATCATACCGACAATACTTTTGGGTTCACTTTTTCCGATGGTTACACAGATATGCGCCAAAGATTATAAGGAACTTGGTAAAAGAGTTGGCACTATATATTCCATCAACACTTTAGGAAATATTGGCGGGTCATTTATGGCTGGATTCGCGCTTATTCCGCTGATAGGGATACAAAAGAGTATCATGCTTGCAGGATTAATCAATATAATCGTGTCCTGTATTGCAATTATTATAGCCGAACGCCCAAAAATCATCTATAGAACAATAACCTCATTTGTCTTTTTGTCGATAGGGATTGTTTGTGTGATTTCTTTGCCATCGTGGAATGAGATGATTATTAGTAGTGGCGCCGCTGTATATGCGCCGACTTATGCAAAATTGAAAGGTGAGGACAGAAAGATAAATATTCTTGGAAAAGCAGAGAAACTGCTTTATTACAAAGAAGGCACAGATTCAACTATATCTGTCAGAGAAAGGCAAAATGGCACAATTGTCATGGCTGTTGATGGAAAAATAGACGCATCAAACACAGGCGATATGTATACTCAATTGCTACTTGGTCATTTACCTTTATTGATAAGTTCGGAGCCAAAATCTGCCATGATCATAGGTCTTGGAAGCGGAGTCACACTAAGCGCAGTTGCTCAACATGAAGTAAAGAATATAGATTGCGTAGAGATAGAACCAGCAGTTATCGAGGCATCGAAATTTTTTAAGGATGTAAACAGGAATGTCTTAGATGATCCACGTGTCAATATGATTGTGAATGATGGTAGAAATTTTCTTTCCGCAACTTCGCAGAGATATGATGTAATAATTTCTGAACCATCTAATATATGGCTTGCCGGTATCGCAAACCTTTTTTCGTCAGATTTTTATCGTATATGCAAACAACATCTTAATCCTGATGGCTATATGTGCCAATGGTCTCATATTTACTATATGTCCATAGATGATATAAAAACGGTTATTGGCACTTTTCGGTCTGCATTTCCACATACAACAGTATGGTTTAGCACAGTAGGCGATATTCTGATGATAGGAAGTTTAAAAGAATTCAATATTGATTATCTACAACTGGCAAAAAATTACAATATACGTCCTGTTTGGGAAGATATGCAGAAATTAAATATACTCGAGCCTTTGGCTTTGCTAAGCTGTTATTTGATGGATGAGGACGGTGTTACGAGGTTCACAGCAGGGGCAAAAATTAACAGTGATAATCATCCAATATTGGAATTTTCTGTCCCCAAAAGTATATATACCGATATGTCGCCATCAAACAGAAAATTAATGTCTAGTTTCAAGACTGGCGAATTTCCAAAGATGACAAATTTTGATGAGGCAAGAGTAACAAGCAGGGCTTCATTTTGGTATCATCTAGGTGTGGCATATTATTATAAAGATATGCCAATTGAGGCGCAAAAATATCATAAAAAGGCTATAGAGATAGACGAGTCTTTTGTTCCATCATATATTGGTCTTGCCCTTTGCCTTCTCAAAGAAAAAAATCTTGATATGGCAATGGCAAATTTAAAAAAGGCGATTTCTATCGATCCATTTTCAGCAGAGGCACATTATAATTTAGGACAGATATATGAAGATCAGAAAATGATTGATGATGCTAAATTACATTATGAGTCTGCACTTAAATATGATCCTCGCAATCAAGCCAAATATCAAAAAAGGCTTTCTGATTTACAAAGGTAAGTTAATAGAACGTCATTGAACGGATTTTTTACTGATTTATATTGTAATGAGGAGTATTTTAATGAAGTTTTCGTGGATTTCGGATAAAATTTTGTCAGAGATTAGCACTATACTTGATCAAGTTGATGATGAATCAGTCCAAAATTTGGTAGAAACACTTATAAAAGCAGATAGGATATTTGTTTCAGGTCTAGGAAGGTCAGGCTTGGTAGCCAGATCGTTTGCTATGCGATTAATGCATCTAGGATTAAAGGTACTTGTAGTAGGTGATATTACGACTCCTGCGATATCTAAGGGAGATCTTCTTATAGTAATCTCTGGATCAGGAGAAACTCCTATAATAAAGCACGTAATAGAAAGATCGAAGGAATCAGGTGCAACTATATTTTTAATAACATCAAAAGCAGATGCAAATACTATAAGCCTTTCCGATCAGGTTATTGTGCTTCCAAATGTAAGTGAACCGATCCTTCCTTTGAGGTCGGCTTTTGAAGCATCTGCGTATATACTTCTCGATTCAGCAGTTATTATGATAATGGATAAAAAGAATATTACTCAACAAGATATGATGACAAGGCATAGCAATCTTGAATAATAATACGACTTTTTCACTTATGGCATAAAGAAGCCCCTTCACTTCGTTCAGGTTGACAGAAAATGTTATTCTAAGCACATTGAGGAATCTCTTTTTGCCAATGTCTATTGCTACCTGAAAAACTCGTAATAATAGCGAAAATAATTTATTTGGAGGATGGAAATGTATTATAGTTCCATAATTTTAAATGTCTTTTCATCAATTATCCATGATGAAAAAACAAGTGTTGATTCCAAGCTGATAGAACGCAAATATGATATATTGGGTTTGGGTATTGTTGCTGTTGATGATCTCTTTATGGTTGAGAAATATCCAGAAGCAGATAGCAAGAACAGGGCAACAGGCGTAACACGTCAAGGTGGAGGCTTAACAGGAACAGCCCTTGTCGCAGGATCAAGGCTTGGGGCTAGGTGTGCCTATGGTGGAATCTTAGGAAAAGATGAGCTATCAAATTGGACAGTTGAGGAATTAGAGAGAGAAGGAATAGACTGTAGCCTGACAATTCGTTCTTCGGATGTTAAGCCTTATCATGCAATAATTATCGTTGACACAACAAACCACACAAGAGCAATAATATTTTCAGATGAGGGCGTTCAACCCAGACCGATTGATACCATTGATGAAGATTTTGTCTCGCAAGCCAAGGTTATTTTGCTCGATCAACTTGGTATCGATGTTATGTTAAAGACTGCTCAAATAGCGAAAAATTTGGGCATACCAACAATAGCAGATATTGAAAGGGAAGATCATCCAAAGACAAGGGAATTGCTATCATTAGTTGATCATCTCATACTTTCGACAAATTTTGTAGTCAGAATTACAGGAAAAAGTGATCCAGTTGAACAAGTTAAGTCGATTCATAAAGATACTAATAGAGAATGTTCTGGTGTAACCGTTGGAGTTAAAGGCTGTTGGTATATAACGAAAGATAATCCTGATCTTGTCCTTCATCAACCAGCGTTTAAGGTCAATACAGTAGATACAACAGGTTGCGGAGATGTGTTTCATGGTGCATATTCAGCAGGATTAGCTTGGGGCTGGTCTGTTGATAATTGCATGGAATTTGCTTCTGCTACTGCGGGGATAAAAGCGACAAAGCCCGGTGGACGTTCTGGAATTCCAGATAAAGCAACCGTTGAGAGATTCCTGAAGTCTGATCCTGAAATATATCCATAATACGAAATAAATCAGTGAAAATCCATCATTTTTTATATTTATTTTATAAGAAATTATATTTAAGTGATAATCCAAGAAGACCCTTCACTTCGTTTGGGATGACACTTTGCTGTCATTTTGATCGAATCGAAAAATCTTTTTATTAAATCGAGGGAGTAATATTATGGTGCTTAATGGCTATCAACACATGGTTCTTGATTATTACGTTGACAAGGTAAGGGCTATTAGTAAAAGGCGTAGCACTAGACTAAATAGACTCAAAACACCAACTGAGGCTTTGGAATATCAAGAAGAGGTTTTGAAAGCCATTAACAAGGCATTTTCTCCAATTCCACCAAAAACACCATTAAAGCCTCAAATTACAGGCACACTCAAAAGGAACAGATATAGAATTGAGAAGATAATATTTGAAAGCAGACCAGATTGTTTTGTTACAGGAAATCTCTATATACCAGATAAGATTGATGTCAAAGCGCCGGGGGTCATTGCCCCATGCGGACATAGCGATAATGGCAAGGCATGTGATCTGTATCAGGGATTCTGTCAGAGATTGGCAGTTTCGGGCTTTGTTGTATTAATCTATGATCCATTTAATCAGGGTGAAAGAGATCAATATATAAATGTTCCCGATAGGAATTCAGTCCAATCCTGTTGTCCAGCGCATAATATGATGGGTAAGCAACTTGAGCTAATCGGTGAATATTTCGGTATGTGGCGTGTTTGGGATGGGATACGCGCCCTTGATTATCTATTAGAGCGTCCAGAAGTTGATTCTACTAGAATTGGTCTAACAGGCAATTCAGGCGGAGGAACGCTAACGACATGGCTTTGGGCTGTTGATGATAGATTTACAATGGCGGCGCCGGGCTGTTTTGTGACAACATTCTTACATAACTTAGAGAATGAACTACCTGCGGATTGTGAACAATATCCCCCTGGTGTTATTGGAGAAGGTCTTGAGATGGCAGATTTCTTTATTGCACGTGCGCCAAAGCCTGTTTTATTGCTAGGACAAAAATACGATTATTTTGACAGACGTGGCTTGTTATCTGCTTATGAGGATTTACAAAGATTCTATGAAGTTTTAAAAGCCCCAAGACAAAATATAGCCTGCTCATTGGGTCCACAAGGTCATGGTTACTCATCCCATAACCAAGAAGCAATGGTTGATTTTTTCTGTTTTCATGCAGGAATGAAGTCTGTCAGGATTCCTGAGACAGAAGTCATAAAAGATGAAGATTTATATGCAACTGCAAAAGGCAATGTTATCTTGGCAGGTTCAAAGCCTATATATGAAATGATTGCGGAAAAGTCAGACGAATTATCAGCTAAACGTAAGCCCCTTAATGCTGAATCGTTAAGGAAACATTTGATTAGCTTGCTAAATGTTCCAAAAAATCGGATTATACCACATTATCGAGTCTTGAGACCAACAAATATTGCAGGTAATACTTATGCTCGGTATGCTATTGATACTGAATCGAGAATACAAGCCATACTCAAAAAGCGAATGGCAAAGCCCCAATATGCGGGAACGCTTGATGTTAATGAGGTCTCTCATCTTTATATACCGCATATATCATCAGAAGACGATATTATAAATGACACAATGGCAAAAGATCTGATAAATTCAAATGAATTATATTTGCTCGATGTTAGGGGTTTTGGTGAATCTATGCCAGAAGATATAGGCAGTTTCTTTCAGCCTTATGGTATGGATTATATGTTTCATGGTCATGGATTATTACTCGGTGAAAGCTATCTTGGTAGGCGTGTATATGATGCCCTTTCAACAATAGATTTGCTTTTACACGAAGGGGCAAGGGAAGTCCGTCTTTATGGCAGAGGACAAGGTGCGATTATCGCATTATTTAGTGCAATAATTCAAGATCAGATAGTGTCAGTGACTCTGAAAAACGCCCCCGAGTCTTATGAGTCATGGGTCCATGCGCCTTTGGTTTCATGGGCATCGGCAAATTTCCTTCGTAATGTGCTAAAATATTTCGATCTGCCCGATTGCATGGAAATTGTTAAAGATAAATTGACCATTATTGAGCCTTGGGACGTTGATATGAAGCCTATGTAAAGCGAAGTTTTGCTTGAAAGATGATTCGTGATTGATTATAATAAAACAGTAAAAAATTACATGAAAGAAGGTAAATTTATATGTCAAAACCAGAAATGCAGAAAGAAAAAATATTTGAGGGAATTTACAGAGATGGCAATATTATAGTCAAAGATTTACACGATGTAAAGAATGGGGACAAGGTAGTTGTTATATTTAACACAACCAAAAAACAGATTGAGGAAATTGCATTGAGGTTAGGATCCCAAGACACCAATGAATCAGAAAAAAATGCTCTGCAAATAAATGATGATGAAATGGAAAAGTTATCTGATGAACTGGATATAACAAAAAGTATTGAAAAAAAAGCTGAACCAAAGCCTTTTTCTATAAAAAAGAGCAAATTTTTCTCGAATAAACCTGAACACTTAGGCAAAACATCCGCAAAAGATTTGGATAAAATCCTTGCAGATGAAGCAATGGGAATTAGAAAATGGAAAAAATCTTCCTAGATACTTCATTTCTTTTTGCCTATTATAACGCAGATGATGAAGATCATGATGAAGCAGTATCTTTGTCTATCTGTTTATCCCAAAACAATATAGTCTGTGTTATATCTGATTATATTATTGATGAATTGTTGACATTACTATCGTCTCGTGTTGGTAAATCAAAGGCAATAAAACTATGTAATGACCTTATTGATGATATAAAAGATGGTTTTTTTATTCTGATCTACATAGATTATGATATATTTAATGAAGCATTACGAACTTTCATTCAATTCAAAGACAAAGAATGGAGTTTTACAGACTGCACCTCATATACTATAATCAAAAAAGATGGTATAGATAAAGCTATCTATTTTGATGAACACTTCCGCCAATTCGGCATAGAAATCCTGCCATAAGAGGTCAAAACGTGCCTATTGAGAATAAAAAAAGCAAAATTACAATAAGGGCGATAATCCTATCATTTCTGTTAGTGATACCAAACTCGTTTATCTCCGTCCAAACGCCGACTGCAACCGCAATGTCGCTGGTCTATCCTGTCATATTCAATCTATTAGTTTTATTAGCAATAAATATCTTTCTGAAACGCTTTTTACCGAAACACGCCTTTACACAAGCTGAGTTGCTGACTGTTTATGTTGTCCTTAGCTTAACAACAATCGTATCGGGTCTTGATATGGTTCAAGTGCTTGTGCCATTGCTTGGCTATCCGTTCTATTATGCAACGCCTGAAAACGAATGGCAGTCGCTATTCTGGCAATACCTTCCTAGATGGCTGACTGTTGATAATATAAAATTGCTTGATGGATATTATAAAGGTGAAACGACATTTCATACAATTGAGCATATAAAAGCTTGGTTGCAACCGATTATCTGGTGGAGTGCATTCTTCTTTATGATGTTAATGGTCATGCTACTTTCTAATGTGCTTATAAGACGCCAATGGGCGGAAACAGAGAAATTAAGCTATCCAATAATACAACTGCCCTTACGAATGACCGAAGATGGTGGATCAGCAAGATTTTATAAGAATAGAATGTTATGGATAGGATTTGGCATCTCTGCAGGAATCGATCTAATAAATGGATTACATTATCTTTATCCTGCGATTCCACTTATACCGACACGTTCAGTTGAGCTAGGTCAATATTTCACAGAAAAGCCTTGGAGTTCTATGGGCTGGACTCCTATATGCTTTTTCCCGTTTATAATTGGTATTGCTACTTTTATGCCTCTTAATCTCTCTTTTTCCTGCTGGTTCTTTTATCTGCTATGGAAAGTTCAAATAATAACTGCAGATGCGGTTGGGCTTGGAAAAATACCCGAATTTCCATATATTTATTATAAATCGCAAGCCTCAGGGGCATATATTGCAGTTGGATTATTTGCCCTTTGGACATTAAGGGATCATCTTGTCAAAGTCTTTAAGACAGCCTTTTGGAGTTCAGAACGCCGAAAATCACAAAATCTTGATGACTCTGGAGAACCAATACGCTATAGAACAGCTATCTTTGGTATTATTCTTTGTATGTTTGGAATACTAGCCTTTTCTTTGCGTGCAGGAATGTCGCTATGGATATTTCCAATCTTTTTTGGTATATATTTCACGATCTCGCTTTCAATTGCACGTATAAGGGCGGAACTTGGTCCCCCTGTAAATGAGCTTTATCGTATTGGTCCTGATATGATAATGGTTCAGGCATTGGGAACACGTATTTTAGGGGCGCAAAATTTGACGGTTTTCTCGCTATTTTGGTCATTCAACAGAAGCAATCGCTGTCATGCAATGCCCCATCAATTAGAAGGCTTTAAGCTTGCTGAACAGGCTCAGATGGATAATAAACGTCTTGTTAAGGTGATGATTGTTGCAGCTGCAATCGCTATGCCTGTTGCTATGTGGTGCTATCTATATACGCATTATAATTATGGAGATGTTATGTGGAGTGCGGGATATGAGGCATATAGCAGGCTTCAAAGCTGGATATATTATCAACCTAGTGCAGAGAGCAAGTCAACAATCCTTATGGGTGTAGGCTTTGTTGTTGTTATAGTTCTATCTTTTTTACATACAAGGTTTGTCTGGTGGAATCTGCATCCAGTAGCATATCCATTATCAAGTAGCCTAAATTGGAGTATGAGTTGGATGTGGTCAAGCATCTTTGTTAGCTGGCTTATAAAATCGCTTATACTTAGGCATGGTGGGATACATTCTTATAGAAAATCCGTTCCATTTTTTATGGGGTTGATACTCGGTGATTATTTGGTTGGTGGATTCTGGAACGTTCTGGGGGTCCTGTTAAAGATACCAACTTATACTTTCTGGCATTAATATTTCATAACAAATAGAACGCTATTAATAGAATTTATAATATTAGCAAAGCTAAGAAATTGTATAGATAGAAGCATTATACTTGACTTTATACATTTTTCGTTGACAGTAAAGCTTCTTGGTGATATAGTTATTTTTGGTTATATTAGATGAATACAAATGGATTTATGGAAGGTGAGTCTTCGTGAACAAAGATATAGGAGATATATTAAAAAATTGGGATTATAACCCTAAGTCAGATTTTATCAGAATAATAATCGGCGATGACAATAAGGAAAAAATACAAGTAAGGGTAAGTCTTGGGATACTTCAAATGGAGGCAGATGGCAGACCTGACGGAAAAAGACCAAATGGAGAGGAATCGCTTTTGGACTATTATGAAAAACAAATTGCCAATTCCAAAAAGTCTGATGGCGAAAATAACGGATTTTCTCTAACAGAACAGGACTTAAAAGACCTAGATGTTGAAATAATGCAATATTATAATCGTCGTGTGTGTTTTTTTGCCATAAATGACTATATAAGAGCAAAAAGAGATGCAGAACATAATCTTTGTCTAATGGATATTATCAAAAAATACTGCGATGATAAAGATTATGTTGAAAACCATGAACAGTATAGACCTTTTGTAATAATGGAAAGAACCAGAGCTGCAGGTCTGGAATCGTTGAAAAATAAAGATTATGCTATTGCTATGGACTTCATTAATGACGCAATAGAAAAAATCCATGTTTTTTATGGAGAACGTGGTTATAATGAAGAAAACGTAGAAAGAAGGCATGAGTTGATACTTTTGAAGAAATGGAGGGAAAAAATTCATCAAGATTGGGAAGGCGGGGTTGCTGATATTGATGAGGATAATTATAATATTCAGTAGATTTGTCTTCAAAATCTATGATTTGGAAATAGAAAATGAGATTAATTACATTTTTTCTTATTTATTCATTGTTAATTATAGGTATTGTATTTATTCCAAATGTAGCCAAAACTCAGATTGATAGCGGAACAGTGAGTATCAGGGATGCTATTGCCATTTTAAGTTCATCATTGGGCATTAAGATCATTGTTGATGGAAATATTGAGGGGATGGTAGATTTAGATTTATCTGATCAATCACCAAAACAGATAAAAGAAAATCTGGAGCAAAAACTAAATGAAGCTGGATATTTTTGGGTTGCAGAAGGTGGAATAGTGCATATTACAAAGAATCCAAAAGCAATACAAGGTGCATTTAGAAAACAATTACCTTTGTCTTATTACATAAGCATAATTTCACAAAAAAATCTTTTTCGCCCATTAGGGATTCCGCCTGTGGAGATAAAATCAGACCTTGTTTTAACAGGGATTTTTGGTATCGGAGAAGCATCAAAGGCAATTATCGAAGATGTAACAAATAAAAAAAGCTATTATATATCCAGAGGCGAGTCAATCGGGAATTCAAAAGTTATTGAGATCACAGAAAATCAGGTCATTCTTGATGGACCCAATGGACGTTCTGTTTTAAAGATTCAGAAACAAAAAGAAAATTAATGCTTGATGTGTAATTGCAGCATATAAAAGAGTAAAGATTCCTATTTAGTCCTATGAGACAAAAAGGCTATAGACTTTTTATGAGTCTCATTCCAAACTGATAATAGTATAAAAATTTAGTTCCAGCCTGCACCAGAAGATGGCATATAGACGTTTAAGATTAGGCTTACTATACTCCAAATGCTTCTCATTGTGAAATCACCTAAGACAAGACCTAAAAAGAAAAACACAGCCTTTCTATGCGTTTTTAATCCTCCATGCTTTAAGATCAATGATTTTATAAACCAGCTTAACATTACAGGAAACCAAAAATATATCATGCCACCCCAACCACCACCAGAAAGCACATAACCAGATGGATATAAAGGCCACCATATAAATTTAGTGCGTAGGAATTGAAGCAATAAGACAAATGCAAATCCAACACCCATAAATCCCATCGCCTTGCCGTCTGTTCCCTGTGGATACTGTAACCAAGTTTGCAAAGGATTATATACTTCCCATGCGGCGCCTCCAATCCAGCCCTGTAATTTTCCCAAAACGCCATAATGATATGTAATCTGAAGATATGCCCAAAAAGAAACAAAAGCGCCTAAACCAACTGCAAGCGTCATGGCATATACCAATCTTTTGCTATCTATATTTGCTTGTTCGGCGATTTTCATGGATTCTATCTGGCAAGGCATAGGATGCGCCCTATTACAGCGATTAAGCGGGTAAAGGAAAGATAATATCGTCAGATTTTCTCCTAGCAAACGATTTGAGCCAAACATCCGAACCATCATACCTCTTGGATTAATATTGATTACTTCATGGTAAGGAGGTCCTAATTCTGCACGAACTTTAGAAATTGATATGGCAATTATATAATATAAGATAAAAAACACAAAAGTAACCCATATAGACATGCCAGCCAGATAGCAAAAGATAAATAAAAATATGTAACTCAATATAAAAAGTAGCGTTGCGGATCTATATTTCATAGGCTCTTTGGAGTCATCTATTTGCGAAATTCCGAAAATATGCTTGATGAATGAAATAAGATGTCTTCGTGCAAGCCATATCGCAATAAATCCGATCCCGATCCATCCACCAGAAGCCCTTTCATCAAGATAAAGATTATTTAAGCCAATCATGCTTGTAATAACCCTTTCCACTCTGGTTAACCAGAAGAAAAACCAACATGAAAAAGAAAGGTTCAAAGGCATAAAGTATGTTAAGCCGACAATACCAAGATTAAAATACATAGTCGTATATCCAATTGCATTCCAAGGCTTTTCGGTGAAAAATTGGTCAATCTGATATGTATATGGTATCTGTGGAATCGCAGGTATAAGGTCATGGAAGCCGTTTAGTATTCTGATAGAAGCAGAGACAGCAAGCCCAATCCACATCAGTTTTGAATTAAAGAAGTCCCGTCTTTTACCCATCGCCAAAGGCAATTGTATTATAGGATAGCTCAATTTCTCGTTTTCTATCCACTGCTTTCTGACAACAGAGACAACACAAAGCAAAGAGAAATAGGCGAAAAATATAAATGATGACCATGTAATAACAGGAATTATCCATGCTTTTAGATTTTCAATAGTATGTATTGTTGAAGCACCGTTAAAATAACCTTTAAGGATGTCAATATTTGAAACGACAAACCAAGATGGTATATATCGCCAGAATAGATTTTGCCATTCATTTTCAGGAGAGGCAAACCAAAATGGATGTGTCAATGTTGCCAAAAGCGGAGTCATGGTTGTATGACCAGATATGGTTGAAACCATAGTAACCATAATGTAAACAACAAGCAATTCTTGAGTAGAAAATGCAAGCCTATTTGAGATTTTGCCTAACAAGAAACTAAAAATAATCAATATCAAAAGTGAGAAAACTGCATTTGAGAAGGGATTTATTAATGTAAATAAGCAATACCATTGCTCGCTTGCAATTGCGACCCAATAGGAATTTATTATAACAAGCAAAAGACCGATTATTATAGCTCTTAGAGATACATTTCTTATATTCTGCTTATCGCTTCCTTTATCAATCATTACATTGGACTCCCTGTTTGATTTAGTTATTGATATTCTGGTTATATAGTTTAACATGTAATATGGTTATATTTCAACCATATATAGCAAAAACTCGACTCTTTTATTTGCTTGATTTAATAGGTCTTACTATATATAATGTGCTGAGATTGTTATTCAATAGGTTTCAATGCAGAAAGAAAATGAAAAACAACAAATAAACATTGATCTTTGACAATAACTTTCATCAGAAGGAGATAAATAAAATGAAAGTGCTGGTAACAGGTGGAGCGGGATTATGTGGCAGAGATATTGCCCCTTTATTTGCAAAACATTATAATTATGAGATCATAACTACTGATATAAGAAAACCTGATAATGACTTTCCCTATCTACCCTGTGATATTAGAAATATTAATGAAGTTGATCAGATAATAAAAGCTAGTGGCGTTGATGCAATCATTCATCTTGGGACACTTCAGCCCGGTCTGGGTCCAGCAGATATGTCAATCGATATAAATGTTAAAGGCGTTTGTAATATTCTTGAATCCGCAAAAAATAATGGAGTCAAAAGAGTTGTCTTTACATCAAGCGTCTGGGCAGGCTCAAGAGGACCTAATGCAGAATATCAGCCAATAGACGAGGAAATAAAGCCAACCTATGAAGATATGTATGATATAACAAAACACATGGGCGAGGAGTTATGTGCCTATTATCATAAAATGTTTGGTTTGAATGCAATAGCTTTTCGATTCTGTGGGTATGACCCAATAGAAGGATTTGATGATAATGGTGATATATTGTGGGAAAAAATAGATATACTCAAGCTTGTGGGGCGTTATTGCGGGATTGGTCCTTCGTATAAACTCACAAACGCATGGGATTTGACTCAGGCTTTCAAAATGGCGATTGAAAATGATAAATACACGCATGGTCTTTATCTTATAGGCGTAGGTATGCCCTTTGTAAGCGAAGAAGCAGAAGCTTTGAGAAATAATCCTATCACAATTTATGAAAAGTATTATCCCGGTATTTCTGATTTTTTTAAGAAGATAGGATTTAATGTCCCTAATATATCATTCTGGTATAATACAAAAAAAGCAAAAGAACAACTTGGTTTTTCGCCAAAATTTACTTTGCAGGATATAATGTGCCAATATTATGAAAATCAATAATCAGAATTATAATCTTTATTGATTGTATAGTATATAGACATTAACACAAAAGACTATTATAACAAATAGTCAAAAA
>CAZMCH010000022.1:0-50693 GCA_964564735.1 uncultured bacterium
CAACAATTACATCAGAATATTTTTCTGCTATTTCAGCGGTTATTTTGGGGTGCAGCTCATTTGGATTTAGCTCTGTAGATTGAAGCGCCATGCCTCCGCTGGCAATGTTGATAAATGCAAATATTCTTGTTTTCGAATGCTTTATCTCTTTTTCATAAAAATCTATGAAATGCCACCAACCTGCTGTGCCTGCATCTACTGTCGTTGTTACGCCAGAAGATAAAAGGTGCGCATCGGGAACCATACTCTCTATATATCCATCGTTTGTTCTGAATCTATAAACGTGAGTATGAATGTCTATAAGACCAGGAGTTACATAATATCTCGAAATATCAATTATCTTTTCTGATTTATCCGCAGGTATATTTATAGCAACTTGGGCAATCTTTCGATCTTTTATGGCAATATCCATTTTGCTATCGATATTATTTGCGGGATCAATAACATGACCACCTTTTAATATTATATCATAACAATCTTGGGAAGTTTCGCCAATTGACATATCCGAATCCTCCTGAAATTATGTTTATTTTCTACTTATTTTTCCAATAAGTTGCGTATTTGTGCATAGCTTCTGCACAAGCTTTTATATTTTCTGATGATGTTGGTGGAAAAGCATACCAAATAAGGTCTAATCCACCTTTTGGCGAACCCAATGTTTTAATACAATTGAATATATGGGTATCAATTTCATCAGGTTTGCCAAATACCATTAGCTTTTGTCGATCAATATCGAGATGAATATAGACTTTCCCTTTTGCCAATTTTTCCAGATTATCCAAGCCATTAACAAGATCTTGAGGATTTATCCTCGAAACTCCACATTCTATAAGATCAGGTATTATATCGACTATATATCCGTCAGAATGTAGGGATGTGTGGACTCCGTGAGAGCGACAATATGATAGAATACGCTTATATGATGGCTTTATATATTTTCGCCATGCAGTTGGGCTTATAGGTAACGAGGTCTGTAAACCAAGATCATCACCAAACCCAATTGCATCGACACCTAGCTCAACCCATCGTTTGATTACTTCAAACCAATATCCCTCTACAATTCCTATGAGTTCATCAAGTTCTGGTCGTTCATCAGCAACATCCATCATAAAATTGCTAAATCCACGCAGATAGGTCAGTCGAAGAAAAATGAATCCGTGATCTGTTCCACCATGAGTAACATGCCCCTCAAGCTTGGCTTTCTCAATATTTGCTTTTGCCTGCTTCCAGTCAGTATATTTATCTGGGTCTGGTGGTATATAATTTTTTAAGTCTTCCCAATTAGGAATTGGATGAGCTTCAACCAAGCCATCATGTGATTCCAGAGGATAGAACCATTTACATCCCCAAACATCAGTCCACCTGCTACCTGCTGGTCTGCTTGGATTTTTAT
Source organism: uncultured bacterium (assembly GCA_964564735.1). Taxonomy (GTDB): domain Bacteria; phylum Poribacteria; class DTPJ01; order DTPJ01; family DTPJ01; genus CAZMCH01. The sequence goes on from CAZMCH010000022.1 coordinate 1,394, forward strand.
CAAAGCTAATAGAAACATAATGGGAAAAATTTTCTATCCATTTAAGCTGATCTTCATATTTTTGCCATACCTGATACCATATATGAATATGTGAACGCACTTCTGGTTCACCATCTAATTCTGTTTCTTTGAAGTATTTTTCTCTTGCTGTTAGCATACAATAACCTTTCAATAAATAGTTTTTTTATTGCTATATCATAATCTTACTTGAGTTGATTGTTCTTTTCCTTCTCTAGCTCTTGCGTCTTCCAATTCTTTATCCCAGTTTAGATGACGAAATTGCTCTGGAGATGAGGTTCTAAACCATTCGGCAAAGTCTTCCCAGATCGCTAGCGACCATGATGCGTCAATTTGTGCTGTAGTATATTTCTTTTCTTCAAGGCGAATAAAGCCAAATATATCCATTACATGCGATTTCTCTGCATTTACTACGCAGGTCTCTGCTAGATGTGGAGGTATAAATAGAACGCCAGCAGGCGTGCCTAGAACAACATCACCGGGCATACAAATTGCATTGCCAATGCGACATGGCGTATTCATACCCACCATAGTAACATCGCCTATTCCTGTCGGATCGTTGCCTCTATAAAATGTCTGAATTGCGTTAATCTCCATGACTTGTTGCACATCTCTTATCCCTCCCCAGATCACCGATCCGCCCCTCTTGGTTCTAGCAGCTACTGCGGTTGAGAGATTTCCACCAACATAAGTCCCCTGAAATATCTTGTCAAATAGATCAACCACAAGGACATCATCTTCCTGAAGTGAATCAACTACCCAAGCGTTGAAATAGCCTTTTCTACCTTCTTCTTGCTGACCATATTTAAGAAGGTAGTCGTTTAAGTCTGGACGCATAGGAACCATAACTGCAGTAACGGCACGACCAACCAATATTTTATTTGGATGAATCATCTTAAAATTACCTTGAAACTGGTATCTATATCCATGTCCCCATAAAGGTCCCCATGCCTCTTCTAAGGTAATATTTGCCATTCGGCGCAGTATATCAGTAGGCACTTTGGGTCGTCCATTGGAAAAACGCTCTCCCTTCCAAAGTGGTGTAAGTTGTATAATGTCTTCAGGATTATCAAATTTCATAATTATTCTCCTTGTTATAATTTGCTATATCATATTCATTTCTAATGGTGGCAAAGGTATTGGCAGGCATGTTTCTAGCAAATCCTTCATCATTCCTGTTGCCTCAACATTTGTTATTTGCCCATCTGGTGGAGTTCCAAGCATCGTCCAGACAAGGTTTGTCTGCCCTTCTATCTTTAAATAATCTTTGCCACTCCATGCGGTAAATCTCTCATTTCCTGCAGAGAATTGCATTGAATAAACAAATTCTTCTGGAAAATAGCTGGCAAAGTAGGGCTTGAGTTTGTTCATTGTTCGTGCAAAATCTATAACGCAATGCGTGCCGGGTCTGGCTGTTGGTTTACTGCCGATATATGACAACAATCTCATAAGAATATGATCGCCTTTTTGAATGTCAATCTCTATTTCTCCACCTTCTGGCAAATCTTGCGTAAGCCAAGATAAAGCAGATATAATAAATTGCCTATTGCCTGCGTATTCCATTACACGCCTATATTTTTTGTTATCTCTTTCCAATAGCTTTGTTACTAGCAAGTATCCAACTGGCATTGAATAATATGTTATTAATATAAATTCAACAGGTCGCCCAACGCAATATCCATATTTTAAAACAATCTCATAGTCAGATAAAGGTCTTTTGCTGAATAAAGGCTCATGGTCGTTGAGCATAGCTAGTATCTTTATATCGCCTATTTCTGCTCTCCTAACTTCATATTCTCCCATTCCAGCTAAGCCATCTTTTATTGTAAATCGTTCTAATCCGCCAACAAATCTTGATCCTGCACGTCTATACATTTCACGATTACCTGAGATACATACAAAATCAACGTTATCTTCATGAAATCGCTTCATTGTTGCTGATAAAACATTACTTGCAAGACCAAGTTTGCGATAATCAGGATGAGTGCAGACACTACCAATATAGCCCAAACGGAGTTGATGTCCATAAATAGATATGTCACGTTCCAGCCTTTCAATGCCAGATACCGCTTGCCCCTTGTGAAACATGACGAATGTGTCTTGCCTTGCCTCATCTCTTAAGCTCATAGGCCATGTTCTTGCTCCATTTTCGTAATCTTCTGCATTTGTAAAAAATATTGATCTTGCTAATTCTGTCGCTGAATCCCATTCCGATTCAAAAGGCGTTCTAGGTCCGTCAAATTCCATAAGGTTGTTTTCTGGCATAGGTATTCCCTCCGTATGATTGAAATAGAACGCTGAAAATCCCTCTAAGTCCACTTGAAGACTATGTATTACTATATCAGCGTTCTATAAAATGCTTATCATCTTTACGCAAGCCAAATTTCTTTTCCCTCTTCGGCTGATTTGTATAATGCGTCAAGAGTTTTCATAACATTCAATACTTCTTCACGCTTGACAATGAGTTCTTCTTTGCCTTTTATGACTTTTATAAAATGTTCGGTTTCTTCCCAATGACCTGCGAATTCAACGTTTCTATCTGATGGAACTTGAGGAGTGATGTTCACCTGATAACTACCCATATTTGTTACAAGTGTCAAAGGATCAAGCACAAGACCTCCTTCATCACCAAGAATCATGCTATAACCCATATTTTGAGGAACATTTGCCGCCCAGCTAGTCTTAAAAGCTACGGTTGCATTATTTTCAAGGCGAATAAACCCAGCCGCCATATCCTCGACATCAAACTCGTTGGATTTAAACTCTCTTGGTGTAAGAACACCCAAAGGCGCGCCACTATCAGATAAAGAAGTAGCAAGCCCTTCATTTTTGTTGCCAAAAATAGTATAAGTCATACTGCTAACAGCCTTAACCTTTGGACCTCCCATAAGCCAGAAAAGCAGGTCTATTGCGTGAACTCCCAAATCATATACAGGACCTCCCCCAGAGTGTTTTTTCATGTGGAATTGTCCCCAAGTTGGTGTTCCACGACGACGCAGATAATATGTCTCCGCATAATACATATAGCCCAATTTTCCAGCCATAATGATCTCTTTTGCTGCTCTTGAACGATTGGAAAATCTCGCACTTTGACCAACAAAAAGTATTTTTCCTGCTGATTCTGCAGTATCAAACATCTCAACCGCATCATCATAAGAAGTCGCAACAGGCTTCTCACATAGAACATGCGCACCAGATTTCAATGCCTCTATTGTAACTTCCTTATGATAGGCGTTAGGTGTGCATACAGAAACTATATCAGGTTTTGTTTCGGCAATCATTTTTTTCCAATCGCCAAATGCGTTTGGAATACCCTCTGTTTTTGCGACTAATTGAGCGCGATCTTCAAGCATATCAGATACAGCGACAATCTCAACATCATTTTTAAGATTTTTCCATGCGGGGATATGTCCTGCGTTTGCAATCATACCTGTTCCAACAACTGCGATTTTCAATAATTTGTCTGACATAAGATTCTCCTTGTATAATTAAGTCTGTTAAAAAATGTAAATCCTATTAGGAATTTACATCACCTAAAATCATCTATTGAGATATTTTCTTGGCAATGATGAGGATATCCAGTATATCAACTTTGCCATCCTTATTAATATCAGGCGTTGGTTGAATAGAATCAGTAACATTATGACCAAGATACGAACCAATTATAGCCATATCTTCAACATTGATTTTCCCATCATTATTCATGTCATAAGGAATAGAAATTTTAACTCCATTATTTATAAATATAGAATATAGCGATGTTATCTGATTATAATCAAGCTCTATCCAAGCATCCCATATTTTCCTAACGTTGATGGGTTTATATTTTATCATTATATTCCAAAGTTCTTTAAACCCTCCATCAATCATATCATCATCTACATTTGGTGTCTCATCATTGCTCTTTGTGGTATCAGCAATATCCCATAAAATACTTGCAACAGCGCCCTCAACAATTTCGCCTTTGTTATTTTTACTATCAAATCCTTTCCACCAGCTATTATATTCAATATTTGACGTTTTTGCATTGCTATATTGGGTTGTATTAAATGCGTTATCATCAATTAATGACTCAAAGAACTCAGCCCAGCCCTCTTTTATCGCAAATGCTTCATCAGATACGGTAAAGACCGAATGTGTATAATCCGAATCTGGATCGCCTATATATTGGCTCTTTGGATAGTTACGATAATTATAATCATACATTGCCATCATAACTGCATGACCGTATTCATGAAGCATAGAAATACGATACCATGGTCTATTAGATGCGATATAAATTATCTCATTTAATATCTGATCTCTTAATGGATATATATGACTGTAACTATATTTTGATAGTGATTTATCACTTTCATAGGGATATTGAACATTTATTATCTTTCTGCTCCAATTTACATTCTCCATTAAAAAATCATGAGCATCCATAATTGTATTGAATATATGACCTAAACAACGATGCTGATTTTTCTCATTAAAAAAGCAATCACCATTAACTGAATCTACAAAAACATTGCTAATTACTGGTAAATCAAATTCGTATGGATTGATATATTTATCAACTATCCTTAAAACATTATTTATAAAGCTAACCTTTATTCGAAAAACTTTATCAGGGGCATTATCTATATTATCAAAAGCATAATAACCATTATTATCTGTCTTTTGGGTTTCTAACAAATTGTAGGTATTTCCTTTAAGATCATATAGATTTACAGTAATCCATCTTATTGGTAATGGTTTGGAAATGTTATCATCGTAATATGTTACATAACCATTTATTGAAAATGTTTTAGGATAAGAAAAAACATCGGAAGGTGCGGGTAATATAATTGCTTTTGTCTCTATATTACTCCTGTTTAATGAATCAACTTTATCAGTCACTCTGAAACCATCGTCATCAACAATTAGAAACTTAAAGAAATGCTCTACATCATTACGTCCATCGGGCAATGAATAATATACAGATGCCTGTAAAGCATAAGTGCCTTTTTCCAAAACTTTTATACTTACCGAATACATTCGAGATGAACCTTTTGTAAAAGCCTCTTCTTCAAATGTAGTTTGCCCAATTGTCGTTATACCGTCAGGCGTTCTAAATTTTATAATAGTTCTCCCACAATTGCCAATAATTGCCATTAAATCAAGTGTTATGATCGAAATTTGATCTAAATTGGCGGGATTTGACAAAGTGATTTTCCCATCAAAATAATCAGGCTTGAATTGACTTGAGCCATATATTGACGAAATATTGACGATGGAAATTGAAAGCAAAGTAAAGCTAAAAATTATTTTCTTAAAAATCATAATTAATGTAATACACTAAAATTATCAATATAAAATCAACCAAAAAAAATTTAGAAAAATAATCAGAAATATGTCATCATTTTATCAAAAACACTTGAAAAATAGCTATCTTTCTTTGAAAAATAATACAATAAAGCTAAATTCAAAGCAAGCCTGAAATATTGTTAGTAGGCTATTTAATTTAGCGATTCTGATATGACTGTATTATATAGCCCTGAGTGAATGAATAAAGATGACAAAATTATATCGGGAGTTAGATAAACATGCAAGATAAAGATAGACTCTTTCAGATAGCTGACCAAATTATTAATGAGATTGAGTTAGGTTCAGATGCAGAGCCAATTGGTTAACCAATAGTTTGATGTTTCATTTATTAGGGATTAGCCTTCCGACTTAAACATCGAAAACCGATTAAAATACTCGTTTTTTGGGGATCAAATCTGTAACGATAGGATGGTGGTAACGTAGTATAAATGCCAGAAAACCATGAACCGCCACGTAAAACTTTTTCCTCACCTAAATCAGGTCCTTGTGGATTTTTTTCTGGTGATTTAGCGTAATAATCTTCATTATACCAATCATGACACCATTCCCAAGCATTTCTTTCCATATCATGTAATCCATAGGCATTGGGCGAAAAAAATCCTACTGGATAAGCAGATTCCAAGCCCGGATTTTCCTGACTTACCATTGATTGATCTTCGTCGTCTTCTGATATAGGTTCTCCTTCGGATAATCCACCTCGGGCAGATTTTTCCCATTCTGCTTCTGTTGGCAATCGCTTGCCTGCCCACCTGCAGTATTCAAGGGCATCTTGCCATGTTACACCTACAACGGGTTGGTCGGGTGCATTACATTTGGGATTATCCCAGTATAATGGCTTTGGGTGACCTGTTGCCTCAATGAATCTCTTATATTGTGCATTTGTAACTTCATAAACATCGATATAAAATTCATCAAGATATACTTTATGAACTGGTGTTTCATCTATATCACCAATATCACTACCCATCTCAAATATTCCTGCGGGAACAAATATCATAGGTGCGCCATCATTGCCAATATATACTTGTGGAATTATAAAAGCCTTTCTATTGTGAAAATTTCCTTTTATCAGTGATGTTTTTCCCTCATAAATATCAATATCAGCCTTTATTGTATTATTATCTCGCATGAATAAAATCTGGTATTTCCCTTTTGTGATACCATTAACATCTAATTGAAAATCAGTTTTTTTAATTTTAACTAGAGTTGTTGATTTTTCAATAAATTCTCCACCTTTTACAGATATGGAATCAATGTCAATAATATTTGTAATTGTTATTTCACAGCTTACAGGCGAACTTGTGATTATAAGTCCACATTTTTGCTCTGCTAGTAATATAGAATTGACAAAAAACAGAAAAAAAACTGCTAAAATAAATTTAAAAAGGTATTTATTCAATGACATCATCTCCTTTTGATTTATTGAAACTTGGAGGTTAATCTTTAATTTTATTGAAAATATTAGCATTTATAAACGAAATAATCAAATAATTTTATGGGCTAAATAATATAACATAGAAAAATTCTTCCTTGATTATATTCTGAGTTAATGCTAGTATTTTGTGAAATTTTTATATCTATTAATCAGATTTTTATATATTAACGCCCAAATATATAAAGGAGGACGTCTGAATGAGCAGATTACGCATAGGATTTATTGGTTGTGGTGGTCAGGCAACAGCCAATATTTATCCCCATATAATGACTATTCCCGAAACCGACCTTATCGCATGTTGCGATCTTGTAGAGGAAAAAGCAAAAGCCAATGCTGAACGTTTCGGTGCAAAGGCTTGGTATACCGACTATGAGATGATGCTTGATAACGAGGAAATTGATGCTGTATTTATCGTTGGGCATCCACACATGCACACAGAATTGGGAATAGCATGTCTGGAAAAAGGCTATCATGTATTTACTGAAAAGCCAACCGCAACAAATCTTGCTGATGCCAAACGTATGGCTGAAACTGCTGAGAGAGTTGGGAAACAAACACAGGTCGGTCACATGCTTCGTCATGGTCCTGCAACCAAAATTGCCAAAAAAGTTCTTGCTTCTGAGGAATTTGGCAAGCCTATATTTATTGAAAGCAAATATTACGTCCCAGGTCCGAGAACCCCTGTGCCAAGTTGGGATGCACCAACGCTTGATTGGGCGTATATGCTTATTCAGGCTGTTCATCCTGTCGATTGGGCAAGGCATATTATGGGCGATATTGTAAGTCTAACAGCAAAACGTGGACTTGGTAATAATGGAGCTGTATCCTATGTTGTCGCTGTAGAATTTGAGGACGGAATCGCTGGGCTAATCAATATGACTTCTTCTGCACCTTTCGTTGTTGCAGAGCTAGAGGCTGTCGGTGATGCTGAAACATTCCTACACATTGATAATATGGTGAAGATACGCTATCAGGGTGGGTCGTGGGAACAACCTCAGGTCATTGATTATGGAAGGCGTGAAGCAGGCTATTTTGATGAAGTGAAAGATTTTGGCATTTGCATCCTTGAAAATAAGCCTACATATCCTACTTTCAGAGATGAATATAAGGCTTTGTTGATCTGTCAGGCGATAGTTGATAGTATTGAGACCGGAAAAGTTGTTTCTGTCCCTCAAGAATAAGTTTTTTGTTGATCTGTCTGTTAAATTATGGTAAAATAAAATTGGAATTATTTTAGTTTTGACCTACCATTTTGGGGACAACAAATGAAACGTCTTACATTTTTTGTCATCCTTATAGCTTTATTTTTAGCTTTTGGTGTATGTTATGCCCAACAAACGAAAGGCATGAAGCGACCAGCAAATCAGCTTGAATTACCAGAAATCGTATACAGAAAAGGTTGGGCATTGGTGATCGGGATCGATAAATATCCATATATACCACAGGCTCAACTCAATTATTCTGTTGCAGATGCAGAGGCAGTCGTTCGTCTCCTCATTGATAAGCTAGGGTTTGAAAAAAATGATATATTCCTGCTCAAAAATGATCAAGCGACTAAAAGCAAAATAAAAGAAATATTACATTCATTTGCTAATCCCAATATGGTTGACAAAAACGATTGTCTTTTAGTTTACTTTTCTGGTCACGGTCAAACGGTTCCGCTTCCCAGAGGAGCAGGTGAGATGGGTTTTCTTATCCCTTACGATGCAAAGATCGAAAGTTTAACCAAAGAACCTAATCCTGCTGAATACATGCAATATTGTATTGCTATGAATGAGCTTAACGAAATCTCAAAGACAATACCTGCCAAACATATTATCTTTATTATAGATGCTTGTTACAGTGGACTCAGTTTAAGTTCCTATGGGAGAGGCTTCCCTACCAATATACCCGGTTATTTATCCAAAGTCGCAAAGACAGAAACCCAACAAATGATAACTGCTGGTGGTAAAGGTGAGGAATCAGAAGAACGAACTGATCTTGGTCATGGTGTATTCACATATAAATTATTAAAGGGTTTGAATGACGAATTAGCTGATGCAAATAATGACGGAATTATAACAGGAACAGAACTGTCAACATATCTGACCGAGTCCGTTAGGCAGATGACTAATGGCAAACAAAACCCTAGATTTGGCAGATACGAGGAAGGCGAATTTCTTTTTATACCTCAAAAATCAGAACCATTAGTTGGAAAGCTAAAAATACAATTAGACCCGACTGATGCACTTGCAACAATCAAATCAGTTGATTTAAGCCCTGAAAAGTCATTCTGCATGTCCGAAGGAGAGATAGAGTTACCTATTGGAACATATAGCATTGTTGCAGAAAAAGACGGCTATGAAAAAGCAAATAAAGATCAAATAAAGATCATAAAAGGCTCATCCACAACTGTAAAGCTAATATTAAAGCAAAAACCTTCAATGACCGCTACCATTGATGGTCGTTATTTGCCAAAAGGAACGAAAACTTATATTGATAATGTCTTAGTTGAATTGCCATATAAAATGCCATCAGGAAGCTATAATTTCCGTTTTGAAAGAGATGGATATAATTCCGTTGACTCAACAGAAACATTAAAAGCAGGGCAGACATTCTCACCAAATCCAAAATGGGTTGTTTTATCTCCTCCTATAAAAACAAATGGATCACTTCAGGTTAAAATAACTCCCATCGATGCCAGTATCTCAGTAACCTCATTTGATACAGGAAAAAGCTATGATGTTGGTTCTAATGGTGAAATAGACCTACCACCCGGAAGCTATACTGTAATAGCAAAAAGAGATGGTTATATGAGTGAAGTAAAGGAGTTTAGCGTTATTGCAGGCAAGCAGACCTCATTAGCTCTTACCATGAGACCAAAACAACAAGATCAAGCCCTTGCAACGATACAGGCAGAAAGATTGCCTTTTGATGCGCGTGTGTTTGTCAATGGTTCGTCTGTTACATTACCGCATCTTGTCATGCCCGGAACTTATGGAATAAGAATTGTGCGAAATGGCTATAAACCCTATGATAAAAGGGAAAATTTATCATCAGGACAAGTCCTAAATCTTAGCCCTTTATGGATACCAGAAACAACAAAAACAGGTCTTTCACCTGCTTTGGCTATGGGCGCTTCCGCAGTTGTCCCTGGTCTGGGACAGCATTTGCAAGGACAAAAAACTCGTGGAATCGCTTATGAAGCAATAATTGCTGGTGTAGGCATATATGCTTTGATTGCCACAATTCAACACAATAGCACGTTGGATGATTATGAAGCAATTCATAATGAATTAGAAAGTAAATCAAAAATTGGAACATATATGAATTCAGATATTAAAGAACTTATTGAACAACAAAATAAGGCTTATGATAAAGCAACTTCTGCCAAAAGCATGGCTCTTGTTGCGCAAGTATTATTAGGCGTTGCTTGGGGAGTTAATGCCATAGACGCAGGATTTTTGACAAAACCTAATCCGACCAGTAGTGGTTTTGCATTGGAAATAAGACCAATTAATGACGGTTCAATGATTATTGCTCGTTCATCCTTTTAGCTGGAGAGATCAACTGATGTTTCAAAAATATTATCTCACAATATTAGCTATTATATTATTCTCTTTTGCTTTTGCTATTGGATGCACAAGGGATATTCCAAACAGGATCACTGATGCTGATTTTCCCATTCCACCTACACCAAAAATAGTGAGTTCAACCCTTAAAAGCAATATGGAAGTAAGTTCGGATTATATAATCTCTATGACTTTCAATAATTCTATGAAATCCGTTAATATTGCTGTATCTGGTGTTAATGGAAAAACGATTCTCGGCTTAAATAATACTTCCGCAACTTTTGAACCATCATCAAAAATATCTGATGGTTCACATACTTTATTAGTAACAGGCATAGATCAATATGGGCAGGAATTATCGGAAGGACCTATTACTTTTTACGTAAAAAGCGGTAGCAGTTCAAATGGTGGCACAACAACTAATGCTTATCCATCTTCATTTATTGCTTTCTCATCAAACAGAGATGGCGACTATGAGATATATGTAATGAAGGCAGATGGCTCAAACGTTAAACCATTAACAAATAATTTTTCACAAGATACCCAACCTGCTTGGTCTCTTGATGGTAGATTCATTGCTTTTGCATCGGATCGGGACGGTCTTAATATGTGGAACTCTGACATATTTATTATGAAAAGCGATAGCTCTTCTCAAATCAATATAACCAACACGCCCGGCATTAATGAATCTAATCCCTGTTGGTCATGGGACGGAGAATTAATATGCTTTTTAACAGATATTGATGGATTTTTGGATTATTATGTTATTAATCTTAATAAATACTTTATGAGACCTATGGAAGAAAATGAAACATTTGATTTTTATTATCCGTGGGTTTTTGATGAAAAGTTTTTGACATGGGACGATTCAGGAAAATCCGATATTTATCTGAACGGTGTTACAAATTTAACCAACAATTTTGCAAATGATGTTTGGGGTTCATGGGCTCCTGATGGAAAAAAGATCACATTCTCTACTAATCGTGATTCTAATTATGAAATTTATATAATGAATTTTGATGGTTCTAAACCAACAAGATTAACTAATAATATATACGATGATATTCAGCCATTTTGGTCGCCATTTTGAGATTAGCTCATATTTGTAAGATATAATTTCTCATAGACGTTTTTATATATTACAGTATTTTCCTTTTTGGGAACTATAATTTCTGGCTTATATTTAACCATTTTACACGCCTCTTTCATATCTGAATAATGTTTCAATCCAACGCCTGCAATAAGACTAGCCCCTAATGATGCTTGCTCATGACAGATCGTCAATTTTAATTCTTTATCAAATATATCAGACGCTATTTGCGACCATAATTCAGATGAGAATCCACCACCAGCACCCACCAAAGGCACATTATCAGATTCATCTTTAAGATTTTCGTAGAAATGGTATAACTCGAATATGACGCCTTCCATTATCGCCCTTGTCAGATGTGAATAATTATGATGATGTGTAAGCCCGATAAAACTTGCTCTTAAATCAGGTTTTGCCCTTGTTCCGCTAAGATATGGTATAAATGCCAGACCATCAGCACCAGCGGAAACTTCACTTGCAACCCTTGACATTTCCTTAAATACGCTGATTTCAGATGGGTTTATCCCATACATTTTAATACAACCTTCTGCAATCATACGCCACCAGTTTAGCGACGCCCCGCCAGATAAACCTGCACCTAGAAGAGAATACCCACGTTCAGGAAAACAAAACGCAATAGTATCACCTTTTTTGATATACGTATTACTTACCCTTGATACTTGACTCCCTGTTCCTATATTCAACAAAAATCCATCTGTTGAATCGCAAATTCCACTTCCGATCATGCTAATAGGCTGATCTCCGCCACCAATTGTTACAGGAGTTCCTTTTTTTAATCCAGTAGCTTCAGCAGTTGCACTAGATATTCCACCATCAAAATCAATGGCAGATGTTACTTTTGGGAAAATGTCCTTTGATAAATCTAGTTTTTCTATCAAACTGTAATTCCAATTACCTACTTGGGTATCAAAGAAACCAGAACTTGAGCCGTTAGAATGATCAGTCTTAAAAGTCTTTTCGCCAGTTAATTCCTGTCTGAGCCAATCCGTAGGTAATAGAGCATGACCGATATTCATGTTAGAATGACGTAAAATATGGTATATAGTCAATCCCAAAAATCCTGTCGCAATCCCACATCCGCTTTTATTGACATCATCACCGCCAATATGCGAAACTTCATCAAGAAAATCTTTATTACACCGATCATCTTCCCACGTGATTATATTGCTTATTGCTTCACCAGATTTATCATACAATACTACTCCGTGCATCTGACCCGAAAGTCCGATACATTTTATCAAATCAGTCCCGATCTCCCCATTGCTGATGGCTTCTCTTATTGACTCAACAACCATTTTCCAGACATGGTTACGATCTTGCTCTGCAGACGTGCCTTGAATATAGCCATATCCTTTTTGCCCTAAGCCTTTTATTTTTCCATTTTCAAGGTCTAATATTAATGATTTTACGCTATTTGTTCCCAAATCAATGCCTAGTGAATACATTATTTTTCCCTCGTTTTTATCCTATAATATCATCATATTTAATAGTACATCAATAATCCATAGAACAGTGCCACTAGCAACTTGATTGCCAGTGTTAATTCACTAGCAATTACGGAAAAATAATATTATTTACCTTGCATGTCCCGGACCGCCATAAAATTTACGTCCAAATGGCAAACCAAATGGTTCTTCGTAGGGTCTGAAAGGCACCATATCAGCGATCTTTTTTAGCTCAGCCAATATTTCGTCAGGTAAGCAACCTTTATTGATGGAGTTCACATTTTGTTCAACTTCCTCAACAGACCTTGCACCCATAAGTAATATGGAAACATAAGGGCTAGATAGCACCATGCGAATACCCGCTTCGGGCAATGAAAGGTTAATCTCATCAAGATAGGAATAAAGGCGTTTATATTGATCTTGTCTAGGTGGACTCAGCCACCATGCCCCTGTCTCAATCTCTGCATACCTTCGGGCAAGCGCGCCTTGTTGAAGTGGAGAACCGATTACAACACCCATGTTTTGTTTTTTTGCTTCTGGAAAAATCGCAATCTCTGCTTCACGCCAGAGAAGGCTATAATTAAATGCAGTCAGGACGACATCAAAATTACCTGTTGCCATTATTTTTGGTAACTGATATGCGGTAGTTCCACCAAGACCAGTAAATCTTATAATTTTTTCATCTTTGAGTTCTTCAAGCAATTCTAGGGCAGGGGCGTGGAAATTATCATAATCCGTCCACCAATCGTATTGCCCCGGTCTATCAGGCTCATGGATCATAAGTATATCGAGATAATCGAGTTTTAATAATTTTAGGCTTTCGTCAACGGATCGTCTTAAAGCATCTTTATCTTTTGGATTAAATGGTTGTGGTCGTCCACCAATCTTGGTTGATATATAATATGAATCTCGTGGAACGCCTTCTAATGCTATTCCAAGCACTTCCTCGCTGTCAGCATAGGTCGGTGCAGAATCAACATAATTTACGCCAAGTTCTAAAGCGCGCCTGACTGCTTTACATGCCTCGTCACGTCCTTTTCCACCAATATTAGAAACAAATAATCCTCCCATTCCCAAAACACTAACTGCAAGACCTGTTCTGCCAAGAATCCGCTTTTCCATAAATTCTCTTCTCTCCTTGTGCTTGACCAAATTAATATTTTATAAACATTATCAATATGTAGGTTTCTTTGGGTATTCCAATAGTGGACTATAAGTATGCGTCATGCGGTGTCGTGGACCGATTGAACGCCAATAGCCAACCCAATCAAGTTCCTCTCGTTTGTTTAGATCAACTTCTGCCCAGAAAACACCCTCTTTTCCATTATTTGATGCAAGTATCCTGCCTATTGGGTCAATTATAAGGCTGTTTCCGTCATAAACAGAAGGCACCATATAAACGCCGTTATCTCTAGCTCTAACACGAAAGACTGTTTCTCCGTCAGCTATGCCATCATGATCGGGCAATGTGTTCCCCCAAGTTGGTGCAAATATAATCTCTGCACCATTTAGGGCAAATATCTCCTCTGGTTCAGAGAAAAACCAATCATAGCATATTTGCATGGCAACAATTCCAAAATCAGTCTGAAAAACAGGATATTCATGTCCGGGTGTAATGCCCCATTTCCATTCTTCACGTGGAAGATGGACTTTTCTATATTTACCCGCAACTTTGCCCTCTCTATCCAATAAGACAGCGGTATTATATATAATATCTCCATCAAGTTCAGATAATCCAGCGACAACCCAGATTTTATTTTTTCTTGCGGAATCACCTAAAATATCTGTATCATGTCCGGGAATTGGATAAGCACAATCGAAAGCGTTAGCAGACGTGCCGATCATTGTTATCGCTTCGCCAAGACAGACTATATCAAGCCCAAGTTTTCCCGCTTCGTCAATTTTTTCACACCATAGCCTAAGATTATTTTCGGGAGTGCTATTTGATGGGCGAAAAAATACAGTCCCGATCTTGACTTTTCGTGGAAGAATAGGATCTGTTTCGTTTATACTTGCGTTTTTCCATACCACCGATCCACCATCAAGCCATTTTACATCAAGCGAGATCACAACACCATTAGCTTCGTCTGGTGCAACTATCACATCATCAAACCTTGCATTATCGCCATCAATTATGGGTCCACGAATGAGCATCCCTGCATAATGAATTGGTGCGCCGTCATTCGTCCATGTAAGTCTAACAAAGATCGTCCTATATGGATATGGAACATCCTTTATCTTGCAGTCAACCTTGATGGCATAAGAGAAGCCACCTTTAATACCCTTTGTTTCCTGATAGATTCCGCCAACTGCATAGGGTTTGTCGGGAGATTCAACGAGTATTCCATCAGGCGTTTCATTGAAAGAACAGGTTGTTTTTGGAACTATCGGATTCCAGATAGACCAACTTTCCATCGATTTAAGATCATAATTTATATCTAATTTATCAGTTTTCATTTTTCATTCCTTGTAATATATAATTTTTCCAATAACTCAACAGCTTTATCTGCCATCACTTCACCGACTCCCGGTAGAAATCCTCTTGATAATGCAGAGCGCACCTCATAGCCCTTGTGGTCAAATTGCTTCATGGCGTCTGCTGGAACATCTTTCATGTTTTCGTCAAATGCCTTTTTGGTTGGAATGTAGCCAACCCAGCCGTTTGCAAGTTCTGAAACGAATGTCCGCTTGAATGGAGAATGCTTTTTAATATCAAGCTGGAGTTCTACAAAATATTCCGCTGGTATGCTTACAAAGCCTACATCAAATATCATCGCTTTTGCGAAAAGGTCATCATGAACCGCTGTAGCCTGCCTTTCATGGAAATATCCCGCCATAAATGCGCCTATTTCGGGTGTTATCTTGGAAGCACCAAAGCCCATTTTGATAGCTGACATTTTGATATCCTCCGTTTTATTTTTCTACTTAAAATGCTCTTGATTAATAACTTTCCCATCAATATCCCATCTTGTGGCAACGCCTTCACATCTGAAATTACGCCAAGTTGATTGTGCCTTCATTTGTCCGTTGTGATACCATTGTGTCCAAATACTTGTACCGTCTTCATTATATTGCCATTCCCATAGCTTTTTTCCATCACTTGACCAATACGTTTCTGTTCCGACCTTATAACCAAGTTTATATATCGCTTCTTTTTGCTTATTTCCATTTTTGTAGAACCAAGTCTCTTTTCCATGCAATAGATAACGACCATCATCAGAAATCCCTGCGCTATATTTTAGTCTAGGTTTGCCATCAGGATATTTTTCCTCATAAGTTTTGACATCTGATATACTCATTGCCTTTGATTTCATTAATTCAGTGTCAGATAAGTTTTCATTATCATCAGAAAGTATCCAAGCCTCATTCATCTCAAAATGAAGGCATGGGCTATTCATTGTAGTTATTAAGTGAATCATTCCATTTGGAGCTTGATGTGCAACCGAATAACCGATAGTCTCGCCTTTCATTGCCTTGAAGATCTCTGGATTCTCATGTGGTTGCGCACCTTGTAATTTTTTAATATGCCAAGAGTTTCCTTCGTCATCTGATAATGCCACATAAGAGCCTCTTTGATTGATTCCTTGAGGCTGAAATCCATCAAGACGTTGAAAATCACCCGCAAAGAAAAGTCGCCCACTTTGTAGTCTTATTATGCTAGGACGTTGATTATTGGCAAGACTACAAAATGGCGTTTTGCTAATTTCCCATGTCTTGCCACCATCTTTTGAGATCGCTTTTGGCATGAATCCGTCTATGTCTGTATTTTTTCCACCCATACCGAGAATACTGCCATCTTTGAGAAGGACATAGGTTGTATGCCTTCCCGCGCTTCTTCCTTCTGTATCATACCAAGTCTTTCCATTGTCTTTGCTTGCCCAAAGGACAGAAGTTCCGCCAACTGCATCACTAGATACAAACATTGTGCCATTTAGGTCTCGAAATGCTGTATTAATAGGCTGACGGGAATGTCCGCCAACCTTGTTAATGAAATCAGGAAACTTTATTTCATCCCAAGTCACTCCGTTATCTTTTGAAGAAGTCCATTGAAACGGAAAGGCATTATTGAGTTTAGGATTACCCCAAAAAAAGTGAAGAATACCATCATCATTCCATAATAAAGGGGCATGATCATTGACATTAGGGAAATCAAAGATAGTGTCTGGCATATCCCATTGCTCTGCACCAAATCTTAGCCTGCTTGCGATTAAAGATACTTCTGGTTCGTATTCGTGATATGATGTATATATTATCAATAAAACATCACCATTAGGACAAACCTCAACCGCAGGGCTATGATTATGACCTCTAAATGAAAGGGGAAATCCCGCTGAATCTATATCATTCCTGCTTGAGTTTTCAAGAGGGGTTGGCAAAAGATAGCGTTTTCTTAAGTATGGCTTTTGGAGATCGAATGAATGATTGATATTTGGGTCGTTTTGCTTTACTCCCTGTTGTGAATAAGATGGTTGATATTCAATTAACTTAGTTTTCGGCATCGGTGCTTGAACAACACGAAAACCAATATTATGTTTGCCGAAATCGTTGAACGATCCTGTTCTATATCCAAAAGAAGGAGCAATGCCTGCGCGGTTTGATGGACGGGCATAATCATCATCTTTGCTATCACGTGATTCCGTATCCAGTCCACCGCCACGAACAACTTTTGCTATCCCATATTCTATACCTATTGGATCAGTTTGATCTTCTTCTGAATAATCGCCATACCAATCCAAACACCATTCTCTCGGTCCTGAAAGCATGTTTTTTATTGAAGTATTAGTTTTGCAGACATACTCCCATTCCGCTTCTGTTGGTAGGCGATATGATTTGCCTTCCTTTTCACTAAGCCATTCGCAGAAATCCATTGCATCATACCAACTTATACCAGTAATATAGGGTTTAAAGTAGTCTAATCCGTCAATTTCTGCTCTGAACTGACTAAATTGATCAATTGTTACCTCTGTTTCTGATATATAAAAAGGCTGAGTAATCTCAACTTTATGTATAGGTTGTTCATCCCATTTGGCAGGAGAAACATTTGAACCCATAAGAAAATTACCTGTCTGAACGAGTATCATAACCATTCCAATAGAATTTGTAATAGCAGTTTCCATGAAAAATCTTTCCTTTTATTATTAAGTTTTATTTTTAATTTGCTAATAATATAGTATTTTTATGTCTTTATCAAAATTACATCGAGTTTGGATCATGGAAATTGGCAGATTCATAAAGCCTCATCTGTCATTTTAACATGAATTGTATAACAATATTGTATATGTCTACAAACTTTTTTTATTATCAAAAAAAGAGAAAATTCTATAATAAACAATATTATCATAAACAATGTGCTTCGGCAACAATTATTAGGAATCCAGATTGCCAAAAATAATAGGAAGTCCATTTCAAAGAAATATTAAATCACTTTTTCGGTTGATATAATTATGGAAATCTGATAATATAAAATTGTAACATATAAATAACTTAAATCTTTGAAATAGATGATATAGTATAAAGATAACAAAATGAAATTTAGGCTAGGTAGTATTGAAAGCAATTACGACGGTTTTTCACAATTAGCAGATATTGCAGAAGCAACAAAGGAACTCTTTTGGGATGATATAGAGATTGATATGATGCATACAAGCTGGTTCGATGCCAATATGTGTGCGCCTTTTGGAGCAATATTGTATAAAGCCAGTCGTGATTTAAATACAGTTAAAATATCAGATAAAATGCCTAGCAGGATAAAAGATATTCTATCAAAAAATCGCTTTCTAAGTAATTATGGGATACCAGCAATATATGATACTTATGGAACGACTGTAGAATATAAACGTTTTGAGCCGAAGGATGAACGTTATTTCGCTGATTACATTGAAAAGAAGCTAGTTAGAAAAGATATTATGCCTGAGATGTCCGAAGCGCTCTTAAAAAAGTTCAGGGAGAGCATATTTGAAATATTCAATAATGCTGTTATTCATTCCAAAACAGAAATGGGTATCTTTTCATGCGGTCAATATTATCCAAATCAAAACCGTTTTGATTTTTGTATTGCTGATCTGGGTGTTGGTATAAGGCAAAATGTAATAAAATATTTAAAAAAAGAAATTTCTGCTGATGAAGCAATACTTTGGGCACTTAAAATAGGAAACACAACTAAAACAGGAAAAGTTCCGGGTGGAATAGGATTAAAGCTCTTGCGTGAATTTATCAGCAAAAACAAGGGTAGGATTCAAATAGTATCTGATAAAGGATATTGGGAATTGGCAAAAGATGGAACTGAATTAATAAAAACGCTTCAATTTCCTTTCCCAGGAACAGCCGTAAATATTGAATTTAATACATCCGATACCCATTCTTATTTTCTTGCTTCCGAGATTAGAAACGAAGATATATTTTAGTTTGAAGAGGTTATAAAATGAACGAACCAATCTCGTTAAGAGTTTATGAAATTGTAGGGAATGAATTTTGTGTTGCCTCAGATGACGGGCAAAAGGTCTTTGATCAAATTGCTAAAGCCCTACGTGAAGACAAAAAAATTAAGCTTTCATTTGCTAACATAGAGAGCTTGACATCAGCGTTCCTCAATACAGCAATAGGACAACTTTATGGAAGCTTTCAAAATGATCAAATCAAGAATAACCTTGAAATATCAGACATGGAACAAGATGATATGATGCTTCTTAAAAGGGTTGTGGATACCGCAAAAGAATATTTCAAAGACCCGGATCGATTTGAAAAATTGAATAAAGAAGCGATGGAGGATAGTGATGTTAGCTAATATTCTTGACATTAGATCATATCCTTTTAGCAAAAATGAAGCTTTTCTTATAGATGCAAATATATGGCTATATATACACTATCCTCAATATTCCAAAGACTGGAGATGCAAGGTTTATTCAAACGCTTTCGGTAAGATGCTTAACTCTAAATGTAATATTTTATTGGATGCGCTTGTTATTTCTGAATTTATTAACCGATATTCAAGATCAGAGCATAAGTTGGCTCATAATAATGATCCTCAAAATATACCCAAGGATTTTAAATTATTTCGTCAAAGCCCACAATTTGTAAATGTTGCCAAATCTGTCGCTAATGTCACTCGACGTATATTGGCTCGTTGTCATCGAACTAATGGCTGTTTTGATTCAATTAATATGATATCCTTATTAAATGAATATGAATCAGGACTTTTAGATTTCAATGATCAAATATTGGCTGAAATATGTATAAGCAATGGACTAAAATTGATAACCCATGATGGCGATTTTGGAAATTCCTACATAACAGTTATTACTGCAAATAATAAGCTTCTTCAAGAGTCTTTTTGAAAAATATTTCCCTTTTATTCGCATTTACCTTATAATATCCAACATCAACGGCTTTTTTCACTCAGTTTATACAGGAGTGTAGTAATATATGGATCTTTATATGTATAATTCTTAAAACATCCCTTTTTCAGAGGGATATTTGGGGGATTTTCAAAAGATTTATAAAATAAAAAACTTATTCAATCAACGAATATTTGGTTATTAAATTTTATCATCTTAAAAATCAGCGGTCTATTTTATAAGAAAAACAACTTCCTTATTCCATCACTTGCAATATGCGCATCATTTAAAATCATTGTTTCTTTGTCATCACTTAATAGATAGATTATTGACTTGTGTAAGTTATCCAGATTTGTCCTTTTTACAAAGCCTTTATCAGCAAGCATTTGATAGACACGTTCACGTTTGGGATTACCTTTTCCTTTCCTCATGACATTTAGTATGATTACCTTCTTTCCGCTACTTGCTGATTCACAAACCATAGAGAAGCTATCCTCAGTAACAATGACAACATCAGATATGCCAAGTATACCTGATACTGTATTTGGTGGACTCTCATCGTTTGCAATTACCAAAAGACAACATGACGGATTATCATTCAATCTTGATCTTAAAACCTTATCTGTCTCATTGGAGGTTCTGCGTGATGTTGTTAAAGCGATCTGAACATCTAAACTTAATAGAATATCACATAAATCATTTGCCAGATTAGCTGGAATATAATAATATGGATCATCTCCACCTAGTAAAACGCCAATTACAGGTTTTTGGGATATAATCAGATTCTTGAATAGCTCTTTACCTATGCTCAAAACTGATTCTGGTGTGATCCTGTTTGGCACACCAAAAGTCATCAGCACATTTTCGGCTATCTTTCTGGGTCTGGAGTGTTCAGGCAATATCGCAAGGTCAAAATGCCGAAATCCAAGCGGAGATGGTCTTGTGCATACGACAGACTTTGCATTTGCCAATTTACTTATCAAAAGATTTGGAGCCGACACTGATGATCCTGTTGATAGAACTACATCATATTCCTTTGCCTCAAACAGCGATCTAAATGATTGCTCATCCAGCCCCCATTTCAGTATATTCTTTATGAATTTATCATCTAATCTTTTTCTACCAAATAAAAATGTAATTACTCTAATTATATTATCTCGCCATTTTTTTTTATACCTTACCTGAACGATCTCAAAATTTATTTCTGGCAATCTGTCAACTATTCCTAACGATTGATTAAAATGTCCCGGCTTACCATCACTTAAAATAAGTATTTTCCTATCATATTTATCTTTTTTTTCCATTTATTTCTCACAAAAACCTTTTTTTTCACATCTCTATTTTTCCACATAATAATTGCCGATTTCGCATTTATTTATAAGGGTTTAGAGGGCGTGTCTTCCATCTATTATGCATCCATAGCCATTGCGATGGGAATTTACGAATCAAATCCTCCAAAGCACTATTTAACCTTATTGTATTCTCAATTAAATCCGCTTCTGAATCATCTGACGATCTCATCTCAAGTGGCTTAAATATTGTGATTAAGTGTGATCCATCATCTCGCCTTATGTCAAAAACATTCAAAATCGGGACATTTGCTCTTGTTGCAAACATAATTGGACCTTTTGCCATCGATGCAGAAATACCCAAAAAGTCAATAAATACGCCATTTTGACCAGCATCTTGATCCCCTAATATCACAACGCAATAGCCATTTTTAAGATGCCTCAAAACTTGCCGTCCCGCAAGTTTCTTCTCAATGATTTCTCCGCCATGTATGATTCTATAACGATTTACAAGCCTATCCAATCTATGATTTTTGAACCTTTGGGCAACTGCAGATAATTTACGTGTCTTTGATGCTAAAACATGAAATATGAGTTCCCAATTACCAAAATGCGCTGTAACAATCAACACCCCTCTTCCTGAATTGATTGCCTGATCAAGATGCTCAATGCCTTCCAATTCAACCATATTCATAATTTGATCCGCATTATACTTAGGAAAGCGGAGAAATTCAACAAGTGTTTTCCCCATATTCTGAAAGCTTTGCTTTGCAATAATTTCTAGTTCATTGGAAGGCTTATCATTGAATATCATATGAAGATTACTCAAGGCAATTTGCCGACGCTTTTTTAGTATAGAATAGACAATATTTCCAATTACAAAGCCTATTTTTAAGGCTGAGTTTAGCGATATTTTTCTAACAATAGAGCCAATAATCAAGACAATTATATAAACAAACGTATCACTAAATCGTTTTGCAAATGTATATTTATTTGCCATTTATAAAAAAATCCCTGATGTTATTATCGAATTAATGCTAGTTTTCTTGTGATAGACTGTGATTTTCCATCTTCACCAATTACGGTAGCATAGCAAATATATATTCCTGATGTAATGGGCTTACTTTCATGAGAATCTATAACCCATTTTATATTATTAGGTCCGAGTTTGCCTCCATTTTCGCCAATAGCTATTTTCTGACTATAAATCAATTCACCAACAATATCGTATATATTTAATGTAACGCCTGCATTTTGGCTAAGACTATATCTGATGTTTAACTCGGAGTGTTTATTTGCTATTATTGGGTTTGGATAAATAATAAAATTGCTAATTTCGAGCCTATCTTCTAAACTTATAATCTTCCGAGCAACATTATTGGTGAAATTAGATTCAAAGATGTGGAAATTAGTATTTATCCTAATAATGATTGTATTGTTTCCCCAGCTATTTAGACGAATCGGCTCAATTAACTCATAAAGAGAATTTGCTTTTATATCAAGGGTTAGTTCCTTAAGTAATACAGGTAATAACCACGATTCAGGTGGAATCAGCCATATTTGAATTTTTACACCTGTCGCATCTATTATACCATAGTTATTTATATTTGCATTTATAATCATGCTTTTGTTTTGTAATTGCAATATTCTGATAGGATTTATTGCAAGGTCTATATCGATAACATCATCAATCATTGAATCTGCCAAACGTGCAAGCGTTGCAATAATTAGCTTTGCAGATTTCAATAAAAGCTCAGGATTTATATTGTCTATAGTGTCTTCTGGTGTATGTTTCATTGGTGAAGATTCGTTAGACTTTGAGTCTAAGCCTTCTGTAACAAGGACGGCATTGTAACCTGATTTCCAAAAAGATGAATGGTCACTGTAAATCATCTTTGGATCGATAGTTCTATTAACTTTTAAGTCAATGTAATGTTCATTAAGAACGTAGTATATGGCATTTGCCATCCATTGTGAATCCTCATTTGTAACAATATCAATATCAAGTTCATCTGGGTCATATCCGAGCATGTCAAGATTAATCACACCAGCGATTTTATGATTAAGTTTCCATGCGTTGCCTGCATAATGCTTACTGCCAAACATACCTAATTCTTCACCAGAAAATGTTATAAATTTGATGGTAAAATCAAACTCATATTTGCTAAGTATGCGTGCAGATTCTAGGACAACTGCTGTTCCTGATGCATTATCATCTGCTCCTGGAGCTGGCAATGTTTTCCAATCCCATATCCATCTTGCAGATAAACCCGCTATACTGTCATAATGAGAGCAAATTATATATATCATATCCTTGTTGACACCCTTTCCCGGAAGGGTTGCAATGACATTTCTCATCTTATAGCTTTCTGTAATTTCCTTGCTATTGTCTGATTTTTTTGTTATTGTATGGATGAAAGAGTCATATTCAACATCAAGACCGTAGCTTGCAAATTTGTTGTATATGTATCCAGCGGAATTATCACAAGCCCCATCTGTTGGATCACTGGATTCTCTAACTCGCAAGCAATACCTGCTTTTGTAGGATTTGTCAGATGAGTTAATGTCAATGTTTTCCTGAAGGTCGTATATAGTTTTCATCATCTCGTTAGTGTTCACTTCTTGGATGATGTTTTGTATTATTTCGTATGATGCTGGTAATGAGTTGGGGATCAGGAATAGTATGAGCAGAACAAGATATTTGAAAATCCCCCTTAATCTCCCTTTAATAGATGGCTTTTTTGAAAACGATTTTTGCAAAAAAATAATATGTGCATGTTTACTCCCCTCCCCACTGTTCCTATTTTTCAAGGGGGGATTTTGTAAAATTGGATTCCAGATTTCGCTGGAATAGCAAAAAAGCGGATTAGATTGAGGAATGAAATCTGACATAAAACTAATATAACTGAGTATTGTCAACCAATACCAATTTAATTCTATTGGTATACATTGTAGTCCAAGCTTCTAGTTGGTTATTTTTTTACATTCTGAAAGGCTAGGCTACATCTATAGATTTTCAATTTCTTGGGTATGTATGCTATTATTGATATTCCTGAAAATATTAATTATCTGTAAAGCATTATATCATAATATATTGGTATGTCAAACATAAATTAGTTGAGGTCTAGTCATAGTTCAAAAGATAAGATTCATCCTCTTTCAGATTAAAGAATCGCTTTTTGTCATTATCTATTGCTAACTGAAGAAGTCGTATTTATATTACAAAATGAATCAGTTTATACCACCTAGAATCTGTTTAATCGGTGTTTAAATGAAAAGTCTTATTAACAATGTCAGAATATAACAGCAAAGCTAAATTTTTCTTGACAAAACTATATCCGTGCTTTATTATATAGGCATGAAGTATTTAGTTATATGCTGATTCACAAGACTTGCAATATAAATGCAGGCTGAAAGGAGGCTACCTATGGTTAAAGCGGATCTCATTTCTAAAGTAGCAGAGATCGGTATTACCAAAAAGCAAGCTGGGGAAGTGGTAGATGCCTTCGTTGGGGCTATCAAAGAAGCTCTTGCCAAAGGGGATAAGGTTAGTCTGGTAGGTTTTGGAACATTTAGCGTAAAAGAAAGAGCAGCACGTGAAGGCAGAAATCCAAGAACAGGCAAAAAAATTAAAATTCCAAAGAAAAAAGTGCCTTCCTTTAGACCGGGCAAGGAGCTAAAAGAGGCTGTTTAGATAATTTGGTCTCCTGATTATCAGTGATAGATAACATTAATAAAAAAGCGGGATATAATAACCCGCTTTTTTTGTTAAAAGATTTAATGTGCAAAAAAATAATAGACTATAGATTTTTCTAAGAGACCAAACCATTACAAATAAATCATATTATCTTTTAATATTAGCCCATGTAGTCGTTAATTTATCATTATTATTAACCGCCATCAAAATTTGTGTATCAAGCGTATGATCATCAGGGGGCGGTTCTACTCTCATAGAGAATCCCCATTCGCCACCATTCTCACCGACTTCGACAAGGATAGCGTTCCATTCTCCTGCTTTAACGTTAAATTTGCCTGGGTCTTGATCCTTTGACCAGTCTCTGTCAGCCATTCCTTCTGCCACTTTTTCGCCGTTTACCCATGTTGTTTCTGGATCATCACTTCCAACTTTTATATTAATTTCTCCTGCTTTATTCCATTTTGCAAGGCAGAAGAGGTATTCATGAGCCTGATTAACTCCTTGTCCGCCCCATTCTACCCAATCAAACTGGTTTCCAGAGGCAAAAAGAGCGCCTTGCTTTGCATCTACCAAATCCATAAAGTTTATTGGCGTAAAATACATATCTTCTTTATCGCTATTTGGCTTTATAGATTTCATACCTGCATAGGGATAGCTTCTTACGTTCTTACATGCATCAATCTCTGAAACTCCAAAATATTCTTTAAGCAAATCTTTGTTCTGCGAGGCAATGCCTCCTCCCGCGCCCAATTTCAATGGAGGATCAAGCACAAGCCAACTCATTAAATATAGATCTTTTTCTAACGTGCCAGCCGCCTCTTCGTTCATAAACCCATGTTTGCCAGTATAATAATCTGGATGATTATGCCCTCCTGCCTTCGCTGTTTGAGTAACAAGTTTTTTGGCTGTCGCAGAATCATCTTTTGCACTAGCAGAATAAACTATCAATAACATGCAAAATATAGCAAACAAAATAAAAAACTTAGTAGAGACTCTTCTCATTTTTCATTCCTCCACAATACACAAATTTAAATTGTGCTAACTGTTATTTGTTAAATACAAATGATAAAAGAATATAGTCTCAAAACAATTCTAATTTTACTCTATATAACCACCCCTTTAGTTTTTATAATGTTAAAAAATGGCAAAAAAATATAAATTAATGATTATATATTAATCAAAAATGTTCTAAAAGTCAACAAAGTTTTTGGAAATGAGACTTATGCGAAACACTGGCAGGCAATCTGCCAGTAGCACGTCAGGCTTTTTATGAGTCTCATTTCAAATTGAAAATAGTATTAGATATTTATGCCTCAAAATATTGTATTTGCTTTACTATATAAATGAAGGTTAGTCAGTTCAAAGAGAAATATTGACGTTTTATGTAATCATGATTTATAATTCTATGGAATTAATATGAATAGTTATTTGATTTTGCCTTGTAAATTTAACCAAATATTAATGCAGAGATCATCTTTCATGATTGACAGGAGAGTAATATGAGTGATTTGAAAAAAATTGGTAATATAATTGATGCCATAAAGAAATCTATTGGAGAAGAAAACAGCTATTTTAATAGATTTTCACATGAAATACAGGTTGCACAAAGACTTGTGGATGCCAAACCTGAAAATGCAAATAATTGGGAACCATTAATTGATAAAGCCCTTGAATATGTTGAATCAGAAGCAAGAAAAGACTCTTCTGATATGAAGGCTGTTGTAGAAAGTGCAGAAAAGTTACTTGCCCCTATTGGTGAAGCATTAAAAGAATATGTAATCTATTGTGTTGGTCATGCACATATTGACATGAATTGGATGTGGAATTGGCCAGAAACAGTTAGCGTTACGAATGACACTTTTTCAACTGTTGATAGGCTTATGGATGAATTTCCTGAATTCAAATTTTCACAGAGTCAGGCATCAACTTATTTAGCGGCGAAAGAGTATTTGCCCGAAGTCTATGATATGATAAAAAAGCGAGTTAAGGAGGGCAGATGGGAAATTACTGCTAATACATGGGTTGAATGTGAGGAAAATATTGCTTCTGGAGAGATTCTCTGCAGGCACTTGCTTTATACAAAGAGATTTATTAAAGAGGAATTTGGCTTTGAGCTTGATGATGTTAAGCTGGACTGGGAACCAGACCTTTTTGGACATCCACATACTTTGCCGGGAATATTGGCAAAAGCTGGCGTAAAATACTATTATTTCTGTCGAGGAGGCAAAAACCATAGGCTATTCTGGTGGGAAAGCCCCGATAAATCTAGAGTTCTTGCTTTTGATGATGCAGTTTTATGGTATAATGGCGAAATCACGCCTGATCTGACAAGATTGATATTTGATTTTGAAAAAGCAACCGGGCTAAAAGAATACCTTTTTGTCTATGGAGTCGGTGATCATGGCGGAGGACCAACAAGACGTGATCTAATGACCGCTTTAGAAATGAATTCGTGGTCTATATATCCAAAAGTAAAATTAAGCACGACTGATGAATTCTTTACGTCAATAGAGAAAAAGTTGCCGTCAAATCTGCCTGTTATTAATGATGAGCTAAACTTTGTTTTTCCGGGTTGCTATACATCACAGAGCAATGTTAAAAAAGCCAATAGATATGGAGAAAATCGCCTTGTTGAGGCAGAAACTTTGGCTGTTATAGGAGATCGCCTACTTGGTATGGGTTATCCGTCTGATGATATTTTCATAGGCTGGCGCAATACAATGTTTAATCAGTTCCATGATATATTGCCAGGCTCAGGCGTTCATGCGACCTATGAATATGCACAAGGGCTATTTCAAGAAACGCTTGCAAGAACAGCAATGATAAAGACCAGAACTCTCAGAAAACTCGCCTCAATGGTTGATACTACTGGCATCGATAATGCCCCTTCTTGTAATGCCCCCGGTGGAAAAGTCGGAGTTGGTATTGGTGCAGGTGCAGGATTTGAAAGCAATATGGCAAAAATTTCTGCTCTTGGTGGTGGTGCTATTTCTGCTGAGCCATTCCTAATTTATAATCCCAACCCTTGGGTTAGAGATGACATTGCTGTCGTTAGAATATGGGACAAAAAAGTTGATGATAACAAAGTTAAAGTCATTTCGCCTAACGGAGATGAGATAATAGGTCAGGTAATTGAACGTGGTGGTTATTGGGGGCATAGCTTTGTTACGGTTGTTTTCTCTGTTAGCCAATTACCTGCTATTGGATATAAATTATATACCGTTGCTAATTCTGATTCTGATATGGCAAACGAAGCAGGTGTAAAAGTAAGTGATCCCAACATACTTGTTAATGACTTCTTCCGAGTTGAAGTTGATCCAAAAACAGGTGGTATATTATCTCTATATGATAAGCGTAATGGATGTGAATTAGTTCCCGAAGGCAAACAACTTGGTGTGCTGGAATGGCTTTTGGAAGAGCCACATGGCATGACCGCTTGGGAAATAGGCAAAATCAAGGAACAGAAATATATCAATGAGGCAGAAAAAGTTGAAACAATTCACAAAGGTCCTCATATCGGAACAATAAGAGTCCATTATAAACTCAATGAATCACGCTTAACGCTTGATATTTCCTTAAAAGCGGATTTGCCAAGAATTGATTTCACTCTAAATACATATTGGGTTGAGCGTGGAACTCCCGAAACTGGTGTTCCTATGTTAAAAGCAGTATTTCCTATCTCAGTCAAATCTAACAAAGCGAAGTTTGAAATACCATGCGGATTCATGGAACGCCCAACAAATGGTGAGGAAGTTCCTGCACTAAAATGGGCTGATCTGACTGGTGAAAGACTCGACGGAAAAGGCTTAGCAGGTGCAACTCTTGTTAATGAGAGCAAATACGGTCATAATATAAGCGAAAGCGAAATTAAATTAACGCTTTTAAGAAGTAGCTATGATCCCGATCCATTGCCAGAAGTCTCTCAGCATGAGATAAAATTTGCCCTTATACCACATGACGGGAAATGGGAACCGTCTGATTCCGCAAGAGCTGGATATGAGTTTAATCATACAATTGAGGTCGTTGCCACAGATGTCCATAATGGCGATTTGCCAAAAGAAAATTCATTCATTGCTGTTGAACCTAATAATATAATGCTTTCTGGACTTAAGAAGGCAGAAGATACTGACGAGATCATAATCAGGCTATATGAGACTGATGGCAAAGCAACTAACGCGGTAGTCACAATTGATCCATCACTTATAAAACCTAACATGGTTGCTTTAGAAACCGATACCCTTGAGCGACCATTAAAGAATAATTCCGCTTTGTTATCAAACGGAGTTTTAAAGGTCTCTGTTCCTGCATTTAGTATTGTTACTGTCAAGATTAGCTAATATATTGGTTTGTAGTGGCAGACATAGTTGTTTGTCACTACACATATTATTATTGGAATCTATTATGCTCTCACTCACAACAGATTACCTACAAGACACTGGCGACCCATCTCCATATCTCAAAAATATCGCAAATGCTGGATTTACTCATATACATTGGTGTCATCAATGGAATACCGACTTTCTCTATTCAAAATGGGAAATAGAGCAGATACAGAGATGGTTTAATGAATATGGTCTGCAATTGCTTGATACTCATGGTTCGGCAGGCAAAGAAAAGAGATGGGCTTCTGAGCAAGAATATCAAAGGCTTGCAGGAGTTGAGCTTGTCAAAAATAGAATAGATATGACATCGAGATTGGCTGGCGGAGTTGTAATCATGCACGTTCCAAGCGATCCTGATTCTGTTCCAATAAGAAGATCGCTTGATGATATACAGTCCTATTCAAAGGAAAGAGGAATCCGTATCGCCATTGAAAATGGTTATTTTCCAACTCTCCGTAAATTGCTTTCTGAATATGATCCGTCATTTTTAGGGCTTTGTTATGATTCAGGTCATGGAAACGAAGATGGTGATGGGCTTGATAATCTTAAGTCATTGAAAGATAGATTAATTTCTGTTCATATAAACGACAGTAGTGGTAAAGATGATCCACATATATTGCCTTTTATGGGGACAATTGATTGGGATAGTCTAGCGCGCATTATGGCTGAATCATCCTATACAAAATGTGTTAGTATGGAAGTTTTAATGAAGCGATCAGGATTTGAGGATGAAATTCTATTTTTAAATCATGCTTATGATGCGGGAACGAGGCTTGCTGATATGATTGCAAAATATAGATAAAATACATCAGGAGGATATTGTTTTAATGTTCAATATATTCAGAAGGAAAAAAGAGGAAAAAAAGGAAATCAAAGAAACTGATATAATAGAAACGGAACTAACAGAAGAGGAATTATCCGAAGAAGAATTAATTTTTGATGAAGATGAAATTGTGGAAGAAATAGAGCCAGATATACAGGAATCTCAGGAACCTGAAATTATAAAGCAAGAGACGCCCAAATTAAGCAAATGGAAATTAGGCTTATCTAAAACTAGAAAGAGTTTTTTTGGCAGAATCGGTGAGTTGATAGGACGTAGAAATAAGATTGATCCAGAGTTGCTTGACGAGATGGAAGAGATAATGATTCAGTCAGACATCGGCGTTGAAACAACTATGAAGATTATAGGCAATGTGCGTGAAAGAGTTAAGCAGGAAAAACTAGAAGGAACACCAGCATCATTAACACAGTTGTTAAAAGATGAACTTCTAGCAATACTTGGCAAAGAAAAACAAGTCATAGATACAAATTCACAAAAGCCTTTTGTTATAATGGTTCTCGGTGTCAATGGAACAGGCAAGACAACAACTATTGCAAAGCTTGCAGCAAAGTTTAGAAATGAAAATAAGAAAGTCTTGCTTGCTGCTGCAGATACTTTCAGAGCGGCAGCAGTTGATCAGCTTGAAATATGGAGTCAAAGGGTTGGGGGGTTGGATTTTATCAAACATCAGGAAGGCTCTGATCCAGCAGCGGTCACTTATGATGCTATTCAGGCGGCGATTGCTAGAGGTTCTGATGTTGTTATAATCGACACAGCAGGTAGGCTTCATACAAAGAAAAATTTGATGGAAGAGTTAAAAAAGATCAGACGTGTCTCTGATCGTGCATTGCCCGGCTCACCTCACGAAATTTTGCTTGTTCTTGATGCGACAACTGGTCAAAATGCAATATCACAGGCAAAATTATTCAAAGAAGCTGTCGATGTAACTGCTATCGCACTAACAAAACTTGATGGAACTGCAAAAGGCGGAATTGTAATCGCTATAAAAAATGAGTTCGATATTCCCGTTAAGCTTGTTGGTGTCGGTGAAAAGCTTGATGATCTTGAGGATTTTTCCCCTCAGGAATTCGTTGATGCGCTCTTTGAGTAACTACCAAAAAACAATTAAATGATTTAAAAGAGTAAATATGAAAGATATTTTTAATATGTTAGCTTGTTTAGTTCTAATTGTATCTGGAATTTTATCTTTTGTATTATTCTGGATTTTGGGATCAAAAGGAAAAATAATAGCCAATAAACCCAAAACAATTGATTTGTTGGGTGCAATTATCATTCCGCCATTATTATACTTTTTTAATAGATTGATAAACATGAATATTAATATTATCATATTAATCAATATTGGTGTTGGTATTGCTTGGGGACATACAATTTATAATCTGGTATTTTGGCAGATAAGACTTAGGCGTAAATGAATATAAATCATTAAGATTATGGAGATATGCAAATGTATGAAGGAAATGTGATTGTTGATGACATGGCTTCCATGCGTCGCATAAATGAGGCTTTATTTGCTATTCGTGAAAAAGATATTAGAAGTGCCACGATTGAGCGTCTTCGTATCACTTGGGAAGCGGACGAGTTTGTAAAAGATTTGCCTCAACAACTTCAACTCGGTGAAGGGCTTTATTATCTTCTTGATCATATATCTGTTCCTGTATCTCCTGATGATGTAATACTTGGTCGCATTAATGAGGAAATACCAGATGAAGAAGGCGAGGCTTTACTGAGGAAAACAGCAGAAAAATGGGGCAGAGGTATCCCTTATTGGATGCACGATGGCGGACATGAATGTCTTGATTGGCATAGATTGCTCAAATTTGGATTAACAGGACTAGAAGATTTTGCGCAATCTGAACTTGATCGACGAATTTCAGAAGGCGAAACAGGGAATCATCTTGATTTTATTAGGGGTGCAATAAAAGTTTATCAAGCTTTCAGGAACTATTCACGTCGTTATGCTGATTCTGCTTATGAGATCGGATTATACGAACAAGCAAATAACTGCCTTGCTATTGCAGAGAGAAAACCTGAGACATTTGCAGAAGCGATACAATTGATATGGCTTATTGGTGTTGTTTATTGCGCTATGGGTTCTGTAAATGCAACGCTTACATTTGGTCGCATGGATGAATTGCTTATTGATTTTTATCGTAGAGACTTATCTGAGGGTCGTTTGAATCGTGATGATGCTGGCAATATGATTGAGGATTTTTATTGCAAAAATAATCTTTTATTGGGTCGTGGAGAGCATCAAATGAGCGGAGGTTCTGGCAATGATACTGGGTGGCTTAGAAACCTTTGCTATGATGCCCCGCAGTATGTAGTTGTTGGTGGATATAGAGCGGATGGTTCACCGTCTAATGACGAATTGACAGAACTTTTCCTTGAACGAATCATCCCCGGCTTTGAGAATCCCGTTATAGTCATTAGATACACTCCTGATATGCCCGATCATATATGGCGGATTGCCTGTGATAAAATGCGCTATAATTCCAGCATATTAGTCTATAATGACGAGGACATTATACCAGCAATGATACATTGTGGTATAGAAAAAGAAGATGCCTTTACATATACGATGCACGGTTGTAATTGGCCTGATATACCTGGGAAAGAGCGACCTGTTGGAGGATGTCATTTATCCTTACCACATCATTTTTATAAAGCCTTTATGGAAGGTGATGAACCAAAAAGTATTGACGAATTATATGAACGTTTTGCTTTGTCTATAAGAGAGAATATTGATGGGAGTTTCATGGATATTCGTCATCGCCGTCAGGATTGGGATAAACATGCCCCTGGAGGACTAAAAATAGACGATTGTTTCCATGATGGACCCGTGGCAAATGCGCGAAGTTGGGGTTTGGGGGGAACTAAATACAGCACGTTGCTTAGTTCTATAAGGTTTATTGGAACTACCGCTGATTGTTTTTCTGCTGTCGATGATCTGGTTTTCAGGTCTAAAAAAACCTCTATTAATGAATTGCGTAGAACTTTGGAGAATGATTTTGCTGAAAATGAGTCTTTGCGTCAACTTTGCCTTAATGCCCCCAAGTATGGTCAGGATAATGATCTTGCCGATGGTCATGCGATTCGTATTCTGGAAGCAGTAACAAGGGAATTTGATCGTGCAAGTGAGTTAGGAACGGATGATGTAGTAATTGCAATGAGATGCCTAACAACAGACATGGGACATAGAGGCGAGGGTGCAAGTCTTGGCGCAACTCCCGATGGTCGCCATGCAAGACAACCTTTTAGTGATAATACATCACCATATCCCGGCTCATGCACAAAAGGCATAACTGCAATGTTTCGTTCAATAGCAAAATTGCCATTAAACCGCTTTAACTCAGGTGCGCTCAATGTCCGTATCCAAAGAAAATTTGTATTTGATGATAATGGTTTAGAAAGATTAATGGTTTTGTTGAGGACATTCTTTAATATGGGTGGTATGCAAGTTCAGCTTTCCGTTGCAGATACAAACGAACTTCGTTCCGCACAAATCAATCCTGAAGCCCATCGTGATTTAATGGTCAGGATTACGGGCTACAGCGCAGTATTTATTGATATGTGCAAGAGCGCGCAGGATGAGATTATTCGCAGGGAAGAGATGGAAGGATAAGTTAGGATAAGGATTTGTGGAAATATTATATTGATAAAAACAGAAATGAAATCTATATGACAGATGAGCGCTGGGAGCATATAATTGAGCGTCATCCAGAAATGGATGACTATAAAAACTATATTGAAGAAACCATTAAGAATGGGAAAAGAAAACAGGATGACCTAGACCCAAATAAATATAAATATAGCGCATTTTATGACGATTTACCAAATGGAAATATGCAAATCATTGTTTGGGTAAAAATGGAATACAATAACAACAAGCAAAATAATTTTGTCCTTACTGCTTATATGAGATGAGGATGGTTATGGCAAAAAATCAAATTAATATAGACTATGATCCAGAAGGCGATATTTTATATGTTACTTTTGGCGCAAAAGGTCGCAAAGGTAAAGGGTATGAGCTAAATGATCATATCTATCTAAGGATTGACTTAGAAGAAGATGAACCCCTAGGATTGACGGTTTTGGATTATCAAAAAATCTTAATGAAAAGAGAAATAGAGTTATCATTTTGGAATGAATTTGAGCCAAAAGAAAAAGAGTTAATTCAATCAATCATAAGTAAAGAACCACTAAGCCGATTTTTATCGCTAAAAAGTATGACATCACTCACTCCAATTGGAGTATTGCAGAATTTATCATTGCAGGAGATACTTGCAGCTTGATCTTGAAGAGCGTTATGATCTAATGCTCAAGGATTATGGGCTACACGCAGTATTTATTGATATGTGCAAGAGCGCGCAGGATGAGATTATTCGCAGGGAAGAGATGGAAGGATAAGTTAGGGGAAAAATGCTGTGAGAAATAAATTAACAGAACTTTTTGAAGATAAAGAACTTGTGGAAAAGATCAAAAAGAGATTGCCGTATCTATTTCAACTTGCGGAATTAGAGTGTTCAAGAGCAGGTAAACTTGGAATGGAGATAGGTTCTATACGTGAAAAGATAATTGTCTCTTTACTCATTTATAAATTTGGGGAAGGAAATGTTAATACAGAGATACCAATAACTGAAGCAGAAGTGGATGTTCAGCTATTTGGAAATCCTATATCTATTAAAACGATTACAGGAAAATCACTTAGCGGAGTCAAACTTATTTGGACAGTTGATGCACAAAATGCTTTGGAATTTAGTGAAAGATATTCACCATCTTGCGATATTATATTAGTGCAGATTGTATGGGATGGATTTGGCGGATTATACTATATTCCTTTAGTAACCCAAATAAAAGTGTTTAACGAGATGGAAAGATATGATTACATAAAGCTTCCAAAACTTGGAACAAATCCTCGAGGAGTTGAATTCACCAAACAAGCCCTTTCCAATTTGATTGGAGATAAAACAACCTATAAATTACCAATAGAATGGAAAAGAATAGAAATGGAATTTAGCCTTTACCAAAAATGGGTTGATCTTTGGAGAGAAGACTAAAATGAAATCCACCAAACAAAAAGGAACTAAGACAAGTTCCTTTGGTTCTCCGGGTAGAATCGGACATGACTCTAGTTCCTTCTATGCAAGCAAATTATATGACGGATTACCAGAAGAAGAATTAGCTGAATACATGGAAAATCCTATTCCTGATAGTTACCTTGATCATGTTATATGTAAATCCAGTGAGGACATGGAAGAATTACCCGATAATAGCGTTCATCTCATGGTAACATCCCCGCCTTATAATGTCGGAAAAGAATATGATAAAGATTTAACGCTTGATGAATACAGGGTTTTTTTGAAATGTGTATGGGCTGAAGTTAAACGAGTGCTTGTCCCCGGTGGCAGAGCTTGTATTAACATCGCTAATCTTGGCAGAAAACCATATATTCCATTACACACATTCATCATTGAGGACATGCTTGAATTGGGATTTTTGATGCGGGGAGAGATCATCTGGAATAAGGCATCAAGCGGAAGCCCATCTACCGCATGGGGCAGTTGGTTGTCTGCGAAAAATCCTACTTTGAGAGATATACATGAATATATACTCGTCTTTTCAAAAGGTTCATTCAAGCGTGAAAGTATGGGAAGAAACAGCACGATTTCAAGGGATGAGTTTCTTGAATTTACCAAAAGTGTTTGGACATTTCCTGCGGAGTCGGCAAGAAAAGTTGGTCATCCAGCACCTTTTC
The DNA here is from genome assembly GCA_964564735.1 of uncultured bacterium. Lineage (GTDB taxonomy): Bacteria > Poribacteria > DTPJ01 > DTPJ01 > DTPJ01 > CAZMCH01. The sequence goes on from CAZMCH010000022.1 coordinate 37,607, forward strand.
CTGTTGAATTGCCATATCGTTTGATTCAGCTTTATACTTTTAGTAACGAAATTGTGCTTGATCCGTTTATGGGAAGTGGACAGACTGCAATATCTGCTATAAAGACAGAAAGACATTACGTTGGATATGAAACAAATGAAAGCTATCATAAATTAGCAACAAATCGAATAAATGAGTTTATGCAAAATCACTTTTCTCCATTATTGTTTTAGCTAATAATTCAACACATAAAAGATGGAGGTTTGAGAAATGATTAACAAGTATTTGTTTCTTTTTTCGATCTTGTGTCTATCTTCTATTATGCTTTCAGTAAATGCGCAAGATGCGCTGGAGAATTTCCTGCAAAACGCTGATTTTGAAAATCAAGGCTTTGCACCATGGACTATGTGGGTTGAAGACGCAAGTGCGCAGGCATTAATGGCTGTTGACAAAAAAATAAGTTTTGAAGGGACTCAAAGCCTTCAAATAGATATAAAAAAGCGTGGTGGAGGAAAACGAGTTGAGTTACATCAGAATCCGCTTTTCTTAAAGAAAGGTCAAAAACTAACACTTGCTATGTGGGCGAAAGTTACTGATGATGAGATTAGACCTGCGAAAATGATAGTTAATCATCGTGCAGACCCTTGGACATCATATCTATTTAAAGAGATAACAATAAAATGGGAATGGATAGAATTTTGGGCAACATTCACTATGCCAGCAGATGATAATATTGTTGGTGTCTATATAGAGATGATTGATAATGCTGGACAAATTTGGTTTGATCATTTCAGGCTTTATGAAGGTAATTATATAGAAGAAAATTTGGGTGGTCAGAAAAAAGCAATTCAACCAAACGAAAAAATGGCAACAACATGGTCTAAAGTAAAATTACTGGATTAAAAAAGGACAAAAAATGTTTAAAATAAAAAGAATCTGGATCATTATAATTCTATTTATATTTTTCGGATGTAGCTCATATATCAAAATATCTGACATAAAAAATGATCCATTGTTTTATAATAAAAAGCAAGTTACTGTTAAAGGTAGAGTAACAGAGACATTTGCTATACCTTTCATTAATAATGGTATGTATCGAATAACTGATGATAGCGATAGTATATGGATTATGAGCAAAAACGTGCCTTTCAGAGGTGATAAAGTCATTGTGAGAGGCGAAGTCAAAACCACACTAACAATAGGTAATCGTTCTTTTGGAACAGTTATAGTTGAAAATTAGAGGGATATAAATGCAGTTCAAAACAATAACCGCTAACGAGGCTTTGAGTAAATTTATAAAGAAAAGGCGTGAATTACTAGCCTTATATGTTCCTGTTGATGACTTAAAATGGCGTAGGCTGTATCCTGAATCATTCTATGAATCAGATGGATTATTAAGCCCTAATGAAACAAAATATATAGCTTTGATATATGAGATTTTTCTTCTTGTTATATCTGGAAGTAAAAAAGACTTAATAGAAGATGAACTTAATTTGATCTATATGGACATTGAATACAAGTCAAAATCAGAGAATCTATCTAGCTCAATATTATCAGCTATTCAGGAACGGCTTATTCTCAAGAAGCTTTTTATATCAGAAATAGAGATTTTAGCAAAAGAAGCAGAATCGATTTTTCCAGATGATTCCGCTGTAATATTGCCGATAAAATTTCGTCTTGAGGCTTCTACTTATTTAGTTCGTTTGCTTGCTTATGGTCTATTTACTGATAATAGCATGATGTTTGATCGCATAGCAGAAGTCTTTGATTTAGAAAAGCTTCAATCAGCAACCAAACCAGAAGATAAACATGGATTAGATGAAACATTAAAATTTCTATATAAGGGCTTAATTCAGAAAAATGATCGTGGAAGACAAGGTAGCTCAAGAGCAGCACATGAAACACTAAAAGTCTTAAGAGAATGGTATCCTAATAACGATTATGTTAATTGGTGTATAGATCACATTGAAAAATATGTCTGAACAAAAGAAAAAACTACTACTCCATATTTGCTGTGCGCCTTGCTCAACGCATACGATTGAACAGCTAAAAGCGGATTATGATGTTGCAGGGCATTTTTATAATCCTAATATCCATCCTGAAAATGAATATCTGCTTAGAGAAAATGAGATGAAACGCTATGCAGATATTATCAAACTTGACCTTTTTTGTGATGAATATAATTCTGATAAATGGTTTGAGCTAACTAAAGGAATGGAGGATATGCCCGAAGGTGATAAAAGATGCCTAGTCTGCTATGAAATGCGTCTTGATAAAACTGCTCGATATGCAAAAGAACATGGTTACGAAGTTATCACAACTACACTTTCTATTAGCCCTCATAAGAACGCAGATAAAATTAATGAAGTTGGTTTGCGAATTTCAGAAAGGCATAAAATAAAATTCCTTGCTGATGATTTCAAGAAAAAAGGCGGATTTGAAAAAAGTATTCTAATGAGTAAGGAAAACAATCTGTATCGTCAATCTTATTGCGGGTGCATATTCAGCAAAAATGAATCAGAAAAACGCAATCTTGCAAGAAAAAAACGAAAATGAGCAATGAATTTAAATCTAAATATCTTCGTCAATTACCATCCGTTGGCAAGCTAATAGAAAATCCTGAATTATCTGGCTTATCTCCTCATTCCCTAGTTATACAGTCTATTCGTGAAATTATTGATATTCGCAAATCATTGATCCTATCAGCAAAAGATGAAATGGAGATAGCAAATATTGATCTATCTCCAGAAAGAATTATAACAGAAGTAAAGGCAATTATTCTTAATAAATCAAGAATGGGCAACCGATATGCCATCAATGCAACGGGTGATGTCTTGAATGAAAAGCTTGGTCGTTCTCCGCTTAATGATTTCGCAAAAAATGCGGTGATAAATGTCATAAAAAGGTATTCAATTTGCTCTGATAGAGAGTTAAATGAACTGCTTTCATACATTACTGGTGCAGAAGCAAGCCTAGTTGTGAATAACGGAATAGCGGGTTTAATACTCGCATTAAATACCTTCTGCAATGGAAAAGAGGTTGTTGTATCGAGAGGCGAATTATTTGATGATGAAGGGCGATTGCCTGAATTAATTGAGTTGAGTAGTTCTAAGCTAATTTCCGTCGGCACTACGAATAAGACTCACTTAGAAGATTATAAAAAAGCCATTAACGCTAATACTGGGGCAATATTAAAGGTAAATAGAGACAATTATCGTATTGTCGGATTTACAGAACAGGTTGAACTAAGCGATCTGATTGCACTTATGAGAAAATATGAGCTTCTAGTCATAAACTATATGGAAAATGGCTGTTTAATTGATTTGACGCAATTTTGTTTTTCTAACGAATCTTATGTGCCATTAAGTATAAAAAACGGTGCTGATATTGTATGTTTTAGTGGTAATAGGCTATTTGGTAGTTCTCAAACAGGTATGATTGTCGGAAAAGAGAAATATATCTTACCCATGAGTCAGAATCCTCTCTATAATGCCTTAAAGCCTGATAAAATAGCAATAACTGCCCTAGAAAGCACATTAAGGACTTATATCGACACTGACAAAATCGTGGAGAACAATGTCCCTCTGCAATTACTTAATAGATCATATACCGAAATATCATCAATGGCAGAAATATTAATCGGGAAAATAAAGGATATAATAGAAGTAAAAACAAAAGATAGCTACTCATACATAGAATCAATATCATTAAATAAACTTCAAACTCGGCTGGTTCTGATAAAGCCTACCAAAATTTCATCAGAAGAATTTGCTCAAAGGCTTATAATGCGTGATATTCCGATTTTTGTTATATGCGAAAATGATCACATTGTTATTGATCTGCGAACTGTTTGGATTGACGAAATAGATGAGATCGCCAACGCCATTTATGAAATCTATCATAATGTAAAATAGACACCAATTAATTTCAATCTTGATAAGTCGTCAAAAATAATGTATCATGATTCTGATAAAAATAGAATTGTATGAATAAGTTAGGATTAATTAGACATATATTACAGATTTTAAGGAGATTCAATAATGGCAAAGAAACAGATACTTTTCCACGATGATGCAAGAACACCGATGAAAGATGGTGCTTATGAAATAGCTGATACAGTAAAAATTACATTAGGTCCAAAAGGAAGAAATGTTATCCTTGATAAGAAATTTGGCTCTCCTGTTATAACAAATGAAGGCAATAAAATAGCGAAAGAAATAGAGCTAAAAGACCCATCTGAAAATCTAGGGGCGCGTATGCTTAGGGAAGTAGCATCTAAAACTCATGATATGGTTGGTGGAGGAACAGTTACATCAATGATCATTGCTCAATCGATATTACGTGAAGGAATAAAAGCTATTGCCTTTGGAGCTAATCCAATGCAAATAAAAGCTGGAATTGATAAAGCTGTTACCGAAACAATTAAATACATCAAGAGCAAAAGCAAAAAAGTAGAAAGTAAAGATGATGTTATAAAAATAGCAACCGTTGCGTCAAATAATGATACTCAGATTGGAAATTTGATTGCAGATGCTCTTGATAAAGTTGGTAATGAAGGCGTTGTTACTGTTGAGGAAGCTAAAGGCGTTGATACAGGAATAGAAATAGTAGAAGGGATGCAGTTTGATAAAGGATACATATCGCCGTATATGGTAAGTGATGTAGAGACAATGGAGGCAATTCTTGATAACCCATTAATACTCATAAATGAAGGAAAAATCAGTGCCTTACAACCATTATTACCGATTTTGCAGAAAGTAGCACAGATGGCAAGACCCCTTTTAATAATTGCTGAGGATGTAGAGGGAGAAGCTCTTTCAGCTTTGGTTGTCAATAGAGTCAGGGGCATGCTTGATGTGGTTGCGGTAAAGGCTCCCGGTTATGGAGATAGAAGAAAAGACATGCTTTCTGATATTGCTATTGCCACAGGTGGACAACTTATATCCAATGAATTAGGCTTCAAACTTGAGAATGTCGTTATAGGTATGCTTGGTCAGGCAAGGCGTATTATTGTAGATAAAGAAAACACAACCATTATTGGTGGAATGGGAAAAACTGATGCAATAAACGGCAGAATAGAGCAATTACGCAAGCAAATAACAGATACAACATCTGATTATGATAGAGAGAAACTTCAGGAAAGGCTTGCTAAGTTTGGTAATGGAGTTGCTATTATCAATGTCGGAGCTCCAACAGAAACCGCAATGAAAGAGATGAAAGCAAGGACAGAAGACGCTCTTGCATCAACAAGATCAGCGATTGAAGAAGGCTTTGTTATTGGAGGTGGAGTTACATTGCTTAGGGCAATCCCTGATATTGAAAAACTGGATTTATCAGGCGATCAAGCTATTGGGGCAAATATAATTAAAAATGCGTTGAGCGAACCAATAAGAGTTATCTCTTCAAATGCAGGTGCAGAAGGTTCTGTAATAGCAATAAAAGTGAAGGAAATGGGTGAAAACTTTGGCTTTAATGCAAATACAGGTCAAATTGAGGACTTAATGACTGCGGGTATTTTTGATCCTGCAAAAACTGTTTGTGCCTCTTTGCAGAGCGCAGCAAGCGTTGCAGGTATGATGCTTACTACCGAAGCGTTGATAACTGATTTGCCCAAAGAAGATAATAAAAAATAAAAAAGCGGTTTATTTTCCTTTATTGTAAAGGAGGAATAGACCATTGGTTGACCAGATTAATTTTTTTAGGAATAGAAAGCGGATGAAACGGATTAAGCGGATTTAGTATTTAATTGATTTTATCCGCTTAATCAGCGTTCTATAAATATTTAATAGGTTGACCACTGCTAAATTAATACATTCCCTTAGGGCTTTAGTATTATTGACTTACTCTGATCTCTCATATACGCTATTATTTTGGGATTGTCTAATGAATAATATATCACTTTTTAGCCAAAGCCTTTTCGCATTATCACTCAAAGAAGCAATAGACACAACTATTCAAATAGGATTTGATGCTATTGAGCTTGCCTGTATTTCACCACATTTTGACATTGATACAGCCCTTAATAATCCTGATAATATTGCAGATTATATAAAAAATTCTGGATTAAAAGTATCTGCTTTATCGTTATTTAATAACTTCACTGATCATCAAAACCTTGATGATGAAATCAACAAAGCAATAACCTATATAAAATTAGCACCATTATTTGAAACAAAGATTATAAAGGTTACGCCCGGAAGTCCGTCATCTATTAATGCGACCAAGGAACATTGGAATAACCTTGAGATTGCAATAAAAAGGCTTTTGCCAATAGCGAAAAGTGTCGGCGTAAAACTTGCATTCGAAACTCACATGAGACAATTAACTGACACTTTAGCAGGCTCAAAAAAATTGCTTGAGATCATAAATTCAGATATTATTGGGCTTACAGTCGATTTTTCAAATTTGTCATTTGCTAATGAAAACCTGTCAGAAGCAATATATATTCTAAAAGATCGAATATATAACACTCACTTAAAAAACGGGACAATAGATCCTGATGGCAAATGGAATTTTAAGGCTCTTAATGATGGATTAACTGATTATAAAAAAGTTTTTCCGCTTTTACACGATATTGGATATAATGGCTATTTAACTATTGAATGCCTGAGCTCTGATGCAAAAACAAAGCCTATTGAAACAGTAAAACATGACCTTGATATTCTTTTAATGCTTAAATCAAAATATTACGATTCCCTAACAAAATAAAAACCTGTGTTGGGTTAAGAAGAATTTTAGACTTGACAATAAATAAGCTAAATAGTTAAAATTGTATTAGAAATATTAATTCAATGCTCATACATTGAACATACAATTAAGACTAAATAATTTTTAGGAAAATATTAACTATCAAACTTAAGAATTACGGAGGTGAACTAATTGGCTCAATCATCAAAGGGCGAAATCAGAAGCCAGATCGAACTCCCATTTTCCGAAGCTATACGAATTAGTTTCCAGAGTTTAAGGATTAGATTTTGGCGATCAATGATTACTACATCAGGGATACTTCTTGGTATAGCTTTTTTTGTTGCGGTTTTATCAGGTTCAGAAATAACAAGGGTAATGACAGAACGTCAGGGAAGCCAAGCAATTGTTACTGCAATAGATGATGCACCAACAGGGACTATCTCATCACAACAAATATGGCTAATTATCATGTCGCTTATAGTTAGTGTTGTTGGTATTGCCAACTCAATGCTTATGGCAGTAACAGAAAGATTTCGTGAGATAGGGACAATGAAGTGTCTCGGTGCGCTAAACAGATTTGTGGTAGAGCTATTCCTTTTAGAATCAGGCTTTCAGGGATTAACTGGGGCGGTAATGGGTGCTTTAGTGGGATTTATAAGCATTATGTTGCTCAATCTTAAAGATTATGGTTTAGATGTGTTTCTAGGATTCCCACAATATATACTTCGTATTCTGATGTATATGGGTATAGCATGTTTGCTTGGAATGATTTTGGCGATTATAGGCGCTGCTGGTCCTGCTTATAGAGCGGCTCAACTTCCACCCGCAGAAGCCATGAGAGTTGATGTATAAGGAGAACAAAATGGCAGAAGCTTTAATAAAAAATGATGTTGCTGTTAAGACTGTTGGTGTAATTAAAGAATACCAAATGGGAGGAACAATACTACGCGCTCTAAAAGGTATCGATGTTGAAATTAAACGAGGGGAGTATATTTCAATAATGGGTCCATCTGGATCAGGAAAAAGCACTCTTTTTAATATGATCGGGGCGTTAGACAGACCATCTGGCGGAGCAGTTTATATTGATGATGTGAATCTCCTTGAATTAAGTCCTTCAGAAATTGCATGGCTTAGATGCTGGAAGATTGGATATATATTTCAAACATTTAATCTAATACCTGTTATGACCGCACTTGAGAATGTTACTTTACCTATGATATTTGCGGGACTAAGCGCAAGTGAGAGAAAAGAAAAAGGAATGGCATTACTGGCAAAAGTTGGATTAGACCAAAGAGCAGACCATAAACCTAACGAGCTTTCAGGGGGACAACAACAGAGAGTTGCAATCGCAAGATCGCTGGCAAACGGACCTTCTATTATCCTTGCTGATGAACCTACTGGAAACCTCGATCTTAGGACAGGACGAGACATTATAAATATCTTGCGTGGAATGAACAAAGATGAAAATGTTACAATTATATCCGCCACTCATGATCTAAAAATGCTTGATGCCTCGGATAGAGTTATATATATTCGTGATGGCTTGGTTGAACAAATTAAAAATAGAGCAGACCTACAGCTTGAAATCGGAACGATTGAGGGAGAGCAGGAATAGAGTTTTTCGGAAATAGAGAACCAAACTTTTTGTGATTATATTTATGGGGCGTATTTTATATACGCCCATATTTATATTGAGAAGGCTCGAATTATGCAAGAAAAAGACATGCAAGAAATTTATGTTCAATGGATTAGAAATTCAGAACCTCAAAATGATGAAAATCTCTATGAATACTCATGGAAAATTGCTCGTAAAGCGGCTCAACTATTACGAGAACGCTATGGGGTAAATAGAATACGTTTGTTTGGTTCATTAGCACATAAAAGCAATTTTCATGTCGGTTCAGACATTGATTTGGCGGTTGAGGGATTAAAGCCATCAGATTATTGGGAAGCGTTATCGGCAGTTCTGTTTCTTGATGAAAAAGTATCTATAGAAATACTTGATCGGACAATATGCAGTCCAGAATTGTGGAAAGTTATAGAACAAGAAGGAATTGATCTATGAATGAAAGGCTTTTATATCTCAAGGACAGAATTGAGATAGAATTGCGCAATATAGAAAAATCCGTTCAGCAATCTCAAAATGCTTGGGATTATGCGAAATTGTTTCCAGGTCACCAAGAACATTATTTTAATTCTGTGGCAATGAATCTTCATAGCTTTTATAACAGGGTAGAGCGTATATTTGAGATAATTGCTAGACAGATTGATCTCGAATTTCCATCTGGAGATCGTTGGCACCGAAAATTATTAGATCAAATGGCAAAGGAAATACCGGGGAAAAGACCTGCGATAATATCCTCGGAAACTTTATCTTTATTGGATAAGTTTTTGGCTTTTAGACATTTAGTTAGAAGTCTTTATGCTTTTCAATTGGAGCCAGAACGTTTAGGCGCTTTAATGTCATTTTTGGAAGATGCTTTATCATGCATCAAACATGATCTTAATTTTTTCTGTCAATTACTAGATAAAGCAATATTTTAGAGGTGAATATCATGAGTATGTTCAAAACTGGATTATTGATGGCTCTTTTGACAATATTATTAATCCTTGTCGGAGGGGCTATTGGTGGACAAAATGGTGTAATAATAGCATTTATTTTTGCAGGCGTGATGAATTTTAGTTCTTATTGGTTCAGCGATAAGATTGTTCTTGCCATGTATCGCGCTCAGGAAATAGACCCAAATGAAGCATCTGAATTATATAATATGGTAAAACAACTTTCACAAAAAGCAAATCTACCAATACCAAGAGTCTATATTGTCCCAATAGATGTTCCTAACGCATTTGCAACAGGGCGAAATCCCAAACATGCGGTTGTTGCAGTTACAATGGGTATGTTGAATAGCCTACCAATGAGTGAAATAGAAGGAGTTTTGGGACATGAATTAGCGCATATAAAAAATAGAGATACCTTATTAAGCACAGTCTCTGCAACAATGGCTGGTGCAATTACTATGCTTGCAAATATGGCAAGATGGTCAGCAATATTCGGAGGATTTCGAGGTGGAGATGATGAGGATGGTGGAGGAGTATTTGGGCTAATCTTCCTTGCGATCCTTGCCCCAATTGCCGCTTTATTACTTCAACTTGCAATCTCCAGATCGCGTGAATATAAAGCAGATCGTGATGGCGCCATAATATCAGGAAAACCAATTGCGCTGGCTGACGCCCTTAGAAAGATGGATGCTATCGCACATAGAAGACCATTGGCTATTGGTAGTCCATCAGTATCAAATATGTTTATAGTTAATCCATTCAAGGGTTCAGGTATATCTGCAATACTTAGCACTCATCCACCTATCGAAAAACGAATTGCACGCCTTGAACAGATGGCAAGATAATTTTTGGTATTTTTATCTACTCTCAAAAGCTTATTGATAAGTTACTACAATCTGCTATATATTGAGTGATATCTTTTATTCGAGACTATATTAGTCTAGTGGGTAATCAATCGAGGTTATTTTTTTAACACCTTAACCCAAGGTCTTGAGGCATGTTGACCATATAAAGCCGGCATTGCCATTTGCTCCATACAGGCTACTTGTAGCTAAAATGCCAAAAGCTAAAGTTTGTTCTGCATTTGTATCTGCTATTATAATCATAACTGCCATCTGTTATATCTCCTTTCTCTTTTGTTGTTATTAAATACAAAAGGATTATATCATCAGATGGCTTTTTTCTTGCCAACCAAATTGATACAGTCTCCTAAGAATGAAATATTGTTGACAAAATAATTTATATGCATTATAATAGATTAAGAAAAGCAGTTCAGGCAATAATATAGAAAATTGGTTGTGAAACTGGCAACTTTGCAGATCAGAAATATCTTACCGAATTTTCCTCTTTTGCATCACCAAATCATCTATCTCTTTGAAAGCCTGCTCAAGCTGTGGCTATCTTTTTTAATATATTTCATTAAAATATTTACAACAGTTTATAGCTCAAACTTCGTCTATAAGACGGGATAAGGATATCAATTGGCTCATGTTAAAGTAGATAAGAACATGCCTATTGAGAAAGCACTCCGCAAATTCAAGTCAATTTGCAATAAAGAAGGAATTATTGATGAGGTAAGGAAACGGCGTGCTTATGAAAAACCAAGCTCAAAAAAACGTAAGACCAATCGCAAAGGTGATAGTAGCCAAAAGCGACAAGCAAAAGGGAGGACGAATACACGAAATAGATGACATTATTGGTTTGTTAGATGATATGTGAAATGTTCTAAAATGTATTCAAGAGAGGTAAATTTTAATGGGGAAAAAACTTTATATTGGCAATCTGAGTTTTAATATAAGTGAAGAAGAATTGGAAGAAGCCTTCTCTCAATTTGGCGAGATCGTTTCTACTGCTATTATCAAAGATTCTGTATCTGGTCGTTCAAAAGGTTTTGGGTTTATTGAGTATGCTCAAGAAGATAGCGCGAAATCTGCAGTTGAGGGAATGAACGGCAAGGAACTTGACGGGCGCACACTCAAGGTTGATGAAGCCAGAGAGCAAAGAGATCAAAGACCACAAAGAAGACCTAGAAGCAATAATTATGGTGGCGGTGGCGGCGGTGGACGTCGAGAGCGCTACTAAGATCAAAAATATTTAGATTCAAGATTAAAGATCAGAAATATTTTCAGTCTTCAATCTTGAATCTTCAATCTAATTAATAAGCCTTAGCAAAATAGGCTTTATACTTGCCTTTCTCATTACAGAAAATACAATCTCCAGTTGGTTCTGATCCATCAAATGGGATGCATCTTATCGTTGCAGAGGTTTTTCCCTGTATTGCGTCTTCACATTCTCCTGATCCACACCAGTTTGCACGTATGAATCCTCTGCCTTCCTTCATTATTGTTTCAAATTCTTCAAAGCTATTAACTTCATAAGTGTTGCTATCTCTGAAATCCCTTGCTCTTTGTAAAAGCGACGATTGTATATCTGCAAGAGTCTTTTCTATCATACCTTTTAGCTCCATTTCCTTAACAATTAGCTTTTCCCTGGAGTCTCTACGAACCATAACAACTTGCTCATTTTTTATATCTCTGGGACCGACTTCAATTCTTATTGGAACGCCCTTCATCTCCCATTCGTTATATTTCCAACCGGGGGTGTATTCGTCCCTTATATCTGCCTCTACTCTAACGGTATCCGATAGACTACTTATAAGCTGTGATACTTTTTCAAGTATTTCGCCTCTACTTTTATCAAATATAATCGGCACGATTATTGCCTGAATCGGCGCAATTTTTGGCGGGAAGATGAGCCCAGCATTATCACCATGAGTCATAACGACACCTCCGATAAGTCTTGTTGTAACCCCCCATGATGTCTGCCAGACATACTGCTGTTGCTGATTCTGATCCAAATATTTTATATCAAAGACCTTTGCAAAATGCTGACCGAGATTGTGAGATGTGCCAGCTTGAAGCGCCCATCCGTTTGACATCAATGCTTCTACTGTGTATGTATGAAGTGCACCAGGGAACTTTTGTTCCTCACTTTTGCGACCCACAATTACAGGTATAGCGAGAAAATCTTCGCATAATTCCTTATATACACCAAGCATTTTTAATGCTTCCTCTTCGCATTCTTCTGCAGTAGCATGAGCAGTGTGTCCCTCTTGCCATAGAAATTCTCTTGTCCTTAGAAAAAGCCGTGTAACTTTCTCCCATCTAACAACGTTAGCCCATTGATTTATGAGCATTGGCAAGTCTCGCCATGATTGAATCCATTCGGCATAAGTGGCACAGATGATCGCTTCTGATGTCGGTCTGATAGCTATACGTTCTTCAAGTTTCTCATCTCCGCCATGAGTAACCCATGCAACCTCTGGTGCAAACCCCTCAATATGGTCTGCTTCTTTTTGTAAAAGGCTTTCTGGGACGAACAATGGAAAATATGCGTTCTTATGTCCTGTCGCTTTTATCATCTTATCAAGACTGTTCTTTATATTTTCCCAAAGCTCGTATCCATAGGGTTTAATAACCATACAACCCTTTATTGATGAATAGTCCGCCAAATCAGCTTTCCTGACAACATCAGTATACCATCTGGAAAAATCTTCGTCCTTATTTGTAATTTCTTGAACAAAATCCTCGCCTTTTTTCGCCATTTTTTCCTCTCTATTAACCTCTGGTTAATAACTATATTTCTTTTAACAACCCTTTTATGAACCTTACATCAACACGTGCAAGATCAATGACTGTCTCAATAGGCACTCCGCTATATTCGCTATGGAAACTTACAGGTCCATCAAATCCCAATGCTTTTAATGTCTTTAATGTCGTTCTCCAGTCAACAAAACCATCTCCCATGTGAACAACACGTCCACCACCATCACCTGGGCGACGCATAAGGTCTTTAAATGCCA
>CAZMCH010000023.1:0-48996 GCA_964564735.1 uncultured bacterium
GGTCTAGTGCATATAAACGAACTATGGACTTCTTATCCATGGGCTGAATTATTCAAGTTACTAAACGATTCTGGCTATAAAGGTTTTTGCCTTGCTGAAATTGCAGGCAGTTCCGATCCCGAAAGAGTTATGAGATATTATAAGGCTTTATGGGATAGCTTACAGCCAGTTTAATAATTTTGGTTCTTATTACGACTTTTTGAGTAGCAATAGATAACGACAAAAAGAGATTCCTCACTGTGTTCAGAATGATATTTTTTGTTATCCTGAACGAAAGAAGGGTCTTCTTTATGCCATAAATGAAAGAGTCGTATTCTTATTGTATAGGAAATTATATTTTTTGTATTAATCCAAGAAAACACTTTTCTTTCATTTTGAGCGAAGCGAAAATTTTTTTTATTCTGTTTTGAGTGTAGAAATAATAATTTCGTAAATCTCAAATCTCCCTTTAAAAAAGAAAGTTGTTTCAAATGACTAATGCGTAGGTCAAGATGCCAACTTTACTGCCAACTTTATCGCCTGAATCATGCTTTGGGGGTTGGCGATCCCAACTCCTGCCTTGTCAAACGCAACACCATGATCAACCGAAGTCCTGATTATCGGCAATCCAAGCGTAACATTCACACCCGATATTGACGACCATTTGCCATCTTTATCATATACAAATCCTGCTGTTTTCAATGCGATATGTCCTTGATCGTGATACATAGCGACAACCGCATCAAATTCCCCGCCCTTTGCTCTGCTGAATATCGTATCCGGTGGAAACGCACCAGCAGCATTTATGCCAAGTTTCTTTGCGGATTCAATCGCTGGAATGATCTCGCTTATCTCTTCATCACCGAAAAGCCCGCCCTCTCCTGCATGTGGATTCAAACCCGCAACAGCAATTCTTGGCTTCTCTATATCAAGACGTCTTAACATCTCGTTAGTCAATTTTATCACCTTAATTATGCGATCTTTCTTGACCAGATCGCAAGCCTTTCTCATCGATACATGCGTTGATACATGCGCAATACGGAAATTGTCATCAACTAGCATCATCACATAATCTTTTGTTTTCGTGAGATCAGAGTATATCTCCGTATGACCTGCATAGTGAAATCCAGCAAGATTCAAGGCTTCCTTATGTATCGGCGCGGTAACAGTCGCATCAATCTCACCAGCCAGCGCAAGTTCAATGACTTTCTTTATATACTCAAAGGCGGATTTTCCGTTTTTTGCCTCTATTTTCCCATAAATGTGATTTTCCATATCAACGTTTTTTATATCAAGCACATCAATCGTTCCAGCCTTATACAGTCCGCATTTAGCAGATAATAGCATGTCAGTATTTGTCCGATTTAGTTCCAAGCTAACACCCGCTATTTTTATGGCATCCCGCATAATATCAAAATCAGAAATAACCAAAGGTTTGCATAAATTATATATTTCCTTCAATGCAAGAGCCTTCACAATTACCTCGGGACCTATGCCTGCAGGATCTCCCGAGCTTATTCCAATAACTGGTCTTTTTGTCATTGTTCACCCTTTATAACTTTGTCTAATATTTTGCTTAATTCATTGATTTTATAAGGCTTTGGCAAAACTCCCTTAAAGCCATAATCGCTATAATTTGCCATCACTGTGTCACCCAAATATGCGCTAGTGATTATTGATTTTACATTAGTATCTATCTGTTTAAGCTTTTGGAATGTTTCCAGTCCGCCCATTTCACCGGGAATAGTTAAATCCAATATAACCATATCATACTTTTGCCCATCGTCTAATGATTGTTTGTATAATTGAATTGCTTCAAATCCGTTTATTGCAGTAGTAACTTCATAACCAATGCTAATGAGCATTTCTGCAACAGTGTCTCTTACATGCTTTTCATCGTCCATCAAAAGAACTTTACCTTTTCCATAGACTAAATCATTATCAGTTGCTTTCTCACGCTTAGAAAATTTTTCAGAAGACGTTGGCAAATATAGGCTAAAAGTCATGCCAGTTCCCGACTCTGAATCAACTGCTATATGTCCACTATGATTTTTTAAAATAACGTATAATTTCCAAAGCCACAAATCAAGATTGGCTGGCTTTTCAATTATGTTTTCGCCATCATCTTTAAATGATATTTTTACATATTTATTAGGCTTTAACTGCAATTCAGAATCACTATCAATGACACAGTTTTCAGCATATATTCTTATGATTCCGCCATTCGGCATTGATTTAATTGCATTTATAACTAGGTCATTAATAATCTGATTCAGTAGGATTTTATCAATATCAACAGGCAAAAGATCATCATATATCTGAAAATCTGCCCGAACTTTTGAGCCACTCAAGGCAAATATTACTGATTCTTTGATAAAATCAGATATATTTTCTGTTTCTTTGATTGGAACACCGCCCCTAGAGAATATCTGGAGTTGTTTTATTAAATCTCTTGCTCTTATACATGATTTTTCAGCGTTATATAACCTTTGCTTTATTTTACTTATATCTTTTGATATTAAAGCAAGCGAGATATTTCCCAGTATTGATGTCATGATATTATTAAAGTCATGGGCAATCCCGCTAGTAAGAAACCTTATGGATTCTAGCTTATCAATTCTCTGTATTTCAGCATCAATTTTTCGGTCTATTGTTACGTCCTTAAAGACGATTATCATTCCGACACTATTTCCATTTTTATCTTTAATCTGCTCCCCACTGCTGGTGATGATATATTCTGATTTATCTTTTGATATAAGCATTGTATATCTTGCAGGTCCTACTATTTTATTTATATCTAATATACCATTTGCCAGATTACAATAATTCCCTTCTATTTTTTCATCACGAGTGATAAAAACTTCCTTAAAACTTTTCCCAAGCGCATCCTTTTCAGACCAGCCAGTAAGTTTTTCGGCTACTTTGTTAAGCATCGTTATCTTACCTTCTGTGTCTGCAACAATAACACCATCTCCTATTGATTGAAGTGTTACAGACAATCGTTCTTTTTCGTTTTCTAGAAGCTTTTGTGATGTTTGCAATTTGGCTACTAATTTCGACATAATATATCCAAATATTGCAAAAAGTCCAAGAATAAGCAGATTTGCGTAAGTCCCATGTTCTGGAATCCCTTTGAACAATAGACCAAAAAATGTAAATATCCCTCCTGTAAAAAATAAATAATATGCAATCAAGCTCGATGATAACCAAAATAATACGCCACAACCAATTGAGGCAAGGAAAATCTTATGCTCTAACTTCATGCTCTCCCCCTAGATTTTCCTACCGCCTTGCCTTTTAGTCTATAACAGCATTACAACGACATATTTCTATTTCTGCTCAGGAAAAGGTGCGCGGATGTCATATCTTCCGGGCTTCATAACTGGCAAAGTTCCATCTTCAACCATAAGATCAAGTGGATTTTCTCTGGTTTTTAATGGAAGAATAACAACATTCTTTATACGCAGTGATTCATATATAGCCATCATTAATTCCATTGTAGTATATGCTATATGCCCATCGTTTCGATGTGAGTCAATTTTACCATCTAGCCAATCGAGAAATTCATCATGTTGATTTGGATCGGATGCTCTAGGTGTTATGACCTGCCAATCTGTTGATTTATTGTTTAAGATCATCAGCGTTCCTTTTTCGCCACGTTTCAGGATACCATCTGAGCCATAAACCACGTCTCCCTTAAGCCCCGGTTCGGGAAGATCGCTTTCATATATCCCCCTGATTCCGCCCTCAAAGCATATAAGCCCCATACATAAATCTTCACAACGAACACGCCGTTCCCATTTGTCAGTTTCACGAGATACTTGCCCAATAACCCAAAGAGCCTTTGGATCGCCAAGTATATATCGCATTTCGTCTATCTCGTGAGTGCCTCTATTCAATAAACCAAGCCCGTCTCGCCTTAGCATGGTTTGAGGCTTTCCAATAACGCCTTCTTGAATAAGTTTGCGTGCCTCTGTATTAACTGGGCTGAACCTTCTTTGATGACCAATTATAAGTTTAATGCCTTTTTTATCGCAAGCATCAAGCATATCTTGTGCCTCGCCTGTTGATGACGCCATCGGCTTTTCGCCAAATATGCCTTTAATGTTGGTTTTCTCCGCAGCATCAACGACAATTTCTGCTCTAACGCTTTGCCATGTTGCAACAACAAGTATATCTAATTCTTCATTTTTGAACATCTCATCTCTATCGGTATAGCGTTTTGAGATTTGTAAGTCGTCACCAAGTTTATTTAACATATCAAGATTAATGTCCATCAATGCAACAAGCTCTGTTCTTGGACTATTTTTATACCAACTTGCATGGGCGCGCCCCATGCCCCCACAACCAATTACACCAACACGATACTTTTTGTCTGCCATTTTGGTTCTCCCTTCATAAACTCCGTGCCTCTGTGTCTCCATGTTTATTTTTTGAAGTGCCTATTTATTTTTTAATACAGCATCAACTATTGCCTCAGAAGTAACCCCAAAGCGATTTTTAACGTCCTGATGGCTTCCAACCATACAGGCAAAGACATCTTGAAGACCGAGACGCTTTAATGGCGTTCCAGCACCGGCATCCGCGAGCACTTCTGCGACTGCTCCGCCAAGCCCGCCAATAACCGTATGCTCTTCAATTGTTATAATTAACCTTGTTTCCTTTGCTGATTTAAGTATTGCTTCACTATCAATGGGCTTGATTGTATGCATAGAATAAACCCTTGCGGATATGCCTTTTGCCATAAGCATATCGTAAGCCCTTAAAGTATCGCCAACAGTCATTCCAGTTCCGAATATCGCCACATCATCGCCTTCTCTAAGCAGAGATGCTTTTCCAAGTTCATAAGATCGTTCAGATTCAGGCTTTCCAATAGGCAATGTGCCTCCTGAAAGCGAGATATAAGCAGGACAATCCATTTTTGCAACTGCACGAACAGCCTGCTCAGTTTCATAGGCATCTGAAGGCATCAGGACAACCATAGTTGGAATCAGGCGCATAAGCCCAATTTCCTCCATTGCGTGATGTGTGCAACCCCAACCGCCATACATGAGTCCACTGCCATAACCACCTATTACTTTGACATTTCTACTGCCATAACCGAGATCAGTTCGTATCTGCTCAAAACAACGCATAGTCACGAATGGATTCATCCCAATAGCAAAAGGAATTTTACCTCTTAAAGCAAGCCCCGCTGAAACACCTATAAGATTTTGCTCTGCGATACCTAATTCAATGGCACGCTCTGGAAATCTTTGCGCCAATGGAGCAATAAATCCCCAGCAATCACAACTGACCCCGCATATTCTCGGATCATCAATAGCCAGTTCCAGTAATACTTCTGAAAAAGATTTAGCCATCGCTTACACCTCCTCGCCTAATTCGCGCAAAGCCTCTTTTAGACGTTCTTCATTAAAATGCGCCATGTGATGGTTCATTATAAATGAAACGCCTTTTCCTTTGATCGTTTCTGATATTATGGCTGATGGACGACCTTTTTCAAAAGGGAGGCTGTCTAATGTATCAACTATCTGTTCCATATTGTGTCCATCAATCGTCTTGACAGCCCAACCAAAACTTTTCCATTTATCCGCTAAAGGCTCAAGCGACATCATTTCCTCAGTGGGACCCGTTTGATAGCGATTTCTGTCAACGATAGCAACTAAATTATCTAGCTTATGATGGTATGCCGACATTGCGGATTCCCAATTAGAGCCTTCCTGTAATTCGCCATCACCAAGCATAACAAATACACGATTGGAAGCCTTATCCATCCTTGTCCCTAATGCTGTCCCAACGCCTATTGACAAGCCATGACCCAACGATCCTGTCGATACTTCAATACCCGGCGTAGCTTTTGCGCAGGCATGACCTGATATTATGCTGTCAAGTTCAAGATGAGTTGTAACCGCTTCTTCTGGAAAAAATCCCTTCATTGCCAAAGTTGCATCAAGAGCAGGAACTGTATGCCCTTTGCTTAATATAAAATAATCACGACCATCCCATAAAGGATTTTTCGGATCAACCTTCATCGTATAGAAATATAAAGCTGAAAGCATATCTGCCATTGACAGAGATCCGCCTGTATGGCAATCAGACATTCCAGCCATTTTGACAACAAGAACCCGAATTTTTCGGGCTTTTTCCTCTAATTCGGAGATCAATTTTTGACGATCTTTATCCATATTAAGTCCTCTCCAAAAAAATGTTTTGTTTATGATGCTTTACAGATTATACTAACCAAATGCCTGTTAAATCAATGGGAAAAATGCCATAAACTAGCGAATTGACTTAATCAAGCTAATAATAAACGCTTTCAGAAAGTAGTTGATTGCAATAAAAACGATCAATATCCATACAAATACAAACAAAAATCCAGCCGCTTTATTCTTTGGATTTTCTCTTTTCTGCTCTAGCCATTCTTTAGCCTTAATTCTTGTTTCGTCAAGCACTTCTTTTGGTATTAGCCTAATTGCAATATATATTCCCAAAGGCAAAAGCAACACATCATCAAGATAGCCAATAATGGGAATAAAATCAGGGATTAAGTCAATCGGGCTGAAAGCATAACCGCCGATAAGTGCTACAAGAATCTTGGCATACCAAGGCGTCTTTGGATGACGATATGCGAACCATACCGCCAATAATTCTACTTTTAGGTTCTCAATTTTTTGCTTTATTCTCTGACTCAAAGAATTTTCATTCAAATCAAATTTTTCCTTTATCTATAAGGAACATTCTCGGAATGTCCACTTTTGGATGATTTCTCTGCTGTTCTTAAAACTGTAATGACACGCCTTCCGTCCTCTGCGGATACGGGAACGGGCTTTCCAGCATTAAGACATTCAATAGCGATCTTTGCATGTGTGTTATGATGTGTCACAACTGAAATCAAATCAATATCATCTCTAGCAAGCATTTTGCTCATTTCAGAATACATATCAATTTCTGGAAAATCATTTTTTGCTTTTTCAAGGCATGCTTTGTCTCTATCGCATATTGCAACGAGTTCCATATTATCAACAGCTTGAATCCATTTTCCGTGCATCCATCCCCAATTAAAAGTAGGTCCGTAGCCTATTATACCGCACTTTATTTTTTCACTCATTTTTTACCTCCAAATGTATATTGAAACATCAATATTCTGTCAATTCTAACTTATAACTAATCAATTTTCAATAATTAGTTTATAACATAAATCCTTGCAATACTTAATCAAAAATGAATGATATTGACATTTAAAGGGGTATTATTTATTATATGGATATAGATTAATTTTCCTTTATGTCAATTTTATTATCTAAAAGGAGGAAAAAATGAAACATCTGATTATTGTTGTTTTTCTTTTGTTAGTATGTTCTTGTTTTGCGTTTTCTGCAATGCCACCTGAATTAGTGTTATATATGTCCTTTGATAAGAATACAATAAAGGGCGAAACTGTGATGGATCTAACTGCATACGGGAATAATGGAACTATTAAGGGCGATCCAAAGATTGAGAAGGGCTATAGCGGAGAAGCCCTTGACTTTACAAATGATACAGTAGAAATACCAACCTCAAAAAGCCTTGCTCAAACCGCATCTGCAATTACATTGGAGGCTTGGGTGTTTGCAAGAACACAGTCAACCAACGATATAATAAGCAAATGGGATAATGCTCAGAACGGTATTATTCACTTTGAGGTTAGGGCTGGCGGAATGATGAGATTTTGCATGAGAAATAAGAATGATGCTGCCATCGTTGATTTTACATCTGCCAAATCTTTTGCGACAAATAAATGGGTTCATATTGCAGAGACATTTGATGGAAACACTGCCAAAATATATTTTGATGGAGAAGAAGTCGCAACCGCCAATGGTGCTGGTGAGATGAGACAAAATGATAATTGCAAATTCTGGATCGGCTCTATGTATGCGACAGATCGATGGTTTGACGGGCTTATCGATGAAGTCCGTATTTGGAGTAAATCATTAAATCCTGACGAGATCAAAAAAGCAATGGATGGTTCTTTGGCAAAGGCTTCTGTTGATCTGGCAGGGAAAATAACCTATACTTGGGGGAAAATAAAGGAAAATAAATGATAAATCCGATCTCGAATATAACCTTGTTATATTATTTTCATACCAATTGCTAATTTAAAAATGTCATGCTGAACTTCAATGAAGGGTCTAAATAGATTCCTAACTTTGTTTAGCATGGCAAATTATAATGTAATATTTAAAATGGAAACTGATATAAATATTAATTTAATAAGATTTTTCGCTTTGTTTAGAATGACAGTGAAGTGTCCCTCTGCTCACAGTAAAGGGTTTTATGCTTTTTTCAAACTGGAAAGCTTTTTCTGGAATTATTATAGTATTTTGGGAGATATATTATAATGAGTTTTGTTATAAGGTGGGTTATAACTGGTTTTTCGCTTTTTGTTGCTAACTGGATTTTAGATGGGATTCGAGTTGTTGGAAAAGAATCATGGGTTGTTTATGCTATAGTTGCATTTATTCTGGGATTTATCAATGCGATCATACGACCAATCTTAAAGTTCCTTTCATGTCCATTAATAATACTTTCACTAGGACTATTTAGTTTGGTAATCAATGGATTTACTCTATGGCTTTCTTCTCAAATTGCAACCAAATTTTTTGATATTGGTTTTATAGTAAATGGATTTTTGTCGGCATTTTGGGGAGCTTTGATTATCAGCATAGTATCAACGATACTTTCTATATTTGTAAAAAAGGAATTGAAGAATTCTGATTAAAAAAACTTAAAGGAGTTTTGGAGATGATATTCAGACAAGTTTTTGCTGGTGGAGATAGAAATTTTGGGTATTTGATTGGAGATGAAAAAAGTAGGGATTCCGCTGTTATTGATCCTGCCTCTTCACCCAAAGAATTTATCAAACTAGCAAATGAGCTAAATCTCAAAATAGTGTATATTATCAATACACATTCTCATGGTGATCATACTGGAGGCAATTCAGAGCTAAAAAACCTTACAAAAGCAAAAGTTGTTATGCACAAGTCATCGCCAATTAGCACGGATATTAAGGTTTCGGATGGTGATATTTTAAAGCTAGGTCATTTAGAGCTAATGATAATTCATACTCCGGGTCATACTTCTGATAGTATATGTATATTGGTTGAAAACAAATTAATGACTGGTGATACGCTTTTTGTAGGCAAGATCGGCGGAACTCATACAGACCAAGATGCAAAAACTGAATTTGATAGCCTATTCAATAAGCTAATGAAATTAGATAAATCTATTGAGGTTTATCCCGGACACGATTATGGAATTGCGCCAACGTCAACTATTGAAAATGAGCTTGAAACAAATCCTTTTATTATTAGAAGTAATTTTGATGATTTTAAGTGGCTAAAAGATAATTGGGCGTCATATAAATTAGAACACGGTATTAAATGAAACATATATTTCAAGAATATTTCAAATAATTTTATTCTATTTTGACCACATTCTATTTTTTTATTGCTGTAACTTTTGGTTGGCTTTTAGCTTTGCTCTTATTTGCAAATATTCTGCTAAATATATTCAGTTTATAATTGCTCTGTTGGAGTTTGGCGTAAATAGGACAGAAATCAACATATATTCCTGAATTTGACTGACAAAGACATTCTTGATGTCTTTCACTAGGAATACTGTTTCGGCTGTCCTTGCAATAGCCTATTACCTTTCCTCCCAAACGTTCTCTATAATAAGGACATGCCATTAAATCAACTCCTTTTTTAAGTATCAATTAATACTGACAATTTACTTAAAAGTATAATTTATCATAACGGTATTATCAAGACAAAAATTTAATGACAATTCAAAAATTTTATCATGAAAAAAGTATTGGTTGACCGAATTAATTATTTATAGAACGCTGATTGAGCGGATTTGGCGGATTAACGCAGATAAAAAAATCGTAAAATGCAAAAAGAAAAGTATGGTAAATTAAAGCTCATTATGTTTCACGCTTTACTTATTACGAACTTAATCCGTTTCATACGAGTTCTATTCCAAAA
This sequence comes from uncultured bacterium, assembly GCA_964564735.1. Taxonomy (GTDB): domain Bacteria; phylum Poribacteria; class DTPJ01; order DTPJ01; family DTPJ01; genus CAZMCH01. The sequence goes on from CAZMCH010000023.1 coordinate 10,005, forward strand.
AAATAATTTGGTGATACTATATTTATTTGAAAATAATTTTGGTGATAGCAAAAGTTTATTGTTTTATTTATCAGGAATGAATATAATATGCTTTATGGATGACATGGCAACCCTAAGATTGCTTAGAGTTGCCATAGAGAAAGATATTTACTTAGAATCCTTTGATTTGACCCCAAGTTGTGGTAGCTTTTTCGGCAGGTTTTACAGCAGTTACATTTGCTCCAAGATAATTATTAATTATTTCGGTCATAACAGCGCCTCTTGGCATGTTATCATCAGCAACTTGGAAGGCGATACCAACACGCCCACCGTTTTTATTATTGCGGATAATCACTGGATCCATATTGTTTGCGCCATTGTCCGCAAATATCACTTCAACGTCCCAATCAGGATCCGCCTCAATTTGATCTTTTTTAAGGCATCTTGGGGCTGTAAATGATGCTGGAAGGCTTGGAGCATACTTTGAACCAAGAGCGGTTGGTTTGCAGGTTGTTCCGTCAGTCCAGCAATCAAAGTTAGAGTTAGTCATGTTCTTCAAGCCAGTATCACCATTGGCTCCACCGCCTTGAGTAACATAGAAGATATAATCAGCGGTATTGAAGATCATGTCGCCACCTTGAAGGAATAATTCACCAACTGAATCGTCTTTTTGTGCATTACCCGGAGTATAAAGGCTGACAGGGAAATATCCAAAAGTAATAATGACATCAAAGTTCCCGTCTTTTGTATTTGCCTTTGCAAAGGTTGCCATATCAGCATCATTCAAAACTACGATTTCATTAGCGACTTTTACGCCTTTGGCAATAGCATCGCCTGCTGCTTTTGCAGGATCAGCACCAATCCAACCGACAGATTCATAAAATATTGCTATTTTATCGATCTGAGCAAAAGCTACACTTGAGATAACCAACATCATAAATACTGCGATAAGATACCTCCTAAACATCACGATCTCCTTTTTGGCTGTTTGTTCATAATTCAAAAACAAATCATGAATCAAACACACTAATTAAAATGAAGTGATCAACTAAATTAATTTTGCATTATGCAATATCATTAACCAAGTCAATCACTACCTATTTGAAACACTCACCACAGTAAATCTGTGATGATATTATTAGTCATGTTTAACTCTAGCCCATGTTGTTGCAAGTTTGCTATTTGGATCAACAGCCTTGGCTTTTAGCTTTTCTTTTAGCCAATTATCGAATATTTCAATTAGAACTTTTCCCCTTGGAGGACCTGCATCTGCTACCTGAAAGAGTATACCAACACGACCACCATATTTGTTGTTGCGAATAATGGCTGGATCACAATTACCACTACCTTCTGCAAAGGCAACTTCTAGATCCCACTCATCATTTGCATCAATCTGGCTTTTCTTGAAGCATCTTGGAGCGGTTATTTTTGCAGGTAGGCTAGGTGTATATTTTTTCCCCTCAGCGGTTGGTTCTGTAACAGTTCCGTCTGTCCACATATCAAAGTTGCTGTCAGTGATGTTCTTTAATGCGGTATCACCATTTGAGCCAGCGCCTTGATTGACGTAGAAGATATAGTCTGCAGTATTAAGAACCATATTTCCAGCCTCGATAAATAATTCTACGACAGAACCATCTTTTTGTGCGTTACCTGGGGTATATAGCTTAGATGGAAAATCTCCAAAAGTGATTATAACATCAACATCACCATCTTTGAGATTAGCTTCTGCCCATTTGGCTATATCTGCATCACCAAGAACCTGAATATCTTTGGTCAGCTTAACACCATCCATAAATATTTTTGATTGAGCTTGTGCTGTTCCGGCATCAATCCAACCTGCTCTTTCATTATATATGGCAACTTGTCCCATAATGTCTGCTGCGAAAAGCGGGCTAGTAAATGCGAAAGCCAACAATAAACCTAATGAAAATTTTAATAACAGTTTCACGTTAGTAGAACCTCCTTTTAGATTTGACGATCTCTTAAAAGATTTGTTTAATTTTTTATAAAAAATCCATAAAGATTATATTAATAATGATCGTAAATGTCAAGCGGTTTATATTGAAAATGAGCATTTACTAGCTTCTATTTCAAATGAAAACCCTTATAAAATCTACATTTCTGACTTTTCATATAAGTAATATAAAAGTATAAAATTAACGACTTGTGCTAATTACTTTTGTAACTTATTATTTTATCTATGTTTTTATAATTTCCAGCCTAAAAGGCTGGGCTACAAAGTTCCTTCAATACTTGATTTATGGGAACTAGCACAAGTCGTAAAATTAAATAAATATCTTATAATTTACAATGCCCATAGCAGGACCTATGATTGCCCATATACTCCCAATGACATAATCACCAAGAATAAGCCCAAGAAAGAATGGCGTAGCTTTTCGGTGCATTCCCATACCACCTTGTTTTAATATTATATATTTTATAAGCCAACTTATGAAAAATGCAAACCAAAAATAATCCATAGCAAAACTGACCGCAAGAGCATATCCCGCTGGATGCAATGGCCACCAGAAAAAACGCATCCTCAGAAAAGTCATTGCAAAGATACTAAGCAAACCTACACCCATAACAGAAACGCCAGTCCAATCAGTAAGAGTAGGATTAACTAGCCATCGCTGTAGTCTGTTAAATGCTTCCCAACCAAGCCATGACTTGAATCCACCAGCAGCGGAGTTTCCTCCATAACGATATGTTATATCCAGATTTGCCCAATAAGTTGCGATGAAGCCGACAAAAGTTGCTATAATCATCGCAATCATTAGCTTGCTATTGCTCATTTTTGCTGATTCAGCCATTTTGAATGCTTCTATATGGTTCGGCATAGGATGATTACGATTACATCGATTGAACCAATAAAACATTGACATCATCGTTAAGTTAGGTGGACTCATTCTCCTTGTTCCAACGATTGAGGCAAGCATATCGTGTGGATTAACGAAATATATTTCATGTGGCGCTCCGAATTCTGCGCGAACTCTTGCCATTGCAATTGACAATAAGAAAAATATCCCAAAAAAACCAAATATAACTGGGAAACTCATCCCTGCCATGTGACAAAAACCTGCAATAAAGACCATACTAATCAATAATCCTATCACCGACCAGCGATATGAGACAGGCTCATTTGAGTCATCAACTTCCTTTGCAAGCCCAACAAGTCTTTTTAGCACATCAAGAATATGTCTTCTCGTTACCCATAAAGCAACAAGGGATAATGCTATCCATGCCCCAGCAGCTTGTTCATTAAAATATGGAAAACGAGAATCTCTTAACCCCAAAGCACTACCAAGCACTCTCTCAAGTAATCTAATCACAAAGAAAAACCAACAGGAAAAAGATAGATCAAGTGGCAAAAAGAAAGCTAGACCTATTGCAAATGGATACATTGATATTCTTGTTCCTGCAAGTGCATTCCAAGGCTTTTCTGTAAAATAATGCCCAATATCGTATTGTTTAACCCAGCTTATATATGGAACAGCAGGAAATATCACGTGCAAACCATTTATTATTGTGATTGTTCCAGCAAGGGCGAACCCTATCCACATTGTCTTATTTGTGAAAAACTCTAATTTACCGTCACGTTGTGCTGTCATTCCAAGTGGAAGCTGAATTATTGGGAAAGCCAGCTTTTCTTCGTGGGTCCATCTTTTTCTTATAATAACAGACATAAACATCAAGGTCATTATTATCGCAAAAAAGAAAATTCCCCACATTGCAAGAGGAACTATCCAAGGCTTAAAAGTCTTCATATTGTATATGCTGGACTCTCCTCCATAGAATCCCTCAAGGATTGTTTTATCTGTTATTGTAAGCCATTTAGGAATATATCTGAAAAATAGGTCAGACCATTCATTTTCGGGTGTTGCAAACCAGAAAGGGTGAACAATTGTTCCAAACATATTTTGCAAAGTATCATGTCCAGAAAGTGTTTCTGATACGACGACCATTATATATATGGTTAGCAATTCCCCTTGCGTTAATGCTGATTTAGCCCATTTCCTGCTATAAAAAAAATTGATGAATGTTACCATGAAAAGCATAAATACAGGTGTAACAAACAATGGCAAACATGATCCATCAAGCGCATAATACCGAACTTCAATTACAGTAACCCAATAGCTATTTATCGGTATCAATATACAACCGAGTAATAGAGAACGCCATGTAAAGCCAAGAGTTCTTTTTATTATTTTTTTGTTTTGTAAAGTTTCTATTGTTTTCTCCTTCATTCTTATTATAATTAGATTAATTTTATAATTGATATTACTCTGAGTAATTTCAAAATTTATATTTGATATTTCATTCCCTCTTTGACCTTATGAATAGCTATATTCTAGCAATAATAGACTAAATTGTCAATTTATATCGAATTTGGATCAAAATATCTTGATCAATTATATTATATATGATATTATTAAAAGTGTTTTTTGGTTATATCAACAAAACAAGTTCTTTTAAGAATATCAATAATTGAGATATTGATCGATACATTAAATAACGGCTTTTGGGTTTTATATGGCAGGACTTCTTTTTGAGGTGCTGTAACTTACGAGGGATTATATGGAAACCACAACAAAACTGAATGATAATGAACTAGATTTAAGTAAACTCGACAAGGTATTAGATGATATCGAGCAAGGTAATGAAAGCCTTCTTATTCCTGCGTTACAGATGGCACAGTCATTGTATGGCTATTTATCGATACCTGTTCTTGAAAAGATTGCGGATCATTTACAGATTCCATTGAGCAGAGCTTATGGTGTTGCAACTTTTTATGCCCAATTTCGTTTTAAGCCTTCTGGAAAATACGTTATTAAAGTTTGTAGAGGGACAGCCTGCCATGTTCGAGGCTCTAAGGGTATATTAGAAGCATTAGAGCGTGAATTAAATATAAAAGATGGTGATGTAACACCAGATTTGAAATTTAGCATTGAAACAGTTGCATGTCTTGGAACTTGCTTCCTAGCCCCTGTAATAATGATAAATGATAGATATTTTGGGAAGTTAACATCAAAGAAAATCAGGGATGTTTTAAAAGAATATGAAAATAGATAATTACCAAGTCTAATAGGACATGGTTTGTCTAATATTATTTATTTCGCCTTTATCAAGGCAGTTATAAACTATATAATGGAAGTTGAGGAAAATTCATGGAAAAACTTAAAACAACAGCGGATCTGGAAGCGCTACGAAAGTCTTTATTAGAGGCTTATGATCCCAACAAGACCAGAGTTAGAATTTGTATGACTGGTTGTCGTGCCTTTGGTGCAGTTGAGGTTAGAGAAGCCCTAAAAAATGAAATTGAAAAACTCGGATTACAGGATAAAATTGAAATAATTGATACAGGTTGTCATGGCTTTTGTGCTGTTGCGCCTGTTATGGTTGTTGAACCACAGGGAATATTTTATCATTCGATGACAGTTGATGATGTTCCTGAGATAGTGTCTGAAACTCTTGTAAAAGGAAATATTATTGATAGATTAATATATAAAGACCCTGTTACAGAGGAGAAATTCCCTTACGAAAAGGATGTTCCTTTCTACAAAGATCAGATCAAGGTTGTTCTCCGTAATTGTGGTAAGATCGATCCGAAAGACATCATGCAATATATAGCCAGAGATGGTTATTCAGCAATCGCAAAAGTCTATACAGAAATGAAGCCAGAGGATGTAATTGAGACCGTAAAATCTGCTGGTCTTAGAGGTCGTGGAGGTGCAGGATTCCCAGCAGGTATGAAGTGGGGATTTGCCAGAGCTGCCAAAGGTGATAAAAAATATATCATCTGTAATGCAGATGAAGGCGACCCTGGGGCATTTATGGATAGAGCAGTTCTTGAAGGTGACCCACATACAGTTATAGAAGGTATGCTTATCGCTGCCTATGCTATTGGTGCTGACGAAGCATATATTTATGTTAGAGCAGAATATCCGATCGCTGTTGAGCATATTCATATAGCAGTCAAACAGGCAGAAGAACTTGGCTTGCTAGGTGACAATATTCTTGGTTCTGGTGTTAATTTCCATCTGCATATCAAAGAAGGTGCTGGAGCATTTGTTTGCGGAGAAGAAACTGCTTTGATGGCTTCGATTGAGGGTCGTCGTGGAATGCCAAGAATGAGACCGCCGTTCCCTGCTAATTCTGGATTGTGGGCAAAACCAACAAATATTAACAATGTCGAAACCTTTGCCAATGTTGCCCCGATAATCCTTAAAGGTTCTGATTGGTATGCTGCTATGGGAACAGAAAAAAGCAAGGGAACTAAGGCTTTTGCACTCGCTGGTAAGGTCAACAATACAGGTCTTATTGAAGTTCCAATGGGTATCACTATTAGAAAGATCGTGTTTGATATTGGTGGTGGTATCCCAAATGGAAAAGAATTTAAGGCGGTTCAAATTGGAGGTCCCTCTGGTGGTTGCTTAACAACACAGCATCTTGACTTAGGTGTTGATTATGATTCACTTACCGCTGCTGGGGCGATTGTCGGCTCTGGTGGTATGATCGTTATGGACGAAGAAACCTGTATGGTTGATACCGCAAGATACTTTATGAACTTTGTGCAAAATGAATCATGCGGAAAATGTATCCCATGTAGAGTTGGAACTAGAAGGATGTTAGAAATCCTAACCCGTATAACAGAAGGAAAAGGGAAAGATGAAGACCTTGATTTACTTTTGGAAATGGCACAACAAATAAAGGTTTCTTCACTCTGCGCACTTGGTCAGACAGCGCCAAACCCAGTTTTGACAACGATGCGATATTTCCGAGATGAATATGAATCGCATATTACTGGTGATTGCTGTCCTTCTCATGTTTGCACTGAATTGTTTGAATTCAGGATTGATGCGGAGGCATGTAAAGGTTGCGGATTATGTAAGAAACAATGCCCTGTGGAATGTATATCAGGCGAAAGACGACAACCGCATGTAATTGATCCTGCTGTATGTATAAGATGCGGAGTTTGCTTTGATGTGTGTCCGTTTGATGCAATTTCAAAGACTCATGAGCATCTATATAGATGGACATGCAAGGAAGAAGCACTTGCATAAAAATATTTTCAAGAATAGGTAGTATTAGGAAAGATCATCCTATTTTTGAAATGTTTAGGTAATGATGCTATTTAAGCATATTTAAAACTAAATAAAAAACCATAAAAACAAAAAGCCATAGGTGTTGCTTTATACTTATGGCTTTTTTGTCAATAAGGGGGTTTAGTTATGAAAAAACTATATAGTGTTGTGATAGCGATCATGTTGATAATAATTGCTTCATCAATTGCTTCTGCAGGTTTGGAATTGTCGTTTTATTTAGGTATGCGTGATGGCTCTAATCAATCAGATGGTGTAATTGTCAGATGGTATGTTGAGAAAAATAAAAAATCTGACATGATTTTTGAGCAACTTTGGAAAGAACAAAAATGGTCGGATTTGTTTGTTGTTGATCTCAATTCTTGGGGAAATGAAACTGTAACTCTTAATATGACGACAGACCCCGGACAGGCAAGAAATACTGGTTGGGACTGGATACTTATCGCAGAGCCAAAAGTTACTTCCAATGGAAATATGGTATATGATTTTGCACAAGCAGTATCGGAAGGTAAGGTAAAACTAAGCATGATGCTTGATGGTGATAAGGTTGAGACAGAAGGACTTGGTTTTGGTGCAAATTGCACACAAGCAGAAGCTGGCGCTGTTGGAGGTGTTACCAAACCAAAAGCATATATGCAGCATCCACCATGGAACGGAAGGACAGGAAATACAATAGCGAGGTTTGAGTTACAATTACCTGCGTCAGTAAAGCGGATAGGTAATGTTTCAGCTACATGGGGGCAGATAAAAATCCAATAAAAGCATTTTTTTACATTTTTTATCAGAAATTTCAAGGAGATTTAAATAATGTATATAATTCCATTTTCACTGATGTTAATTCCGCTTATTATCACCCATACAGAAAAAACTGTAAATTCTCAACAGCAGTATTGGCAGGAAGATGTTTTAAGTATGCCCTATGGACAAGCAGGTGAAAAAAATTTTCCTACGATACTTTTGATCAGGCAGGATTATGAAGAACTGGAATTTGGTAAATCAGTTATTAAAACTCCAATGAAGATCGGAAGTCAAAACTTTCAGCATGGGCTTGGAACTCACTCAATCAGTCATATTAGGGTTTATTCGCCTGATCCAATAAAGCATTTCTCTTCATGGATCGGTGTTGATAATAATGTTAGAACACAAGATGGAAATGGATCGGTTACATTCTCCATTGAAATAGACGGAAAGGAAATCTATCACTCAAAGGTTTTTCGTGGCAGAGATGAACCAGAAAAAATCGATATCGATATTGATAATGCAAAGATTATTGATCTTAAAGTTGGTAATGCAGGCGATGGACCTGCATGTGATCATGCGAATTGGGCAGAGGCAAAAATCATAACAAATGAGGGAAAATCAATGTATCTTGACGAATTAAGGATGGATTTTTCAAAGATTAATTTTTCAAAATATCCGTTTTCATTCACCTATGGTCAAAAACTAAGTGATGAAATATTAGACTCATGGAAAAAGGAAATATCAACAAGCGAACTAGATAAAGACAGAACAAAGATAATCAAATCATGGACGGATTCTCAAACAGGGCTTAAAATAACATTTGAGGCGATAAAATACAATGATTATCCTGCTCTGGACTGGGTTATATATCTGGAAAATACTGGCGATAATGATACGCCAATTATCAAAGACCTTAAATCATTGGACATTACCCTTAATTCTCCGATCAGCGGAAAAACGCCTTATATATTGCACAAAACCAACGGTTCGCCATCAGACCCAACAGATTTTGAGGTTAGCACAGTTGTTATTGATAATGAGAATTCCGAAAGTATGGGCGGAGGCGGAGGAAGATCATCAAACAAGGATTTTCCATTCTTTAAGGTTGAAAGCAAAGAAGGTTCATACATAATAGCTGTTGGTTGGTCGGGTCAATGGCAGTCTGATTTGAGATGTATTGATAATAAGAGCCTTAATATAACAGCAGGTCTCGAAAAGACAAATTTCTTGCTTCATCCCAAAGAAAAAGTCCGATCACCAAGAATGTTAATAATGTATTGGGATGGAGATACTGTTGAGAGCAATGCACAATTCCGTCAGCTAATATATAAGCACTACACAGCAGAACGAGATAATAAAAAAATACAGCCGATCCTTTTTTGTAATACCTGCTTTACTCGTGGTGGAGGCTGGTTGAATGAGTGTAATGCAGAAAATCAGATTTCATTGATAAAGGCTTATGCTCCATTAGGTTTGGAAGCACTTATAACAGATGCAGGATGGTTTGAGGGAGGTTGGCCTGCTGGCGCTGGCAATTGGAATCCAAGAAAAGACGCATATCCAGATGGTATGGGTCCTGTTGCTCTATCAGCAAAAGAAAATGGCATGGTTTATGGGCTATGGTTTGAACCAGAGAGGGTCGTTGCCGGAACATGGCTACACAAAAACCATCCCGAATGGCTTTTATCAAGCACTGATCATCCACAGGATACTTATTTGTTAAACTTTGCATTACCAGAAGTTCGTGAATATATGTTTAATATCGTTAAGGGCTTTATGGAATTGACTGGGTTTAGGTTCTATCGTCAGGATTTCAATATGGATCCCCTTCCCTATTGGAGATACAGCGATCTACCTGATCGTCAGGGCATATCAGAAATGAAATATATCGAAGGTCTTTATGAATACTGGGATATGATTGCGGAGGCATGGCAGGACAGCATCCGAGAGGAATGTGCAAGCGGAGGAAGGCGCATCGATCTTGAAACCATAATGCGTATGCACATACACCAAAAAACAGACTATTGGTTTGATGATGATGTCGATCAGGCGAGTCTTTGGGGAATGAGTCAATATTTGCCAAATAGCACTTTTGTTGCACATCTTAATCGTATGGATGATTATTCTTTTCATTCTACATTGGCTTCATCACTTTGTATGGGCTGGATCACTGATGCCCCAGATTTTGACTTTGTAAGAGGGAAAAAATTACTTGATCTATATCTTGAGGTTCGCCATCTACTTATTGGGGCATGGTATCCGCTTTTGCCATATACAAGGGATAAGGTTGCTTGGATGGCTTCACAATATCATCGTGATGACCTGCAAGAAGGCATAGTGCTTGCATTCCGTCATTCAGAAAGCCCTTATAAATCCGTTGAGCTTTCCTTGAGAAGCCTTGATCCGAATACGGAATATAAGCTTATTCATACAATATCAGGCGAAGAACAAATAATAAAAGGCTTTGAATTGATGAAGGGTCTTGTAATTACAATCCCTGAAAAACGCAAATCAGAACTTATAATATATCGCAAAAAGATTTAGGAATAAGACTTTTTTAGGTGAAAAATAATGAAAATAAAAACATTAGTGGAAAATACATCAAATATGCCTGATCTAATTGCTGAACATGGTCTTTCATTTCTGATTGAGACTGAAAACGAATCTTTGATTTTTGATACTGGACAGGGAAATGCACTCCTGCATAATATCTCAAAGATGAATATTGACCTAATGAAAGTGAATAAAATAATATTAAGTCATGGTCATTATGATCATACTGGAGGACTAGACAAAGCTATTAGTGTATTCATGGATATAGCGGTATATGGTCATCCAGACATATTCACAAAAAAGTATTCAACAAGCAAAGATAGAAAAAGGTATATTGGAATACCATTTGACAAAGATTATTATAGGGAGATGGGAGTAAGATGGCATCTTGATAGCACACCGATTCAGATTAATAATCAAATAAGGACAACAGGCGAAATAAGAAGGCAAACCGACTATGAGAATATCTCAGATAATTTATGTGTTATAAATAATGGGATATGTGAAATTGATCCTCTACTTGATGATCTATCGCTTATAGTTAATACATCAAAAGGTATTTCTGTAATATTGGGCTGTTGTCATTCTGGGATTATTAATACGCTTATGCAAGTCAAGGAAATGACTAATGATGCCCCTATCTATGCGATTATAGGAGGTATTCATCTTATTGGCGCATCAGACGAAAGAATAAACAGAACGATTGATGCTCTGACAAGATTTGATATACAAAAAATGGCATTATGTCATTGCACAGGTTTTAAGGCGATGGCAAGGCTTTATAGTGCATTTGGAGATAGACTCATTATCAATAATGTTGGAATGGAAATAGAATTAGATTAGGTTGGATAACACACAAAATAATTCATCTGTATCTATTAATAAAGAGATACTTTTAATAAAAGGTGTAATAGAATGAAAGCAGAAGTATTAGCAGTATCAATAAGCAAAACAAAGGGCGTAAGAAAGGAAAATATTCCTGAAGGTGTTTTTATTGAAAACTTCGGTCTAAAAGATGATGCCCATGCCGGAAATTGGCACAGACAAGTCAGTCTTCTAGCGATAGAAAGCATAGAAAAGGTGAAGGCTAAGGGTTTGGATGTCGAACCCGGTGATTTTGCTGAAAATATCACAACAAAAGGAATAGACCTTCCAAGCCTACCCATTGGAACGCAAATGAAAGTCGGCGATGAAGTCTTAATGGAAGTTACACAGATAGGAAAAAAGTGTCATACTGGATGTGAAATATATAAACTAACGGGTGATTGTGTTATGCCAAGAGAAGGTATTTTCACAAAGGTTATCAAAGGTGGAAAGATCAAAAAAGGCGATCCAATATCAATAATTGAATGAAAAACAAAGTTATAATTGACAGAAAAGAGGTGTAAATATGCAAAATTATAAAATCATATCATTTATAGTATTAATGGCGATTATAGCGTATTCATCTGGTTGTGCAACAAGCAAACCAATAACAAATGAAAAACCTTTGCCAATGCCAACAGTGCATAAGGAAGTTGCATTACCAGAATCGGAACTAGCTATTAAAGTAACGCCTGAAGCTGTTGAAGAATATGCAAAAATACACCAAATATCCGATCTTAAAGAAGCTGAACGCAGACTTAAAAATCCTGAATATGCAAAGGCAAACCCATATAGACCAACTGATGAAGATATTGAATATTACGAAAGAGAATTCATGGAAAAAATATATCCTGATTTCAAAAGATTGGCGGAAAAAGAAGGCTTCAAAAGGGCGAGAAGCATGTATATGAATAATCCCCCAGCAGGACCAGGTAGTTTTTGGATCGGTTCACGCAGATATGGTGCAGTTATGCAGTCATTTGCAACACAGGCTGGAAAGCAATCTGCAACAGGAGAAACAACAGCATTGCTTGAAGAAGACCCAGCAACAACTAACTATAAAGAAGGTATGTTTTTTTATGGTAGAGGTGAACTTGATAAAGCAATCGATTATATGGAAAAAGCTATTAGCTTTAAGCCTGATTCTCCTACATTTCATTATAATATAGGCATTATGTATATGGAAAAAGATGATACAGCAAAAGCGATCCAGTCATTTCAAAAAACTATTGCCATTATAAAGTCAACAGGATATTCAAATGTAAATCTTAAGCTATATCCAGAGGCATTTTTAGGTGCATCAACAAATCTTGGAATGTTATATACACGTATTGGACTATATAATCAGGCTGTTGAGGTATTAAGTGAAGCAGTAAAATTTAAGCCAGATGATATTGACGCTAACAAAAATCTAGCCATAACATATTATACAATGGGTGATATGAATAATGCAAGCAAGCAGATGGCTAAATATCTCGAGCTTGAGCCTAATAATACAGATGCACATAATAATCTAGGGCTTATATTCTTCAAGAAAAAAGAATATGAATCGGCTGTTACCGAATTCAAAAAGGCAAGAGAAATAAATCCAAATAATAAACAATATGCCTATAATGAGGGTTTGGCTCTTATTGAGCTTGGGCGTAATGAAGAGGCTGTATCTGCATTTAAGTCTGCATCAGGTCTTGAAGATGGTCAAGAGATGCGTCAAAAATTTATTAAAGAATTTGAGGCAAATAAATGGCGTGAATTATATAATCTTGGACATTCTGCGATGGAGCTTGGTAACTACAGACAGGCAATAGAACATTATAAATCAGTTATTGAAATAAAGCCCGATATGTTAGAAGCTTATGTCAATCTAGGTTATTGCTATAGAGAGATCGGAGATAAAGAAAATCAAATTTATTATTTTGAAAAAGCATTAGAATTATCACCTAATTCTGCTGACATCAATTATAATCTTGGTCTTGCATATTATGATTCCAAATCATTCCAACAGGCGATTGAGAGATTTAAAAAGGTTGTTGAGTTAAATCCTTCTTCCAAAGAAGCATATTTTAGTCTTGGAACATCTCATTATAATATCGGAAATTATACGGAATCTGCAAAGGCATTTGAGAATACAGTCAAATTATCACCAAATTGGTTTGAGGCTAGGCTAAATCTCGGCAGTAGTTATCTAAAGATTGGTAAAAATAAGGAAGCAAAAGAACAATTTATAGAAGCGGTCAAGCTATCACCAAAATCAGCAGAAGCCCATTATAGCTTAGGAATCGCTTATATGAAGGATACTCAATATGTAGAAGCCGAAGAGATGTTTAAAAAGGCATTAGAAATAAATCCGGGACATAGAATGGCAAGATCAATGATGAGAGAGATTGAATCATATATGGGTAAATAATTTAGGTTTTTACATAATTATTTTTCAGCGATTGCTAAAAGACTTTAAAATAAACTATATTTTTCTAGTTTGCGATAGACAGTAGCACGATTTATTCCCAAAGCATCAGCAACAAGCTGAATATTGTTTCCCGTAATTCTCATTGCATTTATAAGAGCCTGTTTTTCTATCTCAGCAAGAGATAATATACTATCTGTGTTTATATAACAAATTGAGGATGAATATAATTCTTTATTCAATATCTTTTTTGGTAGGCTTAATACTTGAATCTCTTCTGATTTTTCTAATTTAACAGCATTTTTTATAACTTCTTCTAATTCATCAAGATTTCTTGGCCATTTATATTCAATTAATAATTTCATCGCATCATCGGAAATTCCTTTTATTACCTTTTTTTGCCTTTTTGATGCAATATCAAGAATTCTCTTTGCAAAGATTTCTATATCATGAATACTTTCTCTTAATGGTGGTATATATATGGGAAATACTGCAATGCGATAGTATAGGTCTTTGCGAAATTTTCCGTTTTTGACATTTGATTCGATATTATTACTTGCTGTTGCAATTATGCGCACATCGATTGGAATTACCTTATTTCTGTTAATACAATGAAACTCACTATTTTGAATAATCTGCAATAAATGGTACTGAAATTTTTCTGGCATTTCATCTATATCATTTAGTAATATTGTTCCACCATTAGCCTGCTCAAGTTTTCCAATTCTATTAGATTCTGAATTTCCATCATTTTGCCCGAAAAATTCATTTTTCAAAGATTTTATATTTATATGACCGAGATTTATGGTAATAAATTTATTATTCTTTCTTAAACTATTATTATGGATAAGTCTGGCAAAAACAGGCTTCCATGTCCCAGCTTCACCAGTGATCATAACAGGCATATCAGTAGGAGATACGCAAGAAATAAGTGGATGAATATGACGGAGTATATTACTGTCTGTCAATATTCTATTATAAAAATTACTGTTAAAAAATCTCTTTGGATTATCATCAATAATTGGCATTTTATTATACTTGCTCCAATGAACTGTTCTCCCCAATAAGAATTAAATAACTAATTAGCATTTTTCATGCCAATAAAATAAAGTTAATATAAATGAAACAAAACATATATATCAATTTCTCATAGCGATATTGACATTTAATCGGTATTTTTTAAATAATAATTCCAATTTTTAATTGACATGAATAGCCATAGAGGTTTTGAAAATGATATTTTGATTAATTGAATTTATCAAGTTTTTGCCGATTGAATATAGTTATAAAAAATATGTCTAATTTTGATACAAATATTGAAATGTATTTTAGAATGAAATATATGTATTGTGTCAATTAGTGTAAATTAATACTTTATGAAAATATGGAAATAGACCTTTTTTTAATACATATAATATATGTGTATCATATTACAACACAATTTTTGATTATTGGAGACTGCATTAATTTAATTGTTTATGGCATATTTTACAGTTATGTATATCTTCATGTAATGACATGCAGGCTTTATGGACTGACGATAAAACAAATAGTAGATGAGTTGATATGTAGTTTCATATCCAAAAGTGGCGAATGTCTTTTGTAACCTTTGATGGATAGAATGAGTTAGCATTAGGGATGGTGGAGACATGAGTGAGTCCAATAACGAGAGTATTTAATGAATTTCTGATTCATGCAATCTCAGTTTGTCTGCCTGAGTGAGAATTTCTAAAGGATATATTTTTTGCTTGACATTATATTTTTTTTCTGGTATGTTAATTAAGCAAATAAATATTACATTGCCAAATTTTTTCGGTGAGGGCTACTCATGATCTCAGTCATCAGATTAGAAAAATACATACAAGGTATCGGAACTTGGTGCTGGTGGCGCACAGAGATCGGAGTGTGCCTAAAACCGGGCTGATAAGCTATTTATATAAAGGTTTTATAAAAAGCCACAGGCATACTCAATAATGCTTGTGGCTTTTTTTATGCCTAAATTCTTTTATGAAACAATAAACCATAGCCAAAGGAGAAATCAATGAAAAAAAGAGTATTTTCTGGAATTCAACCAACAGGAAACATACATATCGGCAATTATTTAGGGGCAATTCAGCATTGGGTAAATTCACAGGATGAGTATGACAATATATTTTGTGTAGTTGACCTTCACGCAATAACTGTTCCACAAGACCCGATTGCATTAAAGACTAAAACAAGGGAACTTGCAGGTATTTTATTGTCTGCAGGAATAGACCCAGAAAAATCCGCACTTTTTATTCAGTCGCATGTTAAAGAGCATTGTGAACTTGCTTGGATATTAAATTGTGTTATACCTATGGGTTGGATGCAAAGAATGACGCAATTCAAAGAAAAATCAGAGAAACAAAAAGAAGAGGTTAGTGTTGGCTTATTTGATTATCCTGCACTTATGGCAGCGGATATATTGATCTATCAGGCTGATTTTGTTCCTGTTGGTGAAGATCAAAAACAGCATGTAGAACTTACAAGGGATACAGCCCAGAAATTTAATTCAAGATATGGAGAAACGTTTAATTTGCCAGAACCACTGATTGCCAAAGTCGGTGCAAGGATCATGGGGCTTGATGACCCAACAAAGAAAATGAGCAAAAGTGAAGAATCCGCAAATCATGCGATCCTCTTACTTGATCCGCCTGAAAGCATACGCTTCAAGATAAGCAGGGCAACAACAGATTCCCAGCGTGAGATAGTATTTGATGAGAATCGTCCCGGAATATATAATTTGCTCGTTATTTATGAACTATTTACAAAAATGAGTAGAGATGAAATAGAAGACAAATTTAATGGCAAAGGGTATGCGATATTCAAGAAAGAGCTTGCAGAGGTCGTCATAGAAGGAATTAAACCTCTACAAACCAGATATAATGAGATAACCGCTGATGAAACTTATATTGACTCAGTGTTATCGAAAAGTGCAGAAAAACTGCGACCAATTGCAGAACAAACATTAAAGAAAGTAAAAGAAAATATGGGAATAGGATAGGAGGCAAAGGTTATGTATTATCCATCACTGGATGAATTTCGCAAAAAGTCCGCAAGGGGTAATTTAGTTCCTGTATATAAAGAGATACTCGCTGATATGGAAACGCCTGTTTCAGCATTGAGGAAGATTGATAATGGCAAATATGCGTTTTTGCTGGAGAGCGTTGAGGGGGGCGAAAATATCGCTCAATATTCCTTTTTAGGTAGTAATCCGTCCATGCTTTTCTGGAGCAAAAATGACAAGGTTAATATAATCAAAAATGGCACAAAAGAGCAATTAGTTGGAGTCAAAGACCCTGTTGATGAGCTAAAAAAGCTAATGTCAGAATTCAATCCGGTTGGTGTGAAAGGTCTGCCTAGATTTCATGGCGGGGCGGTTGGATATATCAGCTATGATATGGTTCGCTTCTTTGAAAGATTGCCTGAAAGCAAGGGAGATGAGCTTGATATTCCTGATTGTTTTTTTATGATTACTGATACAATACTTGTCTTTGATCATGTAAATCACAAGATAAAAGTCGTATCAAATGCCCATATAAACAACAGAGATGGTGTTGAAGAGGCATATATCAAGGCAATAGAGAAAATAGAGGACATTATATCTACACTTAAACAGCCATTAAGTTACCAAAGATCAATAAAAAATGGATGGGATGAAAATAAGGTAAAATCCAATTTCACAAAAGACGAATATGAAAAATCAGTTGATAAAGCAAAGGAATATATTAAAGCTGGCGATATTGTCCAAGTCGTGCCATCACAGAGATTAAGCGTCCCTATATCAGCAGACCCATTTAATATATACAGGGGTTTGAGGACGATCAATCCTTCGCCATATATGTATTATCTCAAAATGGATGATATTCAGATCGCAGGTTCTTCACCAGAAGTCATGGTTAGAGTTGATGAAGGCACTGTAACAATGCGACCAATCGCTGGAACTGCAAGGCGTGGATCAAGTGATGAAGAGGATAAAGAACTAGCAAAACATCTTTTGGCAGACCCAAAAGAGCAAGCGGAGCATGTCATGTTAGTTGATCTTGGGCGCAATGATGTTGGTAGAGTATGCCAATATGGAACAGTCAAGGTTGACGAGTTGATGGTAATAGAAAAATACTCCCATGTTATGCACATTGTCTCAAATGTTACAGGCAAACTCCGTAGCGATAAAGATTCCTTTGATGTTTTGAGGGCATGTTTGCCAGCAGGAACTGTATCAGGCGCGCCAAAAATAAGGGCGATGGAGATAATCAACGAGTTAGAGCCATCACAAAGAGGCGTTTACGCTGGTGCAGTTGGATATTTTAGTTTCTCTGGAAACTCTGATACTGCAATAGCAATCAGAACAATACTAATTAAGAATGGTATGGCTTACATTCAGGCGGGTGGAGGAGTTGTTGCCGATTCCATACCGTCAAGTGAATATCAGGAGACATTAAACAAAGCAATGGCTTGCATGAAAGCTATTCAGCTTGCAGAGGAGGGCTTAGAATGATACTGATGATTGATAACTATGATTCATTTACATATAATCTTGTTCAATACATGGGCGAGATAATAATGAAAAAGATGCCCGATTCTGATGTTTATTCTGAAATTATTGTTTATCGCAATGACAAGATCACTATTCCAGAAATTGAGGCGTTGAAACCAGACAAGATCGTAATCTCACCGGGTCCTTGCACTCCTTTAGAAGCTGGTATATCAAACGATACAATAACGCATTTCGCTGGAAAATTGCCTATACTTGGGGTTTGTCTTGGTCATCAGTGTATTGGTCATGTTTTTGGTGGCGACGTGGTTCGTGCAGACAGACTTATGCACGGAAAAACATCCATGATATACCATGATGGAAAGGCGGTCTTTGCTGGATTAGAAAATCCATTTTCCGCTACCCGCTATCATTCATTAATAATCAAGCCCGAAACATTGCCAGATTGTCTGATAGTCAACGCATGGACAGATCAGGACGAGATAATGGGTGTTAGGCATAAAAAATTTCCATTGTGGGGAGTGCAATTCCATCCCGAATCAATACTTACAGACGAAGGCAAAAAGCTATTGAGAAATTTCATTGAGATATAGGAGTTGATTGAAATGATCAGAGAAGCGATAAACAAAGTTATAAATGGCGAAAATCTATCACAAGAAGAAGCATCTTTAACCATGAATGAGATTATGAGTGGAGAAGCAACTCCTGCACAGATAGCAAGTTTTATAACTGCATTAAGGATGAAAGGCGAGACGATAGATGAGATTACTGGTTGCGCAAAAGTTATGCGTGAAAAAGTAACGCCCATAAAAACAAAAGCAGATTATCTTGTTGATACATGCGGAACAGGTGGAGATGGTTCGCATACTTTTAATATATCGACAATTTCTGCATTAGTTGCATCTGGCGCAGGTGTTAAGATTGCCAAACATGGTAATAGGGCGGTATCAAGCAGTTGCGGAAGTGCAGATTTACTTAAGGAACTTGGCGTAAATACTGAAGCAGATGCAGATACAGTCGCAAGGTGTATAGATGAAGTTGGTATAGGATTTCTTTTTGCACCACTGCTTCATCCTGCTATGAAATATGCCATCGGACCCAGAAGGGAGATCGGTATAAGAACCATTTTTAACATCTTGGGACCATTGACAAATCCTGCAGGGGCGCAAGCACAAGTATTAGGCGTTTATGACTCCAATCTAACTGAACCACTAGCGCATGTCTTAAAAAATCTTGGTAGCCATCATGTCTTTGTTGTTCATGGAGATGGGCTTGATGAGATAACAACAACAGGCGAAACTAAAATATCAGAGTTAAAAGACGGAAAAGTTAATTCCTATAACATAAAGCCGACAGATTTCGGTTTTAATAAGCCTGAAAAAGCTGATTTGGCTGGTGGAACAATAGAAGATAATGCAAAAATCGCATTATCAATATTAAATGGTGAAAAAGGGGCAAAGAGAGATATTGTTTTAATTAATGCTTCTTCTGCTATTATTGTTGGGGGAAAAGCATCAAATATATCTGATGGTATCCGTCTTGCAGAGGAATCAATTGATTCTGGAAAAGCTATGGAAAAGCTAGAAATGTTAAAGAAATTCAGTTATAGTGCAATTTCCTAATCTATTAAATCGGCATTCTATTATATACGGGAGGCATTTTATAATGAGGCAAGGCAAAAAAAAGCCCAACATACTTCATATATTCACTGATCAACAGCGTTTTGATACAATCGGCGCAATAAACAACCCTATCATAAAAACACCAAATCTTGATAGACTTTGCAAAGATGGCGTTATATTTACAAATGCCTATACACCTTGTCCTGTATGCGTCGCCGCAAGATGTTCGATGATATATGGTCAATACCCTATGAATACAGGCTGTTATGAAAATACTATAATGCCAACGGATGGACGCCAATCTTTCATGGACGTTCTAACACAAGAAGGTTATAGAACTCATGGAATTGGGAAATGCCATTTTTCACCTGATTCCTTTGCACTTCGGGGCTTCCAAAGCAGAGAAAGACAAGAAGAAGGTGGATCAAGGGATATTGAGAAAGATCCATACTTCAAGGCAATATACGATGCTGGATATAAGCACATAATGGAGGCTTTTGGAATAAGAGGAGAAATGTATTATATTCCTCAACCTTCACAACTTCCAATGGAATTACATCCTACACAATGGGTTGGTGATAGGTCAATAAACTTTATCAAAGAGCAATCAACCAACGATCAAGCTTGGTATCTGTTCTCTAGTTTTATTCATCCACATCCACCATTTACGCCACCGAATCCATGGCATAAGCTATATCGTTCTGCAATGATGCCTTTGCCCAAAGTGCCTGATGATGTTGAGGCATTACAAACTTATGTGAATAAATGCCAAAATCGTTACAAATATAGAGATCATGGCATCGATAAAAATCTTCTTCGATGTATGAAAGCTTACTATTACGCATGTATATCATTTATAGATTTTCAGATTGGGAGAATATTAGAAGTCCTTGAGGCAACAGATCAGATAGATAATACGCTTATCCTTTTTACAAGCGATCATGGTGAGCATCTAGGCGATTATAATTGCTTTGGCAAAAGAAGCATGCACGATTCATGCGCAAGGATACCATTTATTGTAAGTATGAAAGGGCGTTTTGATGGTGGAAAAGTTTGTGATACGCCTGTTAACCTTGTTGATGTAGCACCGACATTTCTTGGCGCTATTGAAGCAAATTTCAGTAGCCATGAGCCTGATGGCGTTGATGTTGCTGATATTTTAAGCGGGTCATCTGATAGAAAGATAGTCTTTGCACAGCACTCATACGCAAGAGCAAATCCTGTTGGAGGAAATGAGATTTCGCAAGAATACCTTGATGATCCTGATCTATTCCGTTCTGCAATGTCGCAATATATGGCTGTTAGCAAAGAATGGAAGTATTTTTATAGTGCGCCTGATAATATGGAATTTCTTTTCGATAAAATTCATGATCCAAATGAGACTCGAAATAAGGCAGGGATTGTATTTACACAAGGGATTCTAGCAGATATGAGAAGCAAACTATTTGAGCATCTAAGTAAAGGCGGAGAAGTTAAAGGCATTGATGGCAATAGATGGCGCAAGTTCTGTAAGCCTGATTTTCCAAGCGATCCCGATGCAGGTCTGCTTATTCAAGATGGCTATACACCTTGGACTGATACTTTTCTGCAAGGTTATTCAGATAAATAAAGCCTTTATGCTATATTTAACCATAGGTATTTTTGGTAAAAATACCTATGGAAAATCAGCAAAAAAAGATGAAAAAAAGGAAAATAAACTATTAGAATGGGACTCTAATATCGTATTTTCCCTGTTTTGTTACAGGAAGCGCACCACCATCAATCATAAGTTCCAAAGGTGATTCTTTTGTTTCTAAAGGCAGGTGGACAACATCATGTATGCGCAACGATTCATATATTGCCATCATGATCTCTAGATCGGCTCTGGCGTGACGCGCGGCTCCCCTATGTTCATCAATACTGCCTTCTATCCATGCTATCAATTCTGATAGCTGTCCCTGATCGATACCCGCAGGTGCAAACCATCCTTCTTTCATAACTGTATCCAATTTTGCAACTGGTTCATCTGGCTTAATCTCTCGCCAACCTGCCTGATCGCTATTCATGAGATAGACTTTGTCATTTGCTATTCTGATAGTTCCATCTATGCCATACAGGTCGGAACTCGGTGGTTGAGGTTTTGGCAGATCGCTTTCAATAACAAACCTAGTGCCTGTTTTGAAACAAATAAGCCCCATACAAAGGTCTTCTATACGGGTTCTGCGTTCCCATTTGTCTGTATGTCGTGAGACTTGACCGATCACCCAATCTGCCTCTGGATCACCTAAAATGTATCTTGCATAATCAATGGCATGTGTTCCGTTATTCAATAAACCATCGCCAGAATGACGAAATAGTGCTGTTGGTTGTCCGATTGCGCCAGCTTTGACAAGTTGACGTGCTTTTGTATTTGCATTATTGAAGCGCCCTTGATGCCCAATGACAAGTTTTGTCCCATTCTTTTGTGCTGATTCGAGCATCGCATCTGCATCACCTAGCCTTGTTGCTATTGGCTTTTCGCAAATAATACCTTTTACACCCATGTTACATGCGTCAATTGTAATACTAGCATGAGACCCATGCCATGTGCAAACGCTTATAATATCAGGTTTTTCTGTTTCAAGCATTTTTATATGATCTGTATAGCATGATTTTTCTGGTATGCCAAATTCTCCACTGAACTTTTTTGCGGAATTTGGATTAATATCGCTACAACAGACAATTTCAGTGCTTTCCTCTTTTAAATATGATTGTGCATGAACTCTTGATATTCCACCACAGCCAACAATCCCGACCTTATACTTAGCCATGATAATCCTCCTAAAAATAGCATAATTCACGATGGTTTATGGAAATTATTGTTGTATTTGTGTAAAGTATATCGAATGATTAGTAGATAAATCAAGGTTTTTTTCTGATTTACCCTCAGTATTCGCAAATGCTCATAAGATGTTTTATCTTTCTGGCATTGCGATTTCAAAGAAATGGACAATGCATAACACATTGGAATAAGATATTGGCACAGCTATTTATTCACTTTGTGGAGAGTGTCAGTAAGGATCTGTAATATGTCGGAATAAAAACTTACACAAAACACTTGACATGCCCGAATCAGGCTTTCTTGAGCTTGAAATATTATAGAATCATTGCTAAAATTTAATGTATAAATTATTCAAGCTTTAATTATGCTAATAACTTTGCGAGTAGATCATCATGCAAATATATAGTTATGATTTTATTGGATTTGGTGCGCTAAATGTCGATATGTTTTATTCTATAATGCCAAACAGACGGTTAGAAGATATAGTTTCAGATTTGGTTTTAGGTGGAGAAAGAATAGGGACTGAATCAGAAAGAGATCAAGTAATAAGAAACGCCGAAAAATATGCAAAAATGACGGGCAAAAGTGGTGGTGGACAATCTGCAAATACTGCTGTTGCTCTTGCAAGAATGGGCTTCAAATGTGGATTTATTGGCAAAGTTGGTAACGATGAACTAGGAAATCTGCTTTTACAAAGCATGGAAAATGTTGATATAAAACATATTCAACGAGGAGGAAATAGCGGAACTTGCCTATGTTTATTAGATCAAAATGGCGAAAGAGCAAATATCGTATTTCCAGCATGTAACGATACGGTTTCTATATCCGAATCTGATATTAATTATGCGAAAAGCAGTAAATTTCTCTATCTTTCTTCATTTTGCAATGATGATATTATATTTCATCAGGAAAAGCTTATAAGCCAAGATATGACTGAAACAAAGATTGCTTTTGACCCTGGTGAAATATACAGCAGACTTGGTATGAATAGGCTTTATAAGATATTACAACACACAAATATCCTATTTGCAACATTAAAAGAAATAGAACTAATAACAAAAAAAGACTATCAAATAGGCATAAAAGAGATTATTGAATGTGGAACAGATATTGTTGTCTGCAAGATGTCTGAACAAGGTTCAAGGATCATTACCAAAGAAGATGAAATATTAATACCAATAACAAAAGTTGAGAAAGTAATTGATAAGACAGGAGCAGGTGATGTCTATTCTGCTGGATTTATTGCGGGTATGTTATTAGGCTTACCTCTTGATTTATGTGGAAATCTGGCAAGCCAAACATCTGCAATAAGTATTACTGGCTATGGCAGAGAAAATTATCCTGACAAGGAATTTTTAAGAAAATATATTGATAATATAAAAGAAAAAAGGGGATAGTCATGTTTAATATAGGGTGGTTTTCAAGTGGGCGAGATAAAGCGGCAATCGATTTGCTTAGAGTTGTTTATAATGAAATAAAAAACGGATATATCAATGCAAATATATCATTTGTCTTTGTTACAAGGGAAAAGGGCGAGAAACCTGAAAGCGATACATTCATTGATTACGCAGAAAACCTCGGATTAAAAGTAATATGCCTATCTCATAGAAACTTTGAACCACAACTACGCAAAAAGGCTCTCAATGAATCAAACCGACTTGGATATGCCTCACCATCACTTATAGAGTGGCGAAAAAAATATGATGAGGAAACAATAAAAAGGCTTTCGGGTTATGATCCTGATATGATTGTCCTTGCAGGATATATGCTTATTACCAGCGCTGATATATGCAATAAATACAAAATGATTAATCTTCATCCTGCTCTTCCGGGCGGACCAAAGGGAACTTGGCAGGAAGTTATTTGGCAATTAATGGAAGAAAAGGCAAAAAAAACAGGTGTGATGATGCACCTAATAACCCCAGAATTAGATGCAGGTCCCGCCATTACTTACTGCGAATTCAGCATTTATGATCATCAAACCGAACGATTGTGGGATCAATGGACAGCAAAGCGAAAAAATAAATCATTAAAGGAAATTCAGGATATAGAAGGAGAAAATGAACCGCTTTTTTCCGAAATACGGAAATACGGGCTTAAAAGGGAATTTCCCCTAATTATCGCAACATTAAAATCAGCATCTCTTGGTGAATTTGAGATAAAAAATGGCGAGATCTTTGCGAACGGTCGCAAACTTATCGGTGGATTCAATTTGACTGACGAAGTAGAAGGCAAAATATCATGAATGTTTGTGAAATATTCCATAGTATTCAGGGAGAATCAACATATTCAGGTTTGCCTTGTGTATTTATTAGGACTTCTGGCTGTAATCTCAGATGCTCATATTGTGATACAAAATACGCCTATGAAATTGGAACTGATATGGATATTAATTCTATAATATCTGTTGTTAAATCATTTAATTGCCAATTAGTTGAGATTACAGGAGGAGAACCTTTAATGCAATATCATGAAGTAAATAGATTAATAGATATGCTTTTCAAATGCAAATATGAAATTTTACTTGAGACAAATGGTAGTATAAGCATAAAGGACATAGAACCAAAAGTTATAAAGATAATAGACTTGAAATGCCCCGATAGTGGGATGTCAGATCATATTTATTGGGATAATTTAAAATACTTGACAGATAGAGATCAAATTAAATTTGTTCTTAATAGCAGAAATGATTATGACTGGATGAAAAGTATATTGAAAGAGTATAAATCTCAAATACGATCAGAAATTCTTATATCAACAGTATTTGGATCGTTAGAGCCTTCAAAGGCTGTAAAGTGGATACTTGAAGACAAATTAAAAGTTAGGTTTCAATTACAAATACATAAATATATATGGAACCCAAATCAAAGAGGTGTATAAAAATATTTTCAATTCTTAAAAAAATTAGCTTTTTTCTGTTGATCTTATTGTTAATGATATGTTAAAATCAGCTAATATGGTTTTGCCTTCATTATTATCTAATTTTAAATCCATTTAAAACAAAACACTATAAAATTGAGGGACTGGAAGATGGAATCCCATTTTCTTTGGCATGCATTAGAAATTGATTCAATAGCACATGAACTAAAAACAGATGTAGAACAAGGCTTAAGCAATAAAGAGGCACAATCACGCCTTATTGCCTATGATTATAATGAATTGGACGACAACCAGAAAACACCAATATCATCTATAATTTTACGGTTACTTGTAAGTTCGATGTTTCCAATTATGCTATTATTTATAGCTTTTTTGGTCTTTACATGGACTAATACTAATGAGCCGAAATTATTAATTACAGCTATTGTAATATCTGGATTCTTAATTATCAATTTGATTATAGGTATTATACAAGAGACAAAATCATTTATTAATCTTCATTCGCTTAGAAAGATTGCCAAA
The DNA here is from genome assembly GCA_964564735.1 of uncultured bacterium. GTDB lineage: Bacteria > Poribacteria > DTPJ01 > DTPJ01 > DTPJ01 > CAZMCH01. The sequence continues at coordinate 35,986 of CAZMCH010000023.1, forward strand.
GATGCTATATATGCCAAAGTTTTGAGAAATGGACATATAATTTCAGTGAAGGTAGCGGAATTAGTCCCTGGGGATATTATTTACTTCGAGGGAGGAGATCAAATTCCTGCTGATGGTCGAGTGATTGAAGCTAATCATCTGATTATTGATGAATCTGCAATAACATACTTAAAAGGCACTGTAAAAAAAGAGGCAATAATAATTGATAAAAATGTGCCTTTACATCAACGTAATAATATGGTCTTTATGAAATCAATAGTTGTCTCTGGTAAAGGCAAAGCGATTGTAATAGCAACAGGTAAGAAAACTCAAGCAGGCATTGAATCAGTTTCAGAAACATCAGTAATTGAGCGCTCAATATTTGAAACTGTGTTATCCAGAAATAGTGGCTGGTATTCAATTTTATGTATAGTTCTTTCTGCAATAATCGGGGCGGGAATTATATATTTAAACGAAGACCTAAATTTACTTGATGGTGTCATGGTAGGAATGAGTCTTTTGATGTCTGCATGGCCAGTTGGTTTGATAGAAGCAATTACTATGGCTTTTGCAATTGGCATGAAAAAATTGAACGAAAACAATATAATAATAAGAAATCTACCGGGGGCAGAAAAATTAGCAGATGTAGAGTTAATATGTAGTAATAAAAAAGGTATAATGACGCAAAATCAAATGAATGTCACTAAGATATTTGTTGATGGCGAAATTATTGATATTGAAGATGACATTTATGATGTTGATACAAAAATCGAGACAGAGGAGTCAAAATGCGTTGACCTACCATTATTATTAACCGCCTCTTGTATGTGCGCAAATACTGATGTGCGAAATTCTCCTGAAGGATGGATAATCGAGGGTGATTCTGCCGAAGGCGCACTAATATTAAATGCTATGAAGAACGGAATAAGAAAAGATGAGATAGAACTCACACTTAAAAAAATTGGTGAAATTCCTTATGATCCTGAAAGAAAAAGGATGTCTATTATATTTAAAGATAGTAATGGAGAGCTTTTTATATTTACAAAAGGCTCTGTTGAGAACATTATTGATGTATGCACTGATATTCAATTACATGGTTACGAGCAAATTCTCAACGCAAATAGAATAAGGGCTATCAGGTCTGTAAATCGTAGCTTTGCTAGAGATCATGCGCAAGGGATTGCATTTGCATTTTATCAGCTAGATAGAGAGCCAAAGAACTTTCTTGCAGAAGAACTTGAACAAGATATGATATTTATAGGAATGATGGGACTTACTGACCATCCCCGACCAGATACAAAGTCAGCCGTTAAAAAATGCCTGATTAATTCAATAAAACCGATCATTATAACAGACGAGTGTAAAGAAATAGCATTAAGATTTGCAAGAGATATAGGCGTTGCAAGAGGGGAAGCGGAAGTTTTGACTGGTGAGGAGCTTGATACACTTGACGATAAAGCTTTTTTTGATATTCAAGATAGGTTTTCTGTCTATTCTGATATTTCACCCTCCCAAAAAACCCGTATAATCAAAACTTTGCGAGAAACAGGTCAAATTACAGCAATGTTTGGTGATAGTGCAAATGATGTTGATGCTATTGAAGAAGCGAATATAGGGATCTCTGCTGGCAAGACTGGCTCATCAGTTACTATCAATGCTTCTGATATTGTGATAATGGACAATAGCTTTAATACTGCTGTAAAAGCTATCGAAGGAACAAGAAATACATTACAAAATGCAAAGAAAATATTGCGTTATTTTCTTTCTGGTAGTATAGCAACAGCTTTTACAATCATTATTGCATTTATTATAAATAGAATTTGGAACGACTTTAATTTTCCACCATTATCTCTCTTGCAGGTTTTATGGATAAATTTTGCTGGTGGAATCATACCTGCTTTTGGCATTATGTCAAATTCAATATCCGAAAATGCTTTGGGAGATGGAGCTTATTCTTACAGTAGAGTATTTAGTAATGAGCTAAAAGCAAATGTTTTTATAAGAGGAATTTTGGCTTCAATATTTGCTATAATTATATATGCTTTTTCACTAGGACCTGCCGATTTATTTGCTAATCAGGATCGTGCCAATACTGCTTCAATGAGCATTTTGGTAATATCTCAACTTGCTTTTGCTTTTCAATGCTGTCGTGTAAATAACAGAGGTATATTCCATAAAATATTTGGAAACAAGCTGATGTTGGGATTAGCGATTGTTATTTTACTCTTTCATCTTTCTATTGTTTATATGCCTCAACTAAATGAAATTTTTAGCACAAAGCCATTATCTTTTATAGATTGGATACCAATAATTGTTGCTTTTGCAATATTCTGGCTTCCTTTGGACGAATTATTTACAACGTCTGAATATAATGAAGTTTATGAGGAAATACATGAAGAAAGCAAAATTATTGACAAAGCCCCAAAACTTAATGATGATTTTCAAATAAAATCAGAAGATGATAACCAAGAAAATTCAGACGAAGATAATTAATACTGAGAATTTTTAAACCTCAGTTAAATATCATGAGGCTTATGCTATCATTGCATAATTCCTTCTCTATTTTATATTCTAACCTTCTTTATTCTAATAAGTTCTTTTAATCAATTCCTAAATAAAATTGTGAGATTTTCCTAATGAGATGGTTTTTTCTCAAAAGAATACTTATTGGTCTAATTGTGATGGTATTTATAACATCCATTACCATTATGATCTCAATGGATAAAGGAAAAACTCTATTTATTCTTGGAATTTTAATATCGATAATTTTTTCATTTATAATTGCAATACTTATATCGATTACAACTGGCAAAGAGATTAATAACCTGAACGAATTAACAAAGAGATTGTCTTCTGGAGATTTTAGCGCAAAAGTTACCATAAGCGAAAAAGGAAGTTTAAGAGAATTTGCATATAGCTTTAATCTTATGGTAGAAAAAATGAGAATGATATTTAATGACTTATCTGCAAGAACAGAAGAGCTTAACATTATTTTGTCATCTATACAAGAAGGCGTGCTTGTACTTAACAACAAAGGACAAGTATTATTATGTAATGATGGCTTTAGAAAAACGTTTAATATAATTTCTGCAGAGAATAGATTTTATTGGGAAATAATTAGAGACCCTAATTTTAGCGAAATTGTGGAAAAAGCAATAAAGGAGAAAAACAGTTTTATTAAGGAAATATCTCTCAAAGATAAGGTATTTCTTTGTGGTGCTAATTTTTTAAAAAATAGAGAAGAGATAGTTATTACATTTTACGACATTACAGAGATCAGGAATCTTGAAAAAATTAAACGTGATTTTATTGCTAATCTCTCACATGAGCTTCGCACTCCTCTTACGTCAATAAAGGGTTTTGCTGAATCACTTGATAGCGAGGTAACAGAAAATGGCAAGCATTATCTTGATATTATATTAAGAAATACCAATAGGTTAGTTAACATAGTCAAAGATTTATTGCTATTATCTGAACTTGAGGGTAAGGATGTTGCCATTGAGTTACAAGAAGTAAAATTGGATATATTAATAGACGATGTTTTGAAAATTTTTGAGCATAAAGCAAAAGAAAAAAATCTTGAGATAAACTTTAATCCAGAAGAAAATATACCAATAATCAAAGTGGACCCGTTTAAGATAGAGCAGATGTTGATAAATCTACTGGAAAATGCCATTAAATACACAGAAAAAGGATGTATCGACATTTCTCTAAAGCAAAATGATAATAATATCATTATAGAAATACAGGATACAGGTATAGGTATACCAGAATCACATCTAAATCGTATATTTGAAAGATTTTATGTTGTAGATAAATCACGGTCAAGAAAGCTTGGCGGAACTGGGCTTGGGCTTTCAATCGTTAAGCATATTGTGCTTCTTCATAATGGCAAAATCGATGTTGATAGTAGTTATGGATTAGGAACAAAATTCACTATTATCTTACCAAAAAGCTTAAGCAATACAATATAAAAAAATCTTGCTCTTCTTTTGTTATTAGAGTAGAATAATTGCAAATTTATGCGTAACATAAAATTCATAGCGTATTTCGTTTATACATATTACGAAATAAATCATAGGTTGAATGGAAATGTTATCTGAAAGAATAACAAATATAAAGAAAAGATTGGTTGAATATGCGGGTTTGGTCGAGAGTATGATTGAAGATACTCTTAACGGACTTCTTGACAGAGATAGAGAAATTTTAGCAAAAATTATAGAAAAAGATGAACCAAAAGCTAACCAGTTTGAATTAGAATTAGATGAACTTTGTATTACATCTATTGCTCAATTTCAACCAAGAGCAAAAGACCTAAGAACGATACTTATGGTATTAAAGATTAATAATGATCTGGAAAGGATTGCTGATCATGCTGTTAACATAGCTGAAAGTTCGCTTTTTCTGGTAGAAAGGCCTTCTATAAAGCCATTAATTGACATTCCAAGAATGGCTAAAATAGCGATTAATATGTTAAAAGATAGCATAACTGCCTTCATCAATGAGGATGTTGAGCTTGCCTATGATATAGTTATTAGGGATAGTGGTGTTGATTCGCTAAGAGATCAAATACTTCGTGAGCTTGTTACTTTTATGAGTTCTGAGCCAACTACAATTGAAAGGGCCTTTCAATTGATTAGAATATCGACTAATATAGAGCGCATATCAGATTTATCAACAAATATATGCGAGGACATAATATTCATGGTTTTAGGTAAAGTAATCAAACATCAAATAGAAGATGGTTCTGATAGTGTAATCGAATAGATAGAATTAAATAAAAAGCTGCAAGTATAATACATGTCAATATATGCTTGTGGCTTTTTTTCTTTAACCACTAAATTAATACAGTCTCTGGTCATACAGTCATGTGTTTAGGGTTGACAGAACAAATTAATAGAGATATAATCTATCATTGCAAGACATATTTAAGGAGGGAAGCTACCATGTCTAAGAAAAAAAGCAAATCTAATGGTAAACTTAACAATTTAACAAAATCAAAAGCAAAATCTCCTCAAACAAAAGCTAAGAACCCTAATATGTTTAGGCATCAAGGAAGATAATAATAAATAGCATTTATTGGCTGGCAAGCGTTAATTTATTTTTCCCCTTCTTATCTTGCCTAGCCAAATAAATTATAAACCACTTATGGAGGTTTTTTATGGCAAACTCAAAAAGCGGAACAACAAGAAGAAGAATGCAAATAAGACGTAGATGGAAACGTCGTGAAAAAGCCAAAAAATTAAATGCTAAAACGGCAAACTCGTAATAAGAATGATTTTAATATACAAGCAGACAAAACAACTGAAGGAGATTCAGTTTGCACAATGATTTGGAAATAAAAAAAACTGATCTAGATTCTATTGAGTTTTTGAAGAAAGCCAGACAAACGCTTATTCAAGAAATCGGTCAGGTTATTATCGGTCAACAGGATGTAATTGAGCAACTTCTCATGGCATTGTTTTCAAAAGGACATTGTCTTTTAGTTGGTGTTCCGGGGTTAGCAAAAACGCTTCTTATAAGCACTTTGGCAAAAATATTAGACTTAAATTTTAGCCGAATTCAATTTACCCCTGACCTTATGCCTTCTGATATAATAGGAACGGATATAATACAAGAAGATTCATCTACTGGTGAACGCAATTTTAAGTTTCTTAAAGGACCGATATTTGCAAATATAGTGCTTGCTGATGAAATAAACCGAACTCCTCCAAAAACCCAAGCTGCACTCCTTCAAGCAATGCAAGAATACAAAGTTTCTGTCGGTGGTAGAACTTATGATTTGGAATTGCCATTTTTCGTTCTTGCAACACAAAATCCAATTGAATTTGAAGGAACATATCCACTTCCTGAGGCACAATTGGACAGGTTCATGTTTAATATACAAGTTGATTATCCAAAGCTTGATGAAGAAATAGAGATAGTTCTATCCACGACTTCGGCGCGTGAGCCAAATATACGACCAATTATGTCAGGCGAGGACGTTATCAGACTTCAGGAAATCATCAGGAAAGTTCCTACTGCAGATCATGTCGTTAGATATGCTGTTGAGCTTGTTCGAAGCACTCGTCCAAATGATGGCAGTTGTCCTGATTCAATAAAAAAATGGATTAGTTGGGGAGCAGGGCCAAGAGCCTCACAGTATTTAGTGCTTGGGGCAAAGGCAAGGGCAGTTATAAACGGTCGTTATCATATCTCATGTGATGATATTAAGGCTGTTGCAAAGCCAGTTTTGCGTCATAGAGTTCTAACTAGCTTTACCGCAGAAGCTGATGGTATTAGCAGTCTTGATATAATAGACAATCTTATTAAGGTCGTTAAAATCCCCGAACCTTCTTAAATAATGATTATTATCCTACTTTTTTCATGGGACAAGCAAGTAATATCATTGAAGATATAAGAAAAGGCAAAATAGCGTCAGTCTATCTTCTCTATGGTGAAGAAGTTTATCTTATTGAAAATACAATATCTGATTTGATAGAAGAGCTTTCCCCAAAATCCGCTAGAGATTTCAATCTTGATATTTTTTCGACACCAGATGTTTCTGTTGAAGAAATAATAGCATCGGCAGACACCTATCCGGTAATGTCAGATCGTCGTCTTGTTATTGTTAAAAATCCCGCATTTCTAAGTTCAAAAAAAGAAAAAGATAAAATAGAATATTTTTTGGAAAGTAAAGAATTTTATCGTTCCAATAATCTAGCAAAATCCGCTTCACTTTTAACAAAAGCCCTAGATATAGAGCCAGCAGATTTTGCAGAAGGCGGATCAACCTTTTCAAAGGCAATACAGGATTTTAAGTCTGAGTATGAAGATGAACTGACATCCGAAGATATTGAATTCCTGAACGATGTTGCGCAAAGTTTGATTAATGAAATTGATATATTTGCGCTATCTTCCGCATCTGGTGGAACGGAGCTATTTTTAGAGTGGCTTCAAGAAAGAACGGATAATTATTCTGTTCTTATAATATCAGTGCATTCTGATCTTAGCGCAAATAATCAATTGGTAAAGATAATTTCAAAGATTGGCAAGGTTATAAACTTTGCAAAACTCAAGCAGACTTCCTATGCCAAATATGATCCAATGTTTAAGATCGTAAATGACAAACTCTCTGAATCTAAGAAAACAATATCATTAGAAGCTTTTACTGAACTGCAAAAGAAAACTGGCAATAATATGGGTCAGATATTTGATGAGATTAATAAACTATTAACTTTTATTGGTGATAGACAGCAAATAGAAAAAAATGATGTTGAGGAGCTTGTTACACAAACTGAGGCAGATGGTATTTTTGATCTAACGAAGGCTGTTGGTCAAAGGTCTTTGCCTTTGGCATTAGCGAATCTCAAAAGCATAATGAAAAAAGGTGATCATCCGCTTTTGATACACACTATGCTTACGAGGCAGATTAGATTCTTACTACAAATCCGATTACTTATGGAAAAAGGATGGATAAAACAGGATTCTGCTAGTATGAGTTACGATAACTTTCAACAAAGGGTTATAAAAAAATTGCCCCCAGAGGTAATCGCTATGCTTCCAGAGGCAAAACAATCCAATGTCCTAAAACAACATCCATATCCATTATATCTCACTGTTCAACAAGCAAAAAATTTCACTACTCAAGAACTAATAACCGCAATGGAACGCCTGCTTGAGGTAGATATTCAACTAAAATCAGGAACACTTACACCTGAAATTGTCGTTGAAATGCTTGTGGTTGACTTATGCTCATCTAAATAGAATTGTGTTTAATCTGCATTGTTTTTAAGTTTTTTCGCTATGCCCAAAATGAAATTAAGGACTTAGCGAAAAAACTAATCAAGTATTATATATTATATAGGCATTATCTATTTCTAATGTGATCGCGCCTATCTTTACGATCATCATCTTCATATTTTTTCAATTCCTTACGCCAAGCTCTATCATTTTCTTTATCTTCTTTTCGCTCATCTTTTGCCCAATCTTTGTGAGTCATGTTTCTACGTTCAGTTGTTACACGCTGAACTTGTTCTCTTATTTCTCTGACTTCACTTGGTTTATGTGTTTTTTGAGATATTATAACATAAGACTTTCTTGCTGTCTCATGCTCTGGTGTCCATTTATCTAACCAAACACGTTCGGTATTTCTCTGGTTAAATCTCGGAGAATTTGTTTTACCTGACCAATAAATTTTTATGTTTGGATGCCTTAAATGAAACTCACTTAAATAAATACCATATTGCCTTCTTACCTCAATAATATGACGTTCATTAAAGCGATCATAACAAACATAATAACCATTGCCAAAATGATATACAGGTCCTGTATAGAAATATAGATATGTATTATTATACCATGGTCTGGAAATGTTATATTCTCTTGATATTATCCTAACTTCTGGCAAAGATGTATATGATTCAATCTTAATATCATTTATATCAATAAGCTGTCCACCTTCGGCAATAATATGAATTTCCATAATTCCGTTAATGACATGATCTCTCAATGAGACTGTTATTTCCTCTTTTTTCTTGTTTTCACGCAAGATAAATGTATCACCATACAAAGCCTCATTTTCATACCTGCCTTCATTTTGATAATATCTCGTTCTATTATTTCTAGCCTTTATCCATAGCCTTCCAGCTATATTATCGTCATCACTATATTTACCATAACTGCCATCATAGCGAATTATAACTTTTGCATCATTAGCCTTGTTAGGAACTCTGAAAAGATATACTGCCGATGCAAGACCAAAATTGTAATCGTCATTATATCTATTAGCCCAAGTTGATAGCCTGATGCCATTTTTATATTTTGGGCTTTCAGTCACAGAGGACGAACCTCTTTCGATCCAATCATCAACATCGTATCCGTTACGTTTTTCTGTGGTTATCCTTTCATTAGGTTTTATATAATAATCTCGATGGCTGTCAAACGAAACCCCAAAGGACACTTCACCAAAAACTGCCTGTGATATGAAAATAAATATAAATATTGCTAAAATAGTAACCATTCTACTTTTCAACATTTTTGTCAACCCCTTTCTCATAAATAGTTGTTATTGTTGAAAACTTTGTTCGCTGATTACTATTATAGCAACTTTAATGCCAAGTGCGTCAAACGCAATCTATTTCACATTTTGCGTTTCAATTATCATAAATGTTGTATCGTTTTTAATACATAGTGTAGTATAAAAGATACTCTTTTAGAGTTTCTTTACAGGATTAGAGAGTTTGCCTATGTTTTCTATGCCTATTTCAACAATATCATCAGGCTCAAGAGCATAATCGTTTGGGACCATTATGCCTGTTCCTGTTGTCATAACTGTTCCCGGTAGTATTGGATTATCTCTGCATAGGAATTCTGTTAATTCCTCAAATTTGCGCTTTATCTGTGATGAATTGATTTCGCCTGAGAATATAGTTTTTCCATTACGAATGATTTTGCAGGTAATATCCAGATTATAGGGATTTTTTATCTCTGAGCAAAGTGAAATAACTGGTCCCAAAGCGCAACAACCATAAAATATCTTGGATTGTGGCAAATAGAGTGGATTTTCACGTTCTATATCCCATGCAGAAACGTCATTGCATACAGTATAACCAATGATTTCTTTATCTTTACCAAGTATATATGCAAGTTCTGGTTCTGCGGCTGTCAATACTGAGTCGCTTCTGATGTTTATATAGTCGTTAGGTCCTGAGCATCTTGAGGAAGTCGCCTTGAAAAAAAGCTCAGGTCTTTCTGCAAAATAGACATGATCATAAATACCTTTTGCGCCTGTAGTATCTTCATCGCGCATTTCTGCACTACGCTTATATGTAACGCCACATCCCCATACTTCTGGTGGATTGATTGGCAATAGAAGATGCGGTTTTGATTTGTCAGACATGATATTTAGCGATTCATAGGAAAATTCGCCAACGATGGTTTGTAAATTAACAATCTCGTCAATGGTTGTCTTTTTGCTAATTGCTTGCTCAAGCAATTCAATAGTGCTTTTTATAGACGATGAAGTAATATCAAAAACCTTTCCATCTTTCAATAAGCCAACTCTTTGCCCTTTTTCTGGTAGATAAAATTGCAGTATTTTCATGTATTAATACTCCTTTTTAGTTATATTTACAGGTAAATTAATAAAGAAATCTATACATCGGTCTATTAATTGATATGCCAATTATGCTCCATATACTACCAATAATAAACTCGCCTAAAATTAATCCCAAGAAGAATGGTATAAGTTGACGATGTAGCTTAATTCCACCCGTTTTAAGTATGATATATTTTATAATAAAGCTTATCAATATTGAAAACCAAAAGACGTTCATTGACCAACTACTTGATACAGCATAACCTGCAGGGTGAAAAGGCCACCAAAAGAACCTCATACGCATAAACATTAAAACAGCAGTTGATATGAAGCCAACTAAAGAAGCTATGCTTGATCCATAATCTGCCTCTGTTGGTGTAGAGAGTTGTCTTTGCAAACGATTAAATGGCTCCCACGCAAACCAATCTGGTGCGCCTATTTCATAAGCGATATGTATATGCGCCCAGAATGTTGATACTGAAACCAATGGAACAGCAATTACCATTGCAATCAATAACCTTCGATTACTTATATGAGTTCGTTCTGCTAACTTAAATCCCTCTAACTGATGTGGCATTGGGTGACCTCTATATGCTCGATTAAAAAAATATAGATATGCAAATCCTGTTAAGTTGGCAGGTCCTAGCTTGCGTGTGCCTAGAATTTTGGGCAATGTCTGATCAGGTCCAATGAAATGAAGGTCATGGACAGGCGATCCCAATTCTGCCCTCATTCTTGTTATAGCTGTTGAAATTGCATAATAGATTATAAAGAAAATGACCGCCACCCATATTGACATTCCCATCATATAACAAAAGCCAATAAGATAAGCAAGTGCAAGAAATAATCCAATTACAGCCCATCTATAAGGCATTGGCTCATTTGCATCATCATCTTTTAAGCCCTTGCCTATAAACCTCTTAAAGACTTTTGCTAGGTGCATACGTGTTGTCCATATAGCAATAAGGCATAAACCCATATATGCGCCAAAGGCTTGTTCCTCAATATAAGGAAAACTTGGTAGATTCGTTAATCCCAAAATTGAAGCAATTATCCTTTGCCATTTCCAGAAAAGATAAAAAAACCAGCAGGAAAACGAAAGATCAAGAGGAATAAAAAAAGCCATACCAACAGCAAAAGGGAATATTGCAACAGGAGTCCAGCCTATCGCATCCCAAGGCTTGGAGGCAAGAAAAGGCTGAATGTCATATAATCTCCCACCAAAGCTAGGAACTGTCGGATAAAGGAAGTTCATACCATTTATGATGTCAATTGAAGCAGAAACAGCAAAACCTATCCATAAAACCTTATTTCTGATTAATCCAGACAAACCGCCACCAGAAGTCATTTCAAGGGGCAACTGCATGACAGGATAGCTGAGCTTTTCTTGCTCTGTCCATTGCTTTCTGACGATGGTATTTATACAAAGCATGACGAACAGCAAACAAAATATAAACGAAGTCCACCATAGGACAGGCTTCATCCAGAATTTTAGATTTTCTGCTGTATATAGACTAGAATCTCCCTTATAATAATCATTAAGAAGCCTTTTATCACTTGCGGAAATCCAAGAGGGAATATAACGATGGAATAATTCAGCCCATTCATTTTCGGGTGTTGCGTACCAAAAAGGGTGAGAAGGAAGGGCAACGAGGACACGCATCATATCATGTCCTGCTATTGAGGAAGCTATTGAAAGCATGACATAAACAGTCAAGAGTTCTCCCTGACTGAATGCCAGCTTGCGTGATATTTTGCCGATTAATTGATTCAGGCAAATAAGGACAAATACACAGAATATAACATTGAAGTATAAAGACACAGTGGTAGGAAAACCCTGTGCGCGAGAAGCCATTATCCAATAGGCGTTTATTGGAATCAAAAAAATCCCTAGCAAAAGGGCGCGCCATGATACTCCTACCGACCTTTTATCTTTTGCTTCTGATGACACAATGAAGTTATTTTACCTTTTTAGTTCACCCCAAGTAGTTGAGAGCTTTCCATTTTGTTCGACAGCAACTACACCATTAATATCATAGACATACCAATCATCAAAAGATACAGTTGATGACCCATCTGCAGTTCCAGCACCACCATTTAAGCCGACCCATTTTGATACATTTCTTACAGCGCCATATTTTGAATAGTCGGTTGTGAGTAACCAGTCTTTTGGCTCATCTTTCAGATCACCAAGCCATATTTTACTGTTTACCGCTTTGGTTGCTGAGTTAGCCTCAGTCCTCATCCAGAACCAAACGCCTGTTTTGCCAATATTGACATTAATTTTGTGATCATTATCCCATGCTCTAGCATCATTCAAAAACTGGAAATTGCCAGTAACAAGAGAATTATGTATAACAGTCGTATAGCCATTATATTTATCAGCAGGATCAAGCCAGAAACCAACACCCGCGCGTGAACGATCATGGTCAACCCATGAATCAAAACGAATTCTTACTAATTGACCGCAAAATTGAATATCTTTTGGAACTTCTACAGCAAGATAAGTTGGGTCGCCGGGCTTTGGTTCAGTTTGTTTCATAACTCCGCCTTCTTGCACCCATTTTGGTGGATTAATGCCATTTCCACCATTTGATTGTTTATAAGCAGGATTCATTTGAGCAGAATCAAAGCTATCGTGCCAAATGTTTGCAGCATATAGCGTTGGAACAATAATTAATAAAAGCATGGCAGTTAAGATCAAAAATGTTTTTTTCATACTTTTACCCTCCCCTAATAGATTTTGTTTGTTATTTATACCAACGACATTTTAACAAGCTTTAATAAAATAAGCAACGATAATTTTTTATTTATTTGCTTTTGAGGACATTATAAAAGATAGCTTTCTTATTACCTACTAATCGTCAACCAAATTAATTATTTATAGAACGCTGATTAAGCGGATTTGGCAGATTAAAGCGGATAGAAAAATCGTAAAATGTAATGCGTGAAAC
>CAZMCH010000024.1:0-45891 GCA_964564735.1 uncultured bacterium
TGCTATTACTTGCTTAATCCGCTTTTTTAGGTATATGGGAAACGTCTTTTTTTCCCTCTTAAATTACACCTTTTTCCCTTTTATTTCCCTTTTTCTCTTCCATTTTTTGCTCATTTCAGAAAACATACATTTTCTGAGAAAAAAAATAAACAAAAAAACTAATTTAGCTGACCATTAGTTTTAATTGCTCAACAATGTTATTATAGCTTTAATAGATCTATATTTCAATATTGTTCTTATTTTCCTTCTGCAATTTTATGGATCAATTCAAGATAATACATATAATTCTCTAAAGAGACATCTTGCGGAACCGCATGGTCACATGTCGGGATAAACCCGCCAGATTCTACAAGAAAAGGAACTTTTGACATAACATCATTATATATTGCTTCTTTGCCTCTTGCCATAGCGCGTTTATCCATTGCTCCGATTAGACCAAGTTCTTTGCCATATTTCTTTCGTAAAGCGACCGGATCCATATCTGATGCCACTTCCAAAGGCCAGATGCAGTTAATACCGCCATCAAGCCATATAGGAATAAGGTCATCAACGTTTCCATCAGAATCGAGCAAGATTATGTCAACGCCATAGCTTTTCAGCAGATCAGTTATCTTGCGATATTGTTTGACCGCAAGTTTGCGATATAGTTTTGGAGAAACAAGCGAACCGCTTTTGAAAGCCATATCTTCCCAAAATTCAGCAAAATCAGGTTTAGCTTCTTTGAGTGCTTTCTCTACTATTTGATATACATATTCAGTGCGATACTCAAATATCTCCTCGACGAGTTCTGGCTGATCATAAAATGCTATTGATAAGCCTTCCATGCCCATCAGGCTACGTGCAAAGCCATAATATCCACCGACTTGTATGCACGTTGGGTAACCATCTGCTTGTAATTGCGTTACTCTTTCTTTGAAATTGTCTGGAACTCGTCCAGCTGTTGATGGATCAAGGCGTTTTTTTATTTCAAGGAAATCTTCCCTATTCTGCACTGGAAAGCGCACAAATTGCCTTGTTGAGTGTCCTTCCCTTGACCAGCGTGAAATAACGCCATCTCCGCCTTGTTCGGTTATTATCCCATCCTCTTCAGATATTACCTTATGCTCAAAGCCGGGCATAAAGCCAAGATTAACAGGCGCAGTCCCACGGAAATATACACCAAAACTGCGGTCAAAACCAAAATATTCCCTGAGTGAATCCTGTGATTTTGGAACTGATTCGGGCATCCCCTCGCTGATCCATCTTGTAAAGGTCTCACCCCAGAACGCACATTCCCAATATGGTATTCTATCAGGATGTCCAAATTTCATTGTTTCTAAAAAACGCTCTCTATCATTCATAAATACTTCCTTATCTGTTAGTCTTTTTTCTTTAACTCTTGATATTTTCTTATAGTCTCTTGTTTTCTGAGCTTTATCTGTTCTATAATGTTGGGTTTTGCCCCTTGTGGATAATGCCCCCAACTAACCTCGATCATTGCAAGGACGTTTTCTAGTCTTGAACTATTATCTATCTCTGTCGTTGAACCCATGAAATAGCCTGTTGGCGCATCTTTAATAGCTTTTTGGCAAACTTCTCTAACCTGTTTGGGAGTGCCATTTGACAATAATTGGCTCATATCAATTCCACCTGTTAGGAATATCTTATCACCATAAAGGCGATAAACTTCACCAACGTCCATACCTGCAACAGTTTCGATAGGATTTACGCCGTCAATGCCTGTTTCTATAAGATCGGGCATAACTTCCATGATGTTCCCATCTGAATGAAATAAGCATTTTATATCGTGTTCGTGATAGGCGTCATTGAGGCGTTTGAGGCGTGGAAAAAATTCTCTGTGTAGCCATTCAGGAGAATGTAATAATCTATCCTTCATAGCAATATCACCATAGGTTAGCGCAAAAATTGATATTTCTGGATCGGAAATGGCATGTATAATTGCTTCTTCTCTTTCAGTGCATAATTCAAGGAATTCGGATATAAGACCTGAATCATCGGCATCAAGATAGCTGAAATATTCTATCCCCATCCTGCCACGTATATCATCTAAACCAATTCCGCTTTGATGAAGACAGCATATTGTATGGTCTTCACTCATCCAGCTATAAAGCTTTTCAAAATACTTTCGTGTATTTTCGCCTATCTGTTTGGCATTAAAACCATCTTTCCATTTACTTAAAGCTAAATTTTGGCTTTTTACCCATTCAACGGATTCTTCATAGGAACGAAATGCGTTGTGTTTATATGTTATTGAGCTATATCTCGCATATTCCAAGAGAGTTGGATCATCAGTGAAATTAGTTGGCGGAGGACTTGGCGCCGCACCAACACCACGAGCCATATCTAACATGCGATCAACAGCCTGTGCCTGTAAACGTGCGCCTTCCTCTCCGTATGGCGGATAAGACCCTGTAAAATATTCAATGCAATCATCATTTAGCATAAGGTCATATAGCGGGACTCTGTCTGTTTCTTGATGGTTGATTGTAGCAAGAACACGCTCACGCTTGGTCATTTTTGCCATGTATATCTCCTTTAATAAGACAAGATTCAGCATAAATCTAGTAGCAATTTTATAGATAGTATAATTACTAATGTTATCATTGTAAAGCTGAAAAATAGGACTTTTTGTCATAAATTATAATTATGTTTAGCATTAAGCTAAAGTTTTAATAATCCTTAACCGATATATAGATTAGTTTCGGGCTAAAGTATAAAAATGAATTCGTTATTGATTATAGATTAATGGGAGAGCATCAAAAATGAGTGAACTTATTAAAAAGATTGAGGAAATATCAATAGCTTTTGTGATGGCAGATATGTCGGATTTACAGACCTTTGCAGATATATACAAGAAATTTAATGATTTTTCTGATATTGCCAAAAATGAATCTCAGGATGCTCTAGTAAAAATAGTATCTGCTCTATCAAAGCTAATAGAAAAAATTATTCTCAATGAAGTTACTGATAAAGCTTCAGCTATTGACGCAATTTCGCAAACCATAGGAATTATCCAATCAATTGTGGTGAATCAACGCAAATTAAACGAGGTAAAATTTCCTGATGAGATTGGAATCTCATTATCCGAGATAATCAATAATGATTCAAACACGATGGAATCAAACGAAAACATCCTGTCAAGCGAGAAAGCCGATGATGTAAATGAAATGAATCAATCAGAGCAAAATTCATCAAACTCAAATCTTGGTGCTTCATTATTTGGAGACGCATCTTTGATAGCGGATTTCATCGGTGAATCAAGAGAGCATCTTCATGAAGCGGATGTTCAGCTTCTTGTTTTGGAAAATGATCCAAATAACGAAGACGCGCTCAATGCTGTATATAGGGCTTTTCATACAATTAAGGGTGTTGCAGGATTTCTTAATCTTACTGAAATATCAACTCTTGCACATGCAACCGAAGACCTTTTAGATCGCGCACGTAAAGGGGAAATAACTTTCATTGGAACTCCAATTGATGTTACATTTTCAGCAGTAGATTCGCTAAAACAAATGATAGATGATGTTGAAAAAGCATTATCTAGTGGTAATTTAACTTATAACATAAAACTAGATGAGTTGATTGATTCTATAAAAAAAGCGGTATCAAAAGAAGAAAAAATAACAGATAAGGTAGAAATAAAGGATGTTCAGGAAAATAATATTTCAACAGAGAATATTGAAATAAACGATAAACAAATATTGGAAGACAAAACAGAATTAATTAATGAGACAAAAGAGAAAGAATATGTCCAAGAGATTAAGAATGTCATTTCTGCCTTTGATAAGGAAGATAATCAAGAAAAGCAAGTTACCAAAACATCATCAAGTAATGTAGTAAAAGAGACATTAAAGATAGAGGCAGAACGTCTTGACAGATTAGTAGATATGATTGGAGAGCTTGTCATCGCTGAATCTATGGTAACTCAGGATTTTGAAATAATAAGCAGGGCATCTGCGAGAGTTGCAAGAAATCTTACTCATTTAAACAAAATCACACGTGAATTACAGGAAATAGGTATGTCGTTAAGAATGATGCCTGTTAAGCCTGTATTTGAAAGGATGGCTCGTTTAGCTCGTGATTTGGCGAAAAAATCAGGAAAGAAAGTAGAATTTAGCATGTCCGGAGAGGATACAGAGATAGATAAAAGTGTTGTTGAAAAGATCAGCGATCCCTTAACACACATGATACGTAATGCAGTAGATCATGGCATTGAATCTGATATTAATGATCGAATCAAATTGGGAAAATCTGAAGTGGGTCACATAAAAATTAGTGCTTTTCATAAAAGCGGAGACATAATAATTGAGGTTGAAGATGATGGTAAAGGTTTGGATAAAGATGCCATACTCGAAAAAGCTAAAGAAAAGGGTATAATTTCAGATGGTCAAATTATGACTGAGCAAGAAATATATAATTTAATATTCATGCCCGGATTTTCTACGGCAAAGATCGTTACAGATGTTTCTGGTCGTGGTGTTGGTATGGATGTTGTTAATCGTAATATACAGTCATTGAGAGGACAGATAGAAATACATTCTTCTCGTGGTAAAGGAACTATTTTTACACTTCGCCTGCCGTTAACGCTTGCGATTATGGATGGTATAATAGTTCAGGTTGGCACAGAGCAGTATATTATACCTACTTTATCCGTTGTAGAATCAATCAGACCAAAGTATGAAGAAATATCAACTATCATGGGGAATGCGGAAATGCTTTCGGTGCGTGGTAAATTATTACCAATGTTTCGTGTTTCTAGCCTATTTCAGGTTAATGATGCGATACAAGACCCAACAGAAGCCCTTATTGTCATTGTTGAAGATGAGGGGAAACAGGTTGGATTTATGGTAGATAATCTTGTTGGGCATCAGCAGATAGTTATAAAGAGTCTTGGTGATTCATTTAATAATATCAAGGGTATATCAGGAGGAGCTATAATGGCAGACGGTAGAGTTGGGCTAATATTAGATGTTAGTGGGATTGTAAAGCTTGCAGTATCAGGGACTATTAATGAAATGGCAGCTTGAGACTGAATTATCAATCATAAACAATTAAAAAGGAGGAAGCATATCTATAAGTATAGTATGCGAAAAAATATGGTAGAAATAATGCTTAATCAAGAAGAATCAGGGATTGCGGTAATGGAAGAAGAAAACAAAAGAGACATATCAAGTTTAGCTGGTAAGTATTTAACTTTTATGCTTGGAGAGGAAGGCTACGGTATAGAAATTTTGAAAGTCCGAGAAATAATTGGTGTAATGGAAATAACAAAAGTTCCCAATATGCCTCATTATGTTTGCGGAGTCATAAATCTAAGAGGGAAAATACATCCAGTAGTTGACTTACACTCAAAATTTGGCATGGGAGTGACAGAAAATACAAATGAGACCTGTATAATCGTTGTAGATGTAGAAAAGGAAGGCAAGCCTGTTATGGTAGGGATTTTAGTTGACTCTGTATCTGAGGTTCTCGATATTTCAGCTAATGAGATTGAGGAAACACCACAATTTAATATAAGCCTTGATTCTCAGTATATAATGGGTATAGCAAAGGTCAAGAATGAAATAAAGATATTGATGGACATAGATCAGGTTCTTGCTGATGGAATGGGGCTTGTTTGATTTTGAGGTTATTGATTTGAATGAAACATTATATATTTTAAATGATATAGAGAATAATTTAGACCCAAGAATATTAAACCAAGTAAGGGATTTGGTATACAAAAAAAGTGGAATAAAACTTGATAGTAGTAAAGAATCTTTAATCCGCGCCCGTATTGGAAAGCGTATGAGATCACTTGGTATATATTCCTATGAGGACTATCTGAAAAAAGTTATTGATGATAAATCCGAAGATGAAGTAATTCACCTTCTCGATGCTATATCAACTAATGTTACAAGTTTCTTTCGTGGTATAGATCATTTTGGAATATTGTCAAATTTAATCAAAGATTGGATTTCCTCTGGTCAAAAATCATTAAAGATATGGTCGTCTGCCTGTTCTAGTGGTGAAGAGCCATATTCTATAGCAATGACAGTATTGGATTCGATAGAATCATCAATAACCTGCAAGATTTTGGCAACTGATATTTCAACAAAGGTACTACAGAAAGCCCAAGATGGTATATATGAGCATGATAAAGTAGAGCAAATCCCCAAAATCTTGAAAGATAAATATCTTGAGATAGTCAATGGATCAGAAAAAATGCTTTATCAAGTAAAACCATGTTTAAAGCAAATGATTACATTTAGGCGTTTAAACCTTTCGGAGATACCTTTTCCAATGCGTGGTCCTATGGATGCTGTTTTTTGTCGCAACGTCATGATATATTTTGATGCAAAAACGAGACAAAATTTAGTGAGTGAAATCCATCGATTACTAAAACCTAATGGTTATTTATTCATAGGTCATGCAGAAAGCCTTATAGGTACATCTGTTGGATTTAAGATAGTTAAACCGTCAGTTTATGTCAAGGAATAAAATGGCAAAATAGTGATGAGAAATTAAAATATGAAATACACAATTGGCATATCCGAAATGAGAGTTTCAAATCAATTTGATGATGTATTAATAACATATTCACTTGGATCATGTATAGGAGTAACGATATATGATCCTGTAGAGCATATAGGTGGAATGATCCATTGTATGCTTCCAACATCAAAAGTTGATGCTCAAAAAGCAAGAAGCTTTCCTTGTATGTTTGTTGATACAGGAGTGCCTTTATTGTTTAATGAGGCATATAAGTTAGGTGCTAAAAAAGAACGAATCATTATAAGAGTTGCTGGATGTTCACAGATTCTTGATGATAAGGGCTTGTTTAATATTGGAGAACGCAATTATATAACTCTTCGTAAATTATTATGGAAAAATAGCTTGCTTATAAATTCAGAGGATGTAGGTGGTAATGATTCTAGAACTCTCTATCTTGAGATTGATACAGGTAAAGTTATTGTTAAATCACTAGATAGAAATATAGAACTTTGATGATAGAATAAAGCTGAATTATGTATCGGAGGTATTGCAATGTTATATAATATTCTTATAGTTGATGATTCTAGAACTACCAGAACAGTTATCTCAAAAACGCTAAAACTTGCTGGTGTTCCAATCAACCAATTATATGAAGCAGAAAATGGAAAGGTCGCTCTTGATATTTTAGATAAAAGTTGGGTTGATCTGGTTTTGGCTGATATAAATATGCCAGAAATGGATGGAGTTGAGATGATTGATCATATGTCAAGAGATGGTCTTCTCAAAACTATACCTGTTGTTATTGTTTCAACAGAGGGTAGCCAGACACGTATCGAAGAGATGAGGTCCAAGGGTGTCCGTGCTTATGTAAGGAAACCATTTACACCAGAATTAATTAAGAATATTGTAAAAGATATTTTAGGAGAGAAAGATGCAAAATGAATATAAAACAATGTTATCTGAGGTATTTCTTGATGTCCTTATGAGATTTGCATTTATGTTTGGTGAAAAATGCCCAAAAGACAAAATACCATTAGAGAATCCTTCTTTTTATCATGCAAGAGTGGAATTTTATGGTGATCGTCAAGGAACTGTTGGAATAATGGCGTCAGATGATCTATGTATTGAGATGTCTGCAAATGTATTAGGTACAGACATAGAGGATAAAAATAGCACGGAAGATGCAGTTGATACGCTTGAGGAACTCTCCAATGTTGTTTGTGGACAATTTCTAACAAGTGCCTTTGGAAATGAAGTGATTTTCAACCTTATACCTCCTTCTGTTTCTATTGCTGATTCTAAGGAGTGGTCAGAATTGCTTTATAATGATGAAAGTCTTGCATTTATGGTTGAAGATTCTCCAGCACTTTTGTATCTGAAAATGGAATAGGGGATAAATATGATTAAAGTGCTAATTGTTGACGATTCAGCAGTAGTTAGAGAAATATTTACGAATGAACTCTCAAAAGACCCTGAGTTAGAAGTAGTTGGGACTGCAATTGATCCATATATCGCTCGTGATAAGATTGTTAAGCTAAAACCAAATGTCCTAACGCTTGATGTAGAAATGCCCAGAATGGATGGTATAACTTTCCTTCGTAAATTGATGAAATATAATCCCATGCCAGTGATAATTGTATCTTCACTTACACCAAGGGGCGGACAATTAGCTATGGAAGCTATAAATGCAGGTGCAATAGATGTTTTATGCAAGCCCGGAGCTGCGTATACTGTAGGTGATATGTCTGTTGAATTAATAGATAAGATAAAATCGGCAGCGGCAGTTGATATGTCACGTTGGACAAAATTGACATCTCAACCCCAAGAAACTACACAAAGGTTAAATGTAATAAAAACAACAAATAAAGTCGTGGCAATTGGAGCGTCAACAGGGGGGACTCAGGCTCTTCAGAGTGTATTATCTGCAATGCCAACAAATGCACCCGGAATTGTTATTGTTCAACACATGCCTGAGCATTTTACTACATCATTTGCACAAAGGCTAAATGAGCTTTGTGCAATTGAGGTAAAAGAAGCAGAAAATGGCGATTCTGTTATCCCTGGAAAAGCGTTGATTGCACCGGGTAATAAACATATGTTACTTCGCAGGTCAGGTGCTAGATATTATGTAGAAGTAAAGACAGGTCCTCTTGTATCACGTCATAGACCATCTGTAGAGGTTTTGTTTAATTCTGTTGCCCAATCCGCAGGTCAAAACTCGGTAGGTGTGATAATGACAGGCATGGGGGCTGATGGTGCTGATGGAATGTTAAAAATGAAAGAAAATAAGGCAATAACTATTGCACAAGACGAAGCAAGTTGCGTTGTTTTTGGGATGCCAAAAGAAGCTATCAAACGAGGAGGAGTCGATCATATCATACCACTCAATAAGATTCCAGAAGCGATATTAACATATTCTCAGTAGGAAATTATAATATGGCTTTTACATTTTTCTTTAGAGATAAACATACACTTGATCTTATCCAAGAGCATGTTATCCCTGTTGTTAGTGCAAGACGTTATATACGAATTTGGGATGCTGGTTGTGCAAATGGTTCAGAACCATACTCACTTGCAATACTTATTAGAGAAAATATGGGACATTTTCTTTTTAGAAATGTAAATATCTTGGCTTCTGATATAAATGAAAATTTTGGAAATATTATAAGAGATGGAATTTATGGTTGGGAAGAGGTTGGCAGAATACCAAAAGATATTCTTGATAAATATTTTGTCCCCGATCAAGGCAAATCTGATAAATACATATTATCCAAAGAAATTAAAAATTCTGTTGATTTTTTACATCACGATCTTCTGAGTTTCGTCCCACCGAAAACTGGATTTTGTTTGGTTATATGTAAAAATGTTTTACTTCATTTTAGCCAACAAGATCAGATAAAAATTATAGATATGTTCTATAATGCCTTGGAACAAGGAGGGTATTTTGTAACAGAGCAAACTCAAAAAATGCCAGAAGTATTAAACCATAAATTCAAAAGAGTCATTGGTAATGCACAACTATTCAAAAAGATATAGCTAAATCTAGAAATTAACATCCATGATACAATAATAAAATCACTTGTGAAGCGATGTCTGTATCCTAATTGACATAATTAATGCAGGTGGAACAACCGACCTTTGATCTCTAAAAACCTGAATCGCAACAACATTCTTTCCTTTTCGAAGAAACGATTTTACCTTAAAAGTCTCAATTTTAGGCCAATCCTCTAATTCCTCTTTTATTGGTTCTTTAATTTCTCCGATCCATGTGTCATTTAAATATATATTTGCTCTGCCTCCGCATATTATATCAAGCCTTGCATCTGTCAATCCTGCGTCTATTACAAACATTTTTCGGAAGAATATATCTTCTGATTTTGATGTAATATTTGGATACCATATTGGCTTTGCCTCTGTATCAGTTATTAATTGACGAACTGCAGGTCTATTTGTCAAATCAGATACAATCTTACATTTTGCCCAATCACGTTCATTTGGCAAGGAATATTCTGATTTCCAACCTGCTTCAGGATTGGTTCTGGAAATCCATGATTCATCAGTAACAACGGTAATCGGATGTATAAAAACTCTGTCACCTCGCTCCATTCTTAGGCTTGACGTGATAACAGCCAATTTAGCTTTTGACATTTTATCGCCAACTTTTTGAACGATAACCTCACCAAGTTTTACAGGTTCGTCCATACCTTCAACATTCATTCTAAAAACATCAAGCCTCGTTCCCTCTGATAAACCATCACTTTTATTATAGTCGATCATAATTTCAGTTCTTTTTGCGAATACATATAAAACATAGCCCTTCGAGTTATCAGAGGGATTAATATTTTGTGCGGACTGTGCGCATCCCCAAAAGTTAAATATTGCTATCAATAATAGCAGAAATAATATATGCTTTTTTTCCATTTTTTTCAGCCTTTATCATTGTGAATTCATCTGCCAAATACAGTTTCCTAATACATAAACCCAATAAGCCTTCCCCGGCTCAATTATCATTAGATCATTTGATTGATCATCGGGATCATAACCAAGCCATTCCCCATTTGTTGTGTTTATCGTCCAGATTGAAGGTTGGTTTGACATTATTGATGATATTGCTTCTGGTGTGTTCATGGGAGTATCAGAGTTCCAGCCAACGAAATTCCAACCATCTTGTAATGAAATAAACGTTTCTGGCAAGACTCCGCTGATATTCAAAACCCCAGAATTTGTCATAAATATTTGATAACCAACACCTGCCTTTACAATATCCAGATCATTAAGAAATGAGGGACCATCTAGGTCATATCTCAACCAATTTTCATTAACAGCATCATAAGTCCAGATCGATCTTGCATTATTTCCAATGGACGACATAATAAAAGAAACGTCATTATTAAATGGCTCAATCGGCAAAGAGATATAGTTCCAGCCTGAATTTAAATGAATAGAATATGATATGCCAACCGCAATATTGACTCCATTTGAATTTAAGTAATGATTGACGGTATTTGTCTTTGGTGGATTAAGGTATGTCTTATCATAAGCCCTTGCATATAGAGTATGTAATCCGAATCCTGCATTACTACAATCCCAAATAACCTCCCAAGGCGAACCATTATCATCTATTCCTATCAGTTCTTGACCATCATAAAATTCAACTTTACCAATACCTACTGAATCTTCTGCTTCTGCACGAAGTAAAACATTACCATAAACCGTATCATTTTCGCTAGGCGATATTATTCTTACAAGGCTTGGTGTTGCTGAGTCAATATATTGTCTATATGAGTTAATTATTGGTGAATCAGTCGGTCCCATATAGCCATAAAGAGTCTTTATCCCATTTATTGGTATGCTCATCTGAATATTTCTGCCATCTATTGGTCTATTAGTTGTATCAATTGATACAAAGAATCTTTGCCCATCATACGCTATCGGATAGCCTACAGAATTTCTTGATGAATCAGCAGACAAAGGCGGAGAACTTGCGGGACCTTCATACCATATCTTTGGATTCAATGAGTCTTTGACAAGAGATTTAATCTTTGGTGAATCGTCTGTATATGGCTCAAATACGCCATCGCTGTCCCTATCAGCCCATAGATTGACGTTTAATATGTCTGTATTCTCTGCTGTGCCAATATTTTCAACAACAAAATAAACAAGCTGATCATTGCCTTCGCCTGTTACTATATTATTATCATCTTCATCGCTGTAAATGTCCTCATTTCCGTCATACTG
Organism: uncultured bacterium; assembly: GCA_964564735.1. Classification (GTDB taxonomy): domain Bacteria; phylum Poribacteria; class DTPJ01; order DTPJ01; family DTPJ01; genus CAZMCH01. Next base: position 11,713 of record CAZMCH010000024.1, read on the forward strand.
ACTGTTATTATTAGAATCAACATATTTTTCATTTGTATTAAAATTCCTTAATCCTGCTTTTCCGGGAGATATTACCGCATCAGTCCCTGTTCCGTCCAAAGGTCCTGCTGATAGTTTCCCGTCTGTGTTCCCATCTTTTATTATAGCTTCATCAGGATCAAAAATGGAATTACTGGCATTAATACCACCATCAGAGTATCTCTCAGAAGACACAAATCTTTTTATGGATGCTCTTCCGCTTTTTATTATTTCATCATCTACATCAAGTATAGAGTTTCCATTTGAATCATAGACAATTGCTTCCCCGTCCTCGTATTCACCAGAATTGCCAAGATCATCTAAAAACATAAATTCGGATGGAAACTGCTCTAAATCCGCTGTTCCTGCTAATAAAACAATATCTGATTCTTCTAGTATATCATCAGCATTTGACCATCCAACTTCGACGATAATCGCTTCTCCGTTACTATATATGCCATCATGGTTAGAATCAGCAAATCTATATAAATTCTGCTCAAATTGTCTTAGATTCGCTTCGCCTTCGCCCCAAATAGTGTCAGTGCTATCAAGAACGTCATTATCCGATATAACTATCGCTTCTATACCATCATATTGATTATTACGATTGTTATCGCAATACTTTATATCTTCCGAAAAACTTTTGACGTCAACAATTCCAGAAAACACAATTTCAGAAGGATCAACTTTATTATCGTCATTTATGTCATTTATAAGCAATTCGTCAATATTATATTGCTGATCTCTTTCTCCTGAATCTGAATACTTGTAATTCGTTCCATCGAAAGTCAGCAAACCTGCAAATCCGTTAGTTCTTATTTCTCCTGCCTCAACAATATTAGGACTCCCTGTAATGTCCGATATTATGGCTTCTCCAAAAGTGCTATTATAGACTTTATAGTCATATCTGCCATTATGATTATTATCAATATAAAAATCTGTGGTGGAATTAAAATTCTTAATATTTGCCATTCCTGCTGTTATTATCTCATTTCCTTCAAGCATATCATCAATAGAATCTGCTATAAGATTGCCATTTGTATAAAGTGCTGAAGAATTTGGCGCAGAATATTTTATATTTGTTCCATCAAAACTATTGGCAATTCCTGCAATAATTATCTGTTCGTTTTCATCAATAACTTGATCTCCATTGCCAATTATTATTGCCTCATTATCATCTAATATATTATTTTGATTATGATCGATAAAACTAGCCTGAAAGCCGAATCCCTTCAGGATCGGATAAGTTCCAGAAGCGACAATCTCATCTTCTTTTCCAAGAATATCGGGTTCTATGGGAGTATATATTATTGATTCTTCTTGTGGATCATAATTTTTGTTTTGATTCCAATCGCAATATCTATAATCTGTTGATGTAAAAGTCTTTAATGATGGAATTATACCAGATTGGCTTATTTCATTATTGCTAACTTTATTATCCTGATTCATATCTTTAACAATAAGCTCATTTTCATCAATATCATTATTATCATTTGCATCAACATATTTCATATCTGCAAAACTTTTAAGGTTTGCATCGCCAGACATTAATACTTTATCGTCATTTATACTTGCGCCGATTGATGATATAATATCGTCATTAAAAGCATCATAAACTATTGCCTCATTATCCTGATATACTGAATCAAGATTGCTATCTGTCCATTTTATTTCACTGTTCCATGATTTTAGACAATATCCTGATGCAAGTATTTTATCAGTTTCAGTGCCATCAAGTTTGCCTTTATCTAATTGATTATTGCTAGATGATATTATCGGCTCATAATCTATACCATTCCAAACATCATAAAACCCATTATAGCTGTCGGATTGATTAGTATCTATATATTTTTGATCTGCCCTATTATTCAGCTTTATTATTCCAGCTTTGTTGTATTGGCTTGGTATTAAGACACAATCACGAATTCTATTATTTGGTTGAAGATATGTTAATGATCCAGTTCTGTTTACATGGTCGCCAGCCAAAATAAACTCGCCTCTATAAGACGATTGGTCAAACCAGTCGTATACAATTGCTTCACCTGAATCAAATAATGAGTTATTATTGCCATCAACATATTTCTCTGAACGATTGAATTGAGTTAGATCACTTACACCAGTAGTTATAACTTTATCTATTGCAGAACCATCAAGTTTTCCTTCGTCAAGCAAGTTATTTGAGTTGCCATCTATAATTATAGCTTCATTTCCATTAAATTGCCCGTTATGATTTGAGTCAATATATCTAAATGGCGATTGTAATGACCTGTTTTCAATATTACCTTCGGAAACAACCTCACCTTGATCTATCATATTATTATTGTTCGCATCATTTACCAAAGGCTCAAAAACTTCATATATTCCATTATTATTGAATTGATCGCAAAATTTCAATCCTGCCTGAAATTCACCAAATCCTGCCCTTCCCTCTGTAATTATTATATTGGGATAATCTGCTTCTGAACCAGCAGGCACAAGCGAAAAATCAATTATACATTCACCAATATTAGTTGAATAGCTATAATCATAATTGCCATCGTGGTTATTATCGATATACTTGACTTGTTGCCAGTTGTTGCTGATACTTACAGGCGGAGTCCCATCATATACCATTAAGTCTGCGGAATCCCATTGATTAGGTCTTGTGCCTGTGCTTCCGTTGATTATTGGCTGTCCTGTATAAGTATTGACTGATCTACTTGTTAGGAACATTTCTTGCGAATCAAAACTTTTCATTAATTGTCGCCATGGAACCTCATTTTCAAGATTGGCTGACCATGAAAGAGTATTTTTGTTTTTAATCTCACCCATAACTATATCATTTGAGCCAAGTATACCTTTTGGATTGTTATCAATTATTAATATTTCATAGTTATCCAAAAATCCAATATTATAAGAATCTATATAGGCATTTATTGATGAATTAGGAGGGTTTAGCGTTGCGCCGTCGATAGAAACAATAGGCGTATCAAACCAATTGTAATAATCATCTATAAAGAGAATCTTTCCATAAACAAAGTCTGATGGATCAAGTAATCCAACAGGATCATTATCTCTTATTAATGTTTCATAATCATCAAGTTGATCATTAAGGTTTTTGTCCAGATAGGCATTTATATTAGGATTTAGCGGATTAAGTTTTGTCGCATATTCTCCAATAGGCTTTATTTTAGCATTTCCGATAACCGATACTTTATCTGCACTTGTCCAGTCTAATGCACCAGCATTTAGCTCTCTATCGCCATTGTCATCTATAATTGCCTCTGTTGAGGTTTTAGCAAGGGGTGAACCAGACGCATTATAAAATCCACTATTATCAAAATCTATATACATGAAATTATCTGGAAATGCCATTAATATTCCCGTATTTGCCACTATTTTCGTTTGTCCTGAATAATGGAATATTGGCTCTCCGTCTGTATATTTACCGTCACCATCACAGTCAATAAAATTTTCTGTTGGATTGAAATCTTTTATATCTGCTGTTCCGGGTTTTGCCTGAATATCATTTTTACTAAGTATGCCAAAAGGTTCTTTATCATCGATTATTGCTTGCGCACCTGTGAAGTTTGGATTTATGCCATCATTGGTATATTTATATCCAGAAAGCGATACAAGCGAAGCAAAACCAGCCTTTACGATTTCATCATTAGGATCAAGTTTGTTGGGCGTTGTTCCATTATCTCGCCAAATGGCTTCTCCGTCTGTATATTCAAAATCACTATTATTATCAATATATTTTTCACCTGAAAAACCAGTAATTATAGCTTTTCCTGTAACAATGACAATATCAGTGCTTTCTAATATTCCATTGGTATCTTGTATAATCGCTTCGTTTTCAGTCGATCCTGTAAATTCACCTAAATTATAATGATCAATATATCTCTCATTGGAAAAATTCCTCAATTTTGCAATTCCGGGGCGTAGAACTATATCATCATCATCGAGTAAAAGATGATTTGAGCCAACAGAGTCTTTTAATACTGCCTCGTCTTGATCTGTTATAATGTCTGGGTCATTGGGGTCAAGCGGGTCTCCAAATTTATTCCATACAACATTACTATCAGCATCACCCTGAAACACACTGTCACTATTTGCGTCAATATAGACAATATCATCATTAAAAGACTTTATATTGGCTGTGCCTGCCTTAATAACTACATCACTTGAATCAAGCAATACTGTATCAGCATTAGGATTATTATTGTCAATGATAGCATCATTCTGATCAAAGCCATTATTATTTGAATCGATAAAAAGCATAGATGAATTTTGAAAACTCATCAAATTAGCTTTTCCTGCCTTTATTACAGAATCGCCTGAATCTAATTTATAATCTGCGCTTGCTATTACTAACTCATCACTAGAATAACTATCACTGTTGTTAATATCAGAATAGACATAATTGTTATATTCCTCTGGAAAAGGTTTTAATCCACATAAACCTTGCTTAATAACCTCTCCAACATTCAATATATTATCGATGCTACTGATTATTAATTCTTCATCATCATACTTATCGTTATTATTAACTTCTGCCCATTTGATAATCCCTTGTGGAAATGATGTTAAAAAAGCATGACCCTCAACAACAACGGTATCATCTATTGATAGCTTATTATCATTGCTAATGATGGCTGATTCACCAAAATCATATACATTATTTCCATTAAAATCTATAAACCATAAAGGTTCTGGAAAAGGCTTTATAGAGGCATAACCAGATTTTACAAGCTCTCCATTTTCTATTAAGCCATTATTATTAATATCCCTAAATATCGCTTCTTCATTGGTATATTTTTCGTCATTATTTGCATCTGTAAATAAATAATTCTTTCCAGAAAATGGCAATAAAAGGGCAAATCCATGCTTTTCAATGCTATCAGAATCCAATATATTATCTATATCATTGATTATGCACTCTCCATCATCATAAATACCATTATTATTGTTATCAATATATTTTTCTGTGCCATTTTGAAATGCTTTTAGATTGGCTTTTCCACTTTTGAAGATATAATCTGATAATTCAAGTATATTTGCATCTCCATTATTTTTGACAATTAATTCATCCATATCAAAACTGGTATTTTGGTTGCTATCAGAAAAGAATAAATTTTCATCTGTTAGGGATCTTAGATTAGCAAAACCGGGAAATTTTATATTTTCAGGACGGATTTTGTTATCATCTGAGACATTAACCAAAAATAACTCACCCTGATTAAATAAGCTATTATTATTGCTGTCTGCATATTTTTCATTTGCTAAAAATTTAGCTAGGTTTGCATGCCCAGAATTGATAATTACATCAGAAGGATCAAGTTTTCCTTGTGTTCCATTATCAATAATAATGGCTTCTTCGTTTGAAAACTTACGATCATTATTTACATCAGAATAAGTTGTATTTATTGGAAATTGTTTAAGGTCGGCTTTTCCGGGGCTAAGGATAGTATCTGCATCGGAAAGTATACCGATTGGGTCTGCATCAATAATGATTGCTTCACCATTTTGATATTTTGGAGGAATTAATGTGCCTTGAATACCATCAGCAAATTTGACATAGGCTGGAAAATTAGTCATATCCGCCAAGCCACCAAGCACCAAATCACCTTGATTTATCAATCCGCCTGTCGTGGATGTGCGTATAATCGCTTCGCCATGTGTGTAGCTATTGGAATGATCGTTATCAATATATTGCTCATAAACGCCATTAGCATATCCAAAAGGCTTTATAAATGCTAATCCAGCATTTTTAACAGAGTCGGAAGGATCGAGAATATCATCTAAAGAATAAATAGTCGCTTCGTTGTCACTTACAATCTGATTACCATCAAATTTCTGATTTCCATTATGATCTGAATACCAATCTGTTATGACAAAACTAGATAATCTACTACCAAGAGAAGAACCAGCCTGACCATTATGTAGAAAAATATCGCTTTGCTGACCAGTATTTGGCTTTATAGTAATATCTAATACTAGAAGGTTCTCATAATTTTCTGGAACAACAACCGAGTCTGATACATCAATTTTTATGATCTCATTGGCAAGAAAAGCATATATCCCTATTCCCAAAAGCATTATGATAGAAATTGTCAAAAGTGTTATCTTTAATATAGGATTCATGGCTTTTTGTGCTTTTTTATTTCATAATATAACCATAGTGAATTAAAATCCAATCCCCAAAGCTACTCCTTGCCTATTTATAAATAAAAAAATTTTTCGCTTCGCTCAAAATGACAGCGAAATGTCATCCTGAGTGAAGCGAATTGTCTTCCTAGATTGACACAAAAATATAATTTCCTAGATAATTAAAAATCCTCACCTTCTAAAAATTTTGGTAATCTTTTTGGTGATGTGCCATCAATATAGACTTCACCATCTTTGCTTAACGTTTCTCCTCCATGCAAGCCTACAACTTCGCCGTATGATTTAAAAGAAACGCCACTAGGCACTTGGAAGTCTTTTTCAGGACCATCAACCGCATTTTTCATAAAATCCGTCCATATAGGAACAGCCGCTTCTGATCCGGTTCGTCTTGTGCTTTTTATATCATCAAATCCAACCCATACGCCAGCAACAAGATCAGGAACAAAACCGATAAACCATGCGTCTTTATAATCGCTGGATGTTCCTGTTTTACCCGCAGCAGGTCTTCTAAACCCAAGTGATCTAACCTTACCGCCAGTGCCTCCATCTATAACGCCTCTCATAACATGAGTAGTTATATATGCTATATTTTTTTCCATAACTTTTTTTGGTCTAGGAGTGCTTTCATCAAGGATATTTTCTTCTCTATCAGTAACATATTTTATCGCTGTTGGTGCTATTCGTATTCCTTGATTAGCCCATACGCCAAAGGCAGAAGTTATCTCAAGAACATTAACTTCCGATGAGCCAAGTGCTATAGAAGGAACATGAGATAACGGACTTTCAATTCCCATTGCCTTTGCAAGATCGATAACCTTATCAATTCCAACTCTATTATCCATCAATAACCGAACAGTAGGGACATTAAGAGATCTTGTTAATGCTTGCCGAACAGTCACTTCTCCAGAATATTTGAATGAGATATTCTTTGGCTCCCATCTGCCTTCTGGAACTTTCAGGCTTAATGGGGCATCGATTAGAATATCAGATGGAGTAATTTTATTTGCAAATGCAGTGCAATAAACAAATGGCTTAAATGCAGACCCTGGCTGTCTTTTAGCTTGAACAGCACGATTGAATTGATTAATGCTAAAATCACGTCCTCCAACCATAGCCTTGATATTACCATTTGTGGGATTTATTGCTACCAAAGCTGATTGTATATATGATTCAGGTGGAATTACGTCCTTTGCACCTGCAAGCCAACGAGCTTTATTTTCTGTATATTCTGGGAACTTTAAGGATTTGTCCATTAATTTCAGATGTTTCTGCACAGCATTATCTGCGTCTAGTTGCACTGACATATCAATAGATGTATATATGTTTAATCCTTGACTGTATATTGCTGATGGCTCAAATTTTTTCTCCATTTCAATACGGATATATTCAAGAAGATAAGCAATATCCATACTCCATGATTCACCTGCTGAAACAGTAATAAGAGGGCTTTCAACTGCTTTTGTATATTGAGTTTTCGTAATATAACCTAAATCCAGCATTTGCTTTAGGATAATTTGCCTTCTTTTCTTTGACTCCTCAGGATTTTTTATAGGAGAATACTTTGGTGGCCATTTGGGAATACCTGCAAGTGTTGCGCTTTCCTGTAAATTCAAATCCCATACATGCTTGCCAAAATAATACTTTGCAGCTTGTTCAACACCATAGATTTCCCTTGATCCAACACGTCCAAGATTTATTCTATTTAGGTATCTTTCAAGTATTTCGTCTTTTGTATACTTCCTTTCGATCTTTATTGCCATCAGCCATTCTTTTATTTTTCTTGTTATAAGTCGTTCTCTTGTCAAGAAAAGATCACGTGCAAGCTGTTGTGTGATAGTGCTTCCACCTTGCTCTCTGCTAAAATGCGTAATATCCCACCATAGTGCGCCAAGTATACGATATGGGTCTATACCAGAATGTTTATAAAATCTCTTATCTTCAATAGCAATAAATGCTCTGCGAACAATGTCTGGTATTTCGGCAAGGCTAACAATTTCTCTGTCAATGCCTTCTCCACCATAAAACTCGTCAATTACCTCTGGTTCAAAAACAAATTCATTTAACGCAGAACCTTCACCATCTTCTATACTCGTAATTTTACCTTTTTCTATTTTAAGATTAACAATAATTCCTTTTCGGTCAAGTCTTGGATACCTTAAATCACGTAAATATATCTTGACTTCATTATTTTCTCTTTCACTAGGATATTTTATGAAATACTCGCCTTTATTTAACTGTTCATTATCCATTGGTTGATAATTTAGCCTATCAAGTCTTTTTATAAGGTTATCATAGCTCATTTGAGTTGATATGCGGGCAATATCAGAATATACCTTCGAAGGAAATTTCCATGACTTATTTTCATACTCCAAAGAAGCTAAAGATGGTAACTGCCTCCAATATCCAATAGTAACGCCTATTGGTATCCCCAAACATATAAAAAGCAGGATAATAATTATTAATAGAAATATCTGAGTACCTTTTTGGTATTGTTTCATTATATAAACCTCCAATATATTCATTAATTTATAATTAATATTATATCGTTACTTATAGATATAGTCAAGACAGCCTTTCTGATGAGAGACTGTATTAATTTAGTGGGCAACAAAAAAGCCATCTGATGATATAATTTTTTGTATTTAATAATACGAGTGCCTATCCCAATCCCGCCAATCCTGAGGTATGGATACCATATCAGTTAGCAGAAGATACTGATGTTATGGTCAGGATATATTCTGCTTCTGGTCAGCTTGTTCGCACATTGGAATTAGGTCATAAGACAGCAGGGATTTATGCTTCTAACTCAAAGTCGGCATATTGGGACGGAAGAAACGAAGCAGTCGAATCTGTAAAAAGTGGAGTCTATTTCTATAATATTCAAACAGACAAATTCTCAGCTACACGCAAAATTGTGATATTAAAATAGATAGCCATTTAATCAAAATTAAAATGGTGTAGCATTCTGCGCCCTTTTAATTTTTCTCAGACGGCGAGACAAACAACGTCTTTTCGTTGGTATAAATAACAAATCCCGGCTTTGCACCTTTGGGCTTTCTGACGTATTTTGCCCATGTATAATCTATCGGCACAACACTGGAATGTTTCGCCTTGCTAAAATTGGCAGCAAGTATAGCCGCCTCAATTAAGGTTCGTCTTGGAATATCTGGCTTTTTCTCTGGATTGAGTATTAGAACATGAGAGCCTTCAATCTGCTGGGCGTGCAACCACATATCATTTGGAGAACTCTCCTGCTTAACAATGAGGTCATTTTCAGCACTGTTTCTGCCTACATATATCAAGAAATCATCTGATGATCTGAAACGCTTGAATAAAGTTACTTCCTGCTTGATTTTCCTTGTCTCTGATGTTTTGGTCTTTGTGATGCCTTTTTTGATGAGTTCCTGCCTTATATCATCAAGCGTGCTAATATCTTCCGCATGTTCTATTATCTTTGAGATATTTAACAACTGATCGATCTCTTTTTTATTCTTTTCATATAGTTTTTCTACTATTTTTTTGCTTTTTTTTGCTTTTTTATACTCCTGATAGTATTTTTGTGCATTATTTGAAGGGCTTAGTTTTTCATCTAATTCTATTCTTATTTCGTTTCCATCTGGACTATAGTGGTCTTGCAGAATAGCTTCTTTTTGACCTCGCTGGAGAATGTTTAGGTTAGTGATTATTATGTCACCCTTTTTTTTAAGCTCTTCAGCATTTTCAGCAATCTTTAATTGATCTTCAAGTATATCATGCTTTTTTAGCAGATCATCATGCCTTTTCTTTACAGACTGGATCAATGAGTTTTTATCTGCAATAAATGATTCTTTTGCGATCTCATGGTCGAAAAAAGTTTCTAAAGCCTCACTGATGTTATCAAAAGATGTTTTTTTATATGCTGTATCGTATTGTATGAGTTCTATTGCTGATACATCAATAAGTTCGTTTTGCAGAATTAAAACGTTTGGTGTATATTTTGAGATTGCAATATCATTTCTAATCTGCATTATTGAATCAAATATTGAGTCTGATGAATTTTTATCTGATCTTGCGACGACATCTTTTGCCAATGTTGGACTCATGCCTTGTATATTCTTAACTAGCTTTTTCCATACTTGACCTTCACCAGATTTTAGTATTTCTGATATATTATCTTTATTAATTGAAAAGAAATCAATTGTCTGAGTTATCGGTGGAGGATAATATGTTTCACCGGGAAGCACTTGTCTGAAACTGCTCCTGCTTTCGTCAATATGTTTCATACTCTCTATTATTTTATTTGTTCCTTCGTCAATCAAAATGACATTACTGTGCTTGCCCATAAACTCACCTATTAGAATTTTGTTTTTAGAATCCATAACATCCTGCTGAGATAAAATTTTGATTACTATTATTCGATCAAAATCTTTCTGATCGACAGATGATATAGTTCCATTTTTTAGATGAATCTGAAGGAAATCTGCAAAATGCCAGCGTTTATCCTGATCAGGATAGTTTTTTATTAGGTGTGTTCTGGCATAGGATGGATGGATCGAAAAGAGCAGATTGTATTTTTTTCGTTCAGTGCCTATCCTTATTATGAAATCATAGGGAGAGTTTTGTATTACTCCAAGCACTTTTCCACCAATTACGGTATCATTCAGTTGCGAAACAACAGAACGCAAAATTAGGCTATCAAATGGCACAGTTATCTCCTAGATATATAGAATGGCAATTATGATTAGATGGGCATGACTTAGTCATGCCCTTTGATTTGATAGGTTTAAGTATTTATCAAGGTTTTTTCGGATTTGCTTTAGGCACTTTTTTGATTAGATATTCCTTTACATTTGGTGATTTTTGCATCAAAGTTTCACCAAATTCCTTTGCCTTTTCATCATTGCTAAATCTTCCGATATAAACATGATGCAGTGTGTTTCCATCTGTTTTTTCTGTAACTATTCTCGGTCTATAGCCAGAAGTTTTTACTTTATTAGCAAGTTCAGTTGCATTTTCTTTGGAGCTAAAAGTCCCAAGTTTGACAGAATATTCGATAACCTCCTCAGTTTCATCAACCAAGCCTTCCAATTGTTTTTCAGCAGGTTTTAGTGTTGGTTTTGCTTCCGTTGGCGGAATTACAGGCGGTTTGACATTTATAGGAATCTCTGCTATATCGCTATTTTGCTCTGTTTGTGATTTTTTCTCGGCAATCTTTGCAGGCACATAACGTATAAATTTGGGACCGGGTAAAATCATAGGCATCAATTTGGGAGACAAAACTTTCAATAATTGAACGGGTAATGAACTTGTAAATTTATATTCTCCTGCGTGATCGCCAGCAACATAAACAGTAGCTGTTCCAAAGAATCTATCACCGATCAAAAATACAAAAGTTGCTGTTCTGCTTTTGATCTCTGATTTGATTATACTTCCTTTTGCACTATAGACATCACGACGGTTATCTCCAGTCCCTGTTTTTCCACCTACGGGAACTACCGTTCCATCTTTAGTCATAAAAACTTTATTTAGCCTTCTCGCTGTTCCATTTTCAACAACATTAATTAACGCTTTTCTTACTGCTTGTGCAATTTCTGGTGCTATAACCTGTTCACCTGCGTTTTTATCGACAATCATATTTGTTTCATAAGGTGTTCCCTTTGCAAAATGTAATTCGTTCATCTTGACGCTTGGATACCTGACGCCATTATTCTGTATTATTCCCATTAATTCTGCTAATGCTGCGGGACGGTCACCAGAAACTCCAATGGCTGTTGCCAAAGATGGTGTTAGATAATCAAACGGGTATCCTAGCCGTTGCCATGATTTATGTATTTCTTGAAAAGCCTCAACTTCAATAAGTGATTTAATTCTGAGGTCTTTTGCATGTTCACGATTTGTCTTAAATAACCATGAATAAACTGCTTGCCTTTCTTCCGCGCTTTCCTTTGCTAGTTCCTGATAGTCAGCTTCAGGGTTGTGCATAAGATATTCAACCGCCCATAGTTCTAAAGGATGAACTCGCGCTATGTATCCTCTATCTGCGAGGTTGTAAGAGGATTTTGAGTATTTGTTATAAAGTGATTTTATATCATCTTCATCAATTGATCTTTCCAATTGTGTTTTCATAAATGCCGAAAATTCTGCTAATGAAGCATCCGGCTTTACAGAACGAAAGACTACCGCCAAACGTGCTGGAACCAGATTAACATCATTTACTAGCATATTCAGCATTTCATTTGGCATTTTGCCCTTGTATTTAAGATAGAAGCGTCTAAGGAATATCTGACCTTCCTTGTCTGCAAAGCGTTTCAGATATTGTTGTTTTGTCTCTTTATTTAATGGATTAGTTGGGTCCTCAAGTATCCTCGCAGTAGAACCCGGAACTTGATAAGTATAATAATTGACAATATCACGCATTATACGTATAAATGAAAGATTGATAGAGTCTTGAAGTGCTTCTGTAACAGTAGCATTTTTGCTATTTTCCCAACTCTCAAAATTAACAAATGTATGAGAACCTCCGCCGGTAAAAAATCTCTCACCGGGATTACCTGAATATCGTCTTTCCATCGCTGCATCTATGATCGCTTTGAGGCTTTTATCCGATGCAGTGCAAAGGTATGATATAACCCATTCGCTTAACTTATCAGCTTTTGGAACGTCAACTTGCCGAAGTTCATCTATAGACATACCAGAATATTTTTTGTGCAGTTCTGCGATAATTTCCAAATATGTAACGAGTGTCCTTAACTTTGACGTTGAACCAAGTTCAAGCTTTACACCTTCATTTATATTTAATGGCTGATTATGGTTATCTGCTTGAATTCGTAATAAATTTGCCCCATCAACATTTTCATAAAGGGTAAAACTATAGGTTATTCCTGAAACTTTTTCTCCCAAGAGACGATATCCAACCATTCCGACTGATGATGCGAATTCTGGATCGTTCAACTGCAAAAAGAAGTTTGTTACTTCTTTTTGCAACTGATTGTCGATTGTGCTATGCACAACAAGGTCAAGACGATTAAGACTATATAAATCATTTGCGCCCAGACTCGAGATCAGATGAGTTCGTATAGTATTTTCTGCTTTGCGCTCAACAAACTGATTTTTTTCTTCTTGCGGAGGCATCTTTCTTCGGATTTGAATTTCCGCATTAATTGCAGAATTCTTTATAGCAAGAGGTATAACGCCATTATTATATAGAAGCTTTAGGTGTTGGTCTGTTAGTTTTTTCAGATCATCAGGGCTTTCAGCAAGATAATAAGAAGGGCGTCTATGTGCAATAAAAAGGCTTAATACCTGTCTATACGCAATCCCTGCCTTTTTTATTTCTTCCTGTGATAATAATTTTGGATCACTAGATAATAATCTATTTACCTCGTCAAAATCAGCATTATACCATGTTAAAAGCCCATCTCCCAAACCATTAACCTCACCAAAACCTGGACATGCCGCTAGTGGAACAGAATTAATATAGTCAACTATTAGTTGTTTTCTTGCTTCCATAGTCATTTCGCCATTTTGATATGTACGCAAAGATGCTGATAACATTTGTTTTATCTTTTCTTTACCTTCCGAAGTTCTACCATCTGGAGAATGTCTATATTTTTCAAGCTGTGTAGCCATAGTGCTTCCACCGACAGCCTTATGTTTTTTATAGATTTTATGTATTCCCATGTCCAAAATTGCTTTTGCAAAACGGTCCCATTCTACAGCAGGATTTCGATAGGGATACTTTTCATCTAACAATTCCCTATTTTCAATATAAAGCAAAGTATCAACAATAATTTTAGGTATGGACTCTAAGTTAGGATATACTAATTGAGGGTAAAGTGAAGATGTAATAAGTTTGTTATCTCTGTCAAATATTTGAAGACCACCTTGAGTCTTTTCACGATAGATAGTGAAAATGCCTCTTTTATTGGCTTCTATCATTGCAGGTGATACTCTAGCCTGAGATTCAACATTATAGCCATTTTCAATAAGGTTATCGACATAATCTTGAATATTAGAATATCCAAGTCTTTTATCATAAGGACCTGTATAAGGAAAGAAAATGGCATTGCTTGGACCTGGTTCCATCCAATATGAGAATCTACTTGCTATATCTGAAAAAAGCCAAGCCTCAAATCTTGACGTTCTCAAATCCCAAATTGTGAATGTAATTATAACAAAAAGAAACAACAAAATAATAACTTTTAATGCAACTCTTTTCCTCCTTTTTCTCATACGATGCACTCGAACCCTAGATTTTGCTTTTGGATGAACATCAATATTATTAAATGTTACTTTAACCTCTTTTTTTTCACGAATTTCTGTTGCTGTCTTCCCCATATAGACCACCATTTCTTATTTTGAAAAATTGATTCTTGTTATACCAGAATCAAAAAACTATGTAATTTGTATAAGGTAAATCATCCTTTAACCCCATTTCAAAGGAAGATTTTCGATCATACAAAACATAATTTGAGATTCTGTCAAAAATCAATCTCAAAAATGTCGTTATATAGTCCCCCATTATAAAAATATAACAATACACTTTTAGTATAGACAATATTTTTCATAATGTCAACAAATTTAGAAAAAAAATATCATTTTTTTTGTTATGATTTGTCAAAAAAATGAATGCCCTATGATATGAAACAGATATGTTTTGTGAATGAATGAAAATACCGCATCTATAATATTATATCTTAATCGTCTGCCATTTTCCTCGATGGTATCTAATAAATACTGTAATTCCGTATGCAATTATATAAATCGTTGCGCCTATCCATGCACCGATTACTCCACCATTAAAGACAAATCCTAGTAAGTATGCCAGCGGAACAAACAAAAACCAAGCATAGGCTAGTCCAATTATCATTGTGAATCTAGTATCACCAGCACCACGCAAAGCACCATTTGAGCAGATTCCAAAGCCATCGGAAACTTGAAAAAATCCTGCCATTATTAGAAGTTTTGCGCCTAAGTTTATAACATTAATATCTTTGCTGATTATAGACATTAATTGTTTTGGAAAGATAAAGAATGCACCTGCTATCAATATGGTATAAGCAACACCGACCTTTATTGCTGTATAACCACTTTTTTTGGCATTATCCATATCTTTTGCGCCGATAAACTGCCCTACAAGTGTTGTTGCCCCTATGGATATACCTATAAGAGGCATAAAGGATGTTGACATCAATGACAACGCTGCATTTGTTGCAGCAAGTTCTGTATCACCCATCTTCGCAATAAAAGCGGTAAAAAGGCTAAAACTCGCCATATCAAGAAAAAACTGAACACCCATCGGCAACCCTATTCTAATTATCCTTTTGGACAAATCGATATTAATCCTATAAAATAGCCTCGTTGAATATCTTATATTATATTTTTTTGATAATGCGAAGATTATATATAAAATAGTGCTAAGGAAAGTTGACATCAAAGTCGCAATTGCCGCTCCTTTGACTTCCAATCTCGGAAAGCCAAAATTGCCGAATATAAGCAAGTAATTGCATATAACATTGAATATATTAGCAGTGATTCCTATATACATTGGTGGTTTTGTATTGCCTATGCCACGAAAGAATCCTGCAATCGTGAAATTGATAAAAACCCCTATACCTGAAAATACCATTATTTTCATATATATCGTTCCATATACCTCAACCTCTGATGATACACCAATAAGTCTTAATAAATAGCGGCTGACTGGTGCAAGCGGGAGCAATATCATATATGAAAATACTGCTAGGTATATATAATGCCACATCTTTTCACCTATTTTGTTATATTCTTTTGCACCATAATCTTGCGCAATAAAGGTATTGGCACTACTTATTAAGCCATTAAAGAACGAGAAGAAAGCCCACATTATAATGCCCCCGAGTCCTGTTGCACCTAGCTGCGCTGTTCCAAGCCTTCCAACCATTATTGTATCAAACAAGCCCATTAATGTTTGAGAAATCATCGTTATCATTACAGGATAAGAGAGCATCAGCAATTGGCGATATCCACCGGGCTTATATTTATATAATGTATCTTCTTGATCATCAAGTTTTATTATTTCCATTTTTAGCCTTTCTAGTGAAATATAATTTTTAACAACAAGGTATGAAATATATCAGAGATTATGTTTTTGTTCAAGTGTAGATTTATTTGCCGAGATTGTATTAAAGGAATATGCTGATTTCTGTGATGCCTATATAAATTTGATTTATTTTCTTGATGTTTTCTATAATCATGGGCGGATTCATTCATCAACAAAATATCAAGGTAAACAAAGATACTCCTAACAACCCAAGTAGCCTTAGGAATTATATTTTGCTAATTTCTTTCTAATTTAAATTACTCATAATATAAGAGGCTATACACACCAATAAAAAAGTTTCCAATATGTTAATTTCATTAAAAAATGCTTGACATAAATAATATTATCTGATAATCTTAATAATATCTGGTGCCGAGGTAGCTCAGATGGTAGAGCAGAGGACTGAAAATCCTCGTGTCGGGAGTTCGATTCTGCCCCTCGGCACCAATTTTTATGCCTATTTTCATATTTGCCGGCGTAGCTCAGTGGTAGAGCAACTGATTCGTAATCAGTTGGTCGGAGGTTCAACTCCTCTCGCCGGCTCCATCCTCACAGGCATTTTTTCTACAATCTGCTTCCAGATATTTGTTGACATGAGATTATAAACCTTTTTTCTATGCTATCGTCTAAAGTCAAGGAGGCGGAAAGATTTCATGGATGATGATCTTGATCTCGTTGAGCGCTTTCAAAACGGGGATACATCCGCTTTTGACATCATTGTAAATAAATATCAAGATAAAATTTACGATATTGTATATTTTCACATAAGAAATGTTGAGGATTCTTACGACCTATCCCAAGATGTCTTTCTGAAAGTTTTTAAATCTCTTGGTAGTTTTAGAAAAAAGTCTTCATTTTATACATGGCTTTATAGTATTGCAATTAATGTCTGCATTGATCATAGCCGAAAGAAAAAACGTCAACCAGCAGTTCCTATTGAAGATTGGATGCAATTATCTGAGTCTATCGATAACATAAATTCAGGTGATGGTTATTCGCCATTGTGCGCTGTTGAACTTAAAGAATTAAAGCATCAACTTGCATGGGCTATTGATCAGTTACCACCAAAGCAGAAAACTGTTTTTATACTAAAACGTCAACAAGGCTTATCACTTGAAGAAATCTCCAATATAATGGGTCGTTCCGTCGGGACAATAAAAGCTCATTTATTTCATGCAACAACCAAATTGACTAATTTATTAAAAAATTATCTACAATAGTATATCTAAGAGATAAGAAATGAAATGTAGAAATATCAGGAAAAAACTCCACGATTATATCGATGGCATATTGAGTCCAAAAGATATAGAATTGGTTGAGGAACATATTTCCAAATGTGATTCATGTCAACATGAGATGGAAATACTCAATAATTTATCAGGATTTATCCACAAAGTTGATTATCCACCTGTTTCCATTTGGGAAAATTTTCTTTCTGACCTTCATAGGCGTATTGATAGAGAGTCAGTAATCAGCTTTGTTGAGGAGCAAAAACGCAGAATTTATGTTTCTATTGGGTGGGCTGTTGCCGCAACCTCCGCCGTTATCTTTCTTATGGCGTCTATATTGATAGAATACAAATTAGATAACATAAGGGTTCATCAAAACTCCAATATTAATGTTTCATCAAAAACTGATGATGAAAAATATCTTTCTGCAGAGATCGTATCAAAAAATACTAGCGGTGATAAGCGTGGAACTGATTTAAAAAATTTACAGAACATTAATGAAGCCATCTATATTCAGCCAAATTATAATTATTATTCCAATATTTATGAATCACAGAATCAATCAAATTTAGATAATGAAAGTGAATTGAAGGCATCACCTTTATATGAAGATCCATTGGAAGATTATTATATTGATAATAAAGATTATTATGTTAGTAGCTCTGGATCCATATAAATTTATAGCAAAACGGAGGTATTTGAAATGAGAAGGCTTGTCAATATTATTTTGATGGTTGTCCTTTTCATGCTGATTCTTGGGCTTATTTTAGTTATTAATGCAGATGTCAAAATATCTAGTTCTGATAGCGGAAAAATAGAAGTAGCTGAAAATCAAAAGCAAAATGATTCGAAAGATATACCAAATATAAATTTGTCGCCATCTGATATGCCAAAACTCATGGAGGCTCTCAAGCTATGGAAACTTATTGATGATTTGGGATTGGAAAAACTTGGCGATGATAAAATGATGGCTTTTATTACGAAATATAAACAACTGGAAAAAACAAGATTTGAATATCACAATGCAAGAAAAGAAGCATTAAAGGAACTCCAAAAATTAACAGAAACTAATGAATCTGAACAGAAGGTTAAATCAAAACTTGATGATATAAAAAGCATGGACAAGGTATTTTTTGAAAAAGATTTGCAGCTTGTTAATAACCTTAATTCATATTTAACATCAAGTCAACAGGCAAAATTCATTATTTTTCAAGATAATTATTGGCGAGATATGCGCCAAATAATGCGAAATCTTAAAGAAATTGCTGCATTAAAAGAAAAAGAAAATAAAATGAAATTTCAACCAGAGATTTTAAGTAAGGAATAGAACAGGGAAATATTATCTATTTACTTTAATCAAACATCAATTTCACACCAAAAATTAGCCTGCCTTTTTGCTGGTCTATGAATGTGGTATAACTTCATTTAGAAAATTAAAAATATATGATTGAAACAAAAGCATTAACAAAAAAATATGGCAATTTTACTGCTGTATTAGACCTTGATTTGCGTATTCAGGCTGGTGAATTATTTGTCTTTCTCGGACTAAACGGAGCAGGCAAAACAACAACAATAAAAATGTTGACAGGATTACTTCATCCGACTTCGGGAAATGCAGTAGTTGCGGGATTTGATGTAGTAAAATCATCTATTGATGTTAAAAAAGTTATAGGCTATTTACCTGATGAACCTTTTCTATATAATAAACTGACTGGTAGAGAATTTCTCCAATTCATTGCAGATATGCGAGGAATACAGAGAAAAAAAGAAAAAATTGAAAACTTTATAGAACTTTTTGAGATTTCTTCTTCTGCTGATGAGCTAATTGAAGGATATTCTTTGGGAATGAAAAAAAAGATTGCTATTGGTTCGGCAGTTATGCACGACCCAAAAGTTCTGTTTCTTGATGAACCAACAGGCGGGCTTGATCCTAAGAGTGCAAAGACAATGAAAGACCTTCTGATTGATCTTAAACAAAGAGGAACAGCTATCTTTATGACAACGCATGTTCTCGAAATAGCTGAAAGAATGTGCGATAGAGTTGGCATTATCAATAATGGTAGATTGATATTCGTTGGCACAATGGATGAATTGAGAAAAGAAGCCCAAAATGGCTCTGGTTCACTCGAAGATATTTTTCTTGAACTTACAGGCAAAACACAAGAAACCGATATAATAAAATTCCTTGATGATGTTACAGACAATTCTAAAATATAAATCACGCCAAATATATAATAGCTTTGCCCATGTTTCAACCTCAAAAAAAATGGAATGGCTTATTCCACTTGTCTTAATACCATATTTTGTTACGCTAATAAAAGCCATGAATTATATTTATAAATCGGCTTATGAGTCTTCTGGCTGGCAAAAACTTATGAGTATTGCGATTGGAAACATGGCTGTTATATGTTTTTTTGTCTTTATAAGCACTTTCGTATTGACTCTTTATCGTCTGTCAAAATCAAAAGATATTCCACTTTATATGTCTTTGCCGATTAGTAATAGAAGCCTTTTTGGTGTAAAGATAATAGAGGCATGCGAAGATACTTTACGAAGTGCTTTATTGCCTTTACCTGTCATAATTGCCTTTTCGTCAGTATTATTCAAAATAAATCTATCTACCTATGCGATTATATTCATTATTGGATGGCTATTTGCATTATTTCAGATTGCAAATTTATCATTAGCATTCAGTCTTATTATCGGAAAATTTGTGTCAAAACCAAAATGGTCATATCTTTTGCGGGTTATTGCTGTTTTGTCTGCTTTGGCAATAATTTTAATATTTATGAGGTATTATCAAGATACAGATTCTAATGTATCTACAATCCCGTTTATCGATTTGAAGTCTGGAATTTCCGCTTTTAACATATTTCCTATTGTCTGGCTAATAAAATTCATTCCTTTTGATGGAGTATTACAATCAATACAGATATTTTATGTGCTAGGTTTCGCTTTGTTTACAGTTTTTTTGACTATATCCACCTATTATTTATTCAAGTTTAGATTTCAAAAATTATGGATGGAAGCAAGCGAAATAAGCCAAAACAAAAAGCAACAATACATAAAATCTAATAATTATCAACAAAAGGGAAGTTTTATAGCGTTCTTACAAAAAGAGATTGTAGTGATAAAAAGAGACCCACATCTATTGATTGGTTTGATTGTGCCGTTGATTATGTTTCCTGCTTTTACACTATTTAAGGATAATCAGCCTCAGACACAAGTCTTATATATTACACTTATATCATTTTTGGGATCTGTAGCCTATACGCTGTCATGTATAGGCAGAGAAGCAAAAGTTTTGGCTCTTTTACGCTCATTACCAGTCAGAATGTCATTAATATTACGTGTAAAATTCTCGTTAAGCCTTATATTAAATTTGGGCGTTACAATTGCCTTTATTCTTATATTTTCATTGACACGACGATTATCATTAGAATTGCTTTTTCGAAATCTGCTTATAGGATGTGCCTCATCAGCATTTTTTTCTAGTCTGGGAGTCGCATTAGCATCCATATATCCAAAACTAGACTATACTAATCCCATGCGTGCAATTAAAACTGCAGGATTATATCTATTTTATATAATTGCTATGACTTTTATTGCAACAATGATGATAACCACTTATGGTAACTGGATTTTGATGCTTTTAGCGATAATATTTTGGGGTATAATTGCTGTCTTTTTGCTTAGACTTGGTGCAAAAAAACTGGAAAGTATGGATACCTAAATAGCTTACGTTTGATGACTTTTTCTTTAATTATGAAAAAGGGAGATAATTTTATCTCCCTTTTAATTGATATTTGCTTTGTTTTTATGATCTTGAGCAATATTAATCATCAATTTCAATTGCTTCAACCGGGCAACCTTCTGCTGCTTCTCTGGCGCAATCTTCTAAATCTTCTGGAACGACCTTCATTTTTTCTTTTGCGAGGTCGTCAACGATCTCAAATACCTCTGGACAGGTATCAACACACAATTCACAGCCAGTGCATACATCACGGTCAACTTTAACTTTCATATAAATTACTCCTTATATTATTTAGATGAAAATACACATATTGATTCAGGGCGTTTGATTCTCAAAACAATACTCTCAAACACTCTGAATAGATGATCCATATTATCAGGACCAAGATATGCAGTAACAAAGTCTTGAGCTATTACTAGGTCAAGATTTTCCCTACCAGTAGCGATAAGAACTGCCTTATCACCTTTAAGCAATGGAGTCTGAAAAATGCCTTCTGAAACAAGTTCACGAATCATATCAATTTCCAGCACTCTCCCTGCGCCATAAGACCTATGTAGCATTGCATAAATGGGAGTGCAAACTGCCATTGCATAAGGACCATATAATCCGATAGATGCAAGTTTTTCAATTGCATTGACTACGTTCTGGAAACCATTACCTACTTCTTTCCAATCAACAGCATTAATTGAAACTGCCCCCTTGACATTCGTCAATCCAGAATAGCCAGATTCTTTATCACCATTGAAAATAATATCATCTTCTTTATTTGCGCAGAATGCAGAAGCAACAGCAGCCGGACCAAGTTCAATCGGTGTATTGTTTTGCTTGCTAGACTCAATATCTCGCCATGATAGCTTAAAATCTTTGCTTATCATTAACATAGACATACTGACTCTTTCAGTTATTTCAACTGTATTATCAAATCCACCCAATTTTGGGGACTGAATCATCTGAGTTCCAACACCCAAAGGACCCGTTATATCTATGAATTTTCGCCCAATAAGTCTTTTTTTTGCAGATTCAGTAACAACTTGATCGATTGCCGACCAATTATCAGAACTTAAAGGAGAATCATTACGACCTAAGTATTCAGACATTATTTATCTCCTCCTTCTTTTAGGCTTCCAACGGTTAATTCTGGTTTTTCATTTATTTCTTGTTTAGATTCTTCCCCAACAAAAGATAATTCATGTAATTTTTTAGAAAATTCTTCTTGATGTTCTATTTCTTCATTCATTATCTTCTTTAGCAATCTTCTTATTTTTGGATCTGTGATAGCGTCAATATGTTCTTCATATTGCTTGATTGCTGATTCTTCCAAACCGACATCACGTTTAAGCATTGCGGGAAGGTCTTCACCTTCCAGATGCAATTCAGCATGTTCAATAGTGGGTATTCCACCAAGATCAACAACTGTTTCAGACAGCCATTCCACATGCCTCATCTCATCCATTGCAGTTTCCTGCATTGTATGACTGATTTCACAAACGCCACAAACAAACTGATGTCTGAGATAAGTTAGAATAGCCTCAATTTCGCCAGTAATATCAGCGTTTAGCATTTTTATAACTTCTTCGTTGCTCATATTTTACCCTCCTTGTGGAGATTTTAAACAAAGCATCTTTGCGATAATTAGCATATCAGATTGTATCTAATATGGCAAGTAAAAATATATGGAATTCGATATGTTTTGATTGTTTTATATACGTCTAGCTCTTTTTATAATAACTAATGCCAGAATAAATAATCCCAATATTCCCAATGCCAAAGTTACAGGTTCAACATTCATGCTGATCTGATTTATTAGTGTTAATATATGTTGTATGGATGCCCCAATTAGCGCCCCACCAATAGCCAAGAATATGTCATCCCATCTATGCGACCTTTTTCTTGCAAAACTATCTTCTGCTCTATTTATATCTGATGTAAGTATGACTATATCTTTATCTCCCCTGTCATTTCTGGCAATTTGTATTGCCAAATCGCGCAACCTTTCTTTATATCTTAGGGAATATTCTTTTTCCAACTCTAAAGCTTTTTCATCTATATATATTTTTCCATCTTTAACCAAAGCCCTATTTTTGTTTTGACTTTCGCCCATTAAAGCCTACTTTCCAAGATTATCCAGCAAAAGAGTAATTGATCCCCCTATTTAGAAAGCCCTATAAATATTTACTATGAGTCTGTTGCCTTTGGCTTTCCAGGTTTTTGAATATTCTCCCATGCTTTATCAATATCTTCACGAGTTACGATAACTTCATTGGGATTACGTTTCTTTGCTATATTTCCTGCTTCTGTCATTATTTGTTTGGTAAAAGCCTTTTCAATAGCCTCAAGCGCGCTAAGAGCATCAACTTCAATAATAACATTTTCTTTGGATACTTGATTTTTTGTAGTCATTACTAGCCTCCCAAAAATATCAGCTGTTGATATTTTAAATATGTATCGCACCTTCGCCAGCAGCAAGAGCAGATTCCATAATAGCCTCTGATAGTGTTGGGTGTGCGTGGACGGTCTTTCCGACATCCTCAACAGAATACTCAAGTTCCTTTGCCATACGGATATTTGCAAGCAGTTCAGATGCTTCAGGACCGATTAAATGCGCCCCTAGCAAATCGCCATATTCAGCATCCACAACCAGTTTTACTATACCCTCAAAGTCGTCTATTGCAATTGCTTTTCCATTTCCAAGAAATGGGAATTTACCTATTTTTATCTTAAATCCCTTTTCTTTCGCCTGTTTTTCCGTCAAGCCAAAACTTGCGACTTGTGGATGACAGTAAGTTGCTCTCGGCATATCATCATAGGATAAAGGCTCTGTTTCACGTCCCGCTATATTCTCTACTGCGTGAATTCCCTGCGCTGATGCAACATGAGCAAGCAAGGGAGGTCCTGCAACATCACCAATAGCGTAAATCCCTTCAACATTAGTCTGCATTTTGTCATTAATCTGTATAAATCCTTTTTCAATCTTAACACCGAGATTCTCAAGACCGAGATTTTCGCTATTGCCTGCAACACCTATCGATATAAGTATTTTATCTGCTTGTGCCTCTTTATCGCCTGTTGGCGTAGTATATTTGACAAGTCCTTTTCCATTTTGGACTGTTATTTCTTTAACAAGACTACCAGCAGAAATTTCAATACCATAATTTGATAATGATTTTTCAAGTATAGTGCTTATTTCTTCATCTTCATTTGGTAATATATGAGGAAGCATCTCAATCACAGTTACCTTACATCCATAAGTTGTATAGAAATATGCAAATTCAATCCCTATAGCTCCTCCACCAACTACGATCATCTTTTCTGGAACTTTTTGCATTTTGAGTGCGTCATAACTGCTGATTATAACTTCTCCATCAAATTTTAGTCCGGGAATGATTCTTGGTCTTGCGCCTGTTGCTATTACTATATTTTTTGCTTCTATAGTTTTTCCTTCAGGACGAATCTCAACTTGTCCCGCTTTGGTAATATAGCCTTCACCATTGAAAACATCAACTTTATTTTTCTTTAGCAAGAATTTAACGCCAGTTACTAATTTTTCAGAAACTTGTCTGCTTCTAGCCATAGCCTTGCTTAGATCGAACTGCATATTATCAAATGAGATTCCCCATTTATCAGCATGTTTTACATAATTCAAAATTTCTGCATTCTTCAATAATGATTTTGATGGTATACATCCCCAGTTTAGGCATACTCCGCCAACCGCTTCACGTTCAATAATTGCAGTTTTCAAGCCAAGTTGGCTTGCACGTATAGCAGACACATAACCACCGGGTCCTGCCCCCACTATTACGACATCATATTTGCTCATATTTGAATTTCCTTTCTGTATATACATGACAAATATATTCATTCATGTATAGCAGAATAGCATAATAAAGCCTGTCTGTCAATCCAATTATTCCTTAACAACCTTCATTGCAATATCTGCCCATTCCCATAGATTTTGAGGCTTATAACGGACTGTGCTGATGTCTTTTAGTATAAATTCTGTTGGACATCCATAACGATTACAAACCTTTAATGTTTCTCTAAGGTCTTGCTCAACCGCTTCTGGTCTCCAATTATCCCACGCAAGAAATGCTGGATTGGGTTTTCTGGAGAATACAAAATCACGCCCTATTCTTTCAGCCCCCCTATCTAAATCTACCCATGGACTCATTGATATTTTTCTGACATGCGGTAATTCACGAATAATGTCTATTTTTTCGTCTAACGGTTCGCAGCAACCATAGTATCCAAGTCCAAAACGTTCATACCATTTTATTGCATAATCTATTTCAAATTCTTTGTGCATTGCAGGTGAAACTGTGGAGAAAATCTGAGCCATTCCGCAAGTCCAAATATCTTTTGAGCGCGGATGTTGTGGATTAAAATTGGGCGCAGGAAGTTCATCTGAAAATGCACCAGAACAATGTATTGTGTTCTGTCCATAGCCCAAAAGTCCTTGTGCTTCTAGTTGATCAAGCATAGAGAGATGGGCATCAGTTAATCTGGATATAATTTTATGTGTAAAATCTGGTCTATCAATAAGATCAATAATCATGTTATCTGTTCCACGCCATTGTGCAATTTGATCCCAGGGAGCAAAAGACGGAAAAGCCCCTTGAACACGCACACCCAATATACCATCAAGAATCTCATGTGCGCGTTGCTCTACCTGCTTTGTTGCATTCTCATCATAGGATACAACTGGCATTTTTATTTTCATTATATCGTCTTCTGTTTTGAATTGATCTATGTAACGATGACCAACTACTGAATTACGAGGGTCACTAACCGCTGTCTCTTGAATAACACCAACTCCAAAGCCTGTATTGTGAATAGCTTTTGAAACTGTGACAAATGGCTCAACTACCATATCAACCCGCATGTGCTTCCATAAATATAACGTGCTTCTGAGTTGCCATTCAAATCCACGACATAAACCATCTTCAGTCAAAATTGTAAGTTCATCATTAACATTCATTTCGTGCCATGGTATTTGATCAATCATCACCATTGGACGTATTGGTTTAAGAGAATTAATTGCCTTCCATAGCTTTATTGTTTCTTGCTGATCTGGCAATTCAGCGATTTCTGCAACTTGTTTTGCAAGGTCTCTAATAATATTCTTATCTTTTTCAATGCTTGACATATTTCCTCCTTATATTTAGTCATTTACTTTCTTAAAATTTGTACCCCAAAGTCTCTTTCTTTCATCATAGACACCATTTACGCCCTCTTCAGACGGTGTAATAGGCCAAATGGTCAAAAACTCAAGGTCATCAGTTCCTATGTTGGTAATTTTATGCAAGGTATCAGCAGGTATAAATATCGCTGTATTGGGACCTACTTCATAAGATTCCTCGCCATTGTTAAACTCCATTAAACCTTGACCTTTTAATATATAATATGCCTCATCATAGGGAGCTGGATGCGCACCAAAACCGCCGGGATCTTTACCTGATTTCAATGTTGCATGAACAAGCATAAGTTTTGATGAACCAACTCCTTCATTTTCAATAAGTAATCTAGATATATAATTACCATCAGATTCCGACGGAGTAAACCCTTTTATTTCATTTACCTTAACGATCTTTTCTTTTTTCATTTTAATTCCCTTTTTTCTGCGGATAGTCCAGCGATACCAGCACCGACTATTATAACAGATTTCTCATACATATTAATTGACTCCTTTCATATTATCTCTAAAAATTTTGACTATTTATGTTTTTTATCCAGAATTAAGTCCTTATTGATAAATGTTCTGTCCGTCTAGCTCCAGTTTCTTCTGCAATTTCCTGCAAAATATCGATATTTTCTATTAATGAGCAACCGATTTTTCCATGACGATATATAGCTTGGCTTGCCCTTATTTTAAGCAGAAATTTTGATCGGCAAACATCTTCTAGGCTTATATCTTTTATATTATCACCTGCAAAATGAGCAAATGGACATGGCTCAACAAACCCTTGTGCGTTGATATGAAATGAACCACTTTCAATTGCCTTGCATTTATGCCCAGAACCATATTCATCATCAGGAAGATGAGCAACCATTATTGGTTTATTTTTCCTTATTTCAAGGACACGTTCTCGAAAATAAATTCGTTCTTCTTCATCAAGCATTAGCTCCCATTCTGGATCACCAACAGGTATATATTCTGTATAAAAACCAAGTGAGCATCCCTTATTTATCATATCATTTATAAACTGATCGCTTGATAAAGTCTGAAAATTATGGCTTGTAACTGTTGATGAAAAACCAAATAATAGCCTTTGTCTTTTCAAACAATCCATAGCATTTATTACATCATCATATACGCCATCACCACGTCTTGCGTCAGTCTGTTCTCTAGAGCCTTCAATACTTACAACAGGAATAATATTTCCTGCATCTGCCATTTCTTTTGCAACATCATTATCCATCAATGTTCCGTTTGTGATCATGAGAAAAAGCAGTTTCCTATGTTTCCCAATAGTATTAATGATTCCATCACGCATAAGTGGTTCTCCACCGGTTATTACAAACATGAAAACTCCCCATTTTTCTGCATCATTAAACATTTTTTCTATTATATTCATTGAGATTTCATCATTACGGGGATAATCTTTGGCATAACAACCAATACATGACAAATTGCAGTTCATTGTTGGGCTAAAAGCTATTGCAGTAGGAACTAATAATCCATGTCTTTTCAGATTCCATCTGCGTTTTAGAGCAGATATAATGGAGTTGCCTCCAACTGATTGTAATTTCCATAATTTTCTCAATAATCCATGTCTGTTAAGCCTTATTCCCTGCAGGAATATATTATCCAATCTTTTTATTTCATTGTCTTTTTCAAACATTCATATCTCCATTTTTCAAAAAGCGGAACTTATTGAAACCGATTGCCTGTGATATTTCAATGGCTCATAATCCTTAAAGGGCCAATTATGATGTTTATAGTCGAAATTATACCATAATGCTGTTATCCCGACCTTCAGACCCATTACCAATAATCCAAGTATATGACTATTTGGAGACAACTGATTTATAGAATCAAGCATACCTGTTGCTATGCCAAATATAATTGTATTTATTATACTATGCCATGGCATCCATGCCTTTTCTACGGTCATAAGGTCATAAGAATATGTAACTGATAATAATTTCATACTTGGTATTAAGTCTTTTAATGCAACCTGCGCACCAAATTTCCAACATCCACTTGATTGATAGTCTCCGTTTTCTTCTTCCAATTCAGTAAGTGTTGACTTCTGCTTATTAAAAACTTCATCAGGTATTGAAAATTTGCTTATACCAGTGCTTCCTCCTGTGTATGGCATAAAAAGCAGGTTATTTGATATTATTATCGGCAAATGATCAGTATTGCTCAGATGTATGCTTGTAATTGTTGCTTTGTTATCTTTGGCAATATCTTTTTTTGTAATAAAAGCATCTTTTGAGAATAGGATTGACACATTGTTTATAATGTTTTTCTTCTGATCTTGCGATGCTGACATTATTCCAAAGCTAAGAAGATAGCCATAGGATTGTTCATAGCTATTTGCAGATACTTTCTTTGGTGTTGATAGTGTTCCTGATACAATCAGTGAAGGGCTAAAACCATTGATTATATCTTTGCTTTGTGTAACTGCATTAGTACCCAAGCAAAATAATATTGATGAAATAAATACAGCAAGCATTATTATTAGAAGTATTTTCATTTACTTTACCTCTTTTGATATAAAATGAAATATTTCCCTTCGAGAAGTTAATCAGCTATTTGTATTATACCAGAATTGGCATATTATGGTAAACCAAATAATTGGGCATATCTTATCAGCACCTATTACAGATATTAATAATCATAAGATATTTTGCATTGAGGCTTTAGGAAATATGTGTTATTATACATTATTGGGCTATACAAATAAACGAAAATTTATGAAAGGTATAATACAATGAAAGAAAATGCTACAATATGCGAAATCGCAGGATGGAATCAAATTAATCAAGAAAATCTTGATTTTTATAAGGCTATTAGCATAGATGGTCTATCAATTAATGGTCTGCCGATTATAAATGATGATTCTAATATCAGTGATATTAAGAATATGGTAGATTTTGTTGAATCAAATGGTTTGAAGGTTTATGATATGCGTTGGAGTATTCCCGATTGGGGATCAATTACAAATGGACGAGATGACAAAGATAAACAGATAGAGATGGTTATTAAGGCTGTAAAAGCAATAGGTTCTGCTGGTGTTCCGTTTTGTGGATATACCTTCATGTCAATAGGTCATTTCCGCACACAATCAACTGATGGTAGAGGAAAAGCAAAATACAGCACATTCAATATTGATGAATATAACAAGGCTAACACTGAGCAGGATTTAAAGATAAGTAAAGAAGCTCTTTGGGAAAATATAGAATACTTCTTGAAAAAAGTCTTGCCAGTTGCAGAGGAGTCAGGTATCAAGCTTGCTTTACATCCAGACGATCCACCTATCGATATAGCTTTGGGTGGCGCGCCTCGTATTATCATAAGCCCTGATAACTACCAAAAAGTCTTTGATCTTGTTCCTAGTGATTCAAATTGTATGCTTTTCTGTCAGGGTTGTTTCTCAGAGATGGGAGTTGATTTAGAGAAAGCAATAAAGCACTTTGGCTTAAGCAAAAAGATCTGTATGGTTCATTTTAGGAATATTAAGGGCAATCCATTAAATTTCATTGAAACCTTCATAGATGAAGGGGATATTGATATGTATGAGACGATGCAATTTTATCGTGAAGTTGGTTTTGATGGTCCTTTTTTGGTTGATCATATACCGTCAATCCCACAAATTCTTGCATCAAAAGCCTATGCTGTTGGATACATTAGATCAATTATACAGTCAGTTTATCGATAGATAAACTTATACAAGGAGTATAAACATGGCAAAAATCAAAACTCTTGTTTTTTCTGGCGGAGAGATTCATGATTACAAAGGATGCGGCCAAGCGGCGATGGAGGCTTTGTCTGCATGTGAAGAATTCGATTTAACTTATGTTGAAAATGACCTTTCTATGTTAGTTTCACCAAAGCTTGATCCCTATGATCTTATAGTATTTTATTATACAGTGGGATCAATAACTGATGAGCAAAAGAATGGGCTGTTGAATTATATTGCATCTGGCAAGGGATATGCTGGATTTCATTCTGCAGCGGATTCATTTAGGGAATGTCCAGAATATCGTGCTTTTGTTGGTGGATATTTTGTTACACATCCTGCTTATAGGCAATTTCAGGTTAGTATCGTTGATCCCGAGCACCCAATTACAAAAGATATGAATGAGTTTGTTGTTACTGATGAACAATATATACTTGATTATGATCCAAGAGTGCATGTGCTTGCGTCTGCTCTTTGGAAAGGCAAGGCAATGCCTGTTGCATGGACAAAATCTTGGGGCAAAGGTCGTGTATTCTATCTTTCGCTAGGTCATAATGCGGATTCTGCAAAAGACCCGAATTTCAAGGTTCTGCTTCAGCGCGGTGCATTGTGGGCAGGGACAAAGGCTGACTGAAATTAAAAAATTTCTTAATGCGTGATGGAAGAAAAACCTTGCTCATCACGCATTGAAAAAGGGAAAAATATGAACAGCTACGAAAGATATATGGCGGTTATAAACGGAGAAAAGGCGGATATACTACCTCGATTGCCGATATTAATGGCATTTGCGGCAGATTATATCGGATCAAATTATGGCACATTTGCATCTGATTATCATGTCTTGGTCGAAGCAAATCTTAAATGTATAAAAGACTTTGATTTTGATCAACTAAGTGCAATATCCGATCCGTATAGGGAAACTCAGGGATTCGGTGCGGAAATTATTTTTCCAAGAGATGAAGTTCCAAGATGCGTTAAACATCCTCTTGACGAAAATAAGGACCTAAAAGTGCTTAAAAAGCCCGATCCATATTCATCTAAAAGAATGCTTGATAGAATAAATGCAATTAGGGAATTTAAGAAAATCGCATATAAACAATACTCAATTATGGGCTGGATTGAAGGACCTGCTGCAGAATCTGCAGATTTGCGAGGCGTTACAAATTTCCTTATGGATTTGGCTATATATCAAGACTTTACCATTGAACTCATGGATATATGCGTTAAGGCATGTATTGAATTTGGAATTGCTCAGATAGAATCAGGTGCAGATACAATTGGCATGGGAGATGCTATTGCAAGCCAAGTTTCACCAAAAACCTATGAGGAATTTATCTTCCCACGTGAAAAGCAAATGGTTGACGCAATCCACAATGCTGGTGGATTCGTCAGGCTTCATATCTGCGGAAACACAACACATCTGCTTCCATTTTTTGCTAAACTAGACGCAGACATAATCGATCTTGATTGGCAGGTTGACATGAAGAAAGCCAGAGATATAATCGGCAAGAACACTGTCCTTGTTGGTAATCTCGATCCTGTTAATGCAGTTATGAAATCAACTCCTGAACAAATTATAAAAAATATTCGACAAATTTATGATGATGTCGGTAATCCATATATGGTCGGTGCTGGCTGTGAAATACCACAGGGAACGCCTTATGAGAATCTAAAGGCTCTTTGTAGTGCTGTTACATATCTACAATAATGTATCTTAATTTAATTAGGAGGTAAAACAAATGGCTAAAGCATTCAAAACTATTGTGACACCAATTTTTGCATTATTTCTTGCATCTCTGTTTTTTACTCCTTCTGTATTCGCAATTGCCAAAGTGGAAGGGCTGGTGCTGTATTTATCATTTGATGATGACGATAAGGTTATCAAAGACCTATCAGGAAACGGGCATGATGGCGAAAATCATGGAGCTAAGTCAGTTGAAGGAAAATTTGGCAAGGCTTTAGAATTCAATGGACTTACTACATGGGTTACTGTTCCTGATACTCCTGATCTAAATTTTAAGGCGAAAGAGTCATTTACCGCAATGGTTTGGGCTAATATTGTAGGCGCTCCATCTGGACAGGGTAATCTACTCGCAAAATATGCTGTCGGTGCAGGAACAACGCCTTTTTATGGGATGTTCCATAATGCCAATAATAAAGTTCATGCCTATATTCGTGACAGTGCTAGCAAGCTGGTTGAGCCATGGTCAAAAGATGTCATAAATGACAATCAATGGCATCATATAGCATTAGTTAGAGATACTGCAAAAGGAAAGGTAATACTATATGTTGATGGTAACCAAGATTTCGAAGGTGATGATGTAACGGATGACCTTACAAATAATTTTCCTGTTGCAATTGGTAGGCATACTGGCGAATTCCTTGTTGGTATTGTTGATGAGGCGATGATCTTTCGTCGCGCATTAGATCAGGCAGAAATTAAGAGAGCCATGAATCCAAAAGACATTCTCGCTGTTACCAAAAATGATAAATTTACATCAAAATGGGGTGAAATTAAAAGCATATTGGAACAATAAAATATGAATAAAAGCAAAAAAATAGAGCGCAGAGAATTTATAAAGGATATATCGCTTATCGGTCTGGGATTAACATTTGGAACATCATTGATTCCACAAAAGGCATTTGCGCAGAATAAAAGCAGGATTGTGGTTGCGACTCACGATGATGTTGTAAAGGGAATAATAATAGACCGTGAAATAGCAAAGCAATTAGTTAATGCAGGTATAATGCAATATACTGGTCAAAACACTGTTGCAGAGGCATGGGTAAAAGTATTGCCTTCATTATCTTCAAACGATATTGTAACCATAAAGATAAACTGCATAAATAGCTCATTGCCATCACATCCAGAGGTTATTGACGCAATAACAACAGGATTAATATCTGCAGGCGTTAGAGATAATAACATAATAATTTGGGACAGAACAAACCATGAGATTTTGCGCGCTGGATATATCCATAATGCAGGTAAAGTTGGTGTTAGATATTTCGGTTCAGATGAGAGAGGCTGGGGATATGATAAACAAATAAAAGTTGGTGATAAGAATGTCAGATTATCAAGGCTGATAAGCGAATCTACACATATAATAAACGTTCCAGTTTTAAAAGATCATGGCATAGTAGGGGTTACATTAAGTATGAAGAATCATTACGGCTCAATTGATAATCCCGGTATACTCCATGATAACGGTTGTGATCCTTATGTTGCAGAACTAAACAATATCCAAGAAATAAAAGAAAAAACTCGATTGATTATTCTTGATGGTCTTTTGGGAATATATGTCGGTGGTCCCGGTGGAAAGCCGCAGTTTGCATATAAAAGCGTTCTTATTGCTCAGGATCCAGTAGCTATGGATTATAATGGTTGGAAAATCATAGAAACTGAAAGAAAAAAGCATAATTTGGAATTAACTCAGCCATCTTATATAAAGACATCTGCCAATTTAGGTCTTGGGACAAATGATCCAGATAACATCATCATTGAAAATATTAATCTCAGAAAACATTATACAGCATAAAATATGAACAATAAGACAACAAATCGTATAAGATGGAGGGTTATAATATTAGGGCTTTTACTTACAATTCCTTATGGCTATTTTTCAATACAAACGCCAACCCCAAGCACCGTTTCTCTTGTTTATCCAGTTGTAATGATCCTCACCTTACTTGTATTACTGAATATTGCATTAAAAAAATGGATAAATACGCTATCATTCTCTCAGGGTGAATTATTGACTTTGTATACGATGCTATCAATCGCTATCGGGATCGGTGGGCATGATGTTATGCAGGTGCTTGCACCTATATTGGGACATGCTTTTTGGTTTGCAACGCCTGAAAATGAATGGTCATCATTATTCTTTGGATACCTTCCTAGATGGCTTGTTGTCGATAATATAAAGGTGCTTACAGGGCTTTATGAAGGTGATTCCAGTATATATAAGCTGGAATATATAAAAGTTTGGCTCAAACCGATATTTTGGTGGTCAATGTTCCTATTTGCTCTATTTATGATTATGATGGGAATAAATACCATTA
>CAZMCH010000025.1:0-5750 GCA_964564735.1 uncultured bacterium
CCTCTAAGCCAATTACATTCATAATATTCTGGTTTGTCAAAATCTCCTGTGCAGGCATAAAAAGCATCTTCAAAAGGATTATATGCTACTGTATGAATGTGTCTGCATAAAATCGGATTATCGGGATCGCCGAGTAGTGTTCCTGTAGAGCCTCCGCCTCCAGAGCCATCATCACGAAAATTGGGATTTTGACCGAAGGTATATGCAATCTTTACGGTATGTCCATTGTCGGTTGAGTAGTAAATATTAACAGGAGTTGCCCCCCCAACAACATTGCAGTAATTTCCCCATACAAGCATTTCTTTTCCGTTTATATCCCAAGAGTTAATTCCCGAAAGAGTATGAAAATACCAACCCGGACAATCAGGATTCTTCGGTGTATGAGGAACATAATCAGAACCGTCAATGTTTTTTAGCGTAATTTGCTCGTATGTTTTCAGGTTGTCTATGCTAAGATACAGCTTTGATCCAGCGCCAAAAAGAATATTTCCATTCTTTAGAATATAGCTATATGTTATATTTTTTGCGTCTGGAAAAGCAATGCTATGAGACCATGAATGACAATTATCTTCGGATAAAAAAATGATTCCATCAGAAAAACCAAAAGCCTTATTACCTCGTTGTGAGTCAATATATATGTCTCCTGATGGTTGATAATACCAGAAATGATCTGTTGATGAAAACATATTTCTTACTCCCTGATGTTTTATTATATTATGATGCGCGATTGACGATCACGCATCACATATCAGACATCATTTATAACCAGCCTGTCATTTTTGCCAATAACCTACAATATTCAACAAAATTTTGCCAAGATATATCAGGCGGAACGCCATGATCACAGCCGGGAATATATCCACCACTTTTTACAACAGGCATAATTCTCTCTAATTCGTCCTCGATCACTTTACCACCTTTTGCGATAGCTCGTTTATCCACACCACCGTTATATGCCATTTTAGTTCCAAATTGCTTACGAAATTCGTTTATGTCACATTCAGCGGCGACTTCATTTGGTCCTGAATAGTTGATACCACCTTCTATCCAAATTGGTATCAATTCACCGACATAACCATCAGAATCCATAAATATTACAGGACATCCACTAGCTTTTATTGCAGAATGCCATTTTTCATAAGCAGGCAGAAGGAATTTTCTAACCATTGCAGGTGAGATCATACTATGCGCTTTATAAGCCATGTCTTCTGACATACCAACTTGATCAAGGACAATATTATCAAGTATGGGCTCCATGGTTTTTAAGACAAAATCTGTCCAAAATTCAGCCATCTCTTGCACAAAGTCAGGATCATCAACCATCATAATACAAAGGTTTTCCATGCCGACCCATTCTCTTATTTGCCAAAAAGGTGCGTTAAAATGAATCCCTACTACATGCTCACGATCTTTCATCGCTCTGCATTGCTCAACCAAATCTTTACCATGCCTGCCCGGTTCTCTTGGATTATATCGCTTCTTCATTTCCTCCCAGTCTTCACGAGTCTGGACTGGGAATCTATGCCATTTTCGAGTAACAAAATCTTTTGCCGATCTTATATAAGTATAATCATATTTATCGGAAATCTCTGTTATTGCGCCCATCCAATCTTGAACGACATAATGACCGTCTTTATGTTCAAGGACTTTTTCTTCAAATTTTGGCATCATTTGAAAATTTACACTTATTCCATAAACGGGACCTTTGACAGGTGGATCGGGTTTTAGTCCGATGCTCTCATAAACAGCTGACATATAATTTTTGTCTTTTGGTAGCCCTTGTTCATGCCATTTTGCAAGCGTTGATTCTCTTGGTCCCCCTGGTGAAAAAGGGATTTTATCTGGTTTACCAAAGAGAACAGTTTCTAAAAATCTTTCTCTAGGTGTCATTTTTTTTGTTCTCCTAGCTAAGTTTCAATAATCACAAAGACACAAAAAATATTATGAATTCTTCGTGCCTTTGTGTCTTGGTGGTAAATTCTAATTATCTTGCCCAGCGTTCATGGACAGCCAGCATCTTTGGAAATGGTGCATGAGGCTCTGCCTGATACCAATATCCTACTGAGGATATGTCATCAGTCAAAGGTTCATATCTTCCATTAGGCCACCAACCTAGTGCTTGAATAGTATTTTTTAGCTGTTTCTTAAACCTGATTGGATCCATTACGTGCCAGCGATATAGACCGTGTTTTGGCACTTCACCAGCTTCTTTGCGATGTAAAGGGTAACCAAGAAAAGCAGTTGAGAAAGTCGAGCCAAAACACCAAGCACCGCCAAAATAATCCTCTGTACCTGTTCCACATATAGTTGGATATTCATCATCACCGTCAAGATAGAATTTTATTTCACCTTCACCCCACCATCCATTTGAGAACTGAGTCCATGCAAGGAAAGTGCCAACATAGTGTCCTTGACCTTTTATACCATCAAGGATAAGATGCTCAGGGCATTCCCTTGTTGTTACTGATCTCCTCCATTGTGCATGAAAATACGCTGCGTTTTCTGGAACTTCTGTCAAAGCATAAGTTATCTGATAGAAAAATCCACCAATAGCTTCCCATCGTTGATTTTCAATGGTGATTTTTGCATGTTTTTTGAATGGCATTGGGAAATAAATATTAAAACCACCAGATGGATTTACTGCTATTGGCAATGAAGTTACATTATATCTTAATCCATGACCATTACAGAAGAAATCACCCAAAGGAACTTCAACAGAAGGCGTATCTTCATCATCCCAATAGAATCTGATTATAGTATCTCTATAGGCTTTTGTGTCAACGGTTATCCATATATGCTGAATGATGCCTGGTCCCTTAATATCTGCTAATGTAGTTGTCGAGCCTGCGTCAAGAGTTATACAAGGACGAACTTTCCAGCCTTTCCCAAGCATATCTGCGGCGCCGGGTCCAGGTATTTCTTTTGCCCCGCCAGCCCTTTCACCATTTGGGTTTTCTGCTGATATTGATCGAGTTTCTGCATCGGAAAGCAATGGAATACTTCCTAATCCCATATTTAGTTGAAATAATGAATCCATTAAAAATCCTCCTAGTTAGGATTACCTGAGTCAACATGAAATTCATCATGCTATAATATCTAATGTTATTAGTATTATACATATCAGATTGAACATTGTCCAGTTTGATTATATTTTTTATTGACAGTGCGAAAAGGCGGGTTTATAATCAATCCATCAATTGTATCTCTGATTGATCTCATTATTTGCCTTTTTTTGTTGTCATTTCTGGTGTCATACCATGAACCTTATTGATTTGTGGAATAGAGATCATAAGTAAGGACTAAATAATTGTCGATAATTAAAGTATCCGATCTAAGAAAAGAATTTAAGGTATATCAACACCATGAAGGGTTCTTTGGTGCAATACATAATCTTGTATCATCAAAATATACTATTGTTAAAGCGGTTGATGGAGTATCTTTTGATGTTGAAGAAGGTCAGATTATAGGCTATGTTGGACCGAATGGCGCAGGCAAATCAACAACAATTAAGATGTTAACAGGTATACTTGTCCCCACGTCAGGAAATATTAATGTTTCTGGATTAATGCCATATAAGAAAAGAAAGGAAAATGCACAACAGATCGGTGTTGTATTCGGTCAGAGAACTCAATTATGGTGGGATTTGCCAGTTATCGAGTCTTTTCAACTGCTAAGGCGTATATATCGCATATCAACAGAGCAATATAAGCATAACCTTGATACATTCCACGATCTTCTAAAAATAGGTGATTTCATCAATACACCTGTCCGAAAGCTAAGTCTTGGGCAAAGGATGCGTTGTGATCTTTCTGCTGCATTATTACATAATCCGCCGATTGTTTATCTTGATGAGCCGACAATTGGGCTTGATGTTGTAGCAAAACAGCGCATTAGAGATTTTCTGAAACAGATAAATATTGACCGCAAAACAACGATAATGCTTACAACTCATGATCTTTCCGATGTAGAAAAGCTATGCAAGAGAATGATGATAATCGATCATGGAAAAGTAATATATGACGGAACAGTTGAGGAAATAAAACAGAAATATGGGAAAAAACGAAGGCTTATTATTGATCTTGCTGATTATTACGAAGATTTTTGTATCTCAGGCATCGATATAATCAGCCACACAGATCATAGAGCATGTCTTGAGTTTGATCGTGATGAGATGAGCGCATCCGAATTAATTGCACAAATAACAAAGAAATATGATATAAGCGACCTAACCATAGAAGAACCAGAGATTGAGTCAATAGTGGCAAATATTTATGAAAATGACAGCGAAAATTAAATAACCTAATAAATTTCTTTGAGCATTGACTAACAAGTATAATTTATGATATATTTAACCGAGTTAATTATAGTATTTTGGCATATATCTATGTCTTTTCAGGAGGAAATATTAAATGGGTAATCTTTGTATACAAGACGGGCAGAAAGTCCTTTTTATTGGTGATAGTATTACGGATTGTGGAAGACGTGATGTTTTTGCACCATTGGGAAATGGTTATGTTAAATTCTTTACCGAGTTAGTAATGGCTAAATATCCAGAGAGAAATATAGAATATGTGAACACTGGTATCGGTGGCAATAGAATCACGGATCTAAAAGCACGATGGCAGGTTGATGCTATGGATCATAATCCTGATTGGCTTTCCATTAAAATCGGTATCAATGACTTACATTCATTTTTAGGTGGGGACCCAAATGGTGTCAGTCCTGAATTATTTGAGGAAATGTATGAATATCTGCTTGATCTAACAACAAAGAGTCTTGATTGCAAAATAATCCTTATTGACCCATTTTATATCAGTACCGATTTTTCAAGTAATAGTTTTCAAAGCAAAGTCCTTGATATAATTCCAAAATATATTGACGTAGTTCATAAAATGAGTGAAAAATACGACACAAAACTGGTTAAATTACATGATATGTTCCAAAACCAGTTAAAATATCGTGATGCAAGCACTTTCTGCCCAGAGCCTGTCCATCCAAATTTAGTCGGTCATCTTATTATGGCTATGGAAGTCCTTAAAGTGCTTTCTAAATAAGATGTTTTTTCGAGGATGAATATCCGATAATTAAATAATTTATCGGAATACAAAGAGATAGCTCATCTTTGCATTAAAAGAAAGGATTTTTTAGCATGAAATCTAAAATATATTCTACAAGCATGTTTATTATCATTTTTGTATGCAGTATATTAATAATTGGCTGTGGAAATGATGACGAAGGTGAAGCTATACTCAATTTACAATTCAAATTTGCGCCCGGAGTCTCTCAACAGGCAGATATAACTCGTGTTATTGTGATCGTCTCTGGACCTGATATTAATACACAGGAATTTGAGCTAAAGGTTGATGGAAGAAAGGCAACAGGCGTTGTCGCAGTTCCTGCTGGAGAAGAAAGAACAATAAAAGTCAAAGCCTACGCTGGTGATGTCATAGAATTTGAAGGCGAAGCCTTTGTTGATCACCCCAAGCCCGGAACAGAGATACCAATTACGATTAAACTTAGACCTGTAGGTGGAACTCAAAAAGAAGAAAAGATATTTGAGATCGGCAATGTTTATGGTGTTGACAACTCACCGACTTCACCGACAGTATTTACACTTAGCAAACCACACTTTATCACACAAATAATCACTTATCACTGGAATTATGGTAGAGGTGCAACTCCGGGAACTATATCTCTAACCGATAGCAATCGCAAAACCTATGGACCTTGGCAGGCTGTTGGTTCTGATG
>CAZMCH010000025.1:5760-45771 GCA_964564735.1 uncultured bacterium
GGACTGTTAAACCAAATATTGAGCTACCCGTAGGAACATATACAGTCATTGATTCCGATCCTAGCACTTGGGCGCAAAATTTTGACTCTGATGGACAGGGATTTGTTGTGGTATATGGCTATCCCGCTGATAGTGGAACAAACGATAACCTTAGTCCTGTTATATATGGTAATGACGGTATGCAAATGATGTTGATACCTGCTGGCGAGTTTGTCATGGGCAGTAATAAAGGTGAGTCTTTTGAAAAACC
This sequence comes from uncultured bacterium, assembly GCA_964564735.1. Classification (GTDB taxonomy): domain Bacteria; phylum Poribacteria; class DTPJ01; order DTPJ01; family DTPJ01; genus CAZMCH01. The sequence goes on from CAZMCH010000025.1 coordinate 6,011, forward strand.
AGAACATATTGTATATCTTGATGCCTTTTATATGGACATATACGAGGTTACAAACGCACAATATCAAGAATTTGTAAGGGCAACAGGACGTAAAGAGCCTGTTGGATTAAGTTATAATATATATAACCTTTCTGAATCACCAACACAAGGCTTTAGACCATGGCAAGATGCCAATTTCAACGGCTATAAGCAACCTGTTGTTTGTGTTAGCTATGATGATGCACAAGCCTATGCAAAATGGGCTGGAAAACGTCTGCCAACAGAGGCAGAATGGGAAAAAGCAGCTAGAAACAAGCGCGCCAATCAAGATTTTTCTTGGGGAAATACTTGGTCTCCGCCTAATCGTATTGCTAATTTTCGTGATGAGGCATTTAAGAGATTAACTAGATCAACCGAATCAATAATTAGCAATTATGATGATGGATACGCATATACATCACCTGCAGGTGAATATGCGCCAAACGCTTATGGTTTGTTTGATATTGATGGAAACGTAGCTGAAATTTGCTCGGATTGGGTAGGTAATGATTATTACTCTATTTCACCTAAGCGAAATCCAACAGGTCCATCATCAGGACAGTATAGAATTTTTAGAGGTTCAGGATTTCTCAGTGTTGATCGTGATATGATACGCATATTTTCCAGATTCTCATTTGAGCCTAATACACCGATGTTTTTCATTGGTTTTAGATGTGTAAAAGATGCAAAATAATATATCAGGAGATTTTGTATATGTCTATATATAAAGCAGTTATTCCCGCTGCTGGGTTAGGGACAAGGATGTTACCAGCAACAAAATCTCAACCAAAAGAGATGCTTCCTGTTGGTCGTAAGCCCACTATACAATATGTTGTTGAAGAATTGGAATCCGCTGGAATAAAACAAATACTAATCATAACAGGTCAGAAAAAAAGAGCAATTGAAGACCATTTTGATCGAGATATGGAATTATTGAGATGTTTGCAGGAAAAAAAATCTTTTGATCTCATAGAAACTCTTGAATATGAAGAACATGATGTTCAGATGTTTTATACACGCCAAAGTGAACAAAAAGGCACAGCACATGCTATAAGCCTTGCTGAAAATTTCGTAAATGGCGAACCTTTTATTGTTTGTCTTGGAGATGCAATCATCAAATCATCACAGTCAGGATCACTTCTAAAAAGGCTTATAGATACACATGAAAAAAGAAAATCCAGCGTTACAATAGCATTTCGAAAGGTAAGTAGAGAAAATGTTACAAAATATGGAATTGCATCAATAGATAAAGAGCATGATTACGGATTAGAATTTCGTCTTAATGGCTTGATAGAAAAGCCTTCAATTGATGAAGCTCCAAGCGATTTGGCAATATCTGCAAGATATGCTTTTAACCCTGAGATATTTGACGCCATAAGAGAAACGCCATTAAATAAAGGCGAATATCAAATAACCGATTCAATACGATTATTAATGGATAAACATGAAATTTGGGGAATAAGACTTGATTCTGATGATGTTAGATTTGATGTTGGTGGCTTCAGAACCTACTTTGAGACATTCCTAACCTTTGCTTTTGAGGATGAGGAATTTGGTAAAGATATAAGAAACTATGCGGAAAGACTGCTTGATAACTATAAAAACAAATCCAAATAGCATGGAGAGCTAATTAATGATAACTCAATCTGCCCTGATATTTACATCAGGACTTATATTTCTGTTTTTTTCCTCACCCCAAAATGGAAAATCCTATATTACAAACCCATATTTAACAATATTCCTTCTATTGCTTTTTACTATCGCCCCAAGTATTTTACTTTATGCTTTTGCAAGAGCAACTCTGTCAAGATATATCAATAGATTTAGCAGATTTAGATTTCTTATACGAGAGCCATATCATTATGGTCTGCCATTTGGGATACTTGCACTATGTGGATTTGTTGCACAGATATATTATTTACAAACCCCTATAATCATAAGAAAATTTCTCTATTTCTTTAATTTCACTAATATTAGGTTGATGATCTGTATAATCCCTCTAGTTTTTTCTATTTTGCTGAATCGTTTGAGCATATACAAATTAAATCGCCTTATGTTTGGTCAAGCCTCATCAAGAAAAGATTTTTTACTCCCTGATCTAAAACTCATGCTCTTGCCATCAATACCATTTGGGGCAAGCCTTCTTATATCAGATATAATTGAACACACACCATTAAACGTCAGGATATTTTTTATAAAACAATATTACATATATTGGTTGATAGTTCTTTCTATTGCTCTGATAATGTTTATTAAATCACCATACTTTATACGCCATATATGGAAAACAGTTATATTGCCCAATGGTGAAGTTCGTCGTAGAATAGAAGCACTTGCAAAAAAAACTGGGCTAAAATATAAAGACATTCTGGTATGGAAAATTGGTGATAAGAATTTCGCCAATGCAGGAATGGCGGGTTTATTACCAAAATCAAGATATATATTCATAACTGATTCATTATTAGAAAATCTTAGTATAGATGAAATCGAGGCAATTGTTGCACACGAACTTGGTCATATAAAGTATAAGCATATATTGACTTATATGCTTTATTCCTTTGGATACCTTATCTTTTTTGCGTTTGTTTATGCAATATTTCATCCATTATTCAAAGATATTCATTTTGGGACTGTCGCTACCGCTTTGTTAGGCGCAATAGCCACAATTTCAGTATTTTTCATATATTTTATATTTATCTTCCGCTATTTTTCTAGGCAATTTGAGCGTCAGGCGGATCTTTATGCTATAAGCGTTTTGGATAATCCAGAGTCATTCAAAAGCGCATTAATCAAAGTAGCTAGAATAAACCATATTCCTTTACAGATGCCACGTTTTGCAGAAATATTTAGGACGCATCCATCAATATTTGAAAGGTTAAGCCTTGTAGATAAAGCTGTTGCTGGTGATTCTGAGGTTTTGAGATATACAAATCCAATCTTTAGTTTTCGTAAAACAGCAGCAATAATTACAGCATTTTTGTTAATACTCATTTTTACTAGAAAAGACTTTCTATTTTTCACTAGCGACATTCATTATGAAATAGGTCGTCAATATGCAAATGAAGGAATGCTTGATGCTGCGATAAATGAATTTAATAAGGCAGTTATTAGCAATCCCAAAAGCTCAGACGCAATATTTGCATTAGGATTGCTTTATGCTGAAAAAGGCGCAATTGATATTGCAGAAAAGCAATTTACTAAAGTTCTGGAAATTAATCCAAAAAATAGCTTTGCTCTTGAAAGGCTTAATCAGATACAAAAAAAAAGGAGTAATTTATTAGATGCAGGTAAAATTAGGAATTAACTCAGGATTTGCGATAAATCGATTTCCTGAACCAGAAGTATGGATTCGGTTTGTTGGTGAGGAACTTGGGCTTAGATATGTTCAATTCGTAGCAGATTTATTGAATCCATTTCTACCATATAGAGTTATTCAAAATCAAATTGATAGGATTTTGAATCTGTCTGAGAAATACAATGTAAAGATAGATACAACCTTTACGAGTATGTTCACTAGAGTTAATCATCTTATGCATCCTGATCCTATTGTAAGAGACGCATGGTTTCAGTGGTTTAAGGATTTTATATTGATGTCATTAAAACTTGGTGTTAGGGGTGTTGGTAGTCATTTTGGTATAATGTCTGTTACTGATTTAGAAGATGAACAACGTAGGGAATCCGTTACTAAATCTGCAATTGAGCTTTGGCAAAAGCTATCAGAATTTGCATACGAAGCTGGGTTAGAATTTCTTATGTTTGAACCGATGTCTATACCTCGTGAAATGGCTTGCACTATAAAAGAAACTTGGGAATTATATAATCGTGTCAACGATGGTGCAAAGATACCAATATTGCTTTGTCTTGATGTGGATCATGGATTTGCATTATCAGGCGATCCAAGAGATATTGATCCGTATGCTTGGCTTGAGGAATTCTCCAAGTTATCGCCTGTAATACATATAAAGCAAAGCTCAGCAGATAAAAGCGGTCATTGGCCTTTCGCAAAAGACTATAATCAAAAGGGGATCATCACACCTGAAAAAGTTCTAGATGCGATTGAGCATTCAGGGGCAGAGGAGGTTGTTCTCTTGCTTGAAGTTTCGCACCGAGAAAGATATCCCGCAGAAGGTAGAGTTTTATCTGATCTAAGGGAGTCTGTTGCCTATTGGCGTGAATATGAGAAAGATTAAAAGATTACATAAGTTTTCAATACTAATAGTAATCAAATGAAGCAAGAGGACTTTTAATGCAAGAAATTAGAGAAAAAAAAGCAACAAATACTGAAAAATACTTATTACTCGTAAGCACAACGTTCTTTTGGTTTTCACTATATACATTTGTTCCAATACTTTCTCCACATGCAAAAAATCTTGGTGGGTCATTAACAGTCGTTGGATTTGTTGTTGCTTCATATGGATTAACACAATTCCTTTTTCGTTTTCCGATAGGTATTTGGTCAGACAAACTTGGTATACGTAAGCCATTTGCATTAAGCGGATTCGTTTTTACCATCATTAGTTGTATCGGGATGGCACTTGCACCTAATCCTTGGATTTTATTTGTATTTAGAGGTTTATCAGGTGTTTCTGCGTCAATGTGGGTAGCTTTTACTGTTATGTATTCCAGTTACTTTGATGATGCTCAGTCAACAAGGGCGATGAGCCATATCAACTTCTGCACTGGATTTGCTCAAATGTTTAGCACCTATATTGGAGGAAACATTGCAGGAAAATATAGCTACACATCAACATTTTATCTTGGGGCGGTTTTTGCAGTTATCGGCTTATTTCTTATGCTTCCTGTTTCTGAGAAAAAGATTACGCTTCGTAATAAATTCTCGTTCAGTCGTCTTGCTCATGTCGCATCGAATAAGCGACTTATAACAGTATCGGTAATTACATCATTAAGTAATTTTTCGGTGTTTGTAACAACCTACGGATTTTTATCTGTTTATGCGCTCGATATTGGCATGACAGAAAGCCAGATAGGTCTTTTGATGTTTGTCATACATCTAACATTGACAATATCAACTTTTTTGGCGGGAACTTATGTGGCTCCGAAATTCGGTTACAAAGCTACAGTGAGTTTTGCGTTTATTTCGATAGCGATTGTAACAGCATTTACAACCCATATAACTAGCGCATTTCTGCTAATATTGCTTTATGGTATTGGAACACTTGGGAGAGGGCTTGCAAACCCTATTCTGATGGGGCTTGCAATACAAGGAGTTCAGCGTGAAGAAAAAGCAACCGCAATGGGATTTTATCAGGCGGTATATTCTATTGGAATGTCTATGGGTCCGGCGGTTGGTGGACGTATAGGTGATATATTTGGCTTAAGTGGTGTTTTTTACTGTGCAGGATTCATATTCTTTGCCTCTTTTATCGCAAGTCTTTTATTGCTTCCGAATCGGAGTAATAATTAACGTGATCTAGAAATAAGAGCAATAAAAAATAGAAAAAATAACACATTAACCAGAGAATACTGGTCAAGCAATACACTATCAAAGAGGAAAAAATGAGTAACAAAAAGAAAACTAACGTGGTTTTTATACTAACCGATGATCAGGGACCCTGGGCAGTCGGATGTTATGGCAACCCAGAGATAAGAACACCAAATATTGATCGAATTGCATCAACAGGCGTAAAATTCGATAACTTTTTTGTTGCAACTCCAGTATGTTCACCAAGCAGAGCAACATTTATGACGGGTAGAATATCATCACAACACGGTATACACGACTGGATAAGAGGCGGTAATGTTGGGAATGATTCAGCAAGTTATCTTAAAGACGAAGTATGCTATACTGACATCCTCGCAGAAAATGGCTGGTTTTGTGGTATAAGCGGCAAATGGCATCTCGGCAATAGCCAAATTGTCCAGCATGGTTTTAGTCATTGGTTCGTCCATCAGACAGGCGGAGGACCTTATATAAATGCCCCTATGATCCGAAACGGAGTTCTATATAATGAACCAAAATATGTAACAAATGCAATTACTGATGATGCTCTATGGTTTCTCGATAAATATGGCAGAGGTGAAAAGCCATTCTATCTTAGTGTTCACTATACCGCCCCTCATAGTCCATGGACAGGGCATCCACAAGATATAGTTGATTCTTATGATGATTGTCCTTTTGACTCATGTCCTCAGGAGGAGAGGCATCCATGGGCAGGCGATCTATCAAATTGCTTAGGCAATCGCGATATGCTTAAGGGATATTTTTCTGCTGTAACTGCAATGGATATTGATGTAGGACGAATACTTGATAAGATAGAAGAATTAGGAATACGTGAAAATACGCTTATTTTCTTTGTAAGTGACAATGGATTTAGCTGTGGACATCATGGTTTTTGGGGCAAAGGTAATGGAACAGAACCGCGTAATATGTATGAAAATTCAATCAAAGTGCCTGCAATTGCAAGCCATATTGGCAGAATCCCAGAAGGATTAACTCAAAAAGCGATGGTCTGTGCTTATGATTTTATGCCGACTTTGCTTGATTATTTGGACTTGCCTATGCCCGAAGGGCGAAACTTACCGGGCAAAAGCTTCCTTCCTGAGATACTTGGTAAAGATTCCAAAGGACGAGAGGACGTTATTATCTATGATGAATATGGAAATACAAGAATGATAAGAACTCATGATTGGAAATATGTTCATCGCTATCCTGAAGGACCTAATGAGCTTTATGATCTTGTTAATGATCTTGATGAAAGGAATAATCTCGTTGATGATCCATCTCAATCGATCAGAATCAAGGAAATGAAAAGCAGAATGGAGAAATGGTTCTCGGAATTTGTTGAAACCGATAAAGATGGCATAAAATTTGACATTACGGGATTTGGACAAATGCGTCCAGTTGGAAAGGGCTGGGATAATGATCAAGAACCGTTTTTCCATAATAAGTCTTGAAAAAATCATTATGATTTATTATTATAATAAGGCTTTTTTGCATACCTTAACAGCGATTAAGAAACAAAAAGGAGTAAATCATGTATAAAGAAGGATTGTTGGAATCATTGACTCATTTTAAGAAAGCCAAATCTCTAAGGGCTTCATCGTGGGATGTTAGTGGACGCAATGGCGATGCTTGGGGAATTGCCCCAGGGCAAACAAGGGTGCTTGCGGATATAAAAGGGCCCGGTTGTATTAAACATATCTGGATGACTCAAGGACAAGGATATAGGGATGTTTTGATAAAAATGTTCTGGGATGATGAGGAAAATCCAAGCGTATTATGCCCGTTAGGTGATTTCTTTGGTCTTGGTCATGAAATTATTAATTCCTATCAGTGTTTTTTGTTTAGCGCATCAACCGCAGGAAATAATAATCGCAACGGAGGTTGCGCCCTTAACTGTTATATACAAATGCCTTTTAGAAAATCTGCGAGAATTGAACTTGTCAACGAAGGTGAAAAGCCTCATGGACAATATTTTTATATTGACTATGAACTCTATGATCAACCGCTTGATGATGATGTAATTTATTTCCATGCTCAATTTCGTAGAGAAAACCCCTGTAATGGATGGGGTCATGAAATAGGAGTTAATACTCCAGAGTCAAATATTGTAAATACAGAAAAACTTGCATGGACAAACAACTATCTTATCCTTGAAGCAGAAGGAAAAGGTCATTATATCGGCTGTAATTTGTCCGTTAGTAACTTTGAGGGAACATGGTGGGGCGAAGGCGATGATATGATATGGGTTGATGGATACAAATGGCCTCCAGACCTTCATGGCACTGGTTCAGAAGACTACCTCAATCAAGCATGGGGTATGCAACCAAATGCCTTTATGCACAACGGTTCATCAATCTTTGAGCATAATACAAACGGATTTCAAACCTCATATGTCCACCATATTGAAAATCCAGTAAGATTCCAAAAGGAAATAAAAGTTACTATTGAACATGGGCATGGGAATCATCTAAGCAACGAAATGGCATCAGTTGCATATTGGTATCAGGATGAACCTCATAAACCTTTCGGTATCGTCCCTGTTGCACAGAGAAAGCCTGTTCTACGTGCAGAAGACGGAACATGGATAGTTGAGGAATCATCAAAAACTCCACCTGTAACACTGGAAATAAATGATGAAATGAGAAAAATGCTTGAGCAATGGAAAGCAAAAAAGGCTGGTAAATAGATATTTTGCAGTGCTGAAGAATAACTTCGGCACTGCATTTTTATTTCTCTAAAAGTAATTCCATCATTAATTGTCATCTATGCAAATAACCGAATTACTCGCATCGAATCTAGTGATTCTTGAATAATGGCTGACTTTATAATCACTTTCATCTTCTATTGATGTTGGCTCTTGAACAACAAAATACGCTTCAACGGGTTTATTATACGCAACATAAGCAAGATTAAATCTTTCAACCATGCGCTCTTTCTTTGATGTAAAATCAGGTAACAATACAGGTCCTGTATCAACCTGATACATCATGTTAATATCATTAACGTTCATTGTCTTTATAGGAAACTCAATGACCGCCAAATAATCATTATTCCATATCTCTGTTTGACCGTTGAGGACATAATTTTCAAAGGTTGCCTTTACAATCTCTTCATTACAATCAAGTTTTTTTCCATCAACCAGCTTTATATCAAAATGCACATCAAGGAAATGCCCTTTGTTATCGCCAACAGTTGTATTATCTTGTTCTGCGTTGCTATGAGTTCGTATAATCATAAAGTCTTTTGAAGAATAAATCATACAAAAATCGTAATTTGGCATCAGAAATAGGCACCCTTTACCATAGGTATCCTCACCTTTACAGGATGCGACCAAGTAATAAGTTTCTGATTTACCAGATCGCTTATCAGTCAGAATACATCGTGATTCAACTTGAATACGTGCATTATTCGTTTTATTTTGCGTTACAAAAGTTATAAATGATCTACTAAAGTCGCATGTTTCCATAATATTTCCTTTTTGATTCTAATACAGACACATCATAGCGATATATCAAGTTATTTTATCTAGGTCAATATTTTTTTGATATTTCCATAAGCCTTGCAGGATCATTTGAATATATAGCATCAACGCCCATTTCGATTAGACTCTCCATGTCTTCCACATTATCAACCGTCCATGTCCAAACAGGCAAAGCCCTTCTATGTGCCTTATATATTAATTCGTCATTAACATATCTGAAACTTACGTTTAACGCCGCGAACCTTTCCTTTGATGCCCTGCAGATATATTCATTGATGAAATTTGCTTTATCCTCGCATTTTGCCAATTTATCTAACTCAGAATCGGTATTTAACAAAACAGTTACTTCGGGATTTATATCCCAGATAGCTTTTGCTTGTGGTTCATGGCATCCACATATAACAACGTTTTCAACCATATTTGCGTCTTTAATTTCTTTTAACATGGTTTTTATAATTGATTCATCTTTTAAATCAAGTGAAAGTCCGACTTTATCTCTGGTAAAGTCCAGAACTTCCATAAGTGTTGGTATTTTTTCACCTGCATATTTTGGGTTTTTCCATGAACCAGCATCCAGTTTTTTGATCTGCGCATAGTTCATATCTGAAACAAGACCCTCACCGCTTGTTGTTTCATCAAGCGTATCATTATGTATTAAGATTAATACACCATCTTTTGTCTGTCTGACATCAAGTTCAATAAGATCAACACCAAGATCGATAGCCTGCCTTATTGATTCAATAGTGTTTGCGGGTGCATATTTTGAATTTCCACGATGAGCAATTATTAAAGGTTTTCTGCCCATTTTGACCTACTTTCGTTTTTTATTGTCCAGTAAATTATATTTTTGTATTAATTCAAGAAGACATTTCACTGTCATTTTGAACGAAGCGAAAAATCTTTTTTTATCCGATGCGTTTGGAGATATATGATGCAAATTGCTTTGCAATATTAAGGGCTTCGTCAGTTTTTTCATCTATAATAACCTGAACAAAGAAATTTTTCTGCCAGAATTCTATCATATAGCTTGCGACTATTGTTTTGTCAATCCTTGCTTCTCTTCCAGCCCCGCCCCATGGAATGCCGATTCCTGAGCCTATTCTGGTGTATGTCATACTTGCATTAGCTTCGTTTCCCTGATCATATATACGAATATCAATGGTCCCTTTGCCTGCTGAATCAATATATTGCTGGAAAACACCCGATAAAAAACCATTATCAATATAAACCTGAGCATCAATGCCAATAATATCATAAAGGCTGTTATAGTCATTGGCTTCCTCATAAGAGCCAAAACTTACCCATCCGCTTATATCATTATCCGCAGGTAATAAAAGCATAGGGGTAATTATAGAGCCTTTGTTCTCCGAATCACTATCCGAACAGCCAAATAATGAAAATATAAGTATAGAAAATAATGCAAAAGTAATAAATTTGACCAAAATTCGTCACCTTCCTTCGAAATCCATAGAAAATAAAAAACAAGGCAGAGATAAATATAACTCATAATCTATGAATCATCAAGGTTGAATTTAGATAAATAAATTTCATTTCAATTTTATAATTAACAAATAAATTATAGTCATAACACAAATTGACATTCCGAAAATTTTTTGTTGACTTTTTTATTTAATAGTAGTATAGTATAGCCTATAAATTACCAATAACTACCTATATTTTGGAATATTAATATGAAAACAGATACGGGCAGTAGGGGGTTATTTACATACTTTTAATATGGCTAATTCTGTCTTTTGACCGAATTAGCTTTTTTTATTTAATTTAAGCAAATGAAAGGCAGGTGGTGAAATAAATTTTTGATGTTTCAGAAATAATTTGTAAAAAACGAGAGGGGGGATAATTAATTGAGAAATAGAAACATTTTATATTTAATAGCGGTCATGGTTGCTATTTTTTTTGTCTTTACAGACATTGTTTTTGCTCAGGTATGGCTACAAAAGGCTAATATGCCAACAAAGAGATACTACTACGCATCAGCTGTCGTCAATGGTATAATTTATGTTTTTGGAGGATTCGGAACAAGCATAGAAGCATCAGTAGAAGCCTATGATCCAACTTCAAATACATGGACAAAAAAGGCTGATATACCAACCGCAAGATATGGATTATCAGCATGTGAAATAAATGGCATAATCTATGTCATGGGTGGATGGAATTCAAGTGGCAGTGTAGTAGCAACTGTCGAAGCTTATGATCCTGTTACAAATACATGGATAAAAAAGGCTGATATGCCTATCGTCAATAGTCTATTTAGCTCATGTGCAGTAAATGGCATAATATATATCTTTGGTGGATGGAACGGAGCTCCGCAAACGTATGTATATGCCTATGATCCTGTGGTAGATAAATGGACGAAGAAAACTAATATGCCAACTGCAAGAGGAATTCTTTCGACCAGTGTCATCAATGGGTTAATATATGCTATGGGTGGACAAATCACCTCTACTGGGAATACCACAACAGCAGTTGAGGCTTATGACCCAGGCACTGATACGTGGATAAAAAAGAAAGATATGTTAGGTGGCAATTCCGATTTTGCTACGTGTGTATTAGGTAATCAAATTTATTCTTTTGATGGATGGAGTGCATATCGTAGTATCCAAGTATATGACCCAGGAACAGATACTTGGAAAGCATTGACAGAGACATATACAGAGAGATGGGGACATACCGCTAATCTAGTCAATGGAAAAGTCTATATAATCGGTGGCTATTCTTCTAGTTCAACCGAGGTGCTTGATACAGTAAAAGAATACGACCCATTCCGCGCACCCAAAAAACCATTATCTATCGACTCAAAAGACAAGATCGCTACCCTATGGGGAGAAGTTAAAACTAAAAATTAGTTAGGGAGGGGAAAATGAAGAAAATTCTAGCTTTGATTATTTTCATGACATTGGTTATGGGTTCAGTCGCTTTTGGCGCATCAACCCGTTGGAATGCTATGGGTGGTGAACATCGCTTCATCATTGATACAAGCAACTATAGCTTATATCCGGGTCGCATCACCATGTTTGGAAATGCCCTTTTTGTCATTCCTGTTGCAAAAACTGACGTAAAAGAATTCTATGATGCACGGTATTTTGCAGATAACGGCTTTGTTGCTGGCGCATTGTGGAATGTAAAAAATATGACGATGGCTTTGCACTATAACCTTGATACTGCTGGGACAGCCAATTTGAGAAGGGCATTAGCAGGGTTAGCACCCGATCCAGAAGCAATATCAAATGCTCAATATGATATGGCTAGAAAGGATGTCGGTTCTCCAGAATGGCTTTCTGCAAAGGCAATATTGCAATCACAATCTCAAAAAGGCAGGCTAAATAGCCTTGATGTAAGAGAATTTCCTGACTTCTTCTGGGCGATGAAATCAGGCAAAATGAGTATCGGCGCAAGGGTTGCACTTGCAATGGATAGTGCCTCTGATTCGGCAACGCCTGTTTCCACTCCAATACTTGACGAAGGCGGAGTTGTAGTTTCGGAATTAATAAAACCATCCGAAGAAATAGCAACTAGCGCAATGTCGCTTGATTTTCTTGTCGGCGCAACTATGTATGAAACTCCCGCAGGCGATCTTGATCTTGGATTGGGAATCGGCTTGCAAAGTTTCTCTGATGATGATCCAAACAGCGGATTGAAAATAGAAAGCGAAGGCGGAATGGACGTTGCCTTTAATGCACGTCTAAGCAATAAAATGGGCATATATACTATTGTCCCAGTGCTTAGTTTTGGAACAGGCTCAAATCCCTCCGCTGTATATGACGAAAAGTCAGCACCAAACGTTAATGCAGTTTCATATATGAAGGGTGATCTTGGTGTTGGTGTCCGTAAGGTCATAAAAGAAAAAGGGTTAGCACTTGTGGGAATACTAGGCGGATATAATGCAGTAACATCCGCACCAATCATTACAATAGTGAGTGAATCAGAAGCAGGCGAAATTACAAAAACCAAAAAGGAAGTGCTTGAAACAACAGACACAACTCTCAGCACAACACTTGTCGCTGGTTGTGAATTTCCTGTATGTAAATGGCTTATTGTGCGTGGCGGGGCAAATCTAAAATTCTATACAGTTAATGATGAGATAGCTTCTCAAGAAAAAGTGATGAACTACTTGCCGGGGAAAGCCAATGAAATCACAGATGTTGTTGTATCAAAGAAGTCTAATAATATGGATTTCAATTATAATATGGGTCTAAGAACCATTTATAATGGTGCAATCATTGACTTTCTATTGGCACGCAACGTCCTGCATAGAGGTCCCTATATCCTTTCAGGCGCTTCTGGAGTATGGGCGACTCATATTTGCGTAACTTATGCGTTCTGATAAATAATCTTGCCTATGCGAACAGTCGAGTTCCCCAGCGAGGCTGTTTGCAAATTCTTCATCTTTTCACTAAACAAACTAAGAAATACACTTCAACATTAAAATTATGTTATAAACACAAAAACACGCCAAAATTCTATAAATGCCCTAAAATCCAATACCTACACGTTTTTTTGATTGACAATATCGAGTCATAGTTGTATATTATACGCAGTATTTAGAAATAGCTTTTTAGATAAGCTTTTTCTCTATGATTCAGGGTTAAATTTAATAATGTAGTTGAATGAAAGGAGAACATTAATGAAAAGAATCTTGGTGTTGGGTTTGATAGTTCTTTGTATGGCAGTTGCTACTACTGCATTTGGTGCATCTGCACGATGGAATGCTTTGGGTAATGAGCATAGATTTATGATTGACACATCAAATTATGGTCCGTATCCTGCACGTGTTTTGATGTTTGGTGATGCTGTATGGTTGATACCCCGCGCAGAGTTTGGCAACAATGATATTTCTGCGGGTATCTTGATGAATGTAAAACCCAATATGCTTGGTGCGTTCCATTTTGGTATGGCATCAGCAGGAACAACAAAGCTTTCTAGTGCATTAAAGGCTTATGAGGGCAGTAACGACAGGCTTGCTGGGCTTCAAGTAAGGACATTCCCAGACCTATTTTGGGGAATGAAGATGGGTAAGACAAGCATTGCTGCAAGAGTTGCATTAGCGATGGATAGTAGTGGTGCTGAAAACATCTCAACAAGCGCAAATTCCTCTGACATCTATCTTGGTGTTACAATGCCTACTCCATGTGGCGGTGATATAGATTTAGGTCTTAATGCAGGCATCCAGAGTTTTAAAGACGAAGCTAGTGGAAAAGTTGTTGAGGGTTCTGGCAATGGCATAGCATTTGATGCAAGGTTCAATAAGCCAATGGGAACAAAATATACGCTTGTTCCAGTGCTTAATGTAAAACTTGGTGCTGATCCAACTGACAAAGATACTGTTGAGGTCTCAAGTTTGGGTGGAGATGCTGGAGTTGGCGTTAGAGCAATGTATGACAAAAAAATGGTAATAATAGGTGCGGTTGTTGCCTATAATAGCGTTACAAAAACCCCAAAAGGAAAAGCAGAGACTACAACAACAACTATTGCCCCTAGAGTAGTCGCAGGCGCAGAAATTCCTGTAACAAAATGGCTAATTGTTCGTGGTGGTGCAAACGTTGAATTAGCATCAACAAGCAATGGCACTAGCTCTATGGATGTTAGATACTATTATAATTCTGGTATTAGAGTTATGTATGGAGGGTTTATCCTAGACTTGATTTTGGCAAGAGACCTTTTCTATCGTGGTCCATATTTTATTAGTGGTGCAAATAAAGATAGCGTAAATCTTGCTTCAAACATTTGTATCACATATAAATATTAGGCTCGATGCTCCTATAAATAATTAAATCGCAAACGGCGTGTATTAAGAAAAATATCGCCGTCTGCGATCTACCCCAAAATTAGAAGCTCTATCCCTTTCCCCGATTTATTCCTAATACTTCATATATGCGTCTTATCAATTCGTTATATTCCATAATATCCAATGTCGCATCGTTTAAGTCTTGTTGAGCCTTTTTTACTTCTTCATCGCTTAAAGCGACTATTTTACTCTCATTTATGACCTTTAGTGCATATAAAAATCTTGCCTGACAATTAGTGATAAAATCCTTTATATAATCACCTTCTATTATAAGTTTATCATATTGGCTCATTTGTTTATCATCTTTATAGTCATTATTCTGTTTTCTATATTTGATGTATTCTGTAACATGCTGACAATTTGGTAATTGCGTCAAGTCATAAGCCTTTCTACGATTAAACATTTCTGCTGCCTCTGAAAATTTCTCTTGAACCTCAATAATTGTTGATTTTATGCGGTCAAGAGCATCAATTAATTTGTCTTGATTATCCATCTTGCCTTTCCTCCACCATCCTTGCCGAATGTTCCCCCGTATATCGCATATATGCTAGAATCATGCCAAGTTTAACATAAATCATAAAGCCTTATTATATGGTATTTAGAAGACAAAAGGTGGATGGCTGTAGAATTGGACAAAATGCAACATGAAGACAGTAAAATGCAGGTGTAAATCCAAGCAGATTTTGAAAAAACAACAATAACTTGCTTGTAGCATAAAGCAACAAACAGTACTTTATTATTGCATAACGATTCACATATTATAAATAATCATTATTTAGCACATCGGAAGCCAACATAGGGATATGCAGTATTAGCAAAATAACTACCGAATCGGTCAGCCACTCTCAAAAAATTAGCGGTGTATCCAAAACCACCTCCACGAACAACATGAGTTTTCCCTGTAGTAGGTCCTTTTGGATTACTTTTGGGTGAGTTTTCATAATAATTTTTATCATACCAATCCGCGCACCACTCAAAAACATTGCCTGCCATATCATAAAGACCGTATCCGTTTGGTAAGAATTTTCCAACAGGTGCAGGACCCACCCATACATCTTTTCCAACAGTCCCAGCATAATTTGCGTAATCATGTGAAGCCTCATCACCCCAAGGGAATTTTTTATTGATAAGTCCCCCTCGTGAAGCCTTTTCCCATTCGGCTTCAGTTGGTAAGCGTTTCCCTGCCCAATCGCAATAGGCTTTTGCGTCTGCCCAAGTAACCCCAACAACCGGTTGATTGGGATCATTATATTTCTCATCATTCCAATACTTTGGTGGTTTATATCCCGTTGCTTGCATAAATTTCGCATACATCTCATTTGTTACTTCATATACGTCTATATAATAGGCATCAAGATATACTCTATGTTGTGGGGTTTCGTCCTGAAACCAGCTTGTTTGTGCGGTTTGATCATAGCCCTTTGCCCAGTTTGCCAGTTGTGGAATTCCAAAAGAGTCTGTCCCCATCTCGAATTCACCAGCAGGGATTAAAACCATCGGCATACCATCATCAGAATTTTGTCTATGCAATTCCTGTGGCTGAATATTTATTACAACAGGCTTTTGTGGAGTAGTATTAACTATAGCTTCTGGCAGAGAATATGCTTTTGGATTTTGACCGCTTATCTTTTTTGCTTGCAGTCTTCTTTTGTCCGTATCAGAAAAGATAGTTTCACTAAATAGGCGAATAGTTCCGTTTTTCGCATCTTCTATTACATCTGACCATCTGCGAAAGTTTGCTCCATCGCCCTTGAGTGATGCAAAAAGTGATGCTGTAAAATATCCACCTTTTGAACTACTACCCCAAGCATATTCACCCTCCGAAGCGGCTGTAATATCCAAAATTCCACTATGCTGAATAAAAAGATTTTTATAATATTCCTTATCGCTTTTTTCTCCGAGTGATCTTGCTGTTGCAATAATTGGGGTTGGAAGGCTAACCAGATTACTACAAGAATCTGTAATTAACATTCTAAGCCGACAATCTATCTTCTTAAGTTCATCTATTATCATAGCTCTAGGCAAAACATCACCTTCTGCAAAACTTAGGTAATGCCTATTTTGCTCATCAATAAACCCATGCCCACTATAATAAATCATTACAGTATCATCATCATGCGGATAAACATCTCTAAGCCAGTCAAAAACATCAGACGACTTTATTTTTACTTCTGAGCCTCGCATAATGGTCATATCTAAATCGCATAAATGCTCATCTTTAAGAATAGATAAAGAAGTTTTTACTGTATCAAAATCTTTTTCAACACTTGGAGCAATATTTACATCATTATCCATAAGCACAACCAATGTATAGACAGTTTGTGCCTGTGTTGGTAAGTTCATAATAGGGATAATTATTAAAGCAAATATAATAATATGCTTTTTCCAATTTGCGAATTTCATAAGGAATGACCCCTTTATTTTACTTGTATTATGCAATTTGCCGTCGCCCAATCTGATGATTTTAGCATTTTAATAGCCCCAACAATTTTTGCTTCTAATTCGTTTCCGCTCAAATCTTTTCTTGGAACAACCGATAATCTTGAAAATGTGCTACTAGAACCATCATCAAGTGGAATAAGACTGCGCAATGTCTGATTATCATTTCGATTTATCAGGGCTATCAATTTTATTCTTTCTTCACCTTTTGAACCAGAAACACGAAAATCATACTTTGGATTGCTAGATGGCAATATATATTCTTTGTTTTTAACTGCAAAGTTCCCAGATTCGTATTTATTTGGATATAGTTGTATAGGTTCATCCTGTGAATTCCAATTTATGACAATTATATAGCAATTTTCTGTTGTTTTAACACGAAAAGTTACATTTTCACCGATATTATATGATGGCTTGTCTGACTCAATAGTAATTGTAAAAGAAGGACTCGGATTGCTTAATGTCCATAAATTGTTTTTTGTTTTTAAGTTATCAGAAACTTTCGTTGTTTCTTGATTTGATTCTGTGATCTTTGTTGTATCCTGTGAAGCAGTCTGTATATTTGCTCTCGATGATTTTTTTGCCATTGAATAATATTTTGGAGTTTGACTGTTTATTCCTCTATTTGACATATCTTTCTTTTGATCTGCCGAAAAGAAACCATAGGTTTGCCTGAATTTTTTTTGAACTGCATCTTTGGTTATCGTAAAAACTTCTTCCCATGAAACAAACCCATCAACATTAGTGTCCGATGTATCATCAAAAGCATCTATCATTGCTCTTGTAAACCATCCACCATAACGAGGACTACACCAGCTATATTCACCTTCACTTGCTGCAGTTATATGCAAAAATCCTTCATGTTCTAAAAATAAATTTTGCAATGCCTTTTTGCTGATAACTGCTCTATATGTAGGAACTTCCGACTCAGGTCCGTCACTACAACAATCAGAAATAAGTATTTTTAATTTACAGACTTTGGCCGATTCCATTGCACTTACCATCTTTGAACGAAAAAAGTAGCCATCCTGTAAATAAAAGAATGTTTCTTTTTTGCTATTCATTCCGCCATGACCGCTATAATATACAAAAAGTGTATCATTTGGATCGGGTTTAAGGTTTTTGAGCCATTGAAGGATAGGTTCACTCTTAAATTCATTTCTTGAGCTTAAAAATGTTGTTGTTTTTACCTTACAAATCCCTTCTGCTACTTTAAGCATACCCTCTATTCTCTGTTTATCGACGTCAACAGCCCTTCCAATACTAGGATCTGCATCGGCAATTAACAATAAAGCATGAATCGTTGGGATTCTTTGTGTTTGAGCAGATACAAAATCTATGGTGAATATAAGAAAGAACAAAATTGATAATGCAAAAAAGCATTTTAATAATTTCATAGTTATAACCTCCTGAATATTTATTAATAGAGCATTTTCTTTAATGAATCTTAGCAATAGGGAATCTAACATCTTTCAGGAATATTTTAATTTGCCCCTGTGATTCATCAGGGACTAGATAGTAATCCTCATATTCAATCACGTCCATTATTGGTATCCATTCATTGCCTTGTTGATATTCAAGCATGACCTTTTCTGTTCCCCAGCCGTTTTCTGGTTTGTGCCTTCTAGCATGTATAAGATTTTTTGGAATCTCATTACCTAATTTATTGCGAACTTGTTCACAGTGTATAAAAGCCTGAACGCTTAAATCCTTAACAGAAGAATCATTTACAATTCTTGCGAGATATAAAAAGTCATCATATTCTATATATACACTCTCACCGTTTTTATAGAAAAGCTCAAGTTCCTCTTGTTCAGACATTTTTTTACCTATTTGATCTATATTTGGTTTGGTCGGAAGCTTGCTTGGTTGATATTCAACATGAAAATAACAAACTCCGTCTGGATTCAAAATACTTACACTCTCACCGGGCATATATGCAACAACTTTAAGAAGATTGCTATTATCCTTTGGTATACCAAACATTGCTCTATCATCATCGCTATATTGACGAGTTCCTGATATTTCATTTATTAATTCAATCATTAGATCGCGCTTTTTTTCAGTCTTAAAATCAAGCCCTTTCCAATAAAAATCAACAGCATCGCCGTTTTGATGTTTGGTGCATATTGGATATATTTTTGTATACTTCTGGCTTGCATCAATCCATTCTTCCCAACTGCCAAGTTTCTTTTCATTCAATGAATCTATGCACTTAATATTATTAGAAAGCCAGCTTGCCCAGAGATATGTGTCTTGCGCTTGTGTGCGATAACCAGACATAATGATCATAGAAGTATTAAATTCTTTTTGCAGATCATTTAGAAGTTTTATCAGTTCTGGTCTTATTTTTACGTTCTCTGGAAGTCTAACTACATCTTTATCCATTATAAATTTATATCTTCCTATATCTCCTGCATTTATAATAACATCTTTTGGATGCCAAATCGGTTTTATAAAATCTTCTGATGTTATATATGATAACTTCGGTTTGCTGGCTTGTGCTAGAACGCTATTGCTATATATTAGCGTGATAAGCATAAGGGCAATATATATTGCGATATATGAAAACTGTTTCTTTCTTTTCATTATAGCCCCTCCAATTCAAAACTAAATATTAGGTAAATAACATCTTTCAACAATTACGAAGATATTAGAATTTGATTACAAAGTATTAACAATTTTCCTACCAAGTCAATTTATATTTTCTTCCACCGCCAAGATCAATAACACGAGTTTTCCCCACTGTATCTGATTTATCTTCCTTTTTTTGTCCAAATTTTTCAGGTTTTTCTTCTATATATTCCTTTATTTGTGATATGCCATCCTTGAGAAAATATGAATACAGAAAAACGTCAGCAGTATAGGCAATGCACTTTATCCCTTTATCGATCATCATTTTTGTCTCTTGTAATGTGATAGGAATAAATCCGGGAGCAACGTTATATTTTGCACATGTATTAATTATAGTATCAAGTGCTTTGAGAAACTTGGGATGATCATATTGTCCCGGAATTCCTAGTGATACAGTCATATCTGCCTGTCCGATCCACGCCACATCAATACCTTTAACAGACAGTATCTGATTTACATTTTCAACTGACTTAGCAGTCTCGGTCTGAACAATTATAAGCGTTTCTTCATTAGCTTTTCTTGTTGCAACGCCAATATCTCCACCTTTATAATTGTCGTGTGCTATTCCAAAAGCAGAACCTCGAACACCTAAGGGCGGGTATTTAATCGATTCTATGATCTTTTCCGTCTGTTCTTTAGTCTCTACTCTTGGAACCATAATCCCTTCTGCACCCGCATCAAGTGGGCGCGACATAAGGAAATATTCTGTATCAGAAGCCCTTACAATAGGTGTGATACCTGCGGATTTTGCAGATAATATCGCTTGACGCATTTGTTCGTGAGAAAAGCTTGTATGCTCCATATCAAAGATAGCGAAGTCGCATCCAGCGTTTGCGATCATGTGTCCAATTCCGGGCGTAGCAAATTCAAGAACAAAATGCCCTAGAGCTATTTCACCACGCTTTAGCTTTGCTTTTGTCTTATTCTCCATAGACTAAATCCTCTCACTTAATTTAAAAATTCTCTTAGCGGTTTCACATAATACCTTATTATTATCTTCATCACTTAACTCAAGAAGGTCTATTTTTAGTTTCTCGATAGGATAATTAGAAATCCAATCAGAACCCATCATAACCCTGTCTGCACCGAATTTTTTAATCATATTACCAATCAATTGCCCACTACACCATGAAGGCTCAAAATATAGATTATTGCATATCTCTGCTGAAATCATAGCATCTTGGGTATATATTATGAATCCAGCATGAGCCATAATTATAGGCAGATGAGGAAATTCACGCGCACGTGTAATCAGCCTTGTTGGGCTTGCAAAGGGAACTCCCATGCCTGTATGAACCATAAGCGGAATATCAAAAGCTGTTGCAGCTTCAAATGCTATACGACCATTTGGTGATAATGGATCAACCGCCATCTCCAAAGGATGAAGCTTTAAGCCAACAAAACCAAGTTCTTTTACGCATCTTTCAACTTCTCTAAAATACTCATCACGGTCAATATGAGGTGAAAAAGCCATCATACCGAAAATACGCCCTTTATGTCGAACTGCCACTTCATATATATCATCATGATATTTTCGATAGTTATCTGGTCCTATTAAAGGCTGAACAATGCTAACATCAACGCCATATTTATCCATGCCATTGATTAATTCCTCTTCTGTAAATATATGATTGAATACACTTGAAACGCCTATATGTGCATGAGTATTGATAATCATTTTATTATATCTCCGCTATGTAGAATAGTGCTTATTATCAATTTTATTTCAGAATATCAACATTACCACTTTCCAAGTCGTAATATGCCCCTATAATCTCTAGTTTGCCAGTTTCAGCAAATTCAGATATTATAGGACTTTCCTCTTTTAGTTTTTCTAATACTATTTCTATGTTTGCCATAACTGCATTTTCAATAATATCACCAGTCATATTTCTCGCTTTTTCAACTGCAGGAGCAATAAAATCAAGTAATTTCCCTATATTTCCTGTATGTTTATGATTGCTAACAGCAGAACTCACCGCACCACACTTACTATGTCCCAAAACTAAAAAAAGCGGAACGCCCAGATGCTCAACTGCATATTCCGCACTTGCTAAAACTGTTGTATCAATAACATTTCCTGCTACTCTTATGACAAAAATATCACCTAGCCCTTGATCGAAAATTATTTCAGGTGGAACACGAGAATCAGAACAACATAATATTATAGCAAATGGATTTTGACCTCTTGTAATTTCTTTTCTTCTTTCTAGTGTTTGATTTGGGTAAGTTGACTTTTGTGAAGTATAACGATTGTTTCCATCAAGAAGTCTTTTTAATGCTTCTTGGCTCGATAAATTCATGTATTTCCCCTTTCTAAATATATCTATCATACTTTATTTGATATTATAACACTATCGATATATCATATCAAGAAATGTTATTATACCTATTGGAGTTAGAAATGAGACTTATGCGAAGTGATAGATTAAAAATGGCAGGAATATCTGTCACTCTTATGCAGGAAAACAGATAGAACTAAACATTATCAATCCCCGAAGCCCTCAAAATTGCATTATAAGCCCACATATCCCACTCAGGATCAACACCGATTCCATGCAGATCGCCATAATTCTTGGCAA
The DNA here is from genome assembly GCA_964564735.1 of uncultured bacterium. GTDB lineage: Bacteria > Poribacteria > DTPJ01 > DTPJ01 > DTPJ01 > CAZMCH01. The sequence goes on from CAZMCH010000025.1 coordinate 28,435, forward strand.
TCAGAAATCCTTTGAATAGATTTACTAGCTTTTCTGATTCTGCTTCTATATATTCGCGATTTCCTGTAGGCATAACCTTCTGTATATCCACTGGCGACCAAAGAGCAACTTTATGCTTTTTCAATTTCTCTGCAAGCAACCGCATGTCATAAGCAGATGGCTGATCTAGCTGAAAACAATCTATACCAGCTTCAACGAGATCATCAATCAATTCGTAATTATAACCGCAGGAGTGCATCAGAACTTTCATTCCATATTCATGTGCAACGGAAGTAAGCCTTATATAATGCGGTTTGAATATATCCCGCCACATTTTCGGACTCATCAATAATCTATCTTGCGTCCCCAAATCCTCGCAATAGAAAATCCCTTCCGCACCACATTCACCGGCTTTATGTATTACTTTAACCAGAAGATCTGTAACCATCTTGTGCAATCTCTCTATTTCCTCACGATTCTCAATCAGGTCGGTAAAATATATCTCCATTTTTCGCAAATATCTGCTATCCGCAAATATCCAGCCGGGCATTGAAAACAACTTGAATTTATCACTAGGCTTTGAGAAATATTCTTTTATATGCTCGTATCTCTTCGGATTATCATAATCGGGCAATTTGAGGTTATCAAGCTGTTTCCAGTCTTTAATCGCAGGCTCAAAAATTTCTCCACCTGAGCTTCTGCCGACTATGCGATACCATATATTTCCCCATTCGTCATCATGATATTCCATTTTGCCTTCTGTCCAGCGTTTGGGCTTGTATGTTTCAGATGCACCTAGTCCTGTGCCTATCATGTCATTGATACGGTTACCAGAGAATGTCAAGCCGGGACGTTCTGGATTGTTATGCTCAATGTTTGCTATTATTATCTCACGAGGCGTCATCATTATAGATTACTCCTTCTTTATAATTGCCAATTAAAGTTTTGTAATAATCTTTGATGCGAAAATAATCACAAAAAGTCCCCTTTATCAATGGGAAATTTAGAGGGATTTTAAAGTAATTCCACGATCATTTAGAAATTTCATCACTTCATCAAAGGTCGGTATTCCAGAACGCCCACCCAACTTAGTGCATTTGAGAGCAGAAACAGCAGACGAAAATAACGCTATCTCACGCAAATTCCAACCATGTAATAAACCGACAATATATGCCCCATGAAAGACATCTCCTGCACCAGTGGTATCAACAACATTAACCTTGAATGCTGGTGTATGAAATTCCTCATCAGCAGTAACAGTATAGCATCCATCTTCGCCGAGGGTCTCAATAAATATGCTCGGTCCCATTTTTAACGCTTCTTTACCAGCCATTTTTAAGTCTGATATGCCGGTTAATCCTTTGGCAAAGCCCGATCCTGTTATCAAAATGTCAACATATTCAATAAGTTTGCGAGTTCCTTCGCCGACATGCCCATTTGTCTTTCCGCCATCAAAAGTAACAGTTTTCCCTGCTTCCTTCATCCATTTTGCAGACTGAAGCGCACAATCATAATGAAAACCCTCCAAATGAAGATAATCCGCAGATGTTATATAATCTTTGTCAAGTTCCTCTATTTGTAAAGGCTTTCTGCTTATATTACCAACTCCGCAGAACATCCTCTCTCCTGTTTCAGCATGGACATGGACAATTATTATCTGATCATCCGCCCCTTCACGCCTGACGAGATGTGAAAGGTCTATGCCGACATCAACCATTGAGCTAAGCTTTAGTTCTGCGGATTTATCCGTTCCCGCTGTGCCGATAAAACCTACATTAGCACCCAATTTTGCAGAGGCAACCATTGCAGTTCCAACGGGGCCGCCCCCATCAAAGCGAAATTCCTCAATTCGTGTTCCACATTCCCAAGTCGGCATATCTTTTAGGCGTAACAACACATCAAGTGTTGCCATACCCAAACCGACAATTTGCAGACCATCTGCCATATTTCAATACTCCTTAGGACTTGTGACCAGATAGATTCCCTATTTGTTGCTCTATAAACATACACCATACAAGCCATTTTCCCCTCTTGGGAGGGGATTAAGGGGTGGGTCAAAAACTTAATCTACAACAATTGGTTTAATACCCAAAAACTTACATGCCTTAAGCAGTGCTTTTGTCTGATCGCCATGTATCATACTTGCATGGTGTATGAATCCTTCCTCAACGAGTGTGCGATATAGCTTTTCGTGGTCATTAACAGCGACCCAAGCCCATGTCCCTGCAAGTGTTTCATCTGAAGGTATGATCTCGCCTGTAGAAATAAGCATTTTCCATTCGTTGTCATATTCCGCAAGCCTGCAAAGCGTAACGTTTCCGGGCATTATTTGAAATTGTGCTAATCCAGCGGAAGCGTCATCTTCCTCAATACATAATTCCCCTTTCATATCTCTTCTTGATCGCAACGCTGTTTGGCTTCTATCTTTTGCCAGACAAACAGGAGCATTTCCACAATGCCACGCTAAAAGCCAATAGTGATTATCTCTATGTTGAATCGTCCAATCAATAAAATGTGGCACTGTTTCGCCTAATCCCGCATGATAATTTATCATCATTGTTAGCGCACCGATTATATCAGTTTCACATGCTGTAACCATTCCTCTACCAGTCAATCTCCCATATAAAGCACAAACAGAAACGCCCATTGTTCTTTGTATCGTAGGCCAACACTGGACAGCCAGAGCAGACAGATTGTTTCTATTCCAGAAATCTATCAAGGCAAGTTCCAACTTGGCAGAATTGAGTATATGTTTATTGCTGACAGTGATCTCAGCATAGGCATTTTTTATTTCTTCGATCATCTCTTTGACTTTCGTGTCATCGTCAGCATATCTTTTGGCATTATCAACAATATCGCTGAGATTAGTATAAATTACATTTTGTCCGAAAGACTTTATCATTGCCACTTCATCATAACCAACAGTCTCAAAAGTAGGTGGACGGACTCCAACCTGTCCGATTCTTGCATTTTTCATGCTTTTTACAACAGCGACAGCCCTTATAAAATCCTGCACCTCATCTTTTAATTCAGGTTCATGCGGAAAGAATAGCCCTGCATAATGAAAAGCTATCTTTCTACGATAAAGCCCTGATGCCATAGATAGATTGCCACAATATGAATCTGAAACTCGACTCATTCCGCTATCGTCCATTCCGGGTGGTTCTTTTGTTGCATATAGTAAGACAGGCACTTTTAGCTTTTCAGCAATTTTACAAGCTGAACGTTCATCACCAAAATCAAGCGGACACAAAATAAGCCCGTCAATCTTCTCTCTCATAAAATATTCTGCAACCGCTTCTGCTTCATCAAGATTGTTGACCGTCCCATTTGGCGTATATCCATTTATTGCATCAAGGCTTTTACCATCAGGAGAAGGCTGTGGAACAACGACCTCCATACCTTTAACCTCTGCGAACGCCCTTAAACTATCATCTCGCATCTTTTGACACCAAGGCGTGCATCGAAAGCGATATGATGGAACAAAACCTATTTTAACTTTTATATCATTCATTTCTTTCTCCTAGTCCTATTGGTTGACCAGATTAATTTTTAATGCTATGAGATGCTATTCTAATCCAATATTTATCAAGTTTAAATCAAATGACTATATTAAAAATACTGGGATAAAGTCTAACGTCATTCCAGCATAAGCAAGAAGCCATTCTTTTATTAGATTTTTCTAGCTTCCATCTGTTAAAGCACAAACGTTTAAATGGCAAATCTGGGACATTTTCATTTTACCATAGTTTTCTAATCCTTATGATGATTGGATTTAAGGGATTTTCAGAATTATCGGTTAAAATTAATTATATATTTAAAGATTAGGAAATACCCGCCAAAGACAAAATAAAAAACAAGCAAATTTAACAAAAGAATTTTTATACATATAAAAAGAACATGACTATTACAACCATATATCACATACTATATATCTTTCACCAATTATTCAAGCTTTATAATATCTTCATTGGACTGATCTTTTTTCTTGATACTATTAACATACTCCGCATATCTCTTACCGACAGCCTCTGATAATACCCAAAATGATATAACAAAAGATATAAGACCTAACATAAGGGTAATAATTGATAGAATGTAATAAACATTCGCCTTAGTTAGAAAACGATCAAAAAGTATGGTATTAAAAATAAGTATTGAAAGCAGAAAAAAGAACCAACTACGTGCTGTTCGTGAAGATTCTAGCTCAAAGCCAAGAAGAGATTTATATTTTCTTCTGGAAAACAACACTGAAAATAATAAAAAAATCGGTCCTAAAAAACCTATAATCCAACATATTACCCAGAACATATTTGCAGTCCCCCCATGTTTTAATCATCTATTTTTCTCAGATGATTTAATACATCATATTCACTATCAGGAACAGGTATTCCAAGAAATCTGTTAATGGAACGCAATGCAAGCCAATATTCTCTTAAATCATTACCCGGATAATGCTCACGATAATAGCTTTGGCTAATAATCTGCCCAACGGGACCAAACCAATAACCATCGCTATCTTTTGGTGAACCAAGTCGGTGTGCCTGATCATATAGTTGAAATACATCACGAGTATATCGTTTGTCTGCTTTTTCTTTTGTGTCAACTGTTAACCATATTCCACCTAACAGGCGATATGGCATATTATATTTATCAAGTTCTTCTCTAACACTTTTGAAATTTGGATCCCAGCCCCCTCTTTCAGGTTTTGAGCCATAGCTAGGTGCGCAGGCATAAGTTCCCTCTCTTAATATGAAGAATGGTGCTTCTTCTGTTGCTGTTCCTTTCATCATTGCTATATCATACCAAAAATGAGGATCCTCAGGAAGTTTACCAAAGACAAATTTTGGGTTAATTGTATGTGTTTCCTTTGCAAGTTTTCGATATTGCTCAGTAAAGCGTTCTATCACCCAATCTATATATTCGCCTGTAAATGGTGCTTTTGGATACTTTGAGGGTTCTTCATTTTCACGAAGTTCTCTGCCTTTGAGATAACCATTTTGCACAAGCCATAAGGAATAATCTTTAATATCGATATTTACCTCTTTGATTCCTTTATAATCTAAAAAGTTCCGCCAACAATTCTCACAAAAGCAGACACTTAGATTTGGATATAGCGCATATTGTTCAGAATCAACAAAAAAGCCTACGATATTAGGAAATTTCAGAGATTGCTTAGCTGTCTCCAAGACGGGACGACGGATTGTGCCTTCCCAAAATGGTTCAGAGAAAGGACATGCCGCAGTAGTAATTTGACCTTTTTCGTTAACTGCACTCCGACAACTTGGTATTGAGTGAGGTATCCCCCAAGCATATCCAAGACCGATTAATCTTATACCTTCTTTCTCTGCATGCTGAACCATAGAATCTGGCGAAGTTCCTCCTACCAAAGCAGTCACGCCTGCTAATCTTAATAGCTTAAATCCATCGTTTGATTCATTTTCTACACTGAAACCACCATAAGCAATGGCTATCTTTGGATAGTCCCACCAATCCTTTTCTATATTCTGATCATCGACAAATGTATATAAACTGCATAATATTATTGATCCAGCTACTAAACATACCATTACAGACTCCTTTATTTAAGCACTTAAAATATCATAAAGCTCAATCATTAAATCAATAACCTTTGGGGCTAGTTTAAATCATGAGATTATGTAAAATTATGCTGATACGAGTTTTTCACTCCGAAGTTAGTTCCTCATAACATGGATAACATAAGTATTCACCATTCAATATCTTTATTCTTGTTTCCATAGTGCTTTCACCGCATTTTGAACATTCCAGTGATCTACGGATACTTGCTCTTTTAGGCATTTTTTCTTTTGGTTCTGATATTTCAAAAATATCTTCACCATTTGCAGACAATAAATCAGTTATATTTACATCTTTTTTCCTTGTTATTCTTATGCCTTTGCCTGTATTTCTGTTATAAAATGTATAAGCATGTTTGCCATAATCCCGAAAAAAGAGATTCCCTTTTCCAAAAGTGCATCCTGTTAAAACTTGTATGCCATCAACAGCACAAGAATCATTTTCTACAATGGCAACTAATTCCTCATCAGTCGATCTATCGATACCAAGTTTTTCCATAGCGAATTGAGCGACTTTATATCCCCATCTTAATCCGCCGCATTCATGTCCATGAAATTCAACTGCAGATTTCCATAAATCCATGATTTTGCCTCCTATTCAAACTACAATAACATAAAAAGAAATTTAAATTTTTTGCAAAATGATTTGAATATTTATTTTGATATAGTGTTAAATTATGGAACAATGGTAAATGTCTTATATTTACTAATATTTATCTATACATGTAAAAATATGGAACACATAAACACCATGTATATAAGAAGATTCTGAAATATATTTACCCAAGTCCGTATAAAAAAGAGTATATTTCACTATGTTTCATATCTCATGTAAAGCCTTTATTTATAAGAGAAAATAGCGATTCTGTAATCAAATATTTGATAAAAAAAGGCTAACCAAATTTACTTGGCATACAACTTGCTCATATGAATAACTGCTACCCCTTGCCTTTAAGCCCTGTGATTGGTTAAACCACTCACAGGGCTACTTTTATTTTAAAGCGATTCTGCACATTCCACAGAAATATTTTTAATAATACCATCTTCATAATAATTTGCAGGTATAAACATCATTTCCCGACCTATTTTTCCTTCTCTATGAAGTCTATTTACTTTTTGTTTTAGTTTTTCAAGAAATAAAGCATCTTTTTCCTCAATATAAGACTTGTTTTTACGCTTTTTATGAACAATTTCGCTAACTTTATTTCTTGCATAATCTAATTCATTTTCATCATCAAAGACTGATTTTAGCTCTTTGTCTTTTATGAACCATTTCAGTTCTTCAGATTCACTTTTCTCATAATAATCCGAGAGAAGTTTTTCCCTTAATTTCGGAAGAATAGCATCATTATTATCTACAATAGCAAGGACATTTCCACCAAAACCCGCACCAGTTAATGAAGCACCTATCACGCCATCTACGTTCTTTACAATTTCAACTATTCTATCAAGTTCAAGACTACTCGCATCATAATCACCGGGTTGTTTTGCTAATTCAGCACGGCTAATCCTTTCGGAATCATTACTTTTTATATCATCAATAAGGCAATCAAGATAAGAATCCGTTACCTTGTTACTGATATAATCTATCGGTTCATAATTACCATTAAAAGTAAATAACCTGTCGCCATCATGACCAATAAACATCAATTCGCCTGCTTCCTTAATTTTGCCTTCCTTTATTAATCTTGCAAAGGCTCTGCTTCTTTCGGATTCTGCTATACCCCATAATGCAGGACCTCTTACGTCAACATGATCGGGATATTTTTCCAATTGTCCAAAGAATCTATCAAGCCTTTTATCAATTACTGATTCGGTATATTTTGCTTTTAGATCAGAAATTGTAATGCGTTCTGGTAAAATTCTTAATATTGCATAAATGTTTTCTAGTCCGAAATCTTCGGGAGTTATCTGACCTAAATAGCTAATTTGGCTTAATAACTCATCTGAATAGCTTCCAAAGTTCTTTAGAACATCTTTGATTAATGTCATCGCCATACTATATCCAAACATCGTTTGATTATATGCAAAAAGCCGATCCGCTGATTTTGTTGATGTTCGATATGAATTTATAATAGCCACTTGGTAATCATCAGGAAATTTAATATATTCTGGCTGCATTTCATCAACCGTCAGGAAAACGCTATGTAAGATATGACCTTTTTTGCCAAATATCATAGAACCATGATCACCAAATCCGCCCCTAGTTCCAACGAACCATTCACCTTTACCAAAACAAACTACAAGCATACGAGGGTCTATTGATAGACCATTTACAGCCATAAAAGCAAGCCCTGATGAAACAACAAGGGCGGAAGAAGAAGCCATGCCATTACCTCTGGGTGCGTCACCATAAGCGACAACATCCATGCCACATAAATTATTATTATTGAATTCGTCATATATTTTTAGAACTGAAGCTTTAATGTAATTTGACCAGTCACCTCTATGAGATTCTATATGTTGTCTTACTTTATGGCTATCTATATAATCAACCCAACTGCCCCATTGATCAATCGATACTTCTTCTGATATGCTAAATTCCCGTCTTTCAAAGCGTTCTGATTCTACATTGTTCAAAACAACATGATCATCATCTCTTTTTCCTGCAACTATGATCATTTCCCTTGCATGAGTGAGATAATTTGGCGTTGCATGTTGCATCTCTGAGTGCATACCACGAAGGTTGATTCTACATGGTGATCTAGTAATTACAACTTCCCTGTCATTTCCATATATAGACGCAAAATGCTCTAATGCCTTAATTATAAATGATTTTCTTTGGTTTATTAGCTCCTGATCATGACCATATATTTCTACAAGCTGATCTGATAGTTTTACGCTAGAATTCTTGAATTCATCAAGCCACGTGCTGACTTTCGCAAATCTTGGCAGTCTTGGAACTGTATAGCCAAAATTCATAGAATTGGACATCTACCACTCTCCTTGTTGTCTTTCGCTTCATATAAAAATAGAGGCATAATATGATATGCCTCTATTTTGTCTATTTTATTTCTCAATAGCCGCTTCTTGAGAATTAATAGCCTTTATCTTTGCAGGATCAAATTTCTGTTTTCGATTATAGTAATACAAGCCATTGACTTCCTGCTCAACATCAGTAAGTTGTGTATAGCAGAATGCGCACATTTTCGGGTGATTCAATAACGTTTCTGTTAATTTCTTGTATCGTTCTATAAATTCCTCTTCGCTCTTTGGGCGACCCTCAACTCCGCCATATCCCCAACCTTTTTCGTCTTTCTGCTCAGGATTCCACCAGATTCCGCCGTATTCGCTGACCCAATATGGTTGTCCTTTGTATGGTGCATCTCTATCAGGCGAGTTTTGCCATGCCTTGCCACCTTCTGCTAATGGCTGAAAGGCTTTGGCGAAGGTCTCTGGATTTTGATCGTAATTATGCACATCATAAAGATCAGTTTCAACGTGGACATATCCGCTTGTATCAATAACCGGGCGAGTGTGATCAATGCCCTTAGTAACTCTATATATCAATCGCAACAATTCAGGATTTTGGTTTCCGGGGGTTTCGTTAAATGGACACCATCCTACAATTGATGGATGATTGTAATCTCTGTCTAATTCTTCAAGCCAGCCTGAAAGATATTGCTCTAGCGTTTCCTTTGATGAATGATTAACGCCCCAATTCGGATACTCTCCCCAAACAAGATAGCCCATCTTATCAGCCCAATAGAGAAATCTTGCTTCAAAAACTTTCTCATGCAGTCTTGCCCCATTGAAGCCCAAATCCATTGACAGTTTAATATCGTTCCTTAATGCCTCATCTGTTGGTGCAGTATAAATTCCATCTGGATAGAAGCCTTGATCCAAAATAAGACGCTGAAAAACGGGCTTATCGTTGATTAAAATTGCAGGTGGTGCAATTTTGATCGATCTCATGCCAAAATATGAATCAACACAATCAACAGCGTTTCCATCGCTTTCAAGTGTTAGTTTCAAATCATATAAAAACGGGTCTTCAGGCGACCATGTGCGCACATCACAAAAATCCAAATACATGACTGCGTTGGGACCAAAACATTTCGCTTCTCCTTCGCTTGCTAGACTGCCATCAGCCATCGCTTGTGCTTTGAGAACCATGCCCTTTGTATCGCCATCAAGTTTTGCCTCTATGAGAAGTCTCTCATTGTCAAGATCGGGTGTTAATTTTACATCAGCAATGTAAGTTTTTGGAACTGCCTCTAGCCAGACTGTCTGCCATATACCTGTTGTTCTGGTATAGTGGCATCCCCTTGAATAATAGTCTGGACATTGCTTTCCTCCAGCCTGACCTGAAAACCTTGTGTCATCTTCAACATATAAGGCTATTTTATTCTCTCCGCTTTGAAGCAGATCGGTTATTTCAAAGGAAAAAGAGGTATATCCGCCTTTATGTGTTCCTGCCTCTTTTCCATTTATCCAGACCTTTGACATAAAGTCAACTGCCCCAAAGTGCAAAATAATCCGCTTTCCTTCCCATTCTTTTGGTATTTCGCCTTTTTTCATATACCAAACAGCCTGCATAAAGTCTTTATTTCCAATGCCCGAAAGCTCACTCTCAGGGCAAAACGGAACAATTATCCTTTCCGACAAGCTGTCTGCATTCATTAATCCTCTTTGAATACCAGAACGACCATGATCCATCTCAAAGTGCCATTCTCCATTGAGATTAAGCCAATCTTTTCTAACGAATTGTGGACGTGGATATTCAGGTCTTGGTATAGGTGCATTTGACATAAGTTAAATCCTCCTAAATTTTAATAAATCATATATTGATGATCTAAATGACCAACATTAACAGACACCAAAAAAATGACAAATCATACAATATTATTCGGTTCTTTTCTCTTTTTTATCGTATGATCAAAATCTTTGTCAAAACTGATAATCTGCAAATCATATTTTTCTGCTATTGTGTATTGATAAGCATCATCAAAATCAAGATTGAACGCTTTTGATATTTCATTAACTCTCTTTAATTCTCTTTCATTTAGAGAAATCACATTAACACCATCAATAATAACATTATCAAGAAACAATAAAAATATATCCTCTTTTTTAAGCCTAAATAGAATTATGCCAAAAGAATTAAGAGCCAAATCTGATATGAAGAGATATTCCACATTAGTAGAACTAAGAAATTCCTAAACAATTTTGGATTTTTCCTGTTCTAATAGAGCTTCTAATAAAATATTAGTATCAACTAGATACATCAATCTCTCCATTCCGATGCTTTTTTCTGGAGTTCAACAGAAGTATATTGATCTCGATATTCCTTTAAGCCACCGATCCAGTCAAATTTCAATTGCTTTTTTCTATGAATTTTTTGACCATGTTTAATTAATAGAAAATCTATAAAATCAATAACCTCATTTTGTAAATCTGTTGGTAGCATTTTAAGTTTTTCTTCAACTTCCCCCATGTTTAAAACTCAACTCCTTTTTGAGCCTTAACGCCGTTATCGTAAGGATGCTTTATAGAAACCATATCGGTTACAAGATCGGCAATTTCAATTAATCTAGCTGACGCATCACGACCTGTAACGACTATATGCAAATTTTCTGGACGATTCGATAAAAAACTTATTATCTCGTCCTCGCTAACCATATTATATTTTATCAGATATGTCAACTCATCCAATATGACCATCTGATATTTGCCTGATCCTATCTTTTCTTTCGCAAAATTCCATGCTTCTTGGGCAATTTTTATATCTTCTTCCAAATTTTCAGATTGCCATGTAAAGCCTTTTCCCATTACATAAAAGTCCATCAAGCCCTCAAAACGCTTTGCAGATTCCAATTCTCCATATTTCCAGTTTCCCTTTATGAATTGGATAACGCAAACTTTTTGATTATGCCCCATTGCCCTAAATGCAAGACCTAATGCGGATGTTGTCTTGCCTTTTCCTTTGCCTGTAAAGACCATCAAAAGCCCTTTTTTCAAGATTCATTCCTTTCGCCATCAACATTTGATCCTGTCGCATACTCAAGCATTTTCTCAAAGAGCCATATTCCAGACCAAGCTAGATGATTGATATGCTCGTTCTCCTCTGCCCATTCAATAAAAAGCGGCATAGGGATAACCATAAGTGGCGCGCCACAAGCCTCAGAAGCAAGTTTTGCTGTTGCGGTAGTCATATTTCTTGGAATCTTTATCCGCAATATCTTATTCTTAAATGGGTCGGCGCATAATTCAGGTGGGGATGTAACGTTATATTCACGACAGGCAATCGGTCTGACAGGATGAATACTGCAAGCCTCATCAACAAGGAACGGACATGGCATCCCAAGCCTAAAATACTCAAGCGCAAGGGTTTGATGTTCGTCAGTTTCATCAACATTTTTAAGGCGTTCAATAAGACCAGCAGACTCCATTACTTTTCTTATCTTTGCAAACTTGGTTCTAATTTCATTTTGCTTATCAAGGGAGAGTGTTTGCAAATATTCATATAGAAAAAATACTTCTGGCGCAGACAAAGGCACAAGCTGATTACAACAGACTCCGCATCCCTTATGACATGACAGAGTTGAGCCAAGAACTATCTCTCTTTTAATTGCAAGTCCTACGACTCCACTGCATAGCTTTTGTATAGGCGGAACAATATCTGCAAGCCTCATAGGAAGATTGGGGATTGTAACTCTTGCTGGCGGAAGTTTTCCATCAGGCGTTTCTATATTTATAACAAACTCTTTTACTTCTATTTCGCCTAGTTCCATAATTACCTTTCATGACCTACTAATTATCAAACGAAGCCCCAAGGCTCCTCCTTATGTCTTCCGCTATTTTTTGGGTTATACCAGCGATGCTTCTCAATTCGTCTATGGACGCATCACGAATGCCCTCAACAGAGCCAAAATGCTGTATAAGCAACTGCTTTCTTTTGGGTCCTATACTAGGTATCTGGTCAAGAATAGACGTTGTTAATGTTTTTGCTCTTAGCTTTTTATGATATGTTACAGCAAATCGGTGCGCCTCATCTCTTATTCTTTGAAGCAAATGCAATATAGGGCTATTATCATCAAGCACAATAGGATCAGACTGATTCGGCAAAAAAATATGTTCTTGTTTCTTTGCAAGACCTATGATCGCCTGAACATTATCTAGCTTAAAATCTCTTAGTATTTCGACTGCTGAACTTAGCTGTCCTTTTCCGCCATCAACAATCATTAAATCAGGTAGAGGCGTTCCACCTTCCATAGCGTCCCGAACACGCCTAAATATAACTTCTCTCATCATAGCAAAATCGTCCTGACCTTCGACTGTTTTTATGCGATACCTTCTATATTCGGACTTATTTGGCATACCATCTTGAAAGACAACCATTGATCCTACCGCCAAAGCTCCACCAAGATTGGATATATCAAAGCAATCAATTCTATTAGGCTGTCTCGGCAAAGAAAGCAAATCACGCAGACCAATTAAAGCTGGATTATCATCTTTATTAAATAATTTTATTGCTTTATCCCTTTCAAGTATTGACATTGCGTTCTTTTCTGCTAATTCAATCATATCAAGTTTTTTGCCCTTTTGTGGAACGTGCAATGTTACAGCAGAACCACGTTTTGCACTCAACCATTGCTCTATAGCTTCGGGCATTTCTACTTCATTCTGTAACAATATCGTCTTGGGAATAAACGAAGCATCATGGTAATACTGCTCTACAAATGCAGTAAGAATTTCAACAGGCGTTGATGTCTCTGTTCCATTCAAAAAGAAATGTTCTTGATCTTGCATTTTGCCACCACGTATCATCATTAAAACAACACAAGCATCATCATCTTTTCTATAAAATCCAATTATATCCTGATCTTCACCGTCACTAGAACTAACCTTCTGTTTTTCAAGTATTTCCTGAATACTATTTATTCTATCTCTTATTTGACCAGCCCTTTCAAATTCAAGATTAGCAGATGCTTCTTTCATTTGCTCGGTTAGATTCCCCAAAACATCCTCCGAGTTACCTTTGAGGAATGATGTTACATTCTTGACGACTTGTTGATAGGTGTCTTTATCAACAAGCCCCGCACAAGGGGCAAGACACCTTCCGATATGATAATTCAAGCATGGGCGATGATCTTTTTTACCATCACTAAGGTCAAGATTGCATGAACGAATAGGAAAAGCCTTTGTTATTTCTTTGAAGCTTTGACGAGTTGCTTTTGACCGAACAAAGGGACCAAAATATTTTGAACCATCTTTTTCAACGTTTCTTGTCATCGCTATTCTGGGAAATTCCTCTGATGTTATTTTTAGATATGGATAACGCTTATCATCTTTGAGTTTTATATTATATTTTGGCTTATATTTCTGAACAAGATTATTTTCAAGGATAAGGGCTTCTATTTCGTTATCGGTGATGATAAAATCAATATCTTTGACAAGCGGGATCATACTTGGTGTCAAGGCATGGGGTTTTGCGCTTGCCTGAAAGTAACTTCTAACTCTATTAGACAGAGAAATAGCCTTGCCGACATAAAGCACTTTGTCATCAGCGTCCTTCATTATATATACGCCCGGGTTTTGTGGTATTGATTTTAGTTTTTCTTCCAATTGGTTCATGCTACCATTTTCCAATACTCGGTAGGTGCTGGCGTAAATATAGAAGCCAAGTCGTAGTTATCTAGAGCAAAGCTAATCTGTATGTCAATTGCATCAATAAGGTTTCTTAATGCCTCAATTTTGCTTCTCCCTTGAGCCACAATGTCAAATTCCAAGCAATGAGCGACTTGTATGTCATCTTCACTATATAATATTATGTGTATATTGAATTTCGTTCCCATGAGTTTTCCCTTTATTTATTAAGTATTGCTCAATGCCTCGTCTATCTTAGACAATATCTTCGCTTTATCTATAATATTTGATTCTGAAATAGTTTTACCTATATGTTGCCATGCAACCAAATTTTTGAAGGCTTCTAAAAACGTTCCAAGTCAAAGCATCTTCCCCGTATGGTCTTGATAAATACGCTTGACCATCAGTGTTATGATCTCCCCAAGATTTCCATATCAAAATAGGATTATCTTTATCTACTATTATGTTTTTGCGATAGTCGTATTTCTCTAAATCTTCTGGCATCATCTCTTCTCTCTCCTAAAACTTAATATTCAACTCCCCGACAATTATACTCGCAGAATTAAAACTCTTGGATATTTGATACAGATCGCCAGATACATCATAAAGATAAGTTGTAATATTTCTGCTTGTCAGATCGGGTCTTAATCTTAAATATTCAACACTCACATTTGCGTTATAATGAATATCCATATCTGCACCGACAACAAACCCTCTGGAACTACCATCTCTATTACTACTTTGTTTGTTAACATTTGTAAAAATTGCATCACTTTGGTATCGGCTTTGTCCAGCTAAAAACTGTGAATAGAAATTCATTTCTCTATATCTATATGGGTCGGAGTTTGCTATAAATTTTAGATTCATACCAACATCATTATCCCATCCCTGATTATTATATTTATAATTATCTTCAGGTTTGGGCGGAGTTTCGTTTGTGCTTTCCTGCCTTGCGATAGAATGTTTATTATGTAATGACAAATTCCATTTCTCGCTAAAATCATAATTAACTAAAAGGGCTTGTTTTAGTGCGCGATTCATTCTTGTATCTTCAAGGTCGGTTTTTTCATCTATATCACCGTAATCTTCTAGGAATTTGTCATCACGATTCTCTGTTCGTGCCGTATAAGTTGCCTCTATTTCTGAAAATTTTGGCATAAAACCTTTTATATTGTATCTTTTTACAATTAACCTATCCTGATCTCTTAAATATAACCTACCCGCTGGGTCTAGTGCAAAGAAAACGAGATCATGTAATTCCTTATTATTTTTATCTATCTTGTATATTGCCCTGTTTTTATATTCACCCATATCGCTAAATATCTGGACTCTCTCTATTACAGTATAATAACGAGCATGTTTGGCAAGTAGCTTATCTCTGACACTTGTTTCCTCATTTTCACCATCTTTGATGGCTTCTTCAATTCTGCGTATCCTTGCGTTTAGTTCCCTTATATAAGCATCGTCACTTGTTGATGGTGTAATGACATATTCATCACTGTAGGATGATTCCTTGCCCCTGAATGGATGTTCTAATCCAATGCGCTCAAATTTTGATGAGTCTTTAACAATAATATCATTATTCTGAGTAACCATAATAAATACGGGTTCTATAAATTGACCATCAGACTGTCCTTTAGAGCCGAATGTGAGAAGTGAATTTCCTGCTGAGTCAAATTTTACAACCCTGTTATTGCCTTTATCTGCAATTAAAATATTGTCCTGCTTATCAATCACCATATCGCTTGCATTATCAAATTCCCCTGCGCCTGAACCATACCTTCCAAAGCTAGTTATTTCTTCACCAGACGATCTATATTTTATAATTACATTATTTTTAACATCAAGAACATATATATTATCCTTCGAATCTACAGTAACAAGCAATTCTCTGTTATAGTATTTTGGCTGTATTGCCCAACCATATTTTCCATTTTCATCTACAACAAATGTTCCCGGAGTGACAGTTCTTGGTTTGGGTGCAAATTTATCGATAAAATAAGTATTTATAAGCGTTCCAGAAGGGCTAAGTTTATGAACACACGGACTATAAAAATATAATCTTGGGTTATCTGTCCCTTCTATATAATCACTTCCCCAATCAGCAACATAGATATTTCCTTGATTATCAACCGCTATGTCTCCGGGCGCATTGAAAAGCGAAACTTCTGAGGATGAATCAGGTATCTGCATTGCAAAATTCCCAGCACTATCTAGTTTCTGGATCATTTTATTGTCTTTATCGCTGATATAGATATTATTATTTGAATCAAAGGCGACATTTATTGTCTTTCCAAACTTGCCTGTGCCAGAGCCTTTTCCACCAAAATCCCTATCAAACTCAACATAATTTACTGCAAAAGAACTTTGATAATATCCTACAATAAAAACAAAAAATATGATAATTAGAAAATTTATATGTTTTATCATCTTAATCCTTTCTGATTTGTAATAAAAAAGATTTTTCGCTTTGCTCAAAATGAAAGCAAAGTGTCATCCTGAAAAAAGTGAAGGGTCTTCTTGGATTAATATAAAAAATATAATTTCTTATACAATTAAAATATATTAAACCTTTTGTTGCGTATGTTTTGGAATAAATGACCATAAGGCAATCATTGCAATTAGTGAAACTATCGACCCAAAAGAAAATGCAACCATTGGACCAAATGAATCCCACAATTTGCCCATCAATAGACTTGATGGAAATGCTCCTATACCAATAGCAAAGCTATATACTCCGTAGGCTGTTCCACGCAATTCGGCGGGAACAAGATCAGCAACGAAAGCCTTTTCTGTTCCTTCTGTTAATCCAAAATATATACCATAAAAAGCAAATAATAACCAAACATGCCATTGAGTTTTGGCAAATGCGAAACCAAAGTAAATAATGCTATATACAAGCCATCCAATAATTATGACTTTTTTACGACCAACCTTGTCAGACCAAGCACTACCGGGCATTGATGAAAGCATTTTGACAATATGTAACGCAGACCAAAGTATAGGCACAAGTATTTCTGCAACTCCAAGATTTTTGGCTCTTAATATCAAAAACGCATCACTGGAATTTCCTAGAGTAAATAAAATAACTATAGACAAAAAAATCTTGAAATCTCGGTTAAACGGTTTCAAAGTCAATAATGGCAATTTCGCTTTAGTCTCATTTTTTTGT
>CAZMCH010000026.1:0-45345 GCA_964564735.1 uncultured bacterium
TAGAGGACCTTTTATTGCAACTCGGAAATGAGTTATGGCATTCAAAGTATCATCAGGCAAGCTATCACCATAAATTTCTTTTGCCTTATCACTGGCGAATATCTCAAGCCAGACAATTTTCTTTTTACCATCATAGGCTTTTGAAACGGCGGAATCAACGACAATCTTCATCGCTTTTGTAACATCAAAACCAACACCATCACCCTCAATAAAAGGTATTATAGGGTTATCTGGCACAAGCAATTTTCCATTTGTAAAATCTATCTTTTCACCATCGGCAGGGATAGTCAATTTGGCAAATTTCATTTTAGCCCTCCAATTTCAGATCGCCATATTTTTTCACATGGGCAACAAGTCCGCCATCTGCTAATATTGTTGTCATAACATCAGGCAATGGGTTAAATGGTATTTCAGTTCCTTGAGTCTTGTTAATGATTTTGCCTAGTGATAGATTAACTTCAAGTTCATCTCCAGCGTCAATCAGGTCTGTATCGCACTCAATTGCTGGCAATCCAACGTTTATGGCGTTTCGGTAAAATATCCTAGCAAACTTTTTCGCTATAACTGCGCTGACTCCGGCTAACTTTATTATAACTGGTGCATGTTCCCTACTTGATCCAAGACCAAAGTTTCTCCCACCAACGACAAAATCGCCCTTGCCAACTTTGCCTGCAAATTCCGGATCTGCATCCTCAAGGACGTGCTTTGCCAATTCGGGCAGATTAGACCTTAGATGATAATATCTCCCTGGAGCTATTAAGTCAGTGCTTATGTTATCCCCAAATTTCCATGCTTTTCCTGTCAAAGTTTCCATATTCTATATTGTTTCTCCTTCTTGTCATTATGTTTTATTAACGATAAGGTGGTTTTTGTAATTTTAGATCGGGTATAAACTGAAAGTGCTTTATATTTCCACTTATTAATGTTGCATTTAACTCCAAAACAATAGATACAGTAGGTGCATCAGGAATATTTAGCCCATTTGAGAGTTTATATTTTTATATAAATCAACTGCCAATCTTGATGCGTGCCTTGTAATAGCCATAATATCAAAAAAATTGTTAGAGAGGAATTGCTCTATATCTCTAAGTTCTATCAGATTTTTTGCTCCTGCAAATAATTCCATCAAATTTATGTCGGTGGTTGCTCTAAAAAGTGGACTAATACTCCCTAGGTATTCCGTAGCTTCTTTTTTACCACGAAAATGATCAATAAATATATCAGTATCAACAATTACGAGCAATTCCATTCCTGTTCCCGAATTTTTTGCACCCACGTTACAGAATCCTCCATATCCTCTCGATCAGCCCACATACCAAAACCTATTGGATCGAAATCAAATTTTTGCTCTGATTCCTCAACCAAATTACTACCTAAGCTTAAGCCAAGATATCGTGCCGTAATATTTTTGATTAAAACTGTTTCTGAAATCCCTAATTTCATGGAAACTTGCTCTAATTTTTGTGCCATATCATTTGGCATTGTTATTCTTATTGTTTTTGTTTCTGAAACTTTCTCCGATGCTGGTTTCATTAATTTCACCACCTAGCTTGATATGGTTCTTTGGTAGCAAATTCAAGCAAATCCATACAATTCCTACATACAGGTTTCATAAATTTACCAACAGCTTTAAAAACCTAAATGCTTGCCAAAACTGGATTTGCTCGAATACTTTTCATATTTATTACCAAAGAACCCTTGATATAAATCATCTCAACACTTTCCCTATCCTTGATAAACGAATCTTATGTCCCCAATCAGCATTTTGATCCCATGACCAATATATGAGAAAAGCCTGACCTTTGATATTTTCCATAGGCGCGAATCCCCAGACTCTACTATCACTGCTCCTATCTCTATTATCGCCCATAGCAAAAACATGCCCATCAGGAACTTTAGTTGGTGGCATATATTGTGGGCTTTGTGGATTAAATGGATATCGTTTTATATAGCTTTCTCCTTCTATTTTGTTACCATTCCGATAAAGGTCGCCGTCCCTAATTTCAATTGTATCACCTGGCAATCCCACGATCCTTTTGATAAAGCTTTGAGTTTTGCCAGCCGCTTCGGGTGGATCAAATACAAATATATTGCCTATTTCTGGCTTATTAGAATTAAGGATATGAATATTAGTATATATCTTTAATGTGTTGCCTTTCTTTCTTACTATATAAGTTCTATCAGTATCGCCTATCAACCATCTTGATCCTGTTCTAATAACACTAATTCCAGCATTTTGTGATAGGGTAATACCATGAGATTCAAATTCCCGTCTTAATTCTTTGGATAAATTTCCTATATCAAGTTCATTTTGATGCTCCAAATTTAGATCAAATTTATGGATTTTGACAAAAGGAATAGTTACACCATACATAAATTTTGCCACTAGGATTCTATCTCCTATAAGCAAAGTATCCTCCATAGAAGCAGATGGAATCTTAAAAGCCTCTACGACAAATGGACGCATAAATCCAAAGACAAGGACAAAGGCAACCGATATAACCTGCAAATATTCTAGCCAGACATTCTTTTTATGTTTTTTTTCAGGATTAGATTTTTTTATCTCTTTTTTGCCTCTATTTTCATTGCTCTTTTGGGCATTACGATTTTTCGGAACGCCACTATTTTTATCAAAAGATTTCATTAATTTGATACCTCCCAAAAATTTGATGATTCCAAGATTGAGTTTTCCAATCTCAAACTTATCTATTTTTTGAATTTTATTTGATATTTTCTATGCCTAAATATACCTATTAATAATGTAATTACACCAATAGGTATTAAAGCTATTCCCAATATAGTTGTCAAAGCAGAATCAAAAAAATGGATCAATGATGCACCTGCGATTGAAATAGCCAAAGCTGTCCTTATATATGCAAGCAGTGTTCTTTCGTTTGCCAAAGCAGTTCTATCAATAGCCAAATGATCACGCAAGATTAACTCATCTTCGGCAAATTTGCCGTAAGGTTGATCTGAAATATCAGCTATTTTGGACTTTTCTTCATTGTTTATTTCATTCATAAGTCTTGTTCCTCAAATATTTGCAATGAATTTGCCGTTTCTAAATGATTATTCCAAGGAAAGAACCGCCATAAAGGCTTCTTGTGGTATTTCTACTTTTCCGATCTGTTTCATGCGTTTTTTTCCCAGTTTTTGCTTATCAAGTAATTTATTCTTACGAGTAACATCTCCGCCATATAGCTTTGCAATAACGTCTTTTCTTAATGGCTTGACACTCTCACGGGCAATTATTCTACTTCCTATTGCCGCTTGTATTGGAACTTCAAATAACTGTCTAGGGATGATATCCTTTAACTTTTCGACTAGCGATCTTCCTCGTTCATAGGCTTTGTCTTTGTGTGTTATGATGGAAAGTGCATCAATAGGATTGCCATGAACAAGAATATCAAGCTTGACTAATTCAGATGCACGATATTCCCCTATCTCATAATCCATAGAGCCATAGCCTCTTGTTAATGATTTTAGCCTGTCAAAAAATTCCATTACAATTTCAGAAAGTGGAATTTCATATTTTAATAATACCTTATTTGTGCTAAGATATTGCATACTCTTAAATATACCCCGTTTGGACATACAGAGTTCCATAATAGACCCGACATATTCACTAGGAAGCATTATATCTGCTATTATGAATGGTTCTTCTATATATTCTATTTCTGAGGGATTCGGCATTTTAGATGGATTGTCAACTTCCAAAATTTTGCCATCAGTTTTTATTATCCTATATTTTACGCTAGGGGCAGTTGTAATAAGGTCTAGACCATATTCTCTTTCAAGCCTTTCCTGTATTATCTCCATGTGAAGCGTCCCGAGAAATCCGCATCTAAATCCAAAAGAAAGGGCAGGGGATGACTCTGGCTCATAAATAAAAGATGCGTCATTCAATTTGAGTTTCTCCAATGCTTCTCGTAGTGAGTTATATTCGTCACCATTTGTGGGATATAAACCGCAAAAAACCATTGGTTGTAATTCTCTAAATCCTGATAATGCCTGTGATGCTGGATTAATTGATGATGTAACTGTATCTCCGATCTTGACGTCCCTTATTTCTCTTATTCCAGCAACAATATAACCTACTGAACCAACACTTAATTCTTTTACTGGTATCATGTCCAATCGAAAAAATCCAAGCTCAGAAACATTATAGTTTCTGCCATTAGACATCATAGTTATATCCATTCCGCTTTGAATTTTTCCATCAAATATGCGAATTGTAGCTATTACACCAAGATAATGATCATAAAAAGAATCAAAGATCAAAGCTCTAAGAGGATTTTCCGAAGAGCCTTGCGGAGGGCGAATTTTCTTTATCACTGCTTCTAAAATTTCTTGCGTTCCAGTTCCTTCTTTTGCACTAGCCAATATGACTTCATCAGAATCTATACCAATCATTTCCTCTATTTGGGCTTTTACATCATCAATACGAGCATTTGGCAAGTCAATTTTATTTATGACAGGAACAATATCTAGTCCTTGATCCATTGCAAGATAAACATTTGCTAAAGTTTGAGCCTCAACACCCTGAACAGCATCAATAACCAATATTGCACCCTCACAGGCTTTTAGGCTTCGAGAAACCTCATAAGTAAAGTCCACATGACCCGGTGTGTCAATAAGGTTAAAAGTATATTCATTTCCATCAAGAGATTTATATTTAGACTGTATAGCATGCGCCTTTATGGTAATACCTCGTTCACGTTCAAGGTCCATATCATCTAATACTTGCTCACGCATCTCTCTTGATGGAATCGCATGTGTATATTCAAGTATTCTATCTGCTAGGGTTGATTTACCATGGTCTATATGAGCTACAATACAAAAATTCCTGATTTTGTTAATTTCCATATATTTTTCTTATTACCTTAGTTTCTTAATGATATAATTATGTTTTGTTTAGATTAAGACCTAGATAATTATATCACAAAAGGCACTAAAATCTCAACCACAAGAGTTTTGTCGATATCTATTCTAAATTATTGGGTAACAAAAAAACCATCTGTTACAATATAATCCATATAAAATAGATAAACAAAGGATGAACAGATGGCTAATAATATTATGGTCGAGAATATAACCCACCCTTAAAAAACTGGACGCATAGTTAGGGATCCATGATTAAATAACCTCCCGATTTGGAGCCACCGTATAATTCCACTTGGGCAAAAACTAATCAAACTTGATAAAACGATTTTGCTTGATGTCTTCTTTGAATTCAGAAGGGTTTGCCAAGCGTTTCGCGTAATTTTTCATTCAGCTATATTACAAATACTTGTCGGACTATATCTCCAAAGTGTATTGATAACTGTGTTAATATCTTATTCGCATGTAGAATCTAAATTGTCCATTTCTTTGTGATCTGGTATCTGTAAAGATATAGCATCCTAAAGAATTTGGCTTCTCGGAATAGGCAAATTTATTATCTCTCTCTTTGATGCAGATATGTATCCTGCCATCAGAACTTCAACTTGAGCAGCCCCATCCCTAGCAGAAACTTCACTTTCGATATCTGAATCGATACAATCAATGAAATATCCGACATCGTTTGAATGCTGTGTTTTGAAATAGGAAGGTATCCATGTATTTTTGGATTTTGCGTTTTTATACGTACTGCTCCAGAAACCCATTGGATCATTTGGATTTATCTGCGGTGGTATCCAATGTGGTTCGTTTGTATATACCTCAACTCTTGGGCTATATGCGTCAAACAGCATTATGCCTTTTGTTCCGACAATATGAATTCTCATAGGACCATGCGAAGGATGGCTAGTATAACCAATTCTACCAGCAGAAACAGTCGCTATAATGTCATTATCTAACGTCATTGCTAATATTCCAAAGTCTTCAACATCATTTTTGAGATGTTCTTCAAAGAAGTAGTTCTCAGTAAAACAAAAGACAGATTTCACTTCGGCATTTGTCAACCAACGGATTAACCCAACAGAATAGACCCCCGTAGCGCGTAACTCCCTTTTGGAATCAATGAATGTGAAACGCTTTGGCGATGGGTCTTGTTTTCTAGGTTTTCTTGGGATATTTTCGCTGGGATAGCCTTTGGCAAACATAACGTCGCAATGTATGGCAAGTAATTCGCCGACAGAATTAGACTCAATAGCCTGTTTTGCAGATTGCACCCATGCCTGATGAACGAAGCTGAAAACTTGGCTTTTAACTCCTGATGCTTCAACAGCAGAAACAATGGCGTCAGCGTCCTGAATACTACACGCCATAGGTTTATCGAGATAAATATGTTTATTTGCCTTTGCACAACTGACAGCAACACGCCCACGCCTTTCATGTTCTGCACATACACTAACAATATCTACATCATCACATTCAAGGGCATCCTCTATATTGGGAATATATTGAAGATTCATTTCATCAGCGAATCTTTTATTTAGTTCGACTCGTTGGTCTGAAATATCTAATTCGTCTGTAACAGCAATAAGCTTGCATCTAGGGTCTAATGCAAAAAATTCTGCATAATTTTCCTGATGTGTCATCAATCCTGATACCAGCAAAACTCCATATTTATTCAATGTCTAATACCTCCTGAATAAGCACAGGCTTGCCAATAAAAAGAGAACGCTCTATCGCTTCAATTAGCCAATCTGGGATTACCATTAGATCAATATCCATACTAAATTCAGGATGCATATCTTCTCCATCATGATATAATGCCCCTTTGTTCCCAAGCATCATAAGATCAATACGTGAAGAAAGCCCTGCTGCAATACCAATACTAGCTATTGCGGTTTGCCCGTCTTCGTATTCAACACTGGCGGTTATTTGGGCTGTATTCTCTTTATGTTGAACATAAATTCTTATCGGCATGGCATTTAGCCATGATCCTGTTATCGTCAAGATTCTGCCTAATGTATCAATTATATGCTCATCAGAAGGTAAAACATGAGCTATGAATCTGACAAAAACAGGAGTTCCAACCCTTCCTGTATCAATTATCTCCTTAATTGTCTGATAAAGAAATTGCATAAGGTTAAAATCTCCTAATTCGCTTTTATTGAAGCCCAAATACTTCTGATATATCATGCAAACCATTTGAGGCATTGACAATCCATTTAACTGCTCTAAGTGCGCCCTTAACATAAGGCTCTCTGCTTTGCGCTCTATGTATAACCTCAAGACGTTCACCAATCCCGCCAAAAAGAACTATGTGATCACCAACTATATCTCCCGCCCTAACAGCATGAACTCCTATTTCCTCTTGCGTCCTTTCGCCAATTATACCTTTGCGACCATATATTCCTACCTCATCAAGATTTCTGCCAAGAGATTCAGCAATAACCTTTGCCATACGATCTGCAGTTCCGCTAGGGGAATCTTTCTTCTTGTTATGGTGTGTCTCTATGATTTCAACATCATAATCATCTCCAAGAACCTTTGCCATATCACGAAGAACCTTGAGCATCACATTTACGCCTATACTCATATTCGGTGCTTTTACAATAGGGATATTATTCGCAAATTCTCTTATTTTTTCTTCTTCTCCCACAGTAAATCCTGTTGTCCCAATGACCATCGGCTTTTTACAATCAACAGCGATTTGCAGATGTTTCAAAACTGCCTCTTTCGGAGTGATGAAATTAACTGCAACATCAGCTTTGCTAAATAAATCAGCCAGATGTGAATCATCAACTATCGGAATACCAAGACTTGATAGTCCAGCAAGCTCACCTGCATCTTTTCCAAGAAATGGCACGTCTGGTGATTCTATTGCGCCGGCAAGTTCCAAATCATTATCTTGAGATATACCTGTAACAAGCATCCTCCCCATTCGTCCACCTGCGCCTATAACGATAACTTTAATCATAAACTATTTTCCTCCTCTTTATATAACTAATACTGCCATCTTAATAATTCTCCGTATAATTGATATCCCAAAGCCTTTGCAGTCCTTCCCGAAGCGACATTCCAAACAGCGTGGGTATATACGGGGGTTTGTCCTCTTAATAATAAAGCGTCCGTTGTTCCAGAAACAACAGCTTTTGCATAGCCTTTCTGACGATATTCTGGCAATGTCTCAACCCCAATCCAGACTAAATTATATTTTTGAGTTGCTATCGGTGTATGTATCGTAGTCGAACGAGCAACAATTTTTCCATCAACAAATACACCAAAGGCAGTTCCATCTTTTATGCACTCATCAGGACACTTAAAATCGCTTATTTCATTCATTTCATCAATAAGCTCATGATCATCTTTTGTCAATTTTCTACATTCAGGGATATTATATTGACGAAATTGGTCTCTATCAACAAAAAGCTCAAGGCTATACACGCTTCTTAATCTACTGGAAAAATCCTTTGGAATTACACTCTTACACAATGATTCGACAATCTTTCCACCATCATCATTAAATAACATTTTGGCATCGGTCCCATCATGGATTAATGCTGAAACTAGATCAATTAAATCAGGACGCACCGATATAATACAGCGATTAGATGAATATAAAAGCAAAAAAGGGAAAATAACGCCATAGCCCTCTTCTCTAGTTAATCTACGATCAGAAGAAACAATTTTTATTTTTCCTGACTTAATTTTATTTACAGATGTTCCCAGACATTCCGAATAAAAAGAGTCTAGTCTTTCCATAGTAATAATATAATCATAAATTCAGTCAATATCTATTTTACAGCCCTGAAGGAACGAAGCATTAGACCGATCCCGCCTATAAGTAAAACTAGCATGATGATCAAATTAAAAAGGCTTGTTTGTGGAAAATGAAAACTTATGCTAGTGATAATGCTTATAAATATTATCAATGCGCCTGCAATGGTCAATATCCAGCCAATTATTGATTTTGCATCGAAAAAAAGAAACCCAATCCCAAACAAAAGAGGTATAAGGACAATGCCCCAACTATTAAAAGGTCCCCAATTATAGCGACCAAAGAACCATAAGGTAAAAGTTCCTACCTTCACATGATTCATAAATAGGAAACCACCAACAATGGTCATAATAAGACCCAAGAAAAAAGTAAGTATTCCACCAGATGATCCTCCTGCACCTTCAATTTTAGCCATTTTCCCCCTCCATCAGTAATATCAAACGATAGCGCAATCAATTCCTAATATATCACCAATTTTCTTTATTGTTCCAGCCATACGACCATATACCAAAGCCTGATGATGTGAACCGCCTTCCATGCTGAATTTTGTCAGGAATTCACTTAGATCACCATCAGGGGCAAATTTGAAGTTAGGCTTGTTAATTGATGGTATCGGTGGAAAATCGACTATCTTGCCTTCTGTAATTATAAATTTCATGCGACCTTTTGCGAGAGTTGTTAAGCTAACAAGCGTTACATCACCGGGTTCGAGTGCAAATCTGAGCAATACAGGTGGCATTTTAAGGTCTGCTATACCTAGATCATCCAAAACAAGTTGAACAGGTCTGTCTTTATGTGCCATCTTCCAGTTACATTCGCCCATGTGGCTCATAAGAACGGAATTTCCGCCAAAATCCATTGTAAACATTTCAGTAAAGTTAGCCATGCCAGTAAGTTCATTCATCATTGTAACTGCGGATGCGCTTGTTATATCACCTTCTCCACCGAAGCCATAGCCTTCTGCGAGTAGTTTTGATGATGCAAGAAAAGGCAATGTTTCTAATCGTCCATCTTCCGCCACTGCTGAAAAATGAGCAGAAAATCCCTGCATATTACGTTCTTTTAATGCGTTTCTAATTGCCCATTCAAGACGTGAACTTGATTCGTGAACGTCTTTTGTTACTTTTGGATCAACATTAAAAGTTTCATTATCAAAAGCCATCTGCTCAATAATTTCATGATAAGGGGCATTTTCTGCCATTTCTGCGATCAACTTCATCGGTATACGCTGAACTTCAACACCAATTTGCGAAAGGAATGCTGTCTCATCGATAGAAAAGTCACCCATCTGTTCCATCGGATAACCCATTAAGCCAATACGGACATTTCGCATATATTGAGCAACTCTTGCCGCATCGCACCATGATTTTAACTCATTAAGCGTTTTTTGGTCTTTATAATGACCTGTTAGGATTTGAAATTTACAACCTGAACGGAGAAGGACGTTTGCCAAATCCTGAACGCCGTGCATTCCATGATTCTTGAATGTTACGTCTGATGGTGAGTCCTGTGTTATTGCATATTCTTGTTGTGTATTATAAATCAATATTGGTAATTTCGTTTTATTGAGAGCAGGAAGAGCAATATGACTAGGGGCATAAGTCAATAAAACGGTCATTAAAAGGTCGACATTTTCACTCTCGAATTTTGCTACTGCTTCATTAACAAGTTCACGAGTATTACATATTCCCGGAAAGATTACATCTGCAAAAGGCGACATTGTATCAATAAGTTTATCTGCAAATTCAGCCATTGCAGGCTTAACTTCTGGGAAACGATCATATAATTTTAACATTAGCCCTAAGAAACCGACACGCGCTTTTTTTGTTTGCATTATAATCTCCCTTCTGTAATATTAATTGTATCTCTTGCGATTAATAATTCCTCATTTGTAGATATAACTAAAACTTTTACTGTGGAATCGTCTGTACTGATAATGGAATTTCGTTCATTTTTATCATTTCGTTTATCATCAATCTTTACACCAAGAAATTCAAGTCTTTCGCATACCATAGCACGTATTTTAGCAGAATTTTCACCAATACCTGCTGTGAATACAATAGCATCCAACCCACCCATAGAGGTTGCATAAGCACCTATGTATTTTCTTATTCTATAGACAAAGCTGTCAATAGTTGTGTTTGCTCTTTTATTACCATCTTTTGCGGATTTGAGAATATCCCTCATATCCCTGCTTATTCCCGATAATCCCAAAAGTCCGCTATCTCTATTAAGCATTGAGTTTATATCTTGAACAGAAAGCCCAACACGTTCTATAAGATAGAATATTATTGCAGGATCAATATCGCCTGATCTTGTTCCCATTATAAGCCCTTCAAGCGGAGTGAATCCCATACTTGTATCAATGGATTTGCCATTTTTTACAGCAGTTATACTACAACCGTTACCAAGATGGCATGTAATCATCTTTAATTCAATAAGAGGCTTTCCAATAATCTCCGAAGCCATGCCTGCAACGTATCTATGCGAAGTGCCATGAAAGCCATATCTTCTTATTGCATATTCTTCATATAGCCTGTAAGGTATGGCGTAAAGATAGGCTTCTTCGGGAATAGTCAGGTGAAATGAGGTGTCAAATACAGCAACCTGTTTAATGTCTGGAAGCAATTTTTTGCAAGCATGTATTCCCATCAAGTTTGGTGGATTATGAAGGGGGGCGAGAACAAAGCAATCTCTTATAATTTCCTCAACTTCTGAATCTATCAGGACAGAAGCGGATATTTTTTCTCCGCCATGAACGACACGATGACCAATTGCATATATATCATTAATATCTTTTATAACACCATGTTTATGGTGAGTAAGTGCCATTATAACTTGATTTAGTGCAGTTTCATAATTGGGAATTTCTATCTCTAGCTTGATTCCATTTTTATTAAGGGGATGATAAGAAAGTGTTGAGCCTTTGAGTCCTATTCTATCAACCATGCCTTCTGCAAGAGAACTTTCGTCTCTCATGTCAAAAAACTTATATTTAACAGAAGAACTACCTGCATTTATAACAAGAACATTCATAAAAAAACTCCATAATGGAATTATAACCCCATTATCTCATAGTCCCATCTCCGAACGGGTAATCATATCATCCTGAAAAGACTTGTCTAGCTGTGTAAAGTATGCACTGAACCCACCGACACGAACCATCAATGAACGATATGACTCTGGGTCTTTTTGTGCTGCTTTCATATCTTCGGTGCTTGCGATTGATATTTGCAGTTGCTGACCACCCTCTCGGAAGTATGTCTCAATTACTGATTGCAGGTTTTTTCTGCCTTCAATACTTTGGACTACTTTTGGCGAAAATCTCAGACTTAGAGCCATAGGACCATGCGCTTTACAATGCGGAAGTTTCAGGACAGAGATCAATGTTGGTGTAAGCCCTTGAATGTTTCGTCCTTGAGCAGGACCCGTGCAGTCAGCGATGGCTTCACCTTTTCGCCTTCCATCTGGAGTTGCATTTGTCTGTGAACCATAGGCAACAGCACCAGACCAGCCAATTATATCCATACCCCATGGACCACCAAAATAGGTTTTGTGAGATTTTATGTATTCGTTGACTCTGTCAAATTCCTTTGCAGTGAAGTCATCAACTTCCTTTATATCATTGCCAAACTTGGGTAACTTATGGAGAAAATAAAGTCTCAAAGATTCGTTATTTTCCCAATTGGAATTTAAAATGTCCACAAGCTCTTTAAGAGATACCTTTTTTTCCTCATAAATACCTTTTTTTATTGCTATAAGAGAATCGGTTGTAGTTGTAAGTCCGACCATATCAACCATACCCTCAGAATAATCTGCGCCTCCGCCATGCCAATCAAGTCCTTTTTCAACGCATGAATAGGTTAATAGCGATCTGAAGAAGTCAAAAGCATGATCTTTATTATATTCCCTGCGTCTATTGACTGAATTTATGCGACCTGTAATATGATGATTCATTTGTTTGCGATATGCTTCCTCAAATTCATCATAGGTTGCAAATGATGACGGATCGCCTGTTTCTAGTCCGTCTTTATGACCAGTAAAAGGATCAATCCCGTTATTGAGAGCATATTCCAAAGGCTTTGCAGAATTTATAACAACATCCTCATAATTGCCATGTCCACGACCATGCGGATATGTTTGACCACAGCCAACAAATGTATATTCCCTAGCGTCCTCAAGGGATATTCCTCTCTCAACCATTGCGGGAATTATGGCTTCGTCATTCACAAAAGCAGGATAACTACCGCCTTCTGCAATAGTTTCGCTTGCCAATTTGAATACTTCTGGATTAATATTTTTATGCCATCTAAAAGCTGTTCTTGGCGATAGGATGCGCAATTTTCTTATAGCGTTTAGACAGAGAAATGAAAGCTCATTTGTTGCATCTGAACCATCTCTGAGTTGTCCGCAGATAGTTGCGCCATAGGCAGTCTTTTCCTCTAGCTTCAGCCATAGACAGTCAACCAATTCCTGCGCTTCCTCAAATGTTATTGAGCCATTATCTAAATCTCTTTTTAATGGCGGATATAAGTATCTGTCAATAGCACCGGGGGAATCGTGTCCGCCAAATGTAGAGAATGCAAAATAGAATAGCTGGACTGCCTCATGGAAAGATTGAGGGGCGTTTTCAGCGATATTATGGCAGATAGATGCAATCTGCAAAAGTTCCCTTTGCCTACCAGGATCGTTTTCATTCATCGCATATTTCTCAGCTGTGAGAGCATGGGCTTTAATGTATCCTGAAAATCCATCAAGCACGATCAAAAGTGCATCATACCAGTTGGCACAGTTCGGATTTATGGCTGTATTTATCTCTTTCCAATTCCTGACATATTCTTTCATGCCTGATATTCCCATTGAGATAATGCGCTCATAGGCTAATGCCGCATGGCAGGTCATAGGCAGAGATTGACTATTCTTTGATGACCAATCATTCCAATATTGTTCTATTTCAGCGATCTTTGATTCTGATTCGGGATGTTGGGCAACAATAAAGCCTTTTCGCCAGCTCAAAAAGCGAATACCATTTCCAAATGGAGATGGAACGCCTACCATGACGGAGCATAGCGCATCATTGCCAATTATGAGTTCACTTTGCTTAATAAATGGCTTTGCGGATTTTAGCTCTTCCGCTTGTGCATGGGCAAGGCGAAGCCTATAATCCATACCTTCATATTCTCTAAAAGCATCATAAAAAGGTTCTACCCATATTGTTTCAACATGATCAAAAAGATGATTTTTTAGCGTTTCAATGCGATCAATTAACAATTCAACTTGTCCCATATTTATACTCCAAAAACTCAAAATTCATTTTCTATGTATTTTGACTTGCCAACAATAATAATATATAATGATTAAAACATCAGCACTAGACAATAATTCTACATAACAGTAACCAGAAAGTCAACACAATTCCCAAAAAATGCGCTTTACCAAAAATTTCTTGTTACATTTTTGCCAATTTCTGCGCCTTATATATTGAGAATAGTATTAAGGGAGTGTAAGAAATGCGGACAGATGACGGTAGCATAATATATGATTGCCTCAACGGAAAGCCAGAAGCCTTTGGTATGCTTATTGATAAATACAAAGAAGGCATATATGCTTTTGTATATTCTGAGATTCGCAACTTTCAAGATGCGCAGGATGTAACGCAGGAAGTCTTTATTCAGGCTTATCAGGATTTGCGAAATCTTAAAAGATGGGAAAGCTTTTCTTTCTGGTTATACCGAATAGCCCGTAGAAAGTGCATATCTTGGTTTAGAAATAGGGCAAAGCGTGTTGACCACGATTTTATTGATGATCAAGAGCAAAGCAAAATAGATATACCATCACTAAAATCATATCAAGATGACCGATTGGCTGAGTCTGTCCAAGAGGCATTAGATACACTACCGAATATTTATCGTGAAGCTTTGATACTCCATTATTTTGGTGGTATGAAAAGCGAGGAGATAGCGGAATCGCTTGGAATTTCACCAACTGCTATCAGGATGAGATTAAGCAGGGCAAGAGAGCAATTAAAGGAGGAGATGGTTGCTATGATGGATATGGCTTTTGATAGGCAAAGGCTAAAGGCGGGCTTTACATTTAGAATAGTTGAGGCGATAAAACAGGTCAAGATACAGTCAATTTCACAACCAAAAGGTTTGCCTTGGGGATTATCATTGGGTGCAGGGATTATATTTGCAGTTTTGATGTTGGGTCAGCATATAATTATAAGTCTGCCTGATATTGCAATGGGATTGCCATTGCCAAGCGATACGAAGATATTAAAGGTCGGTGAGATACCTGTTGATGCTGTGAAAATCTCAACAATAACGTCCATTGCAGATAAAGGCGATGGGAAAGGTTTAGCACCCGATCCGAAAGGGCAGGAAAATGCCTTCTTCATGGCTCCGCAAGGCGAAGGTGGATGGGTCAAAAAGGCGGATATGCCATTCAAAAACACCTTTTCTCCAGCGTGTGAATTTGGTGGAAAAATCTACCTATTCCGTTTTTTTGGAGGATTAAGAGTATATGACCCTGAAACTGACAAATGGACAGAAAAAAACACAAAAGAAGCTGTATGTGATGGTAGTGCTGTTGTTTTTGGGGATAAAATATATGTGCTTGTTGAAACAGGATTTATTTATAAGTATGACCCCAATTTAGATACATGGGTGAAAAAATCCAAATCACAATTCCCAAAAAGAGCTTCATCTTTAGTAAATACAAATGGGAAAATATATGCTATTGGCGGAGCTACTTTGGAAAACTCTGTATTTTCAATTGTGGAGGAATATGATCCTTCCAATGATACATGGACTAGGAAAAATGATTTGCCATCAAACAGAGCTTGGGGTTCTGCCTGCGCTATTAATGACAAAATATATTATTTCGGTGGAGTAGATAATGTTAATGCCTTTTCTACAACTTTTGAGTATGACCCCAAAAATGATGAATGGACAAAGGGCCTCAACATGCCTACTGCCAGATATAGTCTAGCTACTGTTGCTTACAGGGATAAAATAATAGCTCTTGGTGGAAATACAGCATTAGATATTTTTAATCGTGATGGAATATCAACCGTTGAGGAATTTGATCCGGGCTTTATATCAAAAAGCGTTGACCCAAACGTGAAACTCCCTCATACATGGGGAACGCTCAAGGCGAAATAGGTGTTGATTGTTATTCAGTTTTAATGTATATTAAATACAGCGTAACTATTATCTATGAACAGACAATTTTAAGAGAAATTAAAATGGCTATTGCTGAAAAAATCCATGAGTATATTAAGGAACTTCCGGAGCCTTTTCAAGAGGAAGCACTTGATTTTATTGAATATCTCTTGATGAAGGCAAAATCCAAATCTGCGCAACAGGAGGATGAAAGCTGGTCATTCTTGTCTTTAACGTCAGCGATGAGGGGCATGGAAGATGAAGATAGCCCATCATATACAAACGCTGATATAAAGGTTGTTTTCTGATGAAGCAAGCTGGGCAAATTGTATTGTTTAAGTTTCCACAAGCCGATTTAGAGCAAGGCAAACTTCGACCTGCTTTGTTGATTAATAAGTTGCCCGGCGATTATGATGATTGGCTTATATGTATGATTTCATCGCAAATGCATCATTACGTTTCGGGCTTTGATGAGATCATCCAAGAAGATGATCCTGATTTTGTGGAAAGCGGATTAAAAACAGCTAGCGTAATCAAAATAGGACGTCTTGCAGTAGTTGATGGAAATATGCTTCTAGGGGCAACAGGCAAAATTGCATCCGATAGGCTTCGTCGTATTAAAACTCGTTTGGCTGATTGGCTTGTAAAGTAATAAGGCGGAAAACTCCCGCCGACATGAGGCGGACTCAAAGCGAAATAGATCGCTGTCTAACACTTATCAGAGACAAGAGAAATCAAAGAATGTAAAGCATTATTAACAGATTCCTCTATCTATTTCGCTTATATATTATCCATTCTCTATGATTAACCCTTTTGCGATGGAAGATGAAAAAGTGTGTCTTTAAATAAACTATTTATTCCAACCACCATATTCTTTTGCTGATTCTGCAAATGCTGCTATATTTTCCAAAGGCACTTCTGGGGCAAGGACATGCGTAGGTCCAATAACTAATCCACCACTTTTGCCGACAGTTTCTATTCTTTCTTTGATTTCGCGTCTGACATCGTCAGGAGTGCCAAACGGCATAGTATGTTGAATACCAAGAGTTCCCCAGAAAGCAATTTGATCGCCATACTTTTTCTTTAGTTTTGCAGGATCCATGCACTCAGGTTGGACAGGATTTAACACATTAAGACCTATCTCTATAAGTTTGGGTATTATGGGTTCTATATATCCATCGCTGTGATAATGAATTATTATATCAGGTTTGGCATCCCTTGCGGATTTTATTACCTTTGCAAGCCGAGAACCAAGCCATTTAAACCATACCTCAGGGGACATCATTAGCTTATGCTCCATGCCAACATCATCACCAAGACTAAGAATATCTGTTCCTGCTTCAGCATATCGTCTAGCCATAAAGCACCTAATATCCGTTAGTCTATCCAGCAGACATTCAGCCATTTCGGGATTATCAAAGAAATCCATCATAAGTTCATTAAAGCCTCTTATCTGCCAAGCGATCTCAAATATGGTACATTGCATACCCGCAATAGCAGCATATCCTGCATCATGTATGTTTTTGACAGCATTTTCCAGATGCTCATGACGATATGGAGCAGTTAAATCGGGTAATGGATAATCGCGCATTTCCTTGACCGTCGTTGCATAAGTCATAGGCGCAACAAAATGGTCATAGGCAGAATTTGATCCAACAATGAAAGCTGTTCCCCATTCATTCAGAGGAGTTCCCTCTGGTAAGTTTTTATGATATGGTCTATGGTCAATCACATCTTTAGTTCCAGCGAAGCCAACGCCTCGCCAATCGCTTTCTACTCCGAAATATTCCCAATGATTATGAGAGCCAGTTTTTTCAACAAAAAGCCTATATGCTTCCCTGTTAAATCCACCAAGATCAATTGGCACTCTATCGGCTGGTTTTCTGGATAGCACTGTTAATATTCTTTCTCTATGTGTCATTCAATTACTCCCTTAATTTTAATTCGCCCCATGTAGTTGATAGCCTGTTTTGTGTCGTAACTGCAAATAATTGCCCTTTAACACCTTCTGTCATTACTTTCTTAACGCCTTTGGCATCCAAAGCACCGATATAAATCCCCAATTTGTCAAGAAGACCGGTATAATATTCTGACGAACCAAGATCATGCCTAGAACCAATATATAAATCACCACTAAATAATGCTGGCCCCGGATTATTAAGTTGAAACTTCTCTATCAAGATATGTATGAAATGCAGGACCATCTTGAACTACTGCGATATGATGCCATTTTTCATCAACAGGAACACAGGTAATCCATCTCAGATTACCTTCAAAATAGATTGCAAATGTGCCTCGTTTTAAATATCCAGAATCAAAGGCAAGTTCATGCAAATCGAATTTTCTGGAAATAATTCTGGAAAGTGTGCCTGTTCCACCGGCTTCGCCTTTCAGACTAAAAGAATACAAAGAAAAACCAATTTAACTCAATTCTAATATATTACTCGTAACTCTGTTTGTCAAGGATTATCATTGCAAATCCTTTGAATATAAAAGCCAAATATAATTTATTAAAATAAAAACACACTAATTATCTGAAAAATAGCGATTGTAGTTGTCCTTTTTGTAAGAGTGCCAGTATATCCATTCCCCAAGCGATTGCGATGTGTATAAATACCCCACCGAATATTGAGCGAGTTCTTAATGACAATGTGCCAAGAGCAATTCCAGCAATTATTGAGCCGACAGTTTCTGCAAATGGTTTCCCAAAATGGATCATAACATAAGGTATAACCATCACAAAGATCGCATAAGAACCAATATATCGAGCTAAAGCAAATACCATAAATCCACGAAGAAAAAATTCTAATGCAAGAAAATATAATCCATAGGATATTTCCCAGATTGAAAGACTGAGAAATGATTCGCCAGCACCATAATAAAGTGGATAATGATTATAGAATCTTTCTGAAAAAGATACGCCTATCAGTATTGGAAGCATAACGCCAAACATAATGAGATACATGGGAATATATCGTGAAAAGCCTCTTAATGTAAATCCATAATCGCATATTTTCCCTTTTAATACAATACGAATAAATATAAAAGGGATAAGCATATAAAGAATCAGGCACATAAAGGTCATATAAAGTCGTGGATAAAGTCCTGACAAAGGCATATTGACAACAAACTGCCCAAAGGCTTGAGTAAAATGCTTTGATTGCCCAAAATACTTTTGAATAACTAAAATCAATGTTATTAGTATTATTGTGCTAATACATTTTTGATTGGATTTGAATTCAGGTTCGATATAATCATCATCGATTATCAACCATTGTTCTATGGTCAAACTGCATATTGTATTTTTTAGCCACGACATATTTTAATTCCCAATTTTGTGAAATAGAATAGTGACTAAATAATTGTGGTAGGTTATATAGCTGATGCTGGATTCAAGATTTAGATCAATCCTGAATCCAAGTTTTTGGAAATTGACGATACTATGGTTTTATTAATCCAAAATCTTTTATTGCTTTTACAATTTGTGGGTAGCTTTTCCGCCAGCAATTAGGTGGCATGTTTTCAGAAATCTGAATCTGTAAACGTCCTGAATGTCCGCCCTGTTCCAATATTTCCATTGTAGCTTCATATATTTCATTTTCTGATTTTAAATGAACTGATGAAGGATAATTTATACATACGCGCATATCCTTCCATATCCTCAAAGCATCTGCAACGCTGGTATCATTATCAGGCGGAGGAGACATGGAGTCTAATAATTTGACAGGTGATTCACCAATAGCATCCCATAGAGGATTTAGGTCGCCGTCCATGTGAACAGCAATTATTATCTCTTTATTGCAATCAGAAAGAATATCTGCTAGTTCCTGATATGAAGTAAGACAATATTTGCGAAAATATTTTTCCCCAATTATTGGAGCAGTTATATTATCTCCGAAGTCAAGATATGGAACAGGCAATTCATCAACAACATCCTTTAAAATATGGAATGTATTCCGTTGGACTCTAAACATCTCATCAAAGACTTCTTCCATTAATTCGGGATAGTCAACTATATGAAGCGATAAATCCTCTATACTCACCCATTGTATCCACAATTGCTGAAATGGTGTTCTGCCAATAGATGTATGTGGTAAGCCATCATTACCAAGACTTTTATAGATATTTTCCCAATTCTTTGTATCCCTATGGACGGTTATGTCTCTTAAATAGCTAAGGAATATTTTATAGTCTTCTGGTTCTGTTATATAATGCTTGTAACTTGAGGAAGATATTGCAGCGTTAAGACGCTCATCTGTCAATTTGCCCTCTGGAGTATGTAAAGTGATTCTTGTTCCTTTGCGCCCGTCAATGTTTATTTCCTCAGATTCAAATTTGCAGTTTGGAGTATGGTATCCATGAAGCCCGCACCATACAAGCAATCCCATATTGTTTCTGCCTATAACTGACCAGACTTCATCATTCGGCGATCCAGAAATACCTGAATACTCAACAAAAGGCACATAGTCGTGTTCTCGTCCTTCAACCAAAGCAAGCATCCGATCACGCATTGTCATTTCTGGCATATATACACTCCTCAAAAAAAAGGATTTTTTAACATTCATAATCAATAACGATAACATCATCAACAATAGGACGAACAAGCGTTTGAGCAAGTTTCACATGCTCAGGATGTGGAACATAGCCATCACGAGATTCGGCATCTTTGAATCTAACAATAAATGCGAAATTGAAGCCATTTGCTTTACCTTCTGGACTATTGTTATACCCTCCAGAGACATCGTTCATGCCTGAAATTACTTTTTTTAGGTTATTTAAACCGTTCATCAGAGCTTTTGTTTGTTCTTTTGTCACACCATCTTTTAGCTTCAATAGGACTATATGTTCGATCATTAATATATCCTTTCTTATCAATAAGCCTTTTCCAAAATCATCATAGCGTCATCAATAGTTACTTGCCTTGGATTAACTGCAATATGTCCGCTTTTCATAGCATCTTCTGCCATTTTTGGTAAAGATTCTTGTGTAACACCAACACTTTGAAGCGTAACAGGTGCGCCTATATCATCAGCTAATTCAACAACAGCATCAACAGAAGCGCGCGCAGCGTCCATTAATTTCATATTATCGATATTTTCACCCATAGCATGTGCAATATTTCTGAATTTTTTTGGATATGCTAAAAGGTTAAATTCCATTCCATAAGGCAATAGTATAGCATTTGCCAATCCATGCGGAACATGGAACATTGCGCTTGGAGGCAGTGCAAGTGCATGGACAATACCCAATCTTGTACTTGTAAAAGCCATACCAGCCATGTTTGCCGCAATCTGCATATGAGACATCATGGTTAAATTATGTGGGTCTGCAACACATTGGCGCAAGTTATCTGCGATTAAACGTATCGAGGCTAATGCGAGAGTTTCCGAATGTGCATTTGCTAATTTTGAGACATAAGACTCGATAGCATGCGTTAAAGCGTCCATTCCAGAAGATATAATAACTGACGAAGGAGCTGTCGCCGGTAGATGTGGATCAAGAATTGCAACTTTCGGTGCAATCTTTGAACTCCATACAACGAATTTATAATTTCTATCTGTATCTGTGATTACTGATGAATATGTAACTTCGCTACCAGTTCCAACTGTCGTTGGTATAGCTATTAGAGGCAATGTTGAATTAGGAAATTTATCAGCACCCTCGTAATCACATATTGAGCCTTCATTAGTAGCCATAATTGACATAGCCTTTGCTGCGTCAATGTTACTTCCTCCGCCAAGTCCAATTATTAGGTCAAATTTACCATTTTTTATTATTTCTGTTCCTTTATCAACAACTTTAACAGTTGGATCAGGCATAACTTCATCAAATATTTCAGACTCAATATCTGATTTTTTGAGAATCTTTTGCACAAGCTCAACTGCACCAACTTTGACTATATTCTTTCCTGTAACAATCAAAACCTTTTTGGCATTAAATCCTTTTATCTCCTTTCCTAATTCATCAAGCGCACCAAGCCCTTTGATTATTTTTGTTGGTACGTAAAAAATTCCAACACTTGAGCTATTCATTATATTACCTCCATCAAATAAGCATAAATACAACTTTTATTGCAAGCATCTATATATGACAGATCCATTAAGAAAAAATATTCAGAACAAAAACTAATGCTTATCTGACAAATAATTTTATCAGATTTTTGCTATTACGTCAATTATCATATCCTGAGCTTCAGACATAAGTTCGGACATTTTAATAGTCTCTACCGTTGAAAACTTTTTTCAAAGTAGGTAAAACTAAAAAGTCTACCTTTACAAAAGGGAGATTTAGAGGGATTTCCATAGATAATTTAATCAGATAATAAATTGTCCGAACTCATGTCTGATCTTCATTGTGAATATAAAGTAATTTATCTTCAATTTATATAAAACAATAATAAAATAAGGATAAAATCTAAAATTTTTTGGCTTGTCAAAATATACTTTCTCTGTTATACTTATCCACCAATATTTTATATTATAATAAATAACCATCAATATTGAATAATGAAAAGAATTGGGGGTAATACGAAAATATGAATGATTACAATTATATTCTCGATCATATAACAGACCTAATTGCTAGATCAAAACATTCAGCAACTAATGTAACAGAATACATGGGACCTGCTTTAAGGCTAATATCAGAACTAACAGGTCAGCGAACTAGATATAGTGGATTTAATTGGGATACAAGGGTAAGAAACCGTTCAGAAAAATATACTGCAATAATTGGTAGTGATGAGCTTATGAAAGGAAATAAAGCACCTGAACAGCTAGAAACACTGAAAGAAAAAGATATTCAGCTAGCCAGAGTTTTCGGAGGAACATTCGGAGGAAAAGAATATAAAGGTCATGTTAATAGACTTCCTATCGATTATGTTCATCGTGTTATGGGAAGTGGAAAAGACCCGAATTTTGCTTTTAATTGTAATCTGCTTGTCACTACAAAAAATCCAATGTATCATCATATTGGCTATATGTGGGGCAAGATGCTGAGAGAGGTTGATCCCGTTAGAGAAGCCCCTAATCTTTATATATTGATTGTTCCTGATATTAATACAGGAGCTTTTGGAAGATTTTTTGCTTTCCCAGATATTGGTGTTACTATTGGTGTTGGTAGCGATTATATGGGTGAAGTTAAAAAAGGCTTCCTCCGTATGGCGATGTATCTTGCCAAATTAAAAGGAATTCTTGGCATTCATGCTGCATCAAAAGTTGTTAAAGCCTATGACGTTGAAGATGGCAAAATTAAGACTTACGGAGTTATAATATTTGGGCTTTCTGGAACAGGAAAGACAACTAATATCGGTCATACTCATTATCTTGATCGAGAGGGTGAGGCTTCGCTTGTTGCACAGGATGATTTTGTTGGATTAAGAATTGATGATGGTAGCGTGCTTGGGACTGAGCAAGCATTTTTCCTAAAAACTGATTTGGATAATGATGATTTACTTCTAAAGCCAGCAACAGAATCATCAGAATTTGTTTCGCAAAACCTATATGTTGACTCAAAAGGTCGCATAGATTATCTTGAGGAAGACATCTGCGCAAATGGTAGAGGAATATTGCCTCTGTCCGTTTTGCCTCCAAATAGATTATATAATAGCATTGATTTGCCTCCAATTGAAGAACTCGATGGATTATATATGTTCTTTAACACAAGAAGCAATACGGTTGTGCCAATAATACAGGAAATTACATCACCAGAACAAATAGCTGGCTATTTTATGCTTGGCGAATCAGTAGAAACTGCTGCGGGTGATCCAAGAAATGTCGGAAAATCTGTTAGAGTCGTTGGAACAAATCCATTTATTGTCGGTGATGAAGGCAATGAAGGCAATATGTTCTATGAATATGTCAAAAAATATCAACATAAGATCAAATGCTATGTCATGAATACAGGTGGAGTCGGGGAACTTAGAGACAAGGACGGAAATGTAGTTAGAAAACCAGCAAGACCTTGGAAAAATGGAATTGGCTATATGACCAGAGCAATATTTAGAAATACAGCTCGTTGGGAAGATAATTCATGGTATGGAAACAGGATTCTTGTTGGCGGTGTAACCGATGTTGATGGCAATCCATACGATCTGGATCAATTTAATTTGCAATCACTTTATGACGCTGATGTTCTTAAAGGTATGGTAACGAAATTAAATAAAGATAGAATTGCATATCTTGAGGAATATACTACACTCGATCCAAAGATCATTTCTACTATGAAAAAAGTTCTAAAGACAGAATAAATATAGAATACTGAACTAAAAAAGGGCGATTCAATGAATCGCCCTTAATATTATAAAGTCTTACTTTCTCAAATCAGATATTCGTATTTTGACCTATTTTTACAGCATATCAACGTATTTTTCAAAAAAGGCAATATCTTTGCTAATCATATCAGGATCATCTTTGAGAAATAGACCGACACAAGCGACATCAATTTCCCTCATACACCTTCCCATTGTCTCAAATGCCTCAATAATTGGCTTATTTCCACCAGCAAAAACTTTATAATGAACTACAGGCTTCTTAATTTTGGAAATAACATCAAGCATAAGTTGACGGTCTTCATCATCCCATTTTTCGCCTTCGCTGATATGATGCGGATTTCTTGATCGGTCAGTCGGGTTATAATGACAACACATCTGAAAATCAACATCCAAATTATCATTTATCCATACATGAGCATCAGGGCTATGACCAGCAAATCCTGCGACAACATTTTCTTCCCTCATCATATCAAGCGCTTCATAAAAGTTATCAAACAGCTTATTTGCATACCAGCTATCAACCACGCCTCCATGAATATATGTTGCAACAGCCCCTAATTTTGCAGAAGCCTTTAGCCATTTCCTCCATGCGTTTGGATCATTGTGTTCAGTGCATACTTGCGCAAACCATTGGATTTTTCCGCCTTTATTCCAGTAATCTTCTATTATGCTGAATATATGATCGTCTGTGCGACCAAAAAACGTGTTTATTCCCGATTTTTCTGCCTTAGATAAAGTTTCTATTATCTGTTTCGGTGTATAATAATCAGTCATTTCTTTGCTTCGTTCTGAATTCTGATGAGAAAATCCGCTAAATGGATTCCCACCAATGCAAAGTCCAGAAACCTGAACGTTACCTATCTGAACTTTTCGCATATATCGTTCCTTTCTGCTAAACAAAGTCTTCTATTCACATACGCTTATTAAGCTCATCAGCAATCTGTCTGCCAAAATTAAAGCAATTTTCTAGTGCTTCATTATCAGGAACATATCTTATTCTTAATTCATCAGCAACAATCTCAACCTTCATTTCGGTCAATATATCTCTTATTTGCCTGACAGCTTCTCCACTCCATCCATAAGAGCCAAAGACAGCACCGATTAGATTTTGTGGTCTTAGTCCTTTTAGGTAATAGAGGACATCCGCAACTGATGGAAACATATTACTGTTTATTGTTGGTGAACCTACAATTAATGCCCCTGCATCTAATACTTCTGTAACAATGTCACTACGATGATTTGCTTTTAAACACATTGCTTCTGCTTTTAATCCACCTGCAATCAATCCATCTACAATTGATCTAGCCATCTTGTCAGTGCTTCCCCACATTGTATCATAGACGACAACAGCCTTTTTTGTAGGCTTTTGTGTCGCCCATTTTTGATATAGGCTAATTATTTTATTGATGTCTTTGCGCCAGATAGGACCATGATCAGGAGCAATTATGTCTATTTTCAATCCCGAATCGGCTATTTTTGCTAATGTTCTCAATACTAATGAAGACATCGGCAAGATTATATTTGCATAATACTTTGCCCCTTCATAATCTATGATCCATTCATCTATTTCATCAGCAAATCTCTCGCTAGTAGCAAGGTGCATCCCAAATATGTCTTGTGAAAATAAAAGACTGTCTTCTGCAAGATATGTTACCATGCTATCAGGCCAATGAAGCATTTTGGTTTCCATGAATGTCAAATTTAGATTACCTAGATTAAGGTTTTCGCCATCAGCAACAGCGATAATCTCATGACCAGTGTGAAATTCTGCTGTAAGTGTTTGTGTCCCAATCTTAGAAGCAAAGACTTTTTCGGGCTTTATAATGTCTATAATCTGCGAAAGACAACCTGTATGATCCATTTCGGAATGATTTGATATTATATAGTCTATATTTGATGGGTCTGTAACTGAGGCTATTCGGGCAAGTAGCTCATCTTTGAATGCTGTTTTTACTGTGTCAACAAGCGTGATTTTGTCAGCCATTATGAGATATGCGTTATAGGTTGATCCTCTTGGAGTATCGTAGCCATGAAAATCTCTTGCATTCCAATCAATAGCACCAACCCAATAGACATTATCAGTAATTTTTGTTGCTTTATATCCGTTCATATATTTACCCCTTATTGAAAAAAGGTTTATTAACGTTTATTTAAGGCTTAAAATATTATAGCATTATATTTAATAGCATAGAAGGGGCAATTTATTCCTATATGCAGGATGGGTAATAACCCATCCTGATAATAAATATGTCTTATGCCATGATGGCTTTTAGGTCTTCTTCGACAGTAGATATTGGCATTAGGTTAAATTTTTCAACTAGAACATTTAGAACTGTGGGAGTTATAAAAGCTGGTAAAGTGGGTCCTAACCTGATATTTTTTATGCCAAGATAGAGCAGTGTAAGAAGGATACAAACAGCTTTTTGTTCAAACCAAGAGCATATTATTGAAAGAGGAATACCATTGACATCAGTATCAAACGCATTGGCAAGCGCAACTGCTATCTGAATGGCGGAATATGCATCATTACATTGTCCAACATCTAGCAATCTTGGTATGCCACCAATATCGCCAAAATCTAGCTTATTGAAACGATATTTCCCACATGCAAGCGTTAAAATAACCGAATCTTTTGGGACTGCTTGGGCTATATCTGTATAATAATTACGTCCCGGCTTCGCACCATCGCATCCACCAATAAGGAAAAATCTCTTTATTGCACCAGACTTGACCGCTTCGATAACTTTATCTGCAACACTCATAACAGCATTATGACCAAAGCCGACGGTGATATATTTTTCAGGACCATCCTCAGTAAAGCCTTCTGCTGAAAGAGCAGATTCAATTACGGGAGTAAAATCACGATTACTTATATGGACAACATTTGTATAAGCGACTAACCCTGATGTAAAAATCCTGCCGATATAATTATCTCTTGGCTTTTGAATACAGTTTGTCGTCATCAGAATTGCACCGGGAAATTCTGCAAACTCGTTTCTTTGATTCTGCCATGCGCTCCCATAATTGCCAACAAAATGCTTATATTTCTTCAATTCTGGATAACCATGTGCAGGAAGCATTTCTCCATGTGTGTATATATTGATACCTTTACCTTCTGTCTGTTTGAGTAATTCCTCCAAGTCCTTTAGATCGTGTCCAGAGACGAGTATTGCCTTTCCCTTAACAGGTTCGATACGAACTTTTGTTGGAACGGGATGACCATAAGTGGCAGTGTTTGCCAAGTCTAGCAATTCCATTACTCTTAAATTAACTTTTCCACATTCTAAAACAGTTGCCAGAAGCTCGCTAATATCAGTGGGATTATCCGCAAGATAGCTTAATGTCTTATGAAAGAAAGCATATACTTCGTCATCTTCCTGACCAAGTATTTGAGCATGATCAGCATAGGCAGCAGTTCCCATTAATCCATATACTATAAGCTCCTGCAAACCTGTTACATCATCTCCTAGTGATTCCTTTCGCTTTAGTA
This sequence comes from uncultured bacterium, assembly GCA_964564735.1. GTDB lineage: Bacteria > Poribacteria > DTPJ01 > DTPJ01 > DTPJ01 > CAZMCH01. Next base: position 27,576 of record CAZMCH010000026.1, read on the forward strand.
TCGTAACTGATTCACCTTGTTTAATTAGCCCTTCCAAATCGCTTTCTGGTGTCCATTCTGCGGGACCCGTAAGTTTTTCAGGAGTTTCTCCTGACTTTTTGCAGGTGTCTTCATACATATTCTTTGCTTTATCTTTTAGCTCTGATGCTTTCATAAGCAAGGGATAGTATCTTTCAGGATCAAAATTGACATTTGTAACTGCTGTAAATAAAGCCTCAATCACAAATATATCAATTTCATGATCTTTAATACCAAGTCCCCTTAAACGATGGGCATACATAGACAAGCCTTTGGTTGCATAAAGCAAAAGATCGATCAAGGATGCAACATCTGGTTCTTTGCCACAAACTCCTCTTACCGTGCATCCCTTTCCACCTGCAGTCTGTTCGCATTGATAGCAAAACATATTTTTGTTGCCTCCATATATTAGTGGGTTCTTATGAAAATCAATCCAAGTGTATAATAATATGAGTTTTTCACTTATAATTAGAATGAAAAACTCATATTAATAATACATTTTTTAGTTGAGATATGTCAACATAAATTAACCCTCAATATATTGCACTCGTTTTGACCACCAATCAGGCTGTTCCCAGACCGAATTTGATTCAGCATAAGGGCTATATTGACCGAAATCTTCTTCCTTAAAATAAGCATAGCTAAAATCATTATCCAATAGCTTGCTTTTATGTTCTGATACATCAACACCATAGCGTATTAAGGCTGTATAAAAACCAGACTTAGCTATATCACCGACAAATATCATCCCGCATAATTTTCCATCTTTCAATATGAGCTTCTTATATAATTTGTCTTTGTGGATACTCATTACATCATATTCCTGCACTTCTTCTTCTGTGATTAACTGTGTTTTGCCAAAAGATATAGCTGGTATTTGATGGAACTGAACCGCATTTTGTATGCCAATTCCATGAGAGTATCTTACTTCCAATCCAGCCATATTCCGCCCCGCAAATTTACCTTGCAAAACAGCATTAAACCACGTTGCAGATGGGATGCGCCTGCCTGTTGAGACGTCATCTATCTCTATAACATCACCAGCAGCATAAATATCAGGATCGGATGTTCTTAGAAACTCATCAACAATTATTCCTCTATCAGTTTTTAGCCCAGCGTCTAATGCGAGTTTGATATTTGATCTCATGCCTGTTGCTATTATCAAAATATCACAAGAAAGCGTTGTTTTATCAGGAAGAGTAACGCTTTGGACTGAATCATCACCGTTAATTGATGTTATGCTTTCATTGAGAATTATCTTAACTCCTAGTTCCTCTAAGTCTTTTTGGATAATTAGGCTACCAGTAACATCCATTTGGTTTGGAAGTATTTGAGAAGCCTTTTCTACAACAGTGACTTTTTTGCCCTGTCTTGCCAGCGCATAAGCTGCTTCAAGACCAACGAAACCTGCACCGATAATTACAGCATTTTCTATTTTATCCATTTTCTCGATAATCTCATTGGCATCATTCAAGGAATGGAAAGAGTATATACCTTTCAGACCAAGACCATCTATCTTTGGAACCCAAGGGCTTGACCCGGTGGCAATCAGAAGTTTATCATATTCAAACTCCCTATTATCTTTTGATATGACTTTTTTTGAAGCTCTATCAATCTTTGTAATCTCTACGCCCAAAACTCCCTCAATATTATTATTATCAAAGAAGCTTTTGGTCTTGAAATATAGATTATCCTTTTTTAATCTGCCATCAACGAATCTTGAGATAAGGCATCTTGAATATGGAATATGCTTTTCTGATGATATAACTGTTATACTTGCATCTTTATCTATTCGGCGCAATTCTTCGCCTGCCTGAGCTCCAGCCGCGCTTGCTCCTATAATTACGTATTTCATAATAACCTCCATCAAGTCTATTAATCTGGTATCTCAGCGACAGCCAGAACATAATCAGGACAGACTTCTACACAGGCAGGTGTATCCCTATCAGGACAAAAATCGCACTTTATCGCCTGAGCAAAATCATTCCTACCCAATTCTACAATATCAAAAGATGGATTAATCACTCCATAAGGACATGCCATAATGCACATCCAGCACCCTACACATTTTTGCTCATGCCCCATATTGCTGACAATACCAGTCTCGGAATCTTTTTGCATACAGCCTGCCATACATGCACTAACACATAAAGCATCAGTGCAATGCCTGCATACAACAGGAACTGGTCTATCGCTGACCGAATCAACAAATATTCTTGTTTTCGGTTCTGGTCCGCTTAATGTAGCAAAAGCATAGTTTTTTGATTCGGAGTGTTCAGCCATACACCCTAGCTCACATCTTTTACATCCTGAGCATCTTTCTATTTTTACAGTAAGTTTTTTCATTTTTTACACCCCATCATTTATCTGGCACTGCAAAATGTTGGAAAAACACAGAATCGCTGATAGCAAAAGAAAAACCAGAAAAATTTCCAATTCCTTCCCAAACTCCGTGTCTCTGTGTCTCCGTGTTTATTTTTTACAATACCTTTATCTTATAATCCCAATGCTTGACGCTTTTTTATGATATGCGCTTCCATTGCATCTGCAGTCTTGACAGGATCAAGTTCAACAAAAACCTTTCCACCCACCAAAGATTCGACATCTTGGGTCAATATTTTTGTTACATTAGGGCTACCCAAAACCGGCGGAGCAGGTGATAAATGCAATGTCAAACCAAATGCAACTGCGGTAAATGCGTCTGCGACAGCTTTTTGTTCCATATATTCAGGTGCAGAAGCCACAACTGGCAAATCTGGAACATCAACACCCAGATAATCAGCTATTGCAACTGCTGTATTGATTATCTTGCCTATATCAGTGCAACTACCATAGGACAAACAGGGAGGAACACCCAAAGCAGAACATACTGTTGACAGATTTTCACCCGCTTCCTTTATTGCATCCATTGACATTAGATCGGCATTCTGCATTGCGCTTGAGCAACATCCTGCACCTATAACAAGAATATCTCTCTTTATTAGTTCATGAGCCAAGCTGGTTATATGATGACCTGACTGAAATTCCCTAACTGTTGTGCATCCAACAACAGCCGCAACTCCCTTTACTGAACCGCCAGCTATCGCATCAACCAAAGGCTTTACCGAACCACCAAGAGCATTTACTACGCTTTCTGTTGTGAAACCAGCAACCGCATTGTGTTTTATTGGTGGGATATTAACCTTTCCCCTTTTGCCATAAGATTCCAAAGCCCTTTCCATTATCTTGCTTGCGATCTCTTTTGCTTTGTCTGGCTCAAATTCAAGACGCTCAACATTGGGTTGCCTAATAACCTTATCTGTTGATATTAACTTTGTATGATATTTGGGTGCAAATTCCTCAGAGATTGTGGGCATTACGCAGTTATAATCAAAAGCAAGCACATCAACCGCGCCCGTTGCAATAATCAACTCCTGCTGTATCCAGTTGCCTATCTGTCCATAGAAAACATCTTTATATTCTGATGCGATATTGAATATCTGCTGACCTTCACATAATGAACCATAGATTTTTATACCATTCTTTGCGCCTGCTTGTTTTGCCTTTTCCTGCCATGATTTATCTCTCGCTGTCTCTAATACTTTAATGGCAAGCAATGGTTGATGACCGTGCATTATTATATTTACTGCATCAGGATCGAGTATTCCAATATTTACCTCACCTTGATTGGGCTTTGCTGTTCCTGTAAGAATTTCCTGCATGGTGGTTATTCCATATAAACCCGCATATTCGTTGGCTATGCCCATGCGCAAGCAATGCAAAAGTAAGTCCACAACATCATTATTTACATTTGTCATCGCTTTTGATAGACCAGTCGCAACTTCGGAATTGGGACCGCCGGGAATTATGCCAAGCTTTTCCCATACAGCAAGGCGTTTCTTTGGGGCTAATGTAGTAACGAGTTTAAGGGGATCATAATCGTTACCATTGATCTGATCTATGAAAAATCCACCAAATTCCCTTGCGATTTCATTGATTGATCTGTTGCCATCAATACCAAATTGGCTGGCTACACTACGCAATTTATCTTCTTCTTTTATCTCGTAGTCTGCTTTACCTTCACCAACCGCTTTTAATGTCCTAGCGACATTACGGGCATGATACACATTAGCGACAGTTCCCTGAGCGCATTTCATAAGTAGATTTCTTGTAACAATAAGGTCTGCAGTCGCACCACAAACGCCTCTTTTGGCTTTTCTTGTTATCTGACAGGGACCATCTGTGCATAATGTGCAACAAACGCCCATAGAACCGAAGGCACATTGGGGCTGTTGGCTAGCAAACCTTTCATAGATAGTATCCATGTTATCTTCTCTTGCGACTTTATACATGTGCATAGTTAATTCATCTACTGGTTGATTGCGATATGTTTTTATATCCATTATTTTTTCTCCTAATAGTTTAATATTTATTATTAAGCTACCTCGACACTCTCAAGAACCTCTCCTGAAATACCAATTGTTACATCCTGAACAGGTATATTTGACCTTGATGCCATAATGGCTCTTTCTGCTATGATAGATAGTCCAGAACAACAAGGAACTTCCATGTGGACTACTGTTAGACTTTTGGGCTTAGCGGTTTTGATGATTTCTGTCATCTTTTCTACATAATAGCCAGCATCATCAAGTTTGGGACAACCAATAAGCACCGTTCTGCCTTGAACGAATCTCGGATGAAAATCAGCCAAAGCAAATGGCACACAATCTGCTGTAAGCAGTATGTCAGCATTTTTTAATGCAGGGGCGTTGGGTGATACAAGTTTTAATTGAATAGGCCAGTTTGTTAGCTCTGATTGTATGTTTATTTCGTCGTATTTTCCCTTTTTTTCCCTTTCGATCCGCCTAGCCATAGTGCCGGGGCATCCACAGGCAAGCTCTTTTTCTTCTGAATTTAATTCCTTCAAATGCTCTTCTACCGCCTCTTCATCAAAGGCTTCTGCATCACGTTCTTCAATAGTTAAAGCCCCTTCTGGACATTCGCCTATACATGCACCCAAGCCATCGCAATAGATTTCACTGACCAGCTTTGCTTTTCCGTCAACTATTGCTATTGCCCCTTCTGCACATGCGGTTACACATTGCCCACAACCGTTACATTTTTCCTCGTCTATTTTTATTATATTCCTACGCATAATTTTTTATACTCCTAATTGCGCTGGTTAAGCTATCCAGCTTTGTATTACTCAAATAGTCTTTGACTTGTTTGTTTAATTTTTCTACAAGGTCACCCATTATGCAATTTCCATTGCATAAATCCTTATTCAAAAGGCAATTGCTTGTAGATAATTCGCCGTCAATTGCTTGATAGACAGCGAGTAATGTGATTTCATTACTTGGTTTACTTAGCTTGAATCCTCCTTTTGGACCTCTTGTTGAGTTTACAATTCCAGCCTTTTCAAGCCTTTGAAGCACCTTCGATAGATGCGCCTCAGAAGCCTGCAACATAGAAGCAAAATCCTTTGTCGCAACTAATTCGTTGGATTTCGCTGCTAAAATAACAGCAACATGTAAAGCCAATGATGCTGCTTCTGATATTTTTAGGATATTACTCATAATTAATCTATTTCCTCCTATTTAGGTATTCTGGTATTACTATACCAGAATATATTGAAAATGTCAAGCACTTTTTTTATAAATTTTGGCGAAATCTAGGTTAACCAAAAATAACTACCCACTAATTTGGGACAAGTATATGCTCTTACATTTGCTTGACAATATATAATCCCTAAATTATAATTGAATGGAATAGATTTTATTTTTAAAATGTTTTATATTTTGTTTTCATATATTGGGCATACTTATCATTAAGAAAGGAGGACGGCTTTATTTTTGAAGCCGATGTTTTAATTATGAAAAACATTTCCTCATCTCTCAAATATAGCATATTTTTAGCTATTGCATTTATATTGACAATTGCTTTTATAATCACTGGTTGTTCAACGAGTGTAACCATGTATCAGCGAGGAGAAACCTATCTGAAAAATGGTGATTATGATAGTGCAATAAATAGCTTTAAGAGTGTTCTTGGAAACAATCCCAGTGATCCGTTAGCACTATCATTAATCGGCATTGCATATTATAAAAAGGCTGATTACTATCAAGCCATTACTTACCTAGAACAAGCAAAAAAAGCAGACCCAATACAAATAGAACCATACCTTTATCTTGGTATGTCTTATGAAAAACTAGGGCAATATCAAAATGCAGTATCAGAATATAACGACTGTTTAGCACTTAGACCCAATAATACGGTAGTTAAAGAATTGACAAAACGAAGATCATATCTAAGCCGAGAGATTTCAAAAATGACCGCAACTCAAGCCTTACAGAATGAGACAAAGCTAATAAGTGGAGTCAGCAGTATTCCTGATAATACTGTTGCAATAACTGATTTTACAAATGTTGGAAAAGTGAAGGAACTGGATTTGCTTGGAAAAGGGCTTGCAGTAATGCTTATTACAGACCTTTCAAAAGCTAAAGCTATAACCGTAGTTGAAAGGGCAAAATTGAAGTTTCTGCTTGATGAGATCAATCTTGAGAATGTTGATAAAGATACAGCAGCAAGACCTGGGATGCTACTAGCAGCAAACAGGATTATTACAGGCTCTTTTTTATCAATAGATGGAAGTTCTATTGATATAGTTAGCACTTTAACTATAACAAAAACGAAAATGTCAAGACCATCAAAAAGCGTTTCAGGTGCTATTGGAGAACTTTTTGACCTTGAGAAAGACCTTGCTTTTGGGATAATTGAGGATATGGGTATTATCCTCACAGATGCAGAAAGAAACGAAATAAGGAAAAAGCCGACAAAATCTGTTGAAGCTTTCCTAGCATATTGTCAGGGTATTGATTATATGGATAAAGGCATGTTTAGAGAAGCATCACAACAATTTGAAAAGGCAATATCTATTGATCCAAGTTTTGAATTGTCTAGACAAGGATATAATGATGCTGTAAACTTGACAACTGCAACATCAAATCTTACTTCTGTTGAAAATATTAGGGCAGAAATAGCCTCTCAGATACAGCAGGATATTAGACTTGGTGATGCAGATATAAACGCAAGCAAATCGCTTATGTCCGCACCAAGTTCCGCAGCATTAAGTCCACGTGGCGGAGGTGCTGTTGGGCTTGTGCCTAATGTCAAAACTGTTGAGGTTAATGTTGATGTGAAATTTCCTGAATAACAAGGTTAAATATTGAAATTTTATCTGCAATTTTTATTTGCATGAGGAGTATAAAGTGGTAAAAAGATTTTTTGTCCAAACATTAATACTTTTCGTATGCTTTATGATTATAAGTGAATTTGCTTATGGACAATCGCTATCTTCAAAAAGTTCCAATACTTTTAATGCCTATTTTTTGCCTTATTTTCAGAATTGGAAGATGACAAGCGAAGGTAATAATGATCAAAGCATCAGTCAATTTAGTATGCCTTTGTTTGTCAATATTAGACCAACTGAGAATCTAAGAATTTGGTTTGTTGATGCTTTCTCTACGTCTTCTTATGATAGTGGAAATGGAGAAAATACAAGCCTTTCAGGGATCAGTGATGCAAAAATAAAGGCATCATATAGCATGTTTGATCGCAGGTTTCTTATTACTCTTGGGGCTAATCTACCATTGGGTAAAGGTCAGCTAAATAATGAGGAATTTGAGGTTGCTAACGTTCTATATAATGAAATTTTGGGATTTAGAGTCAACAAACTAGGCGGAGGATTTGACATTAACGCTGGTTTGGGCTATGCGGAGAGTTTTGGTCCTTGGGGACTAAGCATTTCGTCAAGTTTCCTAAAAAGAGGAAGTTATCAGACTGCTGAAGAAAGCGAAACAAAATATAAGCCCGGTGATGAAATAGGAGTTGTAACAGCACTTGATATGGTTACGGATACATTAATCCTAAATGGTGATTTATCATACATATATTATGGAAAAGATAAATTTGATAGTGAAGATAGCTTTAAGGAAGGCGATGAACTCAAAGCTAGGCTGATTACGACTTACAGATTAAGCCCTGTTGCTGTTTCGCTGTCTGTTACGGATACGATAAGAATGAAAAGCCAAAAGCTTGATTTAGATGGTAAATTTGTTGCAGAAGAAAAAAATAGTCATGGCAATAAGTTAGATATAAATGTTTTGCTTCAATATCTTATAACTAGGAATCTTTCTATAAGTCCTCTGGCAGGTTTGACTCTTGTAGCGGATAATGGCTATGGAGAGAACGGCGCATTTATCTGGAATGCTGGTGGGGCAATTCAATATTTACCGACAAAAAATGTCATAATAAACATTAATGCAAAATCACTTATGGGCAATATGAAAAGTGGCGATATTGAGCTTTCGGGTTTTGAAACGGGAATTGTTTTGATCGCAAGATTCTAACAATCATTAAAAACCATTGGAGTGACCGCTATGTCAAATAGATTAAAAATATATGCAATTTTACGCTATACATTCATTTTTTTGATAGCAACTTTATTTGTTTTCTCAATCTATACTTGTAGCGATGATGAAGAAAACACCCCTATAAGCCCTAAAACTGCCTCCGCCAAACTCGAAATTAAGTTAGCACCATCAGGATTAGTTATAGAGGATCTTACCGCAGTAAAGCTAATAGTTTCTGGTGATGGCATGGAGACAATTCAGGCAAACCTTTTGCTTGATAAGGTTGCTGGCAAGGCTTCTGGTTCTGTGAATGTCCCATTGGGAGATAATAGACTTTTTAGGGTTGAGGTTTATGCAGGGAATTTTCTGCGTTTTGTTGGTGAGCAAAGAAGCAATGTCCGTAGCGCAATATCTGTTCAGATACCTGTTGATATAAAGCCAGCTAGTGGAGTAGGTGTTATAGCTATTGGAGAACAAATTAAAGGAACAGGCTTGGTTATTGCTATTGGTGATGTCAATATTTTGCTTTCACAATCACAAGGTAATACTAGATTTATTCAAAATTTAGCGAAAAAAGCTGGAAATTCACCTAAACTGAAAATTGATCTAAGTCATGGAACTTCGCTAGATCAAAAAACAATAAATGAATTAAAAAACGCTCTTGATAGAAACGGCTTCCAATCCAATACTGACGAATCAAATAATTATGATATAAACACCTATAAAGCTATATTGTTTGTGCTTCCTATTGATGGCTTTACTTCGGGTCAGCTAAGTGATATATCTGCTTTTGTTAATAAAGGTGGTATGCTAATCCTCGTTGCTGATACCGAACAGCCACTTGAAGCACTTAATCAGATAGCAAAACAATTTGGGCTAAATTTTGATTATTCGCTTGTAAATGCTGGCGTATTAAACAGCCTTTCGTCCCAATCTTTCTTTGATGGTATCTCTGAGATTGATATTTCTTCTGCAAGAAGCATAACTGTTTCACCATCGGGTGGAAATAATGTTAAACTCTTTGTTTCCGCAACACCGGGACCTGACGTTGTAGTCATTCCTGACGATCCTAAACTCTTGATCAATCCAACTCAAGTTAATCTCGGAACAATATTGCAATCTGCACAGGTAGATATTGGAAATTCTGGAACTGGAAGCGTATCTTGGAATATAAGGGAATCTGGTATCCCCGATTGGCTAACTATAAGTCCCAAAAGTGGAAAAGCCTCCGCAGGTCAAAAACAAAATGTTAGTGTAACAGTCAACAGGACAGGACTTGATCCTGATGAGTATAGGCATAATGTTATTATTGAATCTAATGCAGGAAATGGCAATCTGCTTGTTATAATGACAGTTCCTGAACCTGATCCATCACTTTCTTTCACGCCCAAATCTATTGACTTTGGTTCTGTTGATACAAAGAAAAACTTTACTATCACTAATAATGGTGGTGGGACTCTTGATTGGAGAGCATCAAATAGTCAAGCATGGATGAAGATCGATCCAGCAAACGCATCATTAAAAGGTGGTCAAACATCAACAGTTACGCTAACCATTGATAGAACAGGTCTAAAAGCAGGAAATTATACAGATAAAGTTACTCTTACGTCAAATGGTGGAAATGGTGAAGTTGCTGTTTCTATGACTATTCCTGAACCACCTCCCAAAATTTCAGTTTCTCCTTTAACTATTGACTTTGGAACAACAGACAATCAAAAAACATTTATTATCAAAAATGACGGAGGCGGAACTCTTAACTGGTCTGCATCAAAACAGCAGGCATGGTTATCTGTAAGTCCAACAAGTGGTTCATTAAATAGCGGTCTATCTGCAACCGTAACATTAACAGTAAATAGAGCAAATCAAAACGCAGGGGCTTTCAGTGATGTTGTTTCCGTTACATCAAATGGTGGAAACGCAAGTGTCAATGTATCTATGACCGTCCCAGAACCATCACCTTCGCTTGCATTTACACCAACTTCCATAGATTTTGGCACAACAGAAACTACAAAGACTTTTACAATCAGCAATAACGGTGGAGGAACATTAAACTGGAATGCAACCAAAAAGGAAGCTTGGTTGACAATATCTCTTGTTAGCGGATCGCTTGCGAGTGGAAGATCAGTGACAGTAAATATAAATGTCAATAGATCAGGTCTTAACCCTGGAGCATATAAAGATACAGTTGCATTGACGTCAAACGGTGGAACTGGCAATCTATCTGTTTCTATGACCGTTCCTGAACCTGATCCGAAACTATCTTTTACACCGAATACACTGGATTTTGGCACAACTCAAACACAACAAACGGTTACCTTAACAAATGAAGGCGGAGGAACATTAACTTGGCAAGCAAGCAAAAAAGAGGCTTGGCTTACAGTCAATCCAGCAAGCGGATCACTGAAAGGCGGAGAAAAAACATCAGTTAATTTGATTGTAAATAGAGGAAATCTAAATCCTGCTACGTATAATGATACACTTTCGTTGACCTCAAATGGAGGAAGTGGAAGTATTCGAGTATCTATGACAGTTCCAGAACCATCGCCTAAACTTTTGGTTTCTGCTAGTTCTGTTGATTTTGGCGTAGGTGATACTACAAAGCAATTGACTATAACCAACGAAGGTGGAGGAACGCTTGATTGGCAAGCAAGCAAAAAAGAGGCTTGGCTTACTCTTTCATCGTCAAATGGTTCTTTAACATTAGGAAAATCAGTAAATATAAACTTGACTGTCAATAGAGGTAACTTGGCTCCGGGGACATACAGAGATGTTATTGCTTTTACTTCCAATGGTGGTAATGCTAATGTAAATATTTCTATGATAATACCAGAACCAGCCCCAGTGCTTGCATATAGTCCACAATCAGTAGATTTTGGCACAACTGATACAAGCAAGACTTTTACTATAACTAATAACGGTGGAGGAACGCTTGATTGGCAAGCAAGCAAAAAAGAGGCTTGGCTTACAATATCAACTGCAAATGGTTCTTTGACAAGCGGAAAATCTGTTACAGTAACATTGACTGTAAATAGGGCAAACCTTAATCCGGGTTCATATAGAGATGCTGTCTCATTAACTTCAAATGGAGGCAATGGAAGCATTACTGTAAATATGACCGTGCCTGAACCTGCACCTAGACTTGCCGTTAGCCCGACATCGATAGATTTTGGAACAGAAAATACACAGGCTACATTTACCATTACAAATTCTGGTGGACAAACTTTAACATGGCAGGCAAGTAAAAAAGAGGCATGGCTCACGGTATCGCCGACAAACGGTTCGCTTACAATAGGTAAATCAGCAACAATAACACTAAACATAACTAGAACGAATCTAAAATCAGGAACATATAAGGACGTTGTTGCATTAACCTCAAATGGAGGCAATGCTAATGTAAACGTTTCTATGGCAGTTCCAGAACCACCGCCAGTTTTCTCATATACTCCAACATCACTGGATTTTGGCATAACAGATACACAGAAGATATTAACTATCACTAATACAGGCGGAGGAACGCTTGATTGGAGAGCATTAAAACAACAGGCATGGCTTACCGTTTCTCCCATAAATGGCTCTTTAACAGCAGGTAATTCCATTGAGGTATCCATATCCGTTTCAAGACTTGGACTAGCCCCAGGAGCATATAGGGATACAATATCATTGACATCCAATGGTGGCAATGGAAGCGTTGCGGCGAGTATGACAGTTCAGGTTACTACCCCGACTCTTTCATTTACACCAACATCACTTGACTTTGGCACAACAGACACACAAAAAACATTTACAATAAGCAATAGTGGTGGAGGAACTTTAACTTGGAGTTTATCAAGACAACAAAGCTGGTTGGCATTATCTCCTTTAGTTGGCTCATTAGAAGCTGGCAAATCCGCTGTTATTACTGCAACAGTATCAAGGGCTAGATTATCTCCTGCTGATTATAAAGATACCATAGCAATAACAACCAATGCAGGTAACGCAGGTATACCAGTAAGTATGAGAGTTCCTGAACCACCACCAGCTTTATCTTTTACACCAACATCTATTAACTTTGGAGATACTAATACACAAGCAACACTCACGATCACAAATTCTGGCGGTGAGATATTGACATGGAACGCTTCTGTTAATCAATCATGGCTGTCTTTGTCCTCTTCAACAGGTTCTTTGACTATTGGGAAGTCAGTCAATATCACAGTTAGGGCAAATAGGACATCTTTAACTCCCGGTTCTCTATCAGGTGCAATATCAATCACCTCGAATGGTGGCAATGGAAATATACCTGTAACACTGCTGATGCCGGGATTATCACTTACACCAACATCACTTACATTTGGCGCATCTGATACAAGTAAGACAATTACAATCAGAAACACTGGGGCAGGGAATCTTTCATGGAGAGCAACAAAAACAGCAACTTGGCTGACATTAAGTTCCTCAAACGGAACTTTATCTGCCAATGCGTCAACAAATATCACTGTTTCAGTAAATAGAGCAGGTCTTAATCCCGCAGATTATACCGATACTATAGCTTTTACCTCAAATGGTGGTAATGCAAATGTTGCGGTTTCTATGCCGATTCCCGGGCTAGTATTTTCTCCTGTATCAGTAAGCTTTGACTCATCCGAAACTCAGAAAACACTTACTCTTAGAAATTCTGGTGGAGGGACTCTTAATTGGACTCTGACGAAACGACAGGCATGGCTAACGCTGAATCCGACAAGTGGGGCAATAAAAGCAGGTGAATCTGCGAATATAGCTGTTAGTGTTTCCAGAACAGGTATTGCGCCCGGTTCTTATTCTGATATTATTGTCATCACTTCCGATGGTGGAAATGCTAATGTTCCCGTTGGTATGCTAGTTGCTGGATTTTTGGTTTCTGCTTCTGTGCTTGATTTTGGTTCAATAGAAGAGCAAAAGCTATTGACTATAACAAATAATGGTAATGGTGTTTTGGAGTGGAAGGCAGATAAAAAAGAATCTTGGCTTACCTTTGAACCAACCAGCGGGAAAGTAGATGCTGGAAGGTCATCAACTATTACCGTTAAAGTATCAAGAACGAATTTGAAGGCTGGTAGTTATACTGATACTATTGTATTTTCGTCAAACGTCGGAGAACGCCGAACAGCAGTAAACATGTCCGTTGCCGGTTTATCATACACTCTAAGATCATATAATTTCGGTGCATCGCAGACACGATCAACACTGACAATTACCAATACTGGAGCAGGTTCTCTTTCATGGTCTGTTACAAAAACACAATCTTGGCTAACCATATCACCAGCAAGTGGATTTGTTTCTGCAGGTGAATCTGCTACCGCATCAGTGGTTGTATCAAGGACTGGATTAAATCCCGGAACATATAACGATACAATATCTCTAAAAACGAATGGTGGAAATGCAGAAATTCCCGTTAGAATGGATGTTGCAGGATTATCATATACTCCTGAAGCCTTTAATTTTACTGCTTCTGAAACAACTAAGACACTTACAATAAGTAACACTGGCGGAGGATCACTGAATTGGCAAGCAAGCAAAAAGCAATCTTGGTTATCAATTAATCCTGTAAGTGGTTCTATTAATGCTAGTGAATCCACTTCTGTAACAGTTTCTGTATCAATTGCTGATTTGAAGCCCGGTGATTATACTGATACGATCTCATTAACCTCAAACGGTGGTAATGCTAACATACCTGTAACATTGTCAATTCCACAATTAACAATTGTTACAAACTTTGTTAGTTTTGGCGCTTCGGAGACACAAAAATCCTTCGCTATTAGCAATACAGGCGGAGGAAATCTATTATGGCAAGTCTCAACCAAAGAGCCATGGTTAACGCTTAATCCAAAGAGTGGATCAATCTCAGCAGGACAATCAATTAATGTTACTGCGACAGTCTCTAGAAACAACATGCTTCCGGGATTTTACACCGATAAAGCAGTTTTTACCTCAAATGGTGGCAGTAAAAACGTTGATATATTTATGTCTGTTGCAGGATTATCAGTAACTCCAGCAACTTTGGCGTTTTCTGCAAATGAAACACAGAAAACACTTGCTATTGCTAATACAGGCGCGGGAACTCTTACATGGCAGGCTACCGATGATAGTCAATGGCTGACGGTAAATCCCACAAGCGGGTCTGTTGAGCCGAACAGCCCAACCAATGTAACTGTTACAGTCTCAAGAACAGGACTTAACCCCGGAACGTATACAGGTGCGATAGTTTTTGCCTCAAATGGTGGAAATGTTACAGTGCCAGTATCTATGATTGTTGCTAGTCCTACAATATCTATAAACCCAGAATCTCTTAATTTTGGCGCTAGAACAACATCTGCGACATTCCAAGTCCTCAACATAGGTGCAGGAACGCTTAATTGGAGTATAACACCCACATCTGTTCCACAGTGGGCAGGTATATCACCAATGAGTGGGGCGACTATTGCTGGAACGCCAACAACTGTAACCGTAACAGTTTCAAGACAAAACCTAGCTTCTGGAACATATAATGCAAGCATCGCTATCACATCAAACGGTGGTAATGCTACATTAAGACTCACAATGACAGTTGCCGATCCTATATTAAATGTAAATCCAGATACAATAAGTTTTGGAACAACTACATCACAATCATCATTTGATGTTATCAATTCTGGCGGTGGAGTGCTTAACTGGAACATTGATCGGAGCCTTCCAACATGGTTAAGTATCAAGCCCATATCAGGATCAACAGCACCAGATAATCCCACACAGGTTACGGTTATTGTTGATAGAACTGTAGTTGCACCGGGAAATTATACGCATGATTTGAGGGTTTCATCATTATCTGATAACTCAACTAAGATTGTCAGAATAACGATGACAGTTCCTCCCCCAACATTGAGAGTTAGCCCAACAACCATTAATTTTGGACAAACCGCAACGACTCGTACTCTTGACATTATAAATGATGGTGGTGGAGTGCTTTCTTGGACAGCGACTTCCAGTTCAGCCCAGAATTGGCTATATATAGAAGAACTAGGAGTAGAAGAATGGGATGGAATTAGCAGAGCCTATAGCTCATCAAGGATCAATATTGTTGTTCATAGAGATCTAGGTCCCGGCACATATACAGGAGTAATCAACGTGGATTCAAATGGCAATCCAACAAAATCTGCTAGGATAGTTGTTACAATGACAGTTCCAGGAGAGATTATTATCATTAATAGGGAGTAAGTGTATATATTATGAAAATAATTGTCCTGCTCTTACCTTTTTTACTGCTTGGGTGTGCAACTTTATTCGTTCCTCAGGAATTAAGCGAGAATTATGCACTTTTGCCGGGTGTTGAGTGTGATGCCCCAGAGGTTGTTGATGGTAACATAAACACAATCAGTAATAGTTCTCGCATCATTATTTCTTTACCAGAAAAAAAATCGATAAGCAGGATAATTATTCACAATACGAATATTTCAGATTTTGTTGTCTATGAATATCTTGGAAAAGAAGGCGCTTGGAAGATAATAAAAAGTGCCAGAGGAAATACTGAATCAAAGATCGTTATCAATACTCAGGTGACAACTGATAAGATCAGGCTTTTTGTTTCGGATGTAAGCGGGGCAAGGTTCGTTCAGGTTACTAGAGATAATAGAGGTTTATTACAGGAAGTCGATGCTAAACAAAATAAGCCCGAGATTCAGGAAATAGAATTATACGGATTTGTAAACAAAGTAGGCACAACAGGTTCTAAGGCTCCTATTTTCTAAATCTTTCATATATTAATTGAGTTTCCTTGACATTGCTGGCTATACTAAAAAATTGCTCTGCTCTTATTTTTCCAAGACGACCCATTGAGAGCATAATATTTATATCGCTAAGAATTTTTGATATAGCATTTGTGATTGCTTCAGGGGATTTGGGTGGAACAAGTATTCCAGTTATATTATCTTGAACTATCTCTGGCGCGCCTCCTGCCATCGTAGCAATAACAGGCTTTTCTGCTGACATTGCCTCTATTATTACTCGCCCAAAGGGTTCAGCCCAAGATGCCGAAACAAGAATATCAAGTGAAGCCATGATGTCAGGCATATCATTTCGTCTGCCTGTAAATATAACTCGATCTTCTATATCAAGACTTTTTACAAGTTCTTTTAATTCCCTTATATATGAACCATGATTTGGTGAATTAATAGGCGTATCATCATCACCAACGATAACAAACCAGACATCTTTCCTTTGTTTGCATATCTCTGATGCAGAATAAATAAAATCTCTCTGCCCTTTCCAATGGGAACGTGGATTTAGCTGTCCGACTATGCCTATCAGATAGCCATTTATGCCAAATTCGTCTTTGAGAACGCTTTTTCCGTCAGCAAACAAATTAACATCAACACCGTTATATATTCTATATATTTTTTCATTGCTTATTCCCGCTTCATCAAGAGGAATTTTTACAGAATCAGATATTGGTATGATCATATCAACTTTATCAAGGGCATATTTTCGGACTTGCTCTTTTTTTATTATATCTCTAAGATGGCATATAATCGGTATTTTGAGTATTTCCGCAACTTTTTGGGCATAATTATTTACCCAAATAGTATTACAATGTATTATATCAATATTTTTTTCTTTGGCAATATTTGTAAGTTTTTGCAGGGAGTTTGAGCGGAAAAAAATTGATTTTAGCTTGCGCCATGCTGGAAGGTTTATAACTTCAACATCAATATTATTTGAAGACAATTTCTCAACAAGCGATCCATTTTCAGGACAGATAACAGTAGGCGAATAAAGGTTTTTGTCTAATCCGCTAACAAGATAATAAAGGCTTATTTCCGCCCCTCCCATCTTTCCACTGGAACTTATGTATAATATATTCAAATTATTACTATCCTGATTTTGTTTTCCATTCCATTAGCCAATCTATTTTTCTTTTTTTTCATTTTCATTATCTGGAATTAGCCTGAATTGCCTGTTGATAACACAGTAGGCATTTTCTAGCTTGCCTGCTTGGGCTTTATGTGTGGATGTTCGATTTATTAGTTTAGTAAAAGTGAATTTTCTGCAATCAAAAAGAATCATTTCCCCTTTAATTGCATCGCCTTTTTTGTAATAGATTGGCATTAGATTTCCTCAATTATACCTTCATGTTCTAATTCTTCGCAAACATTGACTATTATTTCTAAGTCAATATCAAGAGTATCAAATATTACAGCATAATCTAATGTGCCTTTTTCATGGAAAAGGTTTAGTATCATATCTCTTGCCTGTTCCATTGTAATGGTTTCCTTATATTCAAGTGCGTTTATTGACATTTTGCAAACTCCCTTTATTTTTGTCTAGGAAATTATATTTTTGTGTTAATTCAGGAAGACCCTTCACTTCGTTCA
>CAZMCH010000027.1:0-43938 GCA_964564735.1 uncultured bacterium
AAGGCTTGGGAACTTGCTGGATAGGGGCTTTTGACGAAGCAACAGCAAAGAAAGCTCTTGGCGTGCCTGATAATATAAGGGTTGTTGCCTTAACACCATTAGGTCATCCAGTAGAAGAACCAAGTCCTAGACCTAGAAAGAGTCTTAAGGACATAACTTGCATCAATAAATATAACTGATAAACAATATAACTCTGGAGGAAATCATGTTTTTAGAAAACCCTTTTAAGTTGGAAGGGAAATGGTTTAAGGGCAATCTTCATGCTCATACAAACGGTTCTGATGGAGCTTGGTCTCCTGAAAAAGTCATCGATGAATATAAAGCTAATGGCTACAATTTTTCTTTTATAACAGACCATTGGAAAGTAACAGACCCATCTAATCTCTCAAAAGATGGATTTCTTGCTTTGCATGGAGAGGAATTTAATATTGAGGGTTCTGAACTTGGATACCACTATCATATTGTCGGTCTTAATGTGAAAAAAACTATTGATAGGGGATCGATATCCAGCGCGCAAGAACTCATTGACGCAATCCGATCAGCAGGTGGAGAAGCAGTTGTGGCTCATCCATATTGGTCAGGTTTGACAATAAATGATGTCGCTTCTCTTAATAATCATCTTGGCGTTGAAATATTCAATAGCACTTGTTATTTTAGTATCGGAAAAGGTCATTCTGTTATACATTGGGACGATCTTTTAAACAAAGGAAAAACAATGTTCGGCTTCGCTGTTGATGACACACATCAGCATTTCAATGAAAAACGTCCTATTGATATTTGCTCTGCATGGATAATGGCAAAAATGCCTGATCTAACAGAGGAAAACGTCATGCACGCCATAAAATCAGGGCATTTCTATTCCAGCATAGGACCTGATATAAATGACATATCAATAATTGACGGAAAAATAAAGGTTTCAACTTCTGATGTAAAAGTAATAAACTTCATTGCAAATGCCCATAATGGGCAAAGCACCTTTGCAAAAAATACAGAATTTATTAATGAAGCAGAATACAAAATAAACGGAAATGAACGTTATATACGTGTTGAATGTATCGATCAATACGGAAGGGGAGCATGGAGTAACCCAATAATAACCAAAGTTTAGGGGGGATAGTCCGATGAATTTATCAAAGCATGTTCTTTACTTTGTAGTTTTTTTTCTTTTTATGGTTTTTGTAATGCCAACTTTTGCCCAAGTTCACCAAAATATGGCAATAGGGAAATATCCGAAAGGAAGAATTTTCCTCTATGATGGACGTATATTGGAGGGTAAAAGGCTTATTATGAGTGGAGAAACTGTCTCTTTATTGGTTTATGGCGCAACACAAACCTTTGATATTAATGAAGTCCAGCAAGTTATGGCAAAGAAAGGACATGCTTCGCTTTTTGCTTGTAGTTGTGGTCTTGGATGTCTCGGTCTAACAGCTATATCTTATGCGATAACAAATGGTGAAATCGAAGATGAATACGGCAATATCTCAAAACTCAGCTTGGGTGAATATGCGCTAGGTTCAGCAATTTGGGCTGGTTTATGCGCAGGCGTTGGGTATCTCATAGGATATATATTTGATGATTGGAGCGTTGTATTTTACCAGCCACGCAATTTTGGGATGAAATTACAGGTATTTCCAGAATCAGGCGTTTTGAGTAAAAACAGGATAAATAATATGCCTTTATTTGCCATTAAAGGTAGTTTCTAATTATAATAAACATGGGCGCACATAGTCAAAGCGCATGATTATATGTCTGGATGTTTGGTTCTGGTTATTAAGACAATTTCTGATCCTGACTGTATCGTTTATGGTTGGGCTGATGAATTAATTGCAGTAAAATACAATCCCAAAACCGTTATTTCTGAAAAAAATGTTGTGGTTGTATACAGAGAATTGGCTAATGATTGATTTTTGAAATAGCTAGATTGTTAGCCCTAATAATTAGCACAAGTAGCCATAATATATATAGATTAAGCTAGATGCAAAGGTATGCACCTACATTTTGGCAGAAATTTATTAACTTTATAGGTGCAACAAGCGGATGATAATTTGAGATTGATAATACTATAATTAGATCAGGAGTTACACATGCCCGAAAAGATACTTGTTGTTGATGATCAAGAAGAGATAAGAAATTTGCTTACGGAGGTGCTTAGTCGCCGTGGTTCCGAAACGATTACAGCTTCTTCCGCGGAAGATGCTATTGAAATGCTTGCAAAGCCTGATAATGAATTTGATCTTATGATCATGGACTATGATTTCGGAAATAAGATGAACGGACTTGAGGCATTAGGCAAAATCAAGAAGATAAAACCTGAGCTATCAATCATAATGCTAACTGGAAAAGGCTCTGTTCCTCTTGCTGTATCAGCCATGAAACAGGGCGCAAGCGACTTTGTGGAAAAAGATTTTTATCTTGAGGAACACATTGAGGTTAGCCTTCAAAGATTAGATAATTTAATCAACCTGTATGCAAGCAACAGGGAACTCCGCAAAGAAACGGAATATTACCGAAATGAACTCAAAGAAAAATACAACATGGTCGGAGAATCACCAAAATTCATGGAAGTCTTAGAGCAAGTCAAGGCAGTTGCATCAATTCCCCGTCCTGTGCTGATTCGTGGCGAAAGAGGAACGGGCAAGGAACTAATCGCCGCCGCCATTCATCAGGGGGGAATAAGGAAAAAGGGACCTTTTATCACAATAAATTGCGCCGCATTGGCTGAAGGATTGTTAGAATGTGAGCTTTTCGGGCAGGAGGAAAACGCCTTTACAGGTTCAGCATTTAGAGAAGGTCGCTTTGTGCTTGCAAACAAGGGAACGCTTTTTCTTGACGAAATAGGCAATATGTCGCTTGATTTTCAAACAAAGATGCTTCGTGTTATTGAGTATCAGCAATTTGAACGTGTTGGCGGAGGCAAAACCATAAAGGTTGATGTCCGTATTATCGCCGCAACAAATGCCAATCTTGAAAAAGACATGAAAGAGGGATGTTTCAGAGAAGATTTATATGATAGGCTTGCCTTTGAAACGATATGGGTTCCTCCGCTTAGGGACAGAAAAGAAGATATTGAGCCATTGTGCTATCATTTTATGAAAAAACTCTCAGAGGAAATTCCGGGTGTAAAGCCAAAAGCAATATCGCCAGAGACACTTGATCTAATGCTAAAATACGATTGGCATGGCAACATCCGTGAATTAAAATATGTCATTGAGAGAATTGCCTATAAGCTTGATGGTGATACAATTCTCCCGCATCATCTGCCAGAGGAGATTAGGACATAATACAAAAGGAAATATAAATGAAACTAACAGCACTTTTAATAGGCGACTCGATCTGCATGGGATACAGACCATTTGTTAAGCAAAAACTTATGGATAAAGCCAAAGTTATCGGCATTGACGACAACGGAGGCGACAGCGGAAATATACTTCAGCACTTTGACGAGTGGATACTAAACAAAGATTTTGATTTGATACATTTTAATTGTGGACTGCATGACTTGAAAGTCAATCGCACTACAGGCGAATATCAACAACCAATAGAAGTTTATGAACAAAACTTAAAACAAATCATTAAAAGGCTTAAAGAGGAAACAAATGCCAAACTCGTATGGGCAACCATAACGCCTGTGATAGATGAAAGACATAACGCTGTCAAGGACTTTAACCGTCATCAAAAAGACGTTATTGAATATAATAAAGTCGCTACTGACATAATGACCGAAGCAAACATTGCAATTGATGACCTTTTCAGCGTCATTATGAATGATATATTGGAAGATTGCTTATTAAATGATGGCGTTCATATGTCTGAACATGGAAACGAGCTTCTCACGGAAGTTGTCAGCAATTGTGTATTAAAAGAACTGGATATATGATTTATTATAGTTTATTTTTTGAATATTTCCCTGAATTTCTTGGAGAGTTATATTTTGGGCTAGGTATAAGGCTTATCCATGAAAGTAAATATGAACTCGATCCCGGTGGGATAAAGCGAATCTATATATTTGGCACATCAGGTATCGGCAATCTTATCATGCTTACACCAATGATCAGAACTCTGCGCGCAGGTATTCCTGATGGCAAAATACACGTCATGGTTTTACCAAATGGGTCAAAGGATGTCATTGAGGGAAGCCCAATCGTGGATGATGTTATCGTAATGGATAATAAGAGAATATTTCGTGATATAAGGCATGATTTTCCCGATTTGGCAATATCAGCAACGCATAGAGGATTTATGCGCGCAAAAGAAGCCTTCCGAACGGGTGCATATTGGAGGCTTGGTTTTAGATATGATCACAGGGGAAAGAAGGATACAAGCTTTCTTTTTACTCATGCTGAAAAATTAGAAGAAAATAAGCATGAAGTAGAGCAAGGTCTTGATCTTATTCGTCCCTTAGGTTTTCAAGAAATAAGAGAACAATATATGCACGTTGAAGATTCGGATCGGGAATTTGCTAACAAATTGCTTTTGGAATCTGGCATAAGTGAAGATGATCAAATATTCGGGATTTATACAGGTCTTGATCCAAGCAACCCAAAGGGAAGATGTTGGCGATTGGACAGGTTTGCAGAACTTGGGGACAAACTCATTGAAAAATATGGATGCAGGATTGTCGTTGTCGGTGGTGCAGGTGAAACACCGTCAGCGGAGAAACTCGCTGAACTTATGAAAAATAAGCCGATAATATTAACAGGTAAAACGACTCTACGTCAGGTTGCTGCTGTTGCTGAAAGATGCAGTTTATTCATTAGTAGCGATGGCGGACCTATGCACATCGCCTCCGCAATGAAAACGCCGGTTGTTGGAATATTTGGACCAACAGATTGGGTTAGTCATGCCCCCTATGGTGAAAAATGTCTTGTTGTAAAGAGTGACTATCATTGTAGTCCATGTCATAAACCGCATAGAGAAATGCCCAAATGCGATCATTTCAATTGTTTGGAAACGATAGGCGTTGATATGGTGATGGAAGCAATTGAAAGGTTATATAGCTTTCTATAAATGGAGGAAAATAATGAAAACTCATGTTGCTCTAACTGTTGCAGAATCAAAGCGTCTAATTGCCAAAGGCGTTGCCAATATGTTTATCGTCAAAAAAGCCCTTACGGAAGGCATGATAGCGATAGGCAGAGGCACAACAAATGGGCGTATCGTAGAGGAAATACTCGGAAAAAAGATTGATAGAGGCAATTATATCGCTGGTAGAGTTTTGCCAGCAAAAGGACCAAAATGTAAAATTGGCTCTGATCAATCTGTTCCTGATGTTGTCCTAAAAAATGGTGAGTTAGTTGAGGGGCTTGCTGTTGTAGATTCCGCTGCACAAATGAAGCAAGGCGATGTTTATATAAAAGGCTGTAATGCAATAAACTATCAACAAAAGATGTGTGGGATACTTATTGGACATCCTTTAGGGGGAACTATAAGCGCATTAGGGGCGATTGTGTCAAGAAAGGTTCATCTTGTTTTGCCTGTTGGTCTGGAAAAGAGCGTTTTTGGTGATATAAACGAACTCAGTATGAAATCAAGGGAAGCAGATGAGTTTATCGGAGGCGCACCTTCGCTTATGCCCGTTACAGGCGAAATTGTTACTGAAATTGAGGCTTTAGACATACTCGCTGGAGTTAAGACTTACTTTATTTCTGCTGGAGGCATTGCTGGTGCTGAGGGTGCTGTTTGGCTAATTTTGGAAGGCGAAAAAGCCCAATTAGAAAAAGCCATTAAAATAATAGATGAGTGTCGTGAAATAGAGCATGAAGCATTATTCTAGGCTTGACCAAATTAAATATTATAGAACGCTGATTAAACTGATTTGGCGGATTAAAGCGGATAAAATCAGTTAAATATTAAATCCGCATCAATCTGCTTAATCCGTTTCATCAGCGTTCTATTCCTAAAAAACTAATTTGGTGAACCACTAGCATATAGGAGACGTTTTTATGTTCTTAAATATATTTATTTACAGCATGATAGCTGGAATCAGCACAATTTTAGGCACTTTGCTTGTCTTTTATAGATACAGATGGGCTAAACATAATTCGGTTCATCTGATAAGCTTCGCTGCTGGTGTAATGCTTGCTTTGGCTTTTCTACATCTAATTCCTGAAGCAGTTGAAATGGGTCATATAGAAGAACCAACAGTATCAGAAGAATCACACGAAGGCGAAGAAGGTCATCATCACGAAGGAAATGTTGGGGTTTATATTCTTGTATTGGGTGGATTTGTGATCTTTTATGCCATAGAAAGTCTTGTATCAATGCACCCTAGACACGATGTTGATGCAGGATGCACTCACGAATCCAAAAATCTCAGTCTAATGTCAATAATTGGTCTGACTTTTCATTCACTTATTGATGGGATCATTATAACCGTTGGATTTAAGGCAGGATTTCAGATAGGATTATTGACAACTACCGCTGTTATTCTTCACGAGATACCAGAGGGAATTATTACTACTGGTATCTTACTTCACGACAATATGACAAAGAAAAGCACTTTTTGGTTTTCTATGTTGGTGGCTCTTGCTACTCCTTTTGGGGCAATTGTGTCCGCATTGATATTTGTCGATGTATCAAAGGGCTTTCTTAGTTCATTGCTTGCCCTTGCATCAGGGTCATTAATCTATATTGCAGGTTCTGATTTGATACCAGAAACACACCATTCCGAAAAGAGATTTAATACAATAATACTTATTATTGGTATGGCTTTATTATATTTCATGGGTCGGTTTCTGGGAAGTGGGCATTAGAGATCTAAGATTACAGATTAAGATTGGAAACTAGTGGTCAACCAAATTAATTATTAGCCTTAACCCTCCTTATCCCTTGAAAGTGAGAAGGGATTGTTCCTCTCCCATCTGGGAGAGGCTAGGTGAGGGGGATAAGCGCAAAAACTAATCTGGTCAATCACTAGAGAGGCAATCTTGTATTAATTGAGGAAATGATTATGGGAACAACGTTTGATGATATATTAGTTTTTGCGATTGAAAAAGAAAAAGAGGCTGTTGAGCTATATAAAAAAATGAGCAAACTTGCAAAAAAGCCGAATGTTAAGGCAATGTTTGATGAATTTGTTGACGAGGAGCTTACTCATGTTAAGGTTCTTGAAGAATTAGACCTTGATAGTCTTGAGGGAAGCCCTTCTGGAAAAGTAACTGACCTAAAAATAAGCGACTATCTGATAGATATGGAATTTAAAGAAGATATGGTCTATCAGGATGCGCTTATATTTGCTATGAAGCGTGAGGAAAATGCCGTAAAACTATATAAATATATGCTTGCCAATGCCAAAGACCCAAAATTAATAAGGCTTCTTGAATTTATGGTAAATGAAGAAGCCAAACATAAGTTACGTCTTGAGACTGAATACGATGATAATGTGCTTGTAGAAAGCTAATTTATTTTACAATATAGGAAGCAAAAAACTCATGCTAAAAACATTGTTTTTTTTGATTATGATGGGCTTGTGTTTGCCTTTATTTGCAGATAAGGAACAAGAAATGACAGATATAAATAACTATGGCGAATGGTCTATGGAACGGCACGATCCACAAATGACAGGTCATACCTTATTAAAAGGTAAAATGGATAAAGCTCCAGAAGTTATCTGGAGATATTATCTAGGGCTTTGGAGTAATTATCTTGTTATTAAGCCATCCAAAGGCACAAGCCAGACGATTGATATACCAAAAGGAGTATTTGGTGAGAACTATCTCCATGAAACTGCGTCTTATTGGGATAGAAAACAACCACAGGTTGATATTGATGGTAAAGGCACTCTTGTCAATCTTCCCAATGATTCATCTTCAAGATTGGCAAAATTACTTCCGAATGTTTCGGGCTATCAACGAGTAGAATTTGATAATGCTTTTTCAATAGGTGCTGAGGCAAACTTTGGCAGAATGTATGCCTATGATGAAGGCGCAGACAAGCCACGTCTTGTTTGGCAGACTGAAAGAATAAAAGATATGTATTCACCAGTGGTTGCCATTGCAGATACAGACCTAGACGGACAGGATGAGGTTATTCTCTTAACGCATTATCATCTTGCTATTTATGATGCCCTTACAGGAAAGCTAAAAAATAGTGTCGAATGGAATGTTGGAAGGAATTATGGTCAACTGGACGTTATAGATATTGATCATGACCGTTACCCAGATTTTGTAATACAAGCCGATACACCACCGCATATTGAATTTATCCAAAATAGTCCAAAAGGAGCAAGCCTTGTATGGTCGCATAAATATCTTAAAAACGAAGCTGATGTAGCTGTTCCGACTGATTTTGCACTCAATAATTTGCCAAATGCGGTTTGTGATCTTGATGGTGATGGTAGAATTGAGCTTGCTGTAAACATACGCCACTTTAAAGATGATCGCCAATGGCATGTTGTAATATTTGATGTTATGACAGGCGAAGTCAAGAACGACATAATTGATCGCTATCTCTGGGCAGTTGCTGATATTGATTCTGATGGATATTATGAGCTTTTCCTTAGTGAAGCACTTGATAAGACTGTTGATCGGGATTCCAACCTGTTTGTTATGTCTTATACAAATAATGGACTAATTCAAAGATGGGAAAGCCAAACAAAAGGCAATTTTTGCATGAAGCCATATAGATTTCCTATTACATCAAACAGCGCAAGTTCACGAGGGCCTGTCCATCATTCAACTATAATCACAAATGATGTCGATGATGATGGATTCGATGAGTTTTTCGTTTCTATAGGGAAAGAACTTCATGCAATAGGCATAGAATCCGATAAATATCAAGCCAAATTTACAGTTACAAGCCCTTCAGAAAAACCACCAAAAATAATTGCAACTTCTTCGTCAAACGTTCTTGTTGAGCTTTTTGCAGAATCAGGGGCAATTCACATAGATAATGCTTCTGCACAATTACAATCGCATTACCAAACCAAAGGTTTCAGAACAACGCCAAGCGTTGCGGATATAGATAAAGATGGTTTTAATGAGATAGTCGTTGAAAATGGCGGGGGGTTTATAGAGGCAATCAGACCTAATTTTAGTAGTGAATCAAAAATTGAAACATTATGGAAATTCAAAGCCTATGCACAACCTTTCTGGGTAACATGGAAAGCCAATCATGCGCCTGTTCCTCTTATCGATCTTGATGGTGATGGCAAGAAAGAGATAATTTGCTCTGATGCAGGAAACGAAAACTATACGACTATTTATGCCCTGTGTTCCGACGGATCAATATATTGGAAATCAGAATTGCCCGATATTGCACCTAGACTTACTGAGACTTTTAGAGTTGGCAGGTTTCGTCCAGAAGGATTTGACATTATTGTAACCATTATGCCCACAACACAACCAGAAATGCTTTGCCTTGATGGTAGAACAGGCGAAATAAGATGGCATAAAAAATCATGGATGGATGATAACAATAGAGCATGGCCATATCCAAATGCCTTTGTTTGCTATGATTCTGATGGTGATGGCTTGCAGGAAATATATGGCAGTTATGCCTATATATATTATCAGCTTGATGGAAAAACGGGTGAGTCAATTCATAAGCCAATTCATGTTGTTGAAGAGATATTTCATCGCTGGCAATCGTATTTTTATCCAATTCCTGCGGATTTCAATGGTGATGGCAAAGATGAGTTTTTGCTTGCATCATTGTCTTTTGCTATGGGCGGATTGACTGTTATAACGAAAGATTTGCAGATATTATGGGAAAAGCCTTTGCCGAATACTGTCGGTGCAAGCGGGATTCAAGGAATTGGCGATTGTGATGGAGATGGTATCCCTGAAATTGCATTTTTTCATCTTGACGGTCATATCGCTTGCTATGATGGCAAAACAGGCGAAATTCAATGGCGGATTGATGGGCTTACAAGTGGAAGCGGACACTTCACCAGTGCAGATATAGACTCTGATGGACGTGATGAGTTTCTCTATTCGCTTGGCACAAATGAAATTATCGCACTTGATAATGATGCACCAAACAATATCTTATGGCGTGCAAAATTGCCAGCAACATCCGATACGCCAGTAATCGCTGATATCGATAATGATGGTTTGGCAGAGATAATCGTTTGCACAAGTGATGGATATATAAATATTCTAAAATAGCGTATACTATGTCTAATATACATCCAAGAATAAAAAGAGAGAGAAAGACTATCAAGGCGATGATAGGCATTTATTGCAAAGGCAAACACAAAAACAACATTGATAAATGCCCTATATGTAAAGAATTGTTGGATTATTCTCTAAATCGCCTTGATAAATGCAAATTTCAAGAAAATAAGCCTATTTGTGCTAGATGCCCTATACATTGTTATAAGCCAGATATGCGAGAAAAAATCCGTTCTATAATGCGATATGCTGGTCCTAGAATATTATATCATCATCCCATCTTGGCAATACTCCATTTGATAGATAGAACAAAAAAAGTATAATAAAATAAAAGCTTCCTGCTCAATAGGAAAATCAACATAAGTGCCAAAGCAAAATTATTTTTTTGTTTTGAAATGCCTGTTTGGGTTATGATTATCCTCCAGAATGTTCATGACAAAATGAGAAAACATGACCCAACCTACATTGAGGCTTTCCCATCACTTTTGCGCACTAACAATTAATTTGTCAGTATATTATGTTTTCAGCAACCCCAACCGTCAGGGAATCTGAGACCACAAAGCTTATCTGCCCGATCTTTGTCCAGAACCCACGGGAACAGCAACCGTAGGTTTTCCCCCCACCTGAAGAGTTTGATCATAGCCTGAGCGGAGCAATTCGCCGTGGCTGATGGAATCTGTCCATTTTTCACCCACCGGCTTTGTATATGCCATCAGCTCTCTGCATTTGGAACGTTCAGCTTCTCGGTCTTTAATACCGGCGCAGTTGGGAGCCCCGTGGTACTGAGGATATCCTGCTCGTTAAGAGTCTCTTGATCCATTAGGGCTTTGACAAGCGCATCGAGTTGTTCTCGATAAGCACCCAGGAGCCGTTTAGCCTCTTCGTAGCTTTCGCTGATAATCTTTAACACCTCGGTATCGATGATCTTGGCAGTCTCCTCGCTAAATGGTTTCTCGTTAACATAACCGCCCCCGCTGTTAAGATAAGAGTTCTCCCGGGGGGCGAGTTGCACCAACCCGAGTTTCTCGCTCATACCCCAGCGTGTGACCATCCGGCGTGCCAAACCGGTAGCTTGTTCGATATCGTTCTCTGCCCCGGTCGTCTTGGTGCCATACACAACATCCTCGGCGGCGCGGCCTCCCAGCATTCCAATAATTCTTGCACGTAGATAGGCCTCAGGATAATTGTAGCGATCGCTGTTGGGTTGGGAATAAGTCACGCCGAGTGCTTGCCCACGCGGTGTAATTGTCACCCGCTTCACTGGGTCGGCGCCAGGCACTACAAGGCCTAGTATGGCATGTCCACCCTCGTGATAGGCGATACGTTCCTTATCAGAACGGCTTAAAAGAAGCGGGCGCTCTGGACCAAGCACGATCTTCTCAAAAGCGTCAAGGAAGTCTTTATAACGAACCTCGTTTTGGTTGCGCTGGGCCGCCATCAGTGCCGCCTCATTGACCAGATTCTTCAGGTCTGCCCCAGAGAACCCAGGTGTTGCAGCGGCGATCTCCTCAAGACTTGCGTCACTCGCAAGCGGTACATTGCGGGTGTGGACTTCGAGGATCGCCTTACGCCCGGTATTGTCTGGGAGGTTAACTACCACATGCCGATCAAAGCGACCGGGTCTCAGAAGCGCTTTGTCAAGCACCTCCGGCTGATTGGTTGCTGCTAACACGATGACGCCCTCCTGACCTGAGAAGCCATCCATCTCGGTCAGAATCTGGTTTAAGGTCTGCTCCTGCTCGCTCGATCCACCGATCGACACCTGCCCACGCGCGCGACCAATGGCGTCCAACTCATCAATGAAGATGATTGCCGGAGCATTTTCACGTGCCTGCTTGAAGAGGTCACGCACCCTTGCCGCCCCCACCCCCACGATCATCTCCACGAATTCTGAAGCGCTCATCGAATAAAAAGACACCCCTGCTTCCCCGGCAACCGCCTTCGCCAGAAGGGTCTTTCCAGTGCCAGGCGCACCCACAAGCAGTACACCTCTGGGAGCAGTTCCACCCAGACGGGTATATTTCTTGGGGTCCTTTAGGAAATCCACGATTTCAACCAACTCGTTCTTGGCTTCGTTGATTCCGGCGACGTCATTGAATGTTACTTTCGCATCCTTTTCCTGATCGTAACGGCGCGCCTTGCTTTTACCTATACCCATGACACCGCCTCCGAAGCCATCGCCCTGCCGGGCAGATCGCAGGAATAGCCAGATATAGAAGCCGATAACGAGTAGACCCGGGCCGAAGGAATAGAGAAGCGTCACCAAGGGATTGCGTTCTTCATGGATCGGTTTGGCGCTGATCTCAACCCCGTATTCAATCAGAAATGCTTCTAAACCTGGGTCTATGAAGGAGGGCAGTATGGTCTTGAAAAAACTTACTTGATTGCTCATGATTGGGGGCTCATCTTTGGGCGCTGTATTCTCTTCGGACGATGGGTAGGGAACCGATGTTTTGAAGCGCCCTATGATGATCTCGCCATGGCTGTAGATCATCTTCACGTTATACTTCGAGACTTCCTCCTTGAACAAGGTATAAGGCACCGCGACCGGTGTTTCTACGTCTGGTATCAGCAATCTCCCCAGCAGGAAGTTTACAAGCAAAATGATCACAAACAATATCCAAGCCTTGAATGGCGGTATTTTTGTCTGCGATTCAGACCCTTTGTTGTCCGACCTGGCGCGCCCTTCCGATGCAGAGTTACTATTTCGTTGTGTTTGCTGTCCCATAGTCATCATTCCTTAATTGTTTAACTGAGATAATACCTTCTGAATGGTGTAAGGATGTCTAAATCTATCTACAAACCTGTTTTTAATAATCTCACCAATCTTAATAATTGAGATTTGACAACCTCATTGCCTATTCATAAACTAAAACATTGATATTCTAAAAAATATCATTTATAAAATCAACACAAAAATCACCTTCATTTATCGATGAAAATGATATATCATAACTTGTAAGAGGAATTCATCCCTGTGATCCTGAAAGATTCTTTTGATAATATTAGTGGATTACTCGCTAAATGATAATCATTATTGTGGAAAGCTGAAGCTTTCCGCTACATTGATTTTTCCAATTTATAAAACGTATTATACTTAGAGAGTAAACCACTTAGTCGTATCTAGTGGAATACATTGAGACGGTCATTAGCGGATAAAGAACTGAATATGAAATTAATTTTGCTTGAGTACCTATGAGTTCATTCGCTTAGTTACAGATACCAAGCCGAATAAAAAAGTCAATCTGACAATCATTCATGATAAGCAAGGTCAAAATATTGCCGTTGAGATAGGCAAAATGCCTAGCATATTTATAATGGATTTGGGAATCAATCTTGAATTTACTCGTTCAGAAAAAATGATTTTTGAATATAAATTTTTTGAGGCTTATA
Organism: uncultured bacterium; assembly: GCA_964564735.1. GTDB lineage: Bacteria > Poribacteria > DTPJ01 > DTPJ01 > DTPJ01 > CAZMCH01. The sequence continues at coordinate 13,506 of CAZMCH010000027.1, forward strand.
TATTCTGAAATGTGATAAGTTAAAGCAAGCAAAGAAAAGCTTGCTTTATTTATAGGGTTTATTATAAATTACTATTTTTTAGCTTTGCCCATGTTGTTGATGCTTTGTCCTTTGGGCTAACAGATAAAGGCACTCTCCAAAACAGTAAATTCTGTAATACTTCTGCAATTTTCATATTTCCTGATCTTCCTAATGCTTGAAGTACTTGTAAAGAACTAAAAACAACTACTCCGCTTGCTGATTGTGCTACTGATACAATTGGAAAATCATTACCGATAAGAACTGCTTTCCATGCCCCTTTTACCTCTTTTGCAACATCAGCAGCAAAATCATCTGCTCCCCAATTTTGGAAATGCTCTTTTGTGATTTTATTTGGGGTGTTCCATATAGGATGATCTATAATCTTAACAGGTGTATTATCTGGAATATCATCGTCAACTAGCTTAATCGGTTGCGGTAGATAATCTTCCTTCCAAGTCCCATCTTGTTGATAATCTGCTGTTACAAGATAACCTCCTGCTTTTACGTATTCATTGACTATCTTGTAATTTGCTTTCAGGTCCTCGTTTTGGTCATAAGCTACAACGCCTATTGCTATAACATCATATTTCAGTAGCCATTGTAATACATAGTTGTCTTTTTCAATAGTTTCGTATTCAATTCCAGCATTCTTAAAGCCCTGTTCTGCAAGGGGAGCATCTACTCCTCCTCCTTGAATAAAACCAACTTTGAGTTTTTGTGCTGGAAAGGTTAAACTTGATGTAAATAACATAATAAATACTATTAAAAACAAATATAATAATATTTTTTTCAAAAACTCCTCCTTTCGTCATGAAGACCATATGATTTTTAAAAAGTATTTTCAATTTATATATTGAGATTAAAATATTTTTATTCTGAGATCAAGAGAATTTTTTTTGACAATTTACATATTCATATGAAAATGTATAAATCGTTTGATTGTGTTGTTTTATCTCAAAAACCTTGACAATCAATTTTTATTATGTTAGAATTCGGTTACTTTAATAGAATATTAAGAAGCGGGATTGTTGATGTAGAAATTAAGAATCTGAGGTGACCAACTTGAGAAAACTATACCTAATCATTGATGCAGTGATAGTTGTTCTTTTAATATTACTGATAGTATTTGCGTTTACTCGACGAGATAATGGCGGGAATTACTATATAAATGCTCAAAAAGCCTTTAATAAGGCAGAAGAAGCATCTGCCTCATGGGATACTAATGACCCTAAAAAACTTAATGAGCTTTCTGCTTTATACAGAAAAGTTTTTGATGGTTATCCTGATAGTAGATGGGCTGATGATGCGATATACAGGCTTGCTTCAAAGATAGAACCATCGGAAGAAGAAGCCATGATCTTGTATAGAAGATTGATTAGGGATTATCCAGATAGCGAATATGTCCCACAGGCTGTATATACAATTGGAATGGGGCATTTTGATAAAGGTGAATATATATCTGCCATAGCCGAATTTGGTAGGCTTATATCAGATTATCCAAATAATGTTCTTGCAGAAAAAGCTTTGTTTAATACCGCAATGAGCAGATATTCGCTTGGTAAATGGAATGAGGCTATGTTGGAGTTTCAGGAATTCGAAAATCGTTTCCCAAAAAGTGATCTTGTCGATGACGCAGAAACTTACAGGGGCATCGCCAGTATTAATAATAAGGATTTTGATACTGGTATAGAGATACTAAAGCAGGTTATTCAAAAATATCCAAGCTCTGATTCTGCCGATAGGGCGCAATTTAATATATCAGCAGCATATTTTGATCAAGATAAATTTGATGAAGCTATAGCTGGATTTGATAAATTAATAAATACTTATCCTAGCAGTGATTTTATTGAGGAAGCAAAGATTATGTTGTCATCATCCTATGAAAGAAAAGGGAATGACCAGAAAGCAATCGCTAATCTTCGCAAATTCCTTGCTCAATATCCTGAAAGCAAATACGCAGTTGAGGCTGAAGGGTTCTTGGCTGAAATATACAGAACAAAACTCAAAGACTTTAAGAGTGCTATTGAAACATATCAAAAAATTGCTGATAATATTAACTATGAGTATAATGCACGAAAAAATGCTCAATTCCAAGTTGGACAGCTTTATGAATCACAAAGCAATTATGCAAAGGCAATAGAAGCATATAATAAGCTAATAACTAATTTTGTCAATCCTCTGTCAACACCTAATCATCCTGCTGACAAGATTGATAAAGCATATATTATAAGCCTTCAAAACAAGCAAATAAAAACGCCCGGTCAAGTTGCTCCTGAAAATCAAGAAGAATTGGGACAACAAGCAAAATGATAAGGTCAAATACAGAGAGATTAAACACAATCTCTCTGTTCTTAAATCCTTCTTTATCATCCAAAATGAAAATAATAGTATCATTAATAACTTTTTTACTTTTTTTGAATAGCGTTGCTTTATCCAAGGTTGTTGACAGTGTTGTTGCTGTTGTTAATACTGAACCTATAACTCTAAGTATGGCTGAAGACGAGATAAACGCTATATGGATTGATGAATCCATGCGTCCAAAAAATATAAGTGATGCTATTCAGAATCTCATCGATCATAAATTGAAGCTTCAGGAAGCAAGAAGACGAGGGATATTTGTAAGAGATGAAGAACTCTCCGCTGAGTTTTCTCGCATATCCTCGAAATTTAAATCATCAGAGGAATTAATAGAGGCTTTGAATCAGATTGGTATGAGTTTAGATGATCTAAAAGCAAAAATTAGTGAAAACATAATGATAAAAAAAATGATAGATCGAAAATTTGGTCAATTTATCAGAGATTCTGATCTTGAAGGTGAAGCAACCAATTATTTTGAGCAAAATAAGGCGAATTTTATAATACCTGAGTCAGTTCTTATCGATCAGATTTTATTTCCATTTGATCCAGACTCCGATGAAGCTGAGAAAGCAATTATTAAGCAAAAGGCAGAAGAAGCATTAAGAGACATAGAAAATGGCGAGAGTTTTTCTAAATATGCAAGTAATAAAAAGGCTAATTATGTAAATATGAACGAATTTAGCTTCAACATTCAAGAAGCAATTAATAAAATGAATATCAATGAAATTAGTAAAGTCATAGAGATGCCTGATAGTTATATTATAATCAGACTTGATGATAGAAGGGCAGCTAGGCAAGCAACTTTCGCTGAAGTTAGAGATCAGATCATTTCTCAGCTTCGTCAAAAGAAAGTGGAAGCTGACCTTCAAGCTGATTTAAAAAAACAAAGAGAAAGTGCAGATATTAGAATTAATTATCGTATAGATAAAGATAAGAAAGAGTATTAGATGTCAAATAAAAATTTCAAAGTTGTTTATACGGATTCGTATCACCCAACAGTAAGCGCAGAAAAATCGGAACTCGATGAAATTGGTGCAGAGCTAATCGTAGCTGAATGTAAAAACGAAAATGAGACGATAGCTATATGTAAAGATGCTGATGGTTTATTAGTTCAACATGCTAAGATAACAAGAAAAGTCATTAAAAGCCTTAAAAAATGTCGAATAATAGCAAGATTTGGTGTCGGATATGATAATGTTGATGTTAAATCTGCAACCGAATATGGAATTATGGTTGCCAATGTTCCTGATTATTGTATTGATGAGGTTTCCTCACAGGCAATTGCTCTCATTATGGCACTATCAAGAAAGATAGTTTTACTAAATAATAGTATAAAAAACGGGCTATGGGACCATCGCATTGGTTCGCCAATTTATAAGCAAAGTGGTCAAATTTTAGGTATTATTGGACTTGGTAGGATTGGTTCTGTAACTGCAAAGAAGGCTTTGGGGCTTGGTTTCAAGGTTCAGGCTTATGATCCATATATTTCTCATACTGATCTTGATGTTGCTCTTGTTGATCTGGATTTTCTCCTTCAAACATCCGATTTTGTATCTATCCATACTCCTTTGAATGAAGAAACATATCATATGATCGATAAAGATCATCTTAAAAAGATGAAAAAAAGCGCATTTTTGATAAACACTGCCAGAGGTGCAATTATTGATGAATCTGCATTATACGGCGCTTTGAAGGCAGGTCTAATCGCAGGAGCAGGCGTTGATGTCCTTGAACAAGAACCGCCTTCACCTGATAATCCTTTATTCAAACTAGATAACTTTATTATAACTCCACATTCCGCCTTTTATTCTGAAGATTCAAACAAACTTTTATCATTAGAAACAACACGCGCTGTAGTTGCCGTTCTCAAAGGCGGACAACCTAGATCGCTTGTCAATCCAGAGGTTCTTAACTTGCTAAATGAAAATAAGGAGAAATAATGCACAAAAAAGGAAAATGGCTGATATATATAGCCATATTTATTCTCATATTATCCTTTTATGGATGCGGTCTGCCCGGCGGAAGAAAAAAGGACATTCCTAAAATAGAGATGGTCGTTGAAAACACGCTATCCGAAAAGCGCATGGATGAGTTTATCGTTTTGAGAGTTTCTGACTTAAAAGAAATGGCGCCAAATTTTTCCAAAGATACATTTATAGTAATACAAGCGGATACCAATCAGGAAATACCTTCTCAGGTTGATGATATGAATAATGATGGCGAAGGTGATGAAATCGCAATGATCATTAGCCTTGAACCAAAGGAAAAGAAAAGGATCATCATGCGTTATTCACCAGAATCACCTGAAAATCGCTCTGTTACGCTTGGACATAAGAAGCGCACTCGTTCTGCAATACATCCAGAATACGAGGGCATTGGTTGGGAATCAGAGATTATTGGATATAGGCTATATCCTGATCAACGTAATTCAATAAGTGTCTTTGCAAAGCAAAAACCTGAATTATCTCTCGATAAAATTGCATTTAATCAGCCTTCTTCTGCAAAACTCATCTTTGATGGAAAAAACTCTGTTGGATGTGGAGGGTTTGGTCTGTGGCATGATGGCAAATTGATCAAACCAAGTAACGATGTAATGAGATATACAAGGGTTGTTTCTGATGGACCTATTCGAGCAACCGCCCAAGTCATATATGATAAATGGGCTTTGGGTGATGATATGCTTAGAGTTACTGCCACATATTCCATCTTTGCGGGACAGAGATGGTGTGTTTCTAACATTAAGATCACTGGCGCAAACAAACCTATAAAGATAGCTAGTGGTCTAGCAAAAGTAAAGACCGATATTATAAAGGATGAAAAGAAGGGCTTTATGTATGAATTTGATAAGCCTTTGGGAATGGGGATGATATATTCTCCCGAAAACCTAGATACATTTCAAGAATCTGGCGAATCAAATCTGATAGTCCTTAATCCAACTACCGATAATGATATTACTTACTGGTTTTTATCTGCATGGGAAAATGAAGAATCGGGCATAAAAGACGCTGGTGAATTTGCAAAGCTTGTTACTTCGACTGCAGAAAAAATAAGAAATCCCGTTACGGTTACAATAATGCCGATAAAGACAGAATCTAAATAAAAGAGATTTTTCGCTTCGCTCAAAATGACAGTAAAATGTCATCCTAAATGAAGTGAAGGTTTTTCCCTGATTAATACAAAAAATATAATTTCCTATACAACAATGAAAAAAAACTAACATAACAAAAACTAATCTTGTTGACCATTATTGAAGCTTTGTATTAAATAACGTCAGTTCGATATAAGAATGAACCACAAAGACACTAAAAAGCAAAGTAGCAAAAGGGATTAAAGATTAAATCTTTAACATTGTATTTTTACAAGAAAACCATTTATTTTCAATAGTCTATCCTCTGATTTCATCTGTTTAAAAAATCAGAGATAATCAGCGTTACGCAGTCAGCGAAATTAGCGGCCTATTCCTTTCTTACAGTGTTAAAAAGCTTCAATCTTATTTCTTGCTTTGTGCCTTTGTGTCTTGGTGGTAAATACAATTTTTTATATCGAACTCACGTTAAATAATACCAATTTCCATATTTTATGTGCATTAATAGACCTGAAAATCTGTGCCACTGGCAATATTTTTGCTAGTGCTAATGCACAATAATTTTTGAAAAATGATATAAAATATTCAAAGATGAGGTATTTTAAATGAATAAAGTTAGGAAAGCAGTGATCCCTGCTGCTGGTTATGGCACAAGGCTTTATCCTGCTTCTAAAATCATTAAGAAAGAGTTTTTTCCCATTATTGACCGTGATGGAATGATTAAACCTATAATTCAGATCATTATCGAAGAGGCATTAAATTCTGGAATAGAAGAAGTTTGCGTCATATTAAGAGAAGACGAAATACAGACTTTCCAGAAATACTTTCATGAACCGCCAGTTTCTGGCTTTGAAAAGAAGCTATCGGAATTACCTTGGGCTGTAAATGAATCAAAACGTCTGGTAGAGATTTCAAATCATCTCTCTTATGTTATCCAAAAAGAGCAAGCTGGATTTGGTCATGCGGTATATTGTGCGAGGGATTGGGTTGCTGATGAGCCATTTCTCTTAATGCTAGGCGATCATGTATATATGTCTAATACAAATGTCAGATGTGCAAAACAAATAATAGACATATTCCAAAAGCTAAATGAAAACGTCAGTGCTGTTATGAGAACATCAGAAGATATGCTGCATTTATACGGCACGGTGGGTGGCAAACAAATGCCTGATACTCCAAGAGTGTATGAAGCTATTGAGATAAAGGAAAAACCGACCTTAGAATATGCAGAAAGATATTTGCAGACGGATGCGATCCCTTTGGGTGAATATCTTTGTTTTTTTGGGCAATATATACTTATGCCCGATATTTTTGATTATATAAAATACCATATTGATAATAATATGACAGAAAGAGGAGAAATTCAGCTAACAAGTGCTTTGGAAATGGCAAGAAAGCAACGAGGTATATTTTATGTATATGAAACTGATGGTGAGCGATTTGACACAGGCGTTCCCATTAGCTATGCAAATACAATGACTGAGTTTGCAAAACGCCGTAAGTGATTGTCTAACTAAATAAAATCAAATATCATAATTTTGGAGGTTATATTAAGTAATGGAACAGAAAAGAGAAATAGGCTTTGGTGTTGTTGGTCTGGGAATGGGTGCTTATCATGTTGATGCAATTAGCAAATCTAAAGGTGCAAAATTGATCGCCATTTGTGATGTTGATGATGATCGATTGAACAAAACAAACGAAAAATATAAGGTAAAAACTTATAAGAATTACGATGACATGGTAAATGACAAAGAAGTTGAAGTTATAAATGTTTGTTCACCAAGTTATTTGCATGTTGATATGGCTATTCAGGCAGTTAGGGCGGGAAAGCATGTTATTGTAGAGAAACCCGTTGATATAAGCGTTGACAAGATTAATATGCTCATTGAAGAAGGAAAAAAAGCTGGCGTAAAGATGAGTGGAATCTTCCAGTCCAGAACAACTCCGTTAAATAAAAGGATAAAAGATGCCATTGACAAAGGTCGTCTTGGAAAGCTAATTGGTGTCCATTGTTCTTTGCCTTGGTATAGAGCGCAAAGCTATTATGAAGGACCTCATGGCTCATGGAAAGGAACTTGGGATAAGGACGGTGGAGGTTCACTAATGAATCAGGGAGTTCATTCCGTTGACCTTCTGCAATGGTTTGGTGGGAAAGTAAAGTCTGTATTCGGTTCTTTTGGAGTTTTTGCGCATGATATAAGTGCTGAAGATAATACAGTTGCTATTTTAAAATTCCAAAATGGGGCATTAGGAACTTTATTGACGTCAACCTGTGTTTATCCGGGGCTTTCTCAGCAGATATTAATCTATGGTGATAAAGGCACAATAGCCAAAGACGAAGATCAACTAAAAACTTGGAAAATTCTTGGTGAAAGAGAAAAAGAAGAAGAGGCAGAAATGCTAAGTCTTTATGGACCAAGCGAAAAACGTGGCGAAACTACCGCATCTGATCCGATGGCTGTCGGTTCTTCAGGGCATATTGGCATTATTGAGGACATTGTTCAGGCTATACATGAAGACAGAGATACAATAATAACAATAGAAAGCGCAAAACATGCGGTTGAGATCGTAAATGCCATATACGAATCTGGAAGAACAGGAAAAGAAGTTTGTATATAGCTAAAAAAAACTATACTAATCTGCTTTTTTTCGCCATGGTCGTGGTAGGCTAAACCTAAAATATATAGCGCATAATCTCAATATGAAGGTTAAGAATATAAGACAATAAACTAATATGAGATTGTCCATATATTTACGCAATAAGGCGAAGGAAATCCCCAGAAATATCGCTGGTGAAGCATAAAAATCGCTATGAAATATCTGTGGAACTTCCCTTATTGCAATATCTCTAAGCAATCCCCCTCCTACTGCTGTTACAGTTGCAAGAAAAACAATGGCAAAAAAACCAAGACCTATTTCATTGGCTTTTTCTGCGCCTATAAATGCAAATGTCGATAAGCCAATTGCGTCAACAATAATTATATATTTGTTAATTTTGTTAAAAATCCTATAAACAGCGATTGAAAATATATATCCTGCCAAACATACAAGTATATAATTATTATCGTAGAAATAGAAAGGTATGTTATTGAGTATAATCTCTCTGATTGTTCCTCCCCCAAATGCAGTTAAGAAAGTGGCTACGAAAATGCCAAATATATCAAATTCCTTTTCTATAGCGACATGCGCGCCATAGACCGCAAAAGCAAAAGTGCCTATCAGATCGAGTATATAAATTTCTGTCAGTTTAGCAATTCCTCTCGGTTAATTTCTAATACCCAGTTCTTCGATTATTTTGCCCTGTTGTTTGCACCAATCAAATATAACTCTAACGTCCCAACCAACGCAAAAATGTCTGACTCCCATATCAAGAAATCGTTTTGCCTGATCGAAACTGCCCAGCTCGACTCTTGGATGAACACCAACTTCTAATGAACGTTTGATCATCTTAATATGTGCTGACTGAACTTCATCAGACCCGCCACCACCGAGTTTCCCAATACTAATAGAATAATCAGTGGGACCAAATTGCACCATATCAACGCCTTCTACTGCCAAAATTTCGTCTAATTCTTCTATTGCGCCTTTTTTTTCAATCATAAGGGCAATGACTGTTTCGTCTAGTGCTTTCGCCCAATTTGGCGATCCAGCTTCAAGAACATATCCAACAGACCGTCTCATCGCAGCCCCATGAATTCCCTTTGATTCTGGAGTTTCAGAACGAACAAGGCGAACACATTCTCTTGCATCTTCTGCAGAACGTATATCGGTAAAAAGCACATTTTGTATACCAGAATCTATCGCCCTTTGTGCAATAAAGCCTCGTGTCTGTTCTTCAACTTTCATCATAGATGACATATTGGGAAATAGCTCGATTGTGCGTCCAAAGTTATCCATTTGCTCAAGACTGAACGGAGCATATTCTCCGACATATTCTATATAATCAAATACGCCAGTATTTCCTATAAGCTCAATAGTCCCCGCCCAAGGACAAATAACATGAGTGCCTAGTGTTGGTTTTCCTTCATTTAATAGTTGCCTAAGTTTATTTGATTTCATTATATTTCCTCTTATTTTTTGTGTTGTTCAACAAATATTTTGAATATTTCCTCAAACAGTCTAACATCCGTAAGTGTATCTTCACCAGATGATCGAAAAGGCTCATCATTTCGCATATTTGTTACAAAGTATTCAGCCTCACGGCGATATGACCAAGTCCATCTTGGTTTTGGAACTGGTCTTTCAAATTCTTGAACATTTCCTGCACGATAAATCTCAACATCAGCAGGAGTATTTTTGAGCAAAAGCGGAGGCGCCCATGTATGCACCCAGCCATGTTGAAAATATATCTGTGAATGTTCATCCCAGCGATAATGGGATATTCCACCAGTTTCCAGCGTAACCCTAACACCAGCCATATCAAATATTACAACACCAGTATAACCATTTTCATCAAGATCAACAACTTTGACTTTAACATCATCACCCGCATCAAGAAACCATCTCATAAGGTTGATATTATGAGTGTATTGCTGTAAATAGCCAAGATATGCCCCGATCCATTCCTTTGGTAGCCATTCTGGAACTTTCATCGGTGCGCTTGGCTTTTGCTCATCGGTTGAATCCATTGGCGTATCAAGATTAGCAACCCAATCTCCGCAAAAGCCATGATTTCTTGCAAAGGTAATATTACCAAGTTCGCCAGTCTTCTTAAATTGCTCAATCGTGGATTTGACGATCTCGTTTCCTGCATCATAGCGTTTCATATATCCAACCATCAGCTTTTTACCTGATTCTTTCCCTGCGGATACAATAGCTTGTGCTTGTTCTATTGATACAGCCATAGGCTTTTCCATAAAGACATGCTTGCCTGCGCGAAGTAAATCTTTTGCTATTTCTCCTTGCAATGCAAAATCTGCAGAAACAGCAACAGCCTCAATTTCTGGATCGTTTGCTAATTCACTATGATCTTTATATAGTTTTTGAATCCCATACCTTGCCTGAACCTTACGACCTAATTCTTGACGCACTTCTGCAAGAGCAATTAATTCACATTCTGGGATACTGACAAAATTTGGTATATGAACCTTTTGTGCCATGAATCCACAACCAACGTAACCGATTTTTACCTTCTCCATAGTTTTGTTATGCAGTTGCCTGCATTTTCCTCCTTATTTTGATTGGATTATAATGGTCAACCGAATTAATTATTTATAGAATGCTGATTGAGTAAATCTTGACGATAAAAAAAATCGTAAAATGTGAAAGGAAAAATATGATGAAGTAAAACTCATTATGCTTCACACCTTACTCATTCATCAATACTTGCCCGTTATTTCCTTTTCATATCACATCGGATAAATATTCATTGCCTCTGCCCATTCCTGCAATTTGGTCATTCTTTTTGTAGAATCCTGAGGCAACTGTAATGGTCTGCCTCTGGTATCAATTATTATACCGACTACTCCACCTATAATTTCAGTCTCCAATCTTTTACCATTTCCTGCACCAACATCAAAGCCCGACTTTGGACTAATGCTCGCTTTTGCTCTTTCCCCGTCTGGCAATGGAATAACAATGATTTCACCAAATTTAATTTCTTTTCTTATATTAGAATTATCATTCTTTATAATTTCAATTTCCATGCAAGGTTTGCCTTCGTTTGATTTTCCAACAGGTGCAATACAAGTTCCCAAGTTTATTAGACAGTCTCTCTTGAAAACCTGCATTGATGCTTCTTTGTTGACTTGTGCAAGAACACCAAGTTGGGGCATCATAAATATACTATCTACTGCAAGCCTTGTTATGCCTTCGGGCATAAATGCGTCAATCATCATCATTGCTGATTGACTTCTTCTTGGCGCATGGGAAAGAACACCTCCGCTACCGATAATCATATCAAGCGACATCATATCCACAAGCGTTTTGCCTGTCTGTGTCTGTGAAAAAGCATCAGAGATCGTCCTCTGTTGTTGAACACCTTTAAGACCAACTGCTAGTGATTTATGTTGCTCAAAAGCTAATCTCAATGCTTCTCTTGCAACCGCCTGCTCAATTATCAATTCCTGTAGAGTTTGAGGAATTGTGGTTGGTCGTATCATCTTATTCTTTATTCTGTTTCTTAATTCCTTTTCGTCAATCTGGAATGGTAGCCATCTTGTTATATTTTCCAATCCTGCCTCTGCAAAAACATTGGCTATGCTGTAGCTCATCCCAAGATTTGCACTGACTGTTCTGTTAAAGACATCTCCAAAAACAGAAAAAACATCAGTTGTTGCCCCACCTATATCAACGCCAACGACTTGCATATTTTCTTCTTCTGCAACAGTCTGCATCATTGCACCAACAGCACCAGGAGTTGGCATAATTGGGGCATCTGTCCATGTCATCAAAGCCTTATAGCCGGGCGCATGGGACATAACATGATATAAAAACAACTCCTGTATCTTCAATCTTGCAGGCATAAGGTTTTCTCGCTCAAGAACAGGACGGATATTATCTACAATATCAAGGGCAGTTTTTTCTGACAAAGTATCCTTAACAATATCTCTTGCATCTTTATTTCCAGCATATATGACAGGCAATTGATATGTAATGCCTAATCTTGGTCTTGGATCAGCTGCTCTTATAATCTCTGATAGCTCCGCTATATGTGATACTGTTCCGCCATCTATGCCACCAGACAGCAATATCATATCGGGTCTTAGTTGCCTTATGCGATCAACTTGCTCATGGATCATCCTTCCATCATTACTAGCGATGACATCCATAACGATTGCCCCTGCACCAAGTGCCGCTCTTTCTGCACTTTCGGCGGTCATATTCCGAACGACTCCCGCAACCATCATTTGCAAGCCTCCGCCTGCACTACTGGTGGAAATATAAATATCAACGCCTTCATTATCTTTATAGGGCTTTATGATTCGATTCTCATCTAGTATTTTTCTACCAGTAAGTTCTTCAACTTCGGTAATTGCATTGATTACTCCGCCTGTTACATCCTCAACAGGTGCTTCTACGGTTGTTGGCGCTTCGCCTCTTGCAATCAACCTATATTCGTCATTGCGCCTTTCTATAAGAATTGCTTTGGTAGTTGTGCTTCCGCAGTCAGTCGCTAATATAGAATTTAGTTCCATCTGTTATCCAAATCCCTCCAAAATACTGTGTTTATTTTCCGCTATATATCAATATAGCATAGAACCGTTTTATAATACAACGTTTGCTTTTTTATTTCCTGTATTTTTCCTTAATTTCCAGCGCCTTATTTAAATTACGAATCGCGGTTTCCCATCCTGTATTCCGCACCAATGCACGCCTATAGGCTATAATTGCATCATCTATTTTTCCTTTATCCAAATACGCATTGCCTAGATTATTATATGCAGAAGCATTATCAGAGTCAATACTTACAGCATTTAGATATGAGCTGATTGCCGAATCAGTATCTCCCAGTCTTTGATATGCAAGCCCTAACTCATTGTAGGCTTGCGTCCAATGCGGGTCTAGCTCAATAGCTGTCTGCCATTCTTTCAGTGCAAAGTTATCCTGTCCAGCTATCTGATAAGCCCTTGCCATCAATGCTCTATTTGCAGGATTAATAGGGTTTATATGAATTGTTTTGGAACAAATATCAAATGCACTTTTATCTTGCTCATGGTAGGCTTGTCCTAACCAAGAGAGATAAAAATCTTGTTTTGGATTCCATTTTATAGCCTTTTTGGCATTTTCAATGGCTTTTAATTTATAGCCCTCGTTAAAGGCAATTCTAGCATTGCCAAAATGAATATCAGCTATTAACCATGAAAACGTCCATACAGCTAAGAAAAACCAAACTAATGCAAAAAGAGATGTTATAATTATGTTTGATCTTAATGGTTTTTCAGAATTTGATAGGGAAGATTTTTTAGATAAACCAATCAAACAGCCAATTAATATCCACCATAAAGCCATCGGTGTAAGAGAACTAAATCCAAACTGTAAAGCGATAAAATATACAATTAAACTGCCCATAATAGCAAATATGATATTTTGCTCATCATTATTCGCTAAAGCTTCCCTTATAACCATAGCTATCATGACGATTAGACCAAGATAAGCCAAAATGCCTAGCAGTCCTGTTTGTGAAACCCTATCCAGAAAGTCGTTATGTGCAGATATATTTTGCCTTTCAAGATCGGTCATTCCCGCAGGTGCATATCTAGCCATCACATAGCGAAAAGTTCCAAGCCCCCAGCCTGCTATAGGTCTTTTAGCAGTCATAGTCAAAGCACTATGCCAGAGCTTAAATCTTATCTGTGTCGAACCAACTTCGCTGTCTGTAATTGAAATAGCACGACTAATAGCAGATGGATGATCACCAATAGATGATAATAAAAAGCCAATAATAACTGAAATAACTAAAATTAGCAGAGTCCATTTACCATTCTTTATCCATTCCTTTTTAGACATAGAAAAAGCCAAGTAAACAATTGTTCCAACAGAAGCCCCAATCCATGAGGCGCGACTATATGTAAATATTAAGCAAATTATAATTGAGGCAAGTGATATATACCAAAAAGGCTTTAAATTTTTTTTTGAATCAATAGAGCCAGAAAGAGTCAAAGGTGTAATCATTGCAAGATATAGCCCAAGGAAAGAAGGGCTTGATAATGTCGCAAAACTACGGTATTTTAGAGCGATATTCCCTGCTGATTCGCTAATATTCCATCTCAAAAAATCAAAGCCAAAATGTTGTAATATGCCGTAAATTGAAAGGATCAAACCAGATAAAGTCGCTATTGCAAATATCTTTCGTATGTCTGAAAAATTGAAGATACTTGCGGAAAGAAAGCAAATAATAACCATATCGGCAACCTGAATAAGACCGTTATATCGCTGATAAGTACCTATTAGACTGATAAAAGGCAAGATAGAAAACAATGTTGCCAAAATAGCAGTAAAAAAATTGCCAATATAGGAATAAAAGGCATAGAAAAGGTAATTGTGCGCTTTGTCAAAAGAAAAATAACTAATACTATAAATATCAAGATATGTAAAAATGCAAGTTTTGGTAATTCAGAACCGCCATAAGCCTGTGGAAAAAAGATTATCGGCGGAATCATTATAATTGCCAACATAACTAATTTTGCTAATTCATTGCTATTTATTTTTAGTCTTTTTCTTGGATGTTTTCTGTTCATGGTTGGCAATCTCTATCATTGTTATCAACTTTTTTACATTATCATCGCTTTCCATAAGCAGGGCAAATTTGCGATAATTTGGCAGATCAAAGATGGTGCGAATAAATGGCTCAAGTGCTATCATTGCTTGACTACTGATAAAATTTATAGGAATACTTGATTCAAGGGCAAAGATGGTTGGAACAGTAAGCCTTCTCCTTACAATTTCCAATGCAAATTTTTTTAATATTTCCTCTGCTTCTTTAGGATCAATATCTTCTGGAAGTATCTCTTCATTTCCTAATCCATGTTCCCACCATCTCATTGATTAGTCGCCTCCATCTGTGATTTATCAATTTTTTGTTTGATGAAGTCAAGCACTTCTTCGCGATTTTCCCTTAACCTAATATATAAGCCCCGAAAATTTTCTAACCTTGTTTTATGTAAAAAAGGGCTTAAAAAAACACCGTTTTTATCTGGATAGCATCTCTTAAATGAATCCCATTTTCTCGTTTGGTTACGAAACATAAATTTGACTATGATTTGCTCTTCATTAATTATGTAAGTAGTAGGAAGAAAAAAAGAGGATAAAGAGCAAAAAAGGAAAATAATCGATAAAATTAGAAATGTTATACTATCAAAACTTATATATATTGATGAACATAAGACAATAAGAAATATAATCAGAATGATAGAAACTTTCCAGTTTGCTTTTAAGGGATGATCTATCCATTTGTATTTGATGTCATCTTCAATATCATTTTTCATAACAACGCTTTATCATATAGGTTGGATTTTTGAAGAAGAAATTTTAATTTTATGGGAAGCTAGTGGTCAACCAATATACATTGCAGGGATAAATAAATATCCCTGCAAAAAATATCTATTGTCCTGATGGACTAGGCGTAGGAGTAGAAGCGGGCTTTTGGGTGTTTCCAGCCGAACCTGAAGTTGTTGGTTTCGGAGTGGTTGTTGTGGCTGGAGGACTTGTTTGAGTTGTGGTAGCTTCAGCCTCTGTTGCCTGAGTATCAGTAACTTCCGGAGCTTTTTCTTTGACAATTGCCCTATTTGTTCCATATAATACCGATAAAACAAGGGACAATGCCATAAAAGCGATGGCAAGATAAACAGTAAATTTGCTTAGAAAGTCTGCTGTTCCTCTTGCACCAAGAAAGGGTTGATTTGCACCCATTCCACCAAATGCCCCTGATAATCCACCTCCTTTACCAGCCTGCAAAAGCACCATAAGGATCAGCAGGAGGCAAACGGGGACAAAAAGCACGAGTAATATAGTTATAATTACGCCCATAAGGCAATCTCTCCTTTATATGCTAATGGAGTTAAAACTAACCTTTGAATTTAACAATTTTTGCAAATGATTCGGCATCAAGGCTTGCCCCGCCAATAAGTCCACCGTCAATATCTGGTTGTGACATGAGTTCGGCAATATTGTCTGGTTTTGCGCTTCCGCCATATTGTATGATAACTTTATCTGCTACTGCTGACGAATACATATTTGCAATAAGACTTCTGATGAAGCTGTGGACTTCTTGTGCTTGTTTTGGGGTTGCCGTTTTTCCTGTGCCAATAGCCCAAACAGGCTCATAAGCGATAACAGTAGCAATCATCTGCTCTTCTGTAAGCCCAGCCAACCCATTTACTACATGATCTTTTACAACATCTTCAGTTATTCCTGTCTCTCGTTCTTCCAATTTCTCGCCTACACACATAATCGGTCTGATTGAATACTGATGTGCTGATTTTACTTTATTATTTACTGTTTCGTTTGTTTCGCCAAAATAGAGTCTTCGTTCTGAATGACCGATAATGACATATTGGCAACCAACATCTTTTAACATTAAAGGTGATATTTCCCCTGTAAAAGCCCCACTCTCTTTCCAATACATATCTTGCGCAGATAATTTTATATTAGTGCCTTTGATAGCATCTGCAACTGCATTAAGAGCTGTAAATGCTGGGGCTACAATAATTTCAACATCATTTATGTCTTTAACTAATTCCTTTAGCGATGTTACTAATGCAACTGCTTCACTAATGGTCTTGTTCATCTTCCAGTTTCCGGCAATTATTGGTTTGCGCATTATTTCCTCCAAAAGTAAATGAGTGATTACTCATTACTATTTATCTGTCAATGCCTCTATTCCGGGCATTTTTTTGCCTTCCATAAGTTCAAGAGCAGCTCCGCCACCTGTTGAAATATGCGTTATTTTGTCTGCGACGCCAGATTTATTTACAGCAGCGACACAATCCCCTCCACCAACAATGGTGATTGCATTAGATTCAGCAAGTATTTTTGCAATTGCAATAGAACCTTTGGCAAAATTATCGAATTCAAAGACCCCAACAGGGCCGTTCCAGACTATAGTTTTTGCATCTTCAAGAACGCTTTTGAATAGTTCAACTGTTGCAGGACCGATGTCCATACCTTCCCAATTATCAGGTATGCGCCCCCTCATAACGACCATTCTATTAGCATTATTAGAAAAATCATCGGCAATTGTATGGTCTATAGGCAAATAAAGTGGGATTCTTTCATCGAGAGATTTTTTCAAAATCTCCCTTGCCAGATCGAGTTTATCATCTTCAACAAGAGATTTTCCGACTTTTCTACCCATAGATTTTAGGAATGTATACGCCATTGCACCAGCGATTATTACAGCATCAGCTTTTTGCATTAGATGTTCAATAATTCCGATTTTATCTGAAACTTTAGATCCAGCAATTATGGCTACAAATGGTCTTTCGGGATTGTCAATTTTGTCTTTTATATATTCTATCTCTTTTTTCATTAGAAGTCCTGCGGCTGATTGAGAGATATATTTAGTAATTCCTACAATTGAGGCATGAGCGCGATGTGCAGCTCCAAAGGCATCATTGACGTAAATGTCACCAAGTTCTGCTAATTGCTCTGCGAATTTTGGATCGTTATTTTCTTCTTCTTCATGAAATCTTAGATTTTCTAGTAGTATAATATCTCCTTCGCTCATTTTATCAACAATAGCCTTAGTCTCTTTTCCAACACAATCAGGGGCAAGAATAACATTTTTTCCTAATAGCTCTTTTAGTCTTTCTGCGATAGGGGCAAGAGAATATTTAGGAACGACTTTGCCGTCGGGTCTTCCAAGATGCGACATAAGGATAACCTTACCGCCTTGTTTAATAATATATTGAATTGTGGGAAGAGCTGAAATTATACGAGTATCATCAGTGATCTTCGTTCCGTCAAGAGGAACATTAAAATCAACACGAACAAGAACTCTTTTACCTTTTAACTGCAAATCTTCAACACTTAATTTGCTCATTGGCTTCTCCATAACGATTGAAGATAGAAGATTCAAGACTAAAAGTATTTTAGTCCATAAACCTTCTAATCTTTAATCACAAAATTTATGCGATGAATTTAACAAGCTCACCGACTCTTGTAGAATAAGCCCATTCATTATCATACCATGACACGACTTTAACAAATCCACCTGGCATAGCCATAGTCAGAAGTGAGTCAAAAATTGATGAATGAGAATTCATTCTAAAGTCAACGGATACGAGTGGTTCATCAATATATTGGAGAATTCCCTTCATTCTGGTTTCAGAGGCATTCTTCATTGCGGAGTTAATATCTGCAATTGTTGCATCTTTTTCTAGTTCAACAACAAGGTCAACAACAGAAATATTAGGAGTAGGGACTCTCATTGCAAAACCGTCCATTTTTCCTTTTAGTTCAGGAATAACCAATCCAATAGCTTTTGCGGCGCCAGTGCTTGTTGGAATTATTGATACGGCTGCGGATCTAGCTCTTCTTAGGTCGCTGTGAGGAGCATCAAGAGTCTTTTGATCATTTGTATATGAGTGGACAGTAGTCATGAATCCACGTTTTACCCCGAACTCGTCAACAAGTACTTTTGCGACAGGTGCAAGGCAGTTTGTTGTGCATGAAGCGTTAGAGATTATGTTATGTTTAGCTTTGTCGTATTTGTCATGGTTAACGCCAAGAACTATTGTAATATCTTCGCCTTTTGCTGGTGCGCTAATTATAACTTTTTTTGCGCCTGCTGTTATGTGTTTGCTTGCTTTTTCAGCATCAGTAAAGAATCCTGTAGATTCGATAACTATTTCGGCTCCAAGGTCTTTCCAAGGGATATTTGCTGGGTCTCTTTCTGCTGTAACTTTAATCTCTTTTCCATTTACTAATACTGAGTTTTCCTTTGCCTGAACATTAGCATCTAATACACCGAGAGAGGAGTCATATTTTAGAAGATGAGCAAGTGTTTTGGCATCTGTAATATCGTTAACTGCGACAAATTCTAGATCAGTATTTTTCATTGCAGCTCTGAAGATGTTTCTACCAATACGTCCAAATCCATTGATACCAACTTTAATCGCCATTTAATTACCTCCAGTTTTTGGATAAAAAATTAGAAATGGTATTTTATTAAGTAAAACTATATTAAGATACAAGATTTGTAATTGAGGCTTTATCGATCATTTCTGAAATTATAATCCCTCAAAAAACTCCATAAACACTAAAATTATCCCATATATTGCGTTTTTCGTCAAGCTTTTTTGAGAGTTTAATCTTGACTACACAAATTCTGTAAGTTATAATTGAAACTTATAAAACATATTTCTGATAAACACATTCATAAGAGAATATTAATGTGTCTTGGTTTGATACTCTAAATCACATTCATTTGAAGGAGGATTTACAGATGGTCAAAAAATTGAAAGCCGGCGCACTTGGTGCAGGCGGAGTGTTTATGAATTTCCATTACCCAGTTTATGCTAGTCATCCAGACGTTGAATTTGTAGGTGTTTATGACCCCGCAGAAGTCTCACGAAAGAGATGTTTAAGCACGTTGGGACCCGAGGGTTTCAAGGAAAGTCAGCTTTTTGATAATCAAGACGCATTGCTTGATAAAGGTCTTGATCTGGTATCTGTTTGTGTTCCTAATTTCCAACATCATCCAGTAGTTATTGCTTGCCTCGAAAAAGGGATAAATGTTCTTTGTGAAAAGCCCCCTGCTATGAACGCTGGGCAAGTTGAAGAAATGATAAGCGCGGGCAAATCATCAGGCAAAATGCTTGTATGGCAATTCAATAACAGATTTCGTCCAGAGGCTCAATGGCTTTGGAAACATATCTTCACAGATGATAGCCCAATTGGAAACGTTGTTACCGCCCAAGCAGAATGGGTTCGTAGAAACGGCATCCCCGGCAGAGGTAGTTGGTTCACACAAAAGAAAATGAGTGGTGGCGGTCCCATCATAGATTTATCTATTCATGTTATGGATTTGGCTCTTTTTGGTATGGGTTATCCAAAGCCAACTTACGTTTTAGCGACAGCCAGCGATCTATTTGTAAATGATATGGATGTCTGTGGTCCTTGGGGATTCTCCGATCCCAATGGAACTATGGATGTAGAAACCGCCAGTCAAGGTATGGTTTTATTTGAAGGCGGAAAAAGTATGCAGTATAGGGCATCTTGGGCAGAGAGAATCGTTCAGGAAAGAGTCGCTTGCGTCCTGCAAGGCTCAAAAGGCGGAGTTATGCTAGAAAGAACCTTTGGACAAGATGGTATTGATGATACCGCAATAGATAAATGTATAATTGTCCGTCAGTCTTACGGTAAACCAAGTAACGACTCTTTTGTTGGATTGCTCGATCCATATATGGGGCGCCGCGCATCTGTAAAAGCCTATATTGACAGTGTTCTCTCTGGCAAAAAAGACCCGTTATTGCCTGAACCAGAACATGGTCTAATTATGATGAAGATGATTGACGCCATGTATGAGTCAGCCAAAACAGGCAAACCTGTTGAGGTTAAATAACTGAATAAAAAGATAATAAAAGCCACAAGATATGCGTTCTGTGGCTTTTATTTACTAATAAAGGAGAAAAAACAAAATGAAAAGAATAATATTTTTTTTGTTCGTTGTTTTGTTAATAATACCTTGCGCTTGGGCTCAGAAGCCTAGCTATAATGTTGGGCTTGTTGCAAATGGTCAGCTCAAAGAAAATTCTACCGTTGCTTATGATTGGGCAAAAACCAAATTTAATACACAGATTATCGGTATTCCAAAATCCAAGACTGATCTAACAAAATTCGGTGTTGTATGGTGGGATGAAAGCAATGGAGCATCAATTCCTGCGTCTTTTCTTGACGATTCTGTTGTAAAGGCATTTCTTGGATATGTTGAGTCTGGCGGAAGCCTTTTTCTCTCAAATCTTGCCTTACATTATGTTGTTGAGATGGGTCTCGAACCCGAAAATTTGAGATACTTTGGTGAAAATAGAAATATCCCTCTGGATTGGACAGATTTTCAGATTGCTAAGGGACAAGAAAATCATCCAGTATTCAAAGGTCTGAAAGTTGAGGGTGGAGTAATCCAATATGATATTTTAGGTTACTGTCAAGGCTCTGATTTTTATGGTGCTGGTGGACCTTTGGGACCAAAATATAAAAATAGCAAGCTATTGGCTCAAACAATTGATGGACAACCACAATGCAACGGATTGGTTGAATATACCGTCGGTGATGGTGCAATTATTGTCATCGGTTGGGTATGGTCAGCATTTGCTCTAAATGCAAAGTTAGCAAATGTCCATGAACCTTTACATGAGAATATAATAAAATATCTCAGCACAAAATCAAAATTTGCTCCTGTTGAATCTGCTGGAAAGCTGACATCAACTTGGGGAGCGATTAAGGTAGATTAATTAGACTGTATAAGAGTCGCCCAAACTTTCAAGTTAGTATGATTCCTAGTTGAAAGTTTGGGACACAATTCAATATTATGGCCAGGGGAATGACGGCGCAGGAACTTTAAGAATCCAGCTAACAACCGTCCAGATGACAGCCATACTGAACTCACCGAATATCATCCCCAAAAAGAATGGTCTAATTTGCCTATATTGCTTCATTCCACCATATTTGAGCAAAGGATGTTTTATCCCCCAAGCGACCAACACAGGGCACCAAAAAACAATCATCGTCCATGAGGCAGAAAGGGCATATCCAAGCGGATGTAAGGGCCACCACCAAAACAATGTCCTCATTATCGCAAGAAAGGTTGCAATGCCAATACCGACAAAGAAGAATATAAGTCCCGTCCATTCAACCGATTGACCGCTTGAGCGCTCAACTGCGGAGATGTTATCCTGAAATCCCCAAAGCGGATTGCCCCAATATGTGTATGAATACATATTCAGCGCGCCAAGATTGTATGGTAACCATAAATGAATGACACCTGCTACGATTATTGCAACTAAAATACCGACAATAAAAACAGGTAAAAGTGACCTTCGCTTCATATTCACGCCATCAGAAATCTTTAATCCATCAAGGAATGCCGTAAATAAAAGCCCTCTTTGATCCCTAGTGAATATGGCATCAAACATTGATAGAACGGTCAGCGTTTGGGGTCCAAGCGTCACTTTTGGCAAAATCATTGCGTATAGGTCAACGGGTCTAAATGATGTTTCTGTCATCAATAACCCGCCTTCAGAAGTGCTTCTTGCCATTACAATAGCAACAAAGAACATATACACTAATAACTCAATAAAGGCAAACCATAGCGTTATACCAGCCAAATAACACCATATAACCGATCCGATAAAGCTAAAAATCAATCCCCAAAATGCCACTCTATAAGGCATTAGCTCGTTTGAGTCGTCAATCTGCTTTGCATGAAAAACGCCTTTGATCATACTCCTAAAATATGGAATGCTTACGTAAAATAAATAACCGACAACTATAACGTAAGCACCTGCAACTTGATAACCCATAAAAAGTTGTGTAGGATATAAAGGCATCTCAGATATTCTCATGCCAAATACTGCGACAATCACGCTTTGCACCCTTGTTAGAATGAAAAACACCCATAAACTAAAAAGCAATTGCGTTGGCAGAAGATAAAAGAATCCGATAGCAGCGAATGAGAAATAAAGCGGAGTATAGCTGATGCTGTTAAAAGGTTTTTCTGTAAAATATTGATTTAAGTATGCGTATAATGGTATTTGTGGGACAAGAGGCGTGATTTGATGCAATCCGTTTAATGTGAATATCAAAGCAGGTATTGCAAAACCTATCCATGAAAGCCTGTTTCGTAAGAATCCTCCGCCTTCTTTTACAAATTCAAGTGGAAATTGAGCAAACGGAAATGCTAATTTCTCATTATCAACCCATTGCCTACGCAATATAGTCGCAAGGCACATAAACCCAAAGAAGACCATCAAAGCAAGTCCGCCCCATGCCAGAAGTGGAGTCAGCCATTGATCCCAGGGAACTGATTGCCAGCTTTCTAGCTTCTCATAAAACGTTACAGATACCTTCTGCAATTCGCCTTTTGTCGGATCAAATGGGACAAGCCACCCTCTTATATGTGGATAAAAAAGGTCAACCCAACCGTTTGTTTCATTGGAATAATAATTGACAGCGACAAGGGCGGGAATTAGCTTTTCCATAAGGCCACGAGAAGTTATCATAGATGCGACTAACATCATGCAATATATGGTCATTAACTCGTGAGGTTTTAGTCCTAATCGTTTCGAATGCTTTTGCAAAAGTCCATTTATAATAATGAGAAAGAAAAAAAGACCAATGACAACAGGCGGAAATTGCAGAAATCCGATCTGTATGTGCATAATCACAAGTTCTGCATAAGATACAATTAAGCAGATTGCAATGACAAATATAATACCGATCAGTATTGCTCTTAATGATGTTCCAGACATAGTTAATTTGTAAATAAGGAGTTAGAGATTTGAGGGTGTTTTTTGGAATAACTAAATTATAAATCAATTGTAATATTTGGTCAACAAATTACTCCTGAAGTCTGTAATAAATTATTTGATATTATAAAGCTTGAGTTCTATAATATAATTTAGAGGCAAGTTATTTATTGCTACTCCAGCGAATAATTAACACATATTGTTAGTTTGCGAAATATGGAGGTGATTGAAAATTTTGCTTTAAAGCATCGCCAAATGTAAAATTGTATGATAACTTGCTTTCTAAGGGGGCAAAAAATGAATAAATGGCGTTTACCACTGGTAATTTTTCTATCATTATTTCTAGCTTTTGGATTGTTTTTTAGAGTTGCTAATGCAAGCAAGGAAGAATTAGAAGAAATTCAAAAAGCAATCAAAGAAAGCGGAGCAAAGTAGAAAGCTGATGAAACCAGCGTATCACGTCTTGATCCGCAAGAATTCAAGAAACTATTAGGAACTATAATCGACAAAACCCTTCCCGTAAAAGATAAAGTAAAACCACAACCACCAGCACCACCTACTCCCACACCAATACCATCTCCTGTTTATTTAAATTGGGCTGATGAAGTTAAGGTTACACCTATAAAAAATCAGGGCAATTGTGGTAGTTGCTGGGCTTTCGGCGCAGTTGCTGCAATGGAATCAGCATATCTAATTGCAACTGGACAAAGTTCAGTTGACTTAGCTAAACAGGATTTAGTTTCCTGCTGTCCTATCTGTTTGGGGAGATCCCGCTGGTGGCTATGGTGGAGGCTACATGTATAAAGCTTATGATTACCTTCGTGATACTGGAGCAATAGCTTCTGTCTTTTTTATTTTATCAACCATAATATCACTTGTGAGAATCTTTTGACAAAACTAGAATCTGTATGGTACCACCTTTCTAATCTGCCTGTCTTATAGCACCAACAGACAAATACAAGGAATAAAAGGCTAAAAAAGCTAACTATCAGACCAATAAAGAAACTTCTTGATATATATTGTAGAGTTATATTGTAAGTTCCAATATCATTCAGTTCCAATGCAAGCAAACCGTTTCTATCAGATAGATTTCCCTGATTTGTCCGCCAATCTCTGTGATAATTCTGATTGATAATCAGTGTATCAGGCTTTTCTATTATCACCTGAATTATGATTGAATTTGGTATGAAATATGCCTGAGCAATATTATTTGAATCAAGGAAATATGACTCTCCATGATAATTGGGATTGGGAATTCTTATTCCATCAGCACCAATAAAATATCGCGGAGTGGCATTTTCTGCTATCGGGATTCCTGTATGCCAATCAACCGTGCCGATATTACGTATTAGATTTGTATAAGTTAAGGAATTAAGAGGTTCTCTTCTATTTCGCACAATGTCTTTCCCTTGTATGTTGAAAAACTCATCAGATTTGACCTGATATTCTGGTGGCAAATCAAGAGTGTATGTTTCTTTTTGAATTTTTGCCATCTTTGGATACAAGAACCAGACACCTGCAATTACCAATATTATTGCAATAATATGCCCGATCAATCTTGGGTGAATCTTTGCTATAAGCCAAAAGAATTGACCAGAAACAATAGCGAATGTAAAAGCTATCTCAAAGCTAAAATATTTATAAGGACGATATATAGCGCTGAATATCGGCACTTTCCAAAGAAATTTCAGGAGATCAACAGGGGCATTAAAGGCGAGTATCAACCAACAAAATAAAAAGAGAATAACTCCAAAAGGGAATGATTCTTTGCGAAATATGTAAAAAGAGATTAATGAAAGCAAAACAGGAAGCCATCCAATAGTAACAAGCCCTTGAGCCTTTTTCCAGCCAATTAATTCTTGCCATAGTTGCTGATAGGTATATGCAAAAACGCCTTCAGGAGAATAGGTTTTTGCCTGAAAATAAAGGTCAATATTTCCAATGCCTCCTTTTGAAGCGATAAGATCAAGCGCGGGTAATATCCTTATCATTCCAATAAAAAACGTTACGATTAAGGCAAGAATAATAATCTTTATTGGACGGGTTTTTATCTTTTTTTCTGACGATGCAAATGTGTTGAATTTAGGTATAACATCAAAGACGCATATAATAATTAGGTAGAGAAAAATCATCATTGCATTCAACTTGCCATCTGAGAGCATTGTATAAAGGACAAATGGCAATATTAGTAACGCAATTTTGCGACCACGACAAGCCAATCCAATCAAAAGCAGACATAGCGGAAGAAATCCTGCATAAACTTCATTAGGGTTTCCATCCTGTATTCTAAGAGGAATAAAAAGGCTTAATCCAAATATCAAACCAGAAAATAGAGAACCCCATTTTGTATATCCAAGAACATGTCTTCCTAATGCGTATGTTGATAAACCACCAATTAGAATAGCAAGAAATGGAATGATTTTCAGCGATCTTATTGAGCCAAAAACGAAGGTTAATATTATAAGTGGGTTTAATGTTGAATCTTCTGGATCACCAATGGTTGGGTATCCACCACCAAACCAAAATGAACGCTGTGGAAAGGTATGATATTCAAAGACAGCCTTTCTCACAGCTTCATGTCTGCCGAGATATTGAAAAAAGTCATCATTATCATTTAGCTTATTGCCTGATAATAAAGGTGGGATTGATGATGCAAGTATCAAAACAAAGATTAAAGCATAAGCAAAAATATCAAACAAATGCTTTGACCGTCGCAAAAGAACTTCCATGAAACCTTTTATTTTTGTAAGTCTCATGTTCTAATAATCCCTTATCGTTTGGAAAGGTCATCACCAATATCTTCTGCATCAAACTTTCCTTTTTCCAGCGAGACAGCCATATTCAAAACATCAAGATATTCGTTGCTGTCATTATATATTCCATGACAACCCCCAAGTTTGCTTGGTATTGCATCACCCTTAAAGACACCAATTGTTTCATCATCAACAGTCATTCTGCCTTTACCATCAAGTATTATATAACATTCCTCAAGTCCTATATGACGATGATAACCAATTGACGTATCTGGTGGAAGCAATATATGGTCAATATAGCCCCAATTTGTCTTAAATAACTCATATGACCATATTCGGCGGAATTTCAGTTTGCCCTTGCCTTTATGGACAGTTCCATCTATTTCTAATAATTTGTTTCTGTCAATAAATTGATGTGGAATTTTATCGGGTGTGGTTAATTTCATATTTTCAAGGCTTTCACCAAGATCACGATTATCATATTTGCCATCTTTATCACCAACACCAAAATTGATGAATTGTATGATTTCGTCAGTATGGTTATATATGCCATGTGAATCGCCTGCAAAACAAGGTCCCATTGCGCCAGCGGATAATTCTGCAGTATTGCCATTATGCGTAAATTGCGCAGAACCGTTGAATATCACATACATTTCTTCACAATTATCATGAAAGTGATGACCTATTCCAGACTTTGGGGGCAATACCCCGCGATGAATAAACATCCAAGGCGTCTCAAACTTATCCCATAAAGACATTAGCAATATAGTTCCTGCGCCTGAATGGCAATTCTTTGCCTCAAAGAACTTCGATGGATCAGTTCTTCCAAAATCCATTTTATTTCCTCCTCATAATATAATATGTCAAGGAATCTGCAAATATAATTAAGATTATATTCTGGCATCAGTGCCACAATTCAATAGTATTTAATATCCATTAACAAAAATATACTCTTTGATGGTAAGTCTATTTGAATTTCATAACATTCTCATCATAGGAAGCAACTATTGTATGACCGGGTGGAATGACAAGGAATTCGTCTTCATCCCATTCGCCATCAATAAGTTTTCTAATTAGCCTAATATCGCCTTTTATTTCATCATAATTCCAGTTTCTGTCTTTGGCAATCTTTTTTGCTTCTTCGCTGTAATTGAGAAAATTAACGAAATCAATATCGATAAATGTAACCTGTGAATAATTCTGCACCCATGAGTTTTCAAACTCGATTAAGTATCGGGCATTATCCTCGCCATATTTCTCAACATACTCCTCAAACTTTTTTCCCAAACCAAGCCCGTCTTGATGTTTTCTTTCAACAAACATACCTTTAAGCCGTTCAAACCACCCAGAAGTGTAATAATAAGTCCCCGGATGTTCAGTAAAATATTTCATATATTTTTCTTTTGAACCCATGAATAAAGAAATACAATCATGGGCTTTTGGTATGATTAAAGGAATATCTTTTGCTCGGATGCCGTCCATACCACGACTACATAAGGCATAACCTAGCACAATGCCATCAAATGCGCCTTTTTCTGTTTCATCTATCTGCTTTTGCACTTCAACACGCATCATATCAGGATTATCATGTAATCCTCTTGGCATAAAATCAAGGTTAGTAATATTTCTTGTATATGCAGAGCATAAGCATATTTCCCTAAATAAAACTTCACAAGCAATGACTTTTAGTCGTTTTCTTTGATTATTATTTGTTTGTTGCTCAGTCATTAAAAAATTTATCCTCCATGTTTATTTTATATATCTTTTTGGCATTTTTCCAAAGTATCAATTCTATGGATTCTTTTGAGATATTAGCACCCATTACTTTTCCCAATTGCACCGCAAAACCACGCCCTGGGGCATCTGAAGCATATAATATTCTTTCTGCGCCTATCTCTTTAACCGCAAACTCCAATATACCAGCTTCGGGTTCTCCGCCACCTATATCAACGTATATATTGGGATAAGGGGCTATATCCGCTATTCCACGAAATCCAGCACCGTAGAGATGAGCCATTTGAATTTTGAGATCAGGAAATTTGCTTGCGAGAATCGCAACATCAGCAGGGGTTGACTCATCTTCCATGTTGCCTGTCATCTTATACCATGCGTGCTGTAATATTGGTACATCAAGCCTAATAGCAATCTCGGCAATTGGCTCAACTCTCGGATCGCTTGCTTTTACTGCGGTCCATAGCTTTATGCCGATCATTGATCCTTCAACAATACATCTTTGAATCTCGTCAATCGATTCTTGTTTATGTTGCGGATTTACATAGCATAAACCGATTATACTATCAGGAAAATTCCCGATAGCTTCCAAAAGACAGTTATTTGCCTTTTGAACTTCATCAACAGTTGGATAGATTGTGTAGCCATATTCGCCAAGACATGATGTTAATAATAGATTAATACCATTTCTTGAAGCAGATTCTATAATTTTTTCAACAGAATCATCGTCACTCCATCTACCAATATGTATATGCGAATCTATTATCATTTTTCAATCCCATCTGTCAACCATTCAAGGTCAAACTTGGCAAAAGTGATCGTCTCATAGGGATTCCCTTTTCCGCACTCATAAAGACACCCAATAGCCATATCTGCCATAACACATAAATCTGAATATGCAGAAGGTCCTTCATATAACACTTTTCCATCAGACCAGCTTTTACATTCGTCATAGCTGATTCTTATAGTCATCTTTTCTCTGTTTATACTAGCTGGATTTGAGAATAGGATACGATTTTTATCATTATTGATTTCATCTGTAAACCTTATCATACTACCTTGACATATAGGCTCAATGAGTTTATTGTCCCATCCAAAGTCGGTGAATGTTTCTCCGTTATCATAACTCCAAGCATAAGCGCGCCTTTTATCACCGATATAGTTTCTGGAATTAAGATACAGGGCGTTATTCATTGTTTCAACAACGACACATTCATTAGTTCCATGTTGACCGATTCCTCCGATCTGCCATGTTTGCCCATGATCATCGCTATAAATCACATGCGAATATGCTGATACTGAATAATCGTGAGTTGTTCCGTCAACATGATCGCATGGAATAACTAAACGACCATTTTTTAGCTGAATCCCATGGCAAGGACCTGTCGCATACCAAGTCCATGTTGGCTTTTTTACGTCTATAGTGATCTCTTTCAAATCAGCCCATGTTTCGCCATCATCGGTGCTGTATGTAACCCAAACAGTGCGAGGTGCTTTGCCATCGACTATTAGGTTTTCGGGACCGCTTGCGAGATTTCTCGTAATCAAAAGCCAGATTTTGCCAGTATCCCTATCCAAAACAGGTGCAGGATTGCCAACAGTATCTATTCCATCATCAAGAATAACGCGCATATCATCCCAGCTTTTGCCATTATCAAAACTGCGTCTTAGAACAATATCAATATCTCCTGTATCACTACTGCTATTCTTTCTGCCTTCACAAAACGCTAATATTGTTCCCTCAGCAGATATAACAAGCGCAGGTATACGATATGTATTATACTCATTCTCTCCACCCATAAATATCGGTGTTTCGTCAAATATCATTTTAATCCCTCTTTATGTATATAAGCTCGGAAAATAATACCATGCTATTAGAAATGCCAAATTTAAGACAATATGCAATGTAATTGGGGCTATCAGAGATTTTGTTCGTTCATAAATATATGCAAGCAATACACCTATGACAAATATTTCGCCAAAGTGTATAGCTTGACCATGCACAAATGCAAAAATAAAGCCAGATAAGATTAATGATGTCAATAGACTCCGCTTTATTCTTAACGCATTATAAATTATCCCTCTAAACATGATTTCCTCTGCTATTGGGGCCAGTATAATCATAAGTAATCCTGCTGACAGAAACTTTCCGACCTCTCTTGTATCATCAGGCCATATCTCTCCGGGTATGCTATGTTCTTTTGCCTGCATTTCGTAGATTTTTTCTGCCTGTGAAGGTGCAATAATGACTAATGATTTAATAGTCGCTTCCTCAACTGCATAAGATAAAAAAAGAGCAGGAATCACCAGAGCAATACCAACTAGGATGTTTCGGTATAACTTATTATCTCTTGATAAACCAATATCTACCAATGATCTTTTGCATATTTTTATTAGAAACCATAATGATATTATGAGTAAAGACGCTGTTCCGATAAAATTGAACGCAAATATGCTACCCCAACTTGATAGCTCTTTGTCGACGATACCAAGACGATTTGCTACACCCGCTAAGCCCATTGGTAGAAGGAAAAATGATAAAATAAGTATCATGAAGGCATCCATAAGCCCCCATTGAG
>CAZMCH010000028.1:0-42673 GCA_964564735.1 uncultured bacterium
ATGAGAAAAATAATTCTGCTAGAGTTGTTGTCCCTAACGATCAATTGTCTTTGGCAATAGGTCGCAAAGGGCAAAACGTTCGTCTTGCAGCAAAGCTTACTGGCTGGAGCATCGATATAAAGAGCCAATCACAAGCAGAATCCGAAGCGAAGGTTAATATAGCAAAGACTATATTTAAATCTACACCAGAATAGACAAAGCTAAAAAACTTTTTAGTATAGCTAATAAAAATGAAAATTCCCAAAAGAACATGTATTGGATGCTATCAAGTAATGGCAAAAAAAGACCTTATTAGGCTTATTATTAAAAATGATAATTCAATAATGATCGACCTAAAAGCCAACAATAAAGGCAGAGGGACTTATGTATGTCGCAATGAAAACTGCATAAATAGGGCTATTAGAACAGAAAGGCTTAATAGAGCATTTAGAATATCTCTAAATTCCACTATAAAGATTGATCCGTGTGCCATTGAGCATACAAAGAAAAACTTATTAGCAATTTTATAACATTAATTAATGCGACTTACAGCTATAGCTTTTAACTGAAATCGCAATTTTGGAGGCATTTGAACTTGGATCATCATATTCATAAAGGTAAAAACATTAGAGTATATGAGTTAGCAAAAGAGCTTCAAATGTCCAATAGAGAACTCATAAAGAAACTAAATGCTTACGGAGTTGATGTCAAAAGCCACATGAGTTCAATCGATGATGATACTCTCGAGTTGATCTTGGCAGAAATCGGTGAGGCAAAAACTGAACCCGAGCCAGAACCAAAAATTGAGCCTGAGATTCCAAAAGCAGAAGAAGGAATCACTGTTAGTGGTCTTGCGACTCTGTTGGATGTTAAGAAGACTGATCTAGTAAAAACGCTGATGCAATTGGGTATTATGGCAAATATTAATCAGCGTCTTGATTTTGAAACCTTAAAATCCCTATCGGAAAAATATAAATTTGAACCTACTAAAAAAATCTCTGTTGAAGAACGTTTGGAGATGGAAATTCCTAGCGATCCGAAGGACCTTAAACCACGTCCACCTGTTGTTACTATCATGGGGCATGTCAATCACGGAAAAACATCTTTACTTGATGCAATTAGAAAAACAAAAGTTATGGAATCAGAAGCAGGTGGTATTACTCAGCACATAGGGGCTTATAGTGTAAGCCTAGAAAAGGGAAACGTTGTTTTTCTTGATACTCCGGGACATGAAGCTTTTACAAAAATGCGTGCCAGAGGCGCTCAAGTCACTGATGTTGTTGTTCTTGTAGTCGCCGCTGATGACGGTGTTATGCCACAGACAATTGAGGCAATCAATCATGCAAAAGCAGCAAACGTTCCTATCGTAGTCGCTGTTAACAAAATCGACAAAGAAAACGCAAAACCCGAAAGAATTAGACAACAGCTTGCTGAATACGGTTTAATACCAGAAGAATGGGGCGGAAATACCATCTTTGTCGATATCTCTGCAAAATCTGGTATTGGTATAGATGATTTACTTGAAAACATACTTCTTGAGGCTGAACTCCTTGAACTCACTGGTAATCCAAATAGACCAGCAAGAGGAACCGTTATTGAAGCCCAAATGAATAAAAGTCGTGGACCGGTTGTTAATCTGCTTATTCAGGATGGAACTTTGAGGATTGGAGACTTCTTTATTGCAGGCGATTACGAAGGGAAGATCCGAGCAATGATTAACGATAAGGGGAAAAGCATACAAGAAGCCTATCCATCGACACCTATTGAAATATTGGGATGTTCTGGTGTTCCCGAAGCAGGTGATAAATTCTATGTCGTTGCTGATGAAAGAGAAGCAAAAGAAATAAGCGAATCACGCATGAATGCAAGTATTGAAAAAGACAGAGCATCAACAGCAAGAAAATCTCTTGATCTATATCAAATGATTAAAGATGGTAAAGTCAAAGACCTAAACCTTATCATTAAAGGGGACGTTCAGGGATCAATTGAGGCACTTTCAGAATCACTCCAAACTCTGGGAACTGAAGAAGTCAAAATCAATATGATACATAGCGCAGTTGGTAATATTACTGAAAATGACGTGATGTTGGCTTCTGCATCAAATGCCATGATCATTGGCTTTAATGTCCGTCCAACTGCACAAGCAAGTAAACTCGCTGAAAAAGAAGGCATTAATATCAAGATTTATAATGTAATATATCAAGCCATTTCTGACGTGAAAACTGCTGTTGAGGGATTGCTTGAGCCAGAAACAAGAGAGGTTATTCTTGGTAGACTGCAAGTTATAGAGACTTTTGTTATCTCTCGTATTGGAACTGTCGCTGGATGTCGTGTTGATAGTGGGCGTGTATTGCGTAATTCGTCTATTAGGGTTATTCGTAATAATAGAATCATATTTGACGGAAAAATTAGTTCCCTTAAAAGATTTAGCGATGATGTTCGTGAGGTTACTTTAGGTCAGGAATGTGGTATCTTATTAGATGGCTTTAATGATTATCTATTTGGTGATATTCTTGAAGCCTACACTTTTGAACAGATTCCTGCCAAACTTGATAGGTAAGAACAATATTTATAATTAAAATGCATGTTGGAATTTGCACATTACATTTTCGGATTATCAGCAGTCATTCTCTCAAAGAAAAACGGCGTATAATTAAAAGCATAAAAGACAGGGTTCGAAGCAAGTTTAATGTCTCTATTGCCGAAGTCGATGCTCTGGATAGTTGGCAATGGGCGGTTATTGGTATTGCTTGCGTCTCAAATGACTCTGGATTCGCCAACAGTGTTCTATCAAATGTTGTCAGTTTTGTTGAAGATATGCGCATGGCGGAACTTATTGATTATAATATTGAAATTCAGTAATTACTAGAAAGATACTTAATTATGGCACAACGTAGAAGACCCGGAAGGCTTAGTGAATTAATGCAACAGGAACTCAGCGACATTCTACGCAAACAAGTCAAAGACCCTAGAGTTGCGGAATTTTGCACTATTATGCGTGTAGATGTCTCTGACGACCTTAGATATGCAAAGGTGCTTGTTAGCATTATGGGCGATGAAAGCCAACAAAAAAGCACAATGATTGGATTAAAAAACGCTACAGGATTTATTAGAAGAGAAATCGGGCATAGAATCGGACTCAGATTTACACCAGAATTATCATTTACTCTTGATAATTCTGTTGAATATAGTTTTAAGATCGATAAGCTAATCAGAGATTTTCGTGAAAACAATAATATTAGCGATGATCAGGAGTTATAGCAGAAGAAAATTATGGTAAAACCAGAAATAATAGATGATATTTTAGCCACAATCGCTGAACATAAGACCTTTATGATCTCCTCTCATGTTAATTCTGATGGAGATTCCATAGGCTCACAGCTTGCTTTTTATTCATTCTTAAAAGAACTTGACAAAAATGCTTATATCGTCAATGTTGATCCTGTACCTGTGCGTTATAGATTCCTACCGTATTCAGACATTCTAATAACACAAACAGAATTTAAAAATACGATTCTGCCCGATAAAATTGAATCTGCAATAATACTTGATAGTGGGAGCCTAGCTAGAATTGGTGAAGAAATATCCTCACAAATACCTTCTGATTCCCTTATTATCAACATCGATCATCATTCAAGCAATGAGTATTTTGGCAAATATAATCTTGTAAATACCGAAGCATGTGCGACAGGTGAATTAGTTTTTGACATTATCAAGCATAGCGGGATAAAAATCGGCTATGATCGAGCTATTTGCCTTTATACTGCAATACTCACTGACACTGGCGGATTTAAATTTACTAATACAAATTCAAAAGCACATCTAATTTCAGCAGAATTGATAGAGGAAGGAGTAAAACCAGAATATATAAACGAAATGGTATATGATATTGTGCCTTATAAAAAGGCAAAGCTTTTTGGTATGTCATTACAAACTTTGATGGTTAGCTCTGATTCCAGAATTGCTTGGATGTCCGTTACAAATGAAATGTATAACAAGACACAAACTAAGGCAGAAGATACCGAAGGCTTTATCGATTATGTTCGTTCTATTGAAAATGTGGAAATTGCCCTATTTTTCAGGGAAATTGAGAACGGCAACGTAAAGGTAAGTCTGAGATCAAAAAATTCAGCCAATAGACAACCTATCAACGTAAAAGACATTGCAAGTTATTTTGGGGGCGGAGGTCATGCTTTTGCCGCTGGCAGTTTCATCGAAAAGCCCTTAAATGAGGCAATAGAGATTGTCTTGGAAAAAGTCCAGAAGGCTATGAACTAATGGATGGCATCTTAGTTATAAACAAACCAGCAGGAATGACGTCTCATGATGTAGTTGCAAAGCTACGATGGATCTTAAAAGAAAAAAGAATCGGGCATACTGGAACGCTTGATCCTGATGCTACAGGGGTTTTGGTGGTATCTATTGGAAAAGCCACCAGAATTATACAATTCCTTGATGATAGCGAAAAAATCTATGAAGGAACGATAGTTTTTGGTATTCAGACAGACAGCATGGATGCAAGCGGACAGATTATAAAAATATCCGATAGCAGTGAACTTACTTCTGATGAAATTGATCTTGTTTTTAAGAGTTTCGTTGGTGAAATTTCACAGATTCCACCGATGGTTTCTGCTGTAAAAGTTGGTGGAGAGCGTTTATATAAGCTAGCACGTCAGGGAAAAACTATTGACAGAGAAGCACGAAAAATCAATATTTTTGAATTTGAGTTAACAAAATTTTATAAAGAATATTTTGATGATAAAATCTTTTCAAAGGCTGATTTTCTCGTTAAATGCTCAAGAGGAACTTATATAAGGGCTTTGGCTTCTGATGTTGGCGAAAAACTTGGATGTGGAGCGCATCTTTCGAGACTTGTTAGGACAAAATCAGGTGTTTTTTCGATAAAAGACTCTATTGAACTTGATGATATAAAAAAAGACCCGAATATAGCTTATTCCGTTTTGATTGATATTGGCGATGCTTTGGCTTTTATGCCGACAATATTTATTGATGATCCAAATTCCAAGAGATTCACAAATGGTATTCAGATAAGCGATTCCGATGTCATAAGTCGTGACGGTGAGTTTGATGATAATGGCTTTTTGAGGGTTTATAATCAAAAAAAGACTTTTCTTGGTATTGGCAAAGCTATAAAAAACGATAATCAATCGGTTATTTACAAGCCGATTAAAGTCTTAGCCAATCAGTAATTGGGCAGAAATTTTATGGAAAATAAATCACTCCAAAAGGGCGTTGTAATTAGCTTTGGTGTCTTTGATGGAGTTCATATAGGTCATCAGCTATTGATTCGCTGTATGTTGGATCGGGCAAAAAAGCTTGATTTGGAAACGGTTGTTATAACTTTTGATCCTCATCCTGCACAATCAATAATAGGAAAGTCTCCTCCACTCATAACAACATTATCAAAGAAGGTTGAGATATTAAAATCGCTTGGAATTGATAAAGTAGTTGTTGAGGATTTTAACGAAGAGTTTTCTCAGCTTTCGCCAGAGGAATTTGTAAGAGATATTCTTATTGGCAGATTTAATGCTCGTGAGATCATCGTTGGTTATGATTGTGCCTTTGGCAAAGACAGGGCTGGCGATAAACGAATACTCAAGAAACTGGGTGAAAAATTCGGTGCGACTGTTGATATTGTTGATCCATATAATCTCAAAGGCGAGATTGTTAGTAGCACAAGGGTTAGAAATGCCATATTGAATGGTGATCTTGAATTAGTAAATATAATGCTTGGCAGGGAGTATTCAATTTCTGGCAAAATCGTTTCAGGAAAAGGGATCGGAAATAAGATCGGTTATGCTACTGCCAATCTTGATACAAAAAACGAAGTCCTCCCTCCATCAGGCGTCTATGCGATTAGGGCTATTGTAAACAATAAGGTTTATGATGGTATCCTCAATATGGGAACTCAACCAACTTTGGGGGATGGTAAATTTAGGATTGAGGCGCATCTCCTTGATTTTAATGGTATTAAGCTATATGAAAAGGAAATGGAAGTCTTTTTTGTCCAAAAAATTCGTAATGAGAGGGCTTTCCCATCGACAGATGAGCTTGTAAAACAAATCAAAGAGGATGTAATAAATGCTAGAAAGATATTAAAAAACAGGAATTGTCTAAAAATGTCTTTAAAATGATTGTTTGTATCAATTCCAAACTTAGAAGGATAAAAAATGTTCAAAAAAAACTTAATTTCAACTGCAATTATAATCACACTAATAATTATAGTAACACAAGCATTTGCAGCAGATGGATTTGATTATATTCCAGATGCAAACACTCTTGCGCTCTGGCATTTTGATTCAGATAACGGAGACAAGATAAAAGATGCTTCACCAAACAAATTTGATGGTGCAATTGAGGGAAAATCTCAATTTGGTGATGAAGGCTGGAAGAAAGATGGAGAAAAAGGAAAGGCTTTTGTTTTTGATGGCACGACAGTTATCAATGTGGGAAAAGTCAAAAAGCTTATAAAACCTGAAGCAATGACTATTGAAGCATGGCTTTTCCCTGATGACCTTTCTGGATGGAAACTTATATGCTGTAACTGGGGTGGGGCTGTTGTTGGCGCATGGCATTTTGGCGTTGAGGCAGGGACCCCAAAATTACATCTAACAAACAAAGCTGGCACAACAGCTTTTGCTGGCGATGGAAAGATTGAAGTTGGCAAGTGGCAGCATGTTGCAGGAACTTATGATGGAAAATCCATAAAAGTTTATATAAATGGAATACCTGCTGGCGAAAGTAAGTTTGAGGGTGAATTAAAAGATAACGACATGGACGTCGTTATAGGTAGCAAAGATTCAAGAGAGTATCAATGGAAGGGCAGAATGGACGAAGTGAGAATCAGCGATAAAGCACGTGAACCAAAGGAACTAAGTCCAAATATGACCGCACCTATGGCTGTTAGACCTACTGCCAAAGTGGCTACAACTTGGGCTGATGTTAAAGCTTTCTAAAGCTGGCTAACTTTGATATGAAATGAACCCTCTTAGACTCCTTAAAAAAGGAAGATCAAGGGGGGCATAAAATAGCATTTTTTGACGATTACATTTTACGTTTACAAGAGTAAATATTTATGTTATATTAAATACATAATGTAGGCTTAAATTAATAAGCCTAGATGGAACTAATAAAAAACCATTATTGGAGGTTATTGAATGGCATTTACTTCGGAATCAAAAAAAGAAATAATCGAAAAATACAGGCTTCATGATACTGATACTGGATCATCAGAAGTACAGATCGCAATACTAAGCGAGAGAATATCATATTTAACAGAACATCTAAAATCTCACAAAAACGATCATCATACTAGATATGGATTGCTTAGGCTTGTTAGACATCGCCAAAGGCTTCTGAATTATCTTCATAAAATTGATCCCTCCCGCTATGCAATTTTGATCAATAAGATTGGCATTAGAGGATAGATTATTATAGCATGTTATATTTCAAAATGAATAGTGAATGGGAGCAAAAAAATTGAGGAGGTGTAAATTCTTGGACCCGGTTATTTGGCAGATTTTTATTATTTAATAACAATATGCCCGATAACAAAGCAAACCAAGAATTAACTTGGAAAAATTTGAAATTGAAATTGGAAGATTACCGCTTTCTTTGGAAACTGGAAAAGTAGCAAAACAGGCTGATGGCGCTTTGTTTGTCCGATATGGTGATACAGTTTTATTGGCAACCGCAGTTGCATCAAAAGAAGCAGAAGAAGGACTAGATTTTTTCCCGCTTACTGTTGAATACAGAGAAAGAGCCTATGCAGCGGGAAGAATACCTGATATTTATGGAAGGCGTGAACCTAGACCCGGAACAGGCGAAATATTAACCGCAAGACTGATCGATCACTGTATCAGACCTTTATTCCCCAAAAATGCCCGAAACGAAATTCAGATATTTACCTTAGTAATGGCTTCTGATAGAGAAACTCCGCCTGATACGCTTGCTGTTATTGGAGCGTCTGCCGCACTTTGTATATCTGATATTCCCTTTATGGGTCCTGTTGGGGCGGTTATTGTTGGTAAAGTTGATGGAAAATTCGTTGTTAATCCAACCTATGAAGACGAACGAAATGGCGAACTCGATCTATTTGTCACAGGCACAAAAGACGCTGTTATGTCTGTTGAGGGTGGCGCTAAAATGCTTCCAGAAACAGAAATTCTTGAAGCCATTGATTTTGCTCATCAGGAAATTAAAAAGATCGTTGAGCTTCAGGAAAGATTAGTCTCCGCTTGTGGAAAGCCAAAAAGAGTTTTCTCTATGGTTGAGGCGAATGAAGAAATAGAAGAAAAATTACGTGCCGCCGCAACAGAAGGAATTGTCCGATCTATTGGAATCATTGATAAACTTGAACGTGAACAATATCTAAAAGACCTAAAAAATGATGTCGCTATGCCTCTTGAGGATGATAATGTCTCAGAAGATGTTATAGACTTTGTTATGACAAAGATCGAAAAAGAAGAGATGAGAAGGGCAATTCTCAAAGATGCAAAAAGAATCGATGGGCGTGGATTAAAAGATATTAGACCGATAACCTGCGAAGTCGGAGTATTGCCCAGAACTCACGGATCAGCATTATTTTCTCGTGGACAAACTCAGGCACTTTGTGTTACAACATTAGGGATTTCTAGTGATGAAGAGGAGATCAAAGACCTCGAAGGAAAGAGAACCAAAAGGTTTATGCTCCATTATAACTTCCCGCCTTTTTGTGTCGGTGAAGTCGCTCCTATAAGAGGTCCAGGACGTCGTGAAATCGGGCATGGTGCCTTAGCAGAACGCGCTCTAACACCTGTCATACCAGATGAAGATGAATTTCCCTACGCCATAAGGGTTGTTTCTGAAATATTGGAATCAAATGCTTCATCTTCTATGGCAAGTGTTTGTGGCGCAACGTTATCTTTAATGGATGCTGGTGTGCCTATAAAGGATGTTGTCGCTGGTGTCGGTATTGGGTTGGTAAAAGAAGGCGATCAATTTGCTATACTTACTGACATGATCGGAGTTGAGGATGCTCTTGGTGACATGGACTTCAAGATAGCCGGTACCAAAGATGGTATCACTGCTATACAAATGGATATTAAAATAACAGGTGTTCCAAGAGATATTATGCAGGCAGCTATGAATCAGGCAAAAGAAGCAAGAGCCTATGTCATCGATAAAATGCTTGAAACTATATCTGAACCCCGTCCTGAAATATCTATTTATGCTCCAAGAATCATCTCTTTGCAAATACCTGTTGATAAAATCAAAGATATAATCGGTCCAGGCGGGAGAGTTATAAGAAAAATGCAGGATGACTTCGGAGTCCAAATCGAAGTCGAAAATGACGGAAAGATTAACATTGCTTCAACTGATGGCGAATCTGCTGAAAAAGCTATAAATATGATTAGGTCTCTTACGGAAGAACCTGAAATCGGTAAAATTTATACTGGAAAAGTTACCAGCGTAACAGAATATGGCGCTTTTGTTGAGATTTTCGCTGGTCGTGAAGGGCTTCTCCATATATCTGAGCTAGACGACGGCTATGTCAGAAAAGTCGAAGATATTCTCAGTGAAGGAGATGAGGTTGTCGTTAAGCTTATTGAAATTGATAAGTTTGGGCGACTTAACCTCAGTAGAAAAGCAGCTATGGGTGAAACGAATAAGCTTCATGATACACAAACTCGAAAGTCATTGCGTTTGCCAAAAGGCAAAAGACATTGATTTCTCTGTTTCTAAGGAGGACAGCATGGGAAAAGGAAAAGATGGGAGTATCCTAGAAAGCAAATGGACAACTGTTATTCTTGTGATAGTTTTAATTGCTTTGGCTGTTATTGTTTATTGGGTTATGAAAACTGGCGGACTTGAGGGCTGCCGAAAAAAACCAAAGCCTGCACCTCCCGGCAAGATCACAATGCTAAAAGACTATAAACCTATTGACAGTATGTTTACTGTAAATGATGATCTCTCATGGAAAAAACTCGCATAGTGGCTAAAATCTACTTACTTTCAAAAAATAAGGGAGTCCAATCTCATCTCTATAAGGGTGAGGAAAGGACTCCCCAGCTCAAACATTTTTACCAAAAAATCACCATATTTTACTTTATTCTTATCCTATCTATCTCTGGATGTGGATATGTAACAAGGTCTGAATCACTAAAACATATTGATTCTGTTACTATTTCTCCAATAGCAAATGAATCCAGAGAATATAGAATCGAAGAAGAACTTGGCGATTCTATAAAACAGGAATTTTTCAGACGTTGGAGTGAAGGTTCTGATTCTATATTTAATGCAACTATAAGAAACTACGAAGTCTTGCCTCTTACTCTGGGGCAAAGCAATCAACCCGAACAATACCGAATACTACTAGATATATCCTTTGTTTTTCAGGATTTAAAACGCAATAAGATCATACGTGACGAAAAGAACTACCAAAAATACTACGACTTCTATGTTGTTAGTGGTCGTGGAAAACCTCCCGAAGACCTTAAAACTGCAAAAGCCAATCTTATCAGAGAAACTGCACAAGATATTGTCAATAGCATATTGGAAGAATGGTAATCCAATCTTAAGTCTATTCCGTCATTATAAAAAAGATCTTTCGCTTCGCTCAAAATGACAGCGAAATGTCACCTCGAACACAGTGAAGGGCTTCTTGGATTAATGCAAAAAATATAATTTCCTATAAAGTAAGAAATAACTTTTCTATATAAAAATCTATACTACGGAGATTAAATATGAAATCATTAAACGCTTTTATAATAACATTCTTATTGATTACTGTTTCTTCTCTCATTGCAGAAGAGGCTATCACGTCTGGTATCCCACTTAATAAGCCTGTTCCTGCGTATCAATTACTTGATATTACTGGCAATTATTCTGGGAAAAACACCTGTTATACCTGAAACTACGGAATTGCACCTGTCATTGCAATATTTGCAAAAGATATTGATGACGACCTGATCAGTTTGATCAGTATAGTTGATGCTTATACAAAAAAGCATGAAAAAAAGGTTCTTTCTGCCTATGCTTTATTCACAGAGGGTGATATAAAATCTTTTCGTCCTAAGTTGGAAGCAATCTCAAAAAAACGGAAACTAACTATTCCACTTACATTTGCGGATAATAAAAAAGAAATAGAAAGATTAAAATTAAATCCAAAAGTAAAATATACTATACTTGTATACAAAGAAAGATTGGTAAAAGCCAATTTTGCAGTCGATAAAATCGATCTCAATCTTGTCATGAAGATCATTGAGTCTGCTGAAAATTCTCTATAAAAAGCTATTATTGTAATCGTTGAGGAATTCTTTAATCACAAAAGTCAATCTGGTCAACTAATGGACTTGCAGGAGGGGTTGTATTTTTGAACTTTCGAAGACTTGAGGTAACAGGTTTCAAGAGTTTTGCTGACAAAATCGAGCTTTCCTTTGAGCCGGGGATAACCGCAGTCGTCGGTCCTAACGGTTGTGGAAAAAGCAACATTGCAGATGCTATTAAATGGGCTTTGGGTGAGCAAAACGCCAAAGCCTTGCGCTGTGATAAGATGGAAGACCTTATTTTCAATGGTGGATCATCTCGTCGTGCGCTTGGCATGTCTCAAGTTTCGCTTGTGCTTCTTAATAATGACGGTAAGATTGACAGTGAATATAAGGAAATTGAGGTTGAAAGGCGATATTTTCGTTCAGGTGAAGGCGAATATTATATAAATCGTAATCGATGCCTGCTTAAAGATATTCACGAAATTTTCATGGATACAGGGCTTGGTGTAAATTCCTATTCTATCATGGAACAGGGGCATATTGATCTTATTCTCAATAGCAGTCCGCAGGATAGAAGGCTTATTATTGAAGAAGCGGCAGGTATAACAAAATATCGTCATCGAAAGAAAACAACCCTAAAAAAGTTAGAGGCAACTGAGCAAAATCTTCTACGCATAAATGATATTCTCTTTGAATTAGAAAAGCAGGTTGCTTCACTAAAACGTCAGGAAGCACGCGCAAGGACTTATCAGCGTTATTATAAAGAACTGAAGTCTCTCGACACTGCATTAAGTAAAAGACGATATGATAACCTTCTGATTGAGCTAAAAAAATTACAGAATGAGATTAGCGAATTGGACGACAAAGCAAGCCTAATCACAACTAATAATATCAAAACCGAAACTGAACTAGAAACATTAAGACTTGATATAACACAACTAGATACAAGCATTTCTGATATACGAACCCAAGAGCGTAAAACTCAAAGCAAAATTGAAGAATCAGAGAGCGGTATTGCTGTCTTGAAGGAACGCAAGGCAAATTTTCAGCAACAACAACAGAGATTATCTTCCGAAATCGAAAGAAGCACCAAGCGTTTAGATGATTTGGAGGAACAACTTAAAAAAGCAACTGATCAAAAAAACAGCATCAGCGAATCAATATCTAAACAAGAAAGCGAATTAAAGGAAGCACAATCATCTGCGGACTTCCTATCAAAATCAACTGCTGATGCAGAAAAGGCTATTGATGAACTCAAGGCACAAATTATTGATCTTCTTAATAATAAATCTAGGATACAGAATCAGCTTTCTGCAATAGATAGCAGACTGGATTATTTGACCAAAAGGCGTGAGAGGCTAAATAGTGATGCTGAAAGTTTTCATAATGAATATGAGCAACTAGAAAGCAACCTTGATAGACTTCAAAATGAACTTAATGAAAAAGAGGAAAAGATAACCGAATTAGTCCAAAGAGAACAGCACATCAACTCCGAAATTGAGAAAATGCGGTCAACTTCTGGCTCTTTGGATAAAAATATAAGAGAACTTGAGCAAAAACGTAGTGCAAGATCATCACGATTGCAATCATTACAGGAACTTCAAAAGGCACATGAAGGTTATGGCGCAGGCGTTAAGGCAATACTAAAACAACCTATGAATGGTATATGCGGGGCGGTTGGTGAACTGATCAGAACTGAAGCCCAATATGAACTTGCAATAGAGACAAGTCTAGGTGGAAATCTTCAATCAATTGTAACGGAAACGATAGACGATGCAAAAAAGTCTCTTGATTATCTTATAGAACGCAAGGCAGGTAGAGCAAGCTTTCTTCCTATGGATATTCTAAAAAGCCAAGATAGCATCAATGATGCAGAAATCAACAAAAAATCGCTTGCTGTTGCATCCAAAGTTGTTATATTTGAGGATAAATATTCCACAATAGTAAATTTTCTACTTGCTAGGACATTGATTGTTCAGGATATTGAGACCGCATTAGTATTATCCGAATATGCACGAAGCCTTTCTTTTGATAATATTCAATTTGTTACTCTTGATGGACAGCTAGTATCTTCTGCAGGAAATATCTCTGGCGGAACAGGGACAGAAAGCGTTGGCTTGCTCAGGAGATCAAGGGAAATAGCTGATCTCAAAAAAGAAGTAAACGATTTAGACGAACAACTCGGTCAATTATATAAAGATAGAGACCAATTACTATCAAAGACATCAGAACTACAAAGAGATAGGGATAAAGCTACAAAAGAAATCCAAAGCGAAAGGATAACTCATACTGGTATCCAAAAAGATATATCACAGCATAAACAGCGATTAGATAGACTAGGTAAAGAAATATCTGTTCTGGATTCTGAATATAAAACGCTGGACAAAGATATAGCAGACATTCACCAAAACAAAATCAAGCTATCTGCAGACTCAGAAGAGATAGAAAAGAAAAGCGATATTATTAGTGCAGATATAGAAAAACTTCAATCTGAAACACGCCAGAAAATTCAAGAACGTGACACTATAATTAAGGTCTGCAATGATTTGAGAGTTCAGCTTGCATCAAAGAAACAACAGGAAAAGAGTCTATCAGATAACTTGGAATCTCTCAAAAGGGAAAAAGATCAGTTATCAAAGACATTGCTATCATATCAGGAATCAGAGCAAACAAACATCAAAGCAGAAAAAGATATTTCTGAAAATATAACCGCTCAGGAAACAGAGCTAGAAAAACTTTTCAGTGAAAGATCAAAGTTAGAATCAGAGAT
This sequence comes from uncultured bacterium, assembly GCA_964564735.1. Lineage (GTDB taxonomy): Bacteria > Poribacteria > DTPJ01 > DTPJ01 > DTPJ01 > CAZMCH01. The sequence continues at coordinate 14,020 of CAZMCH010000028.1, forward strand.
AAGCGAATTTGAATCGCAAAGACAAAAGATTTATACCGACCTTTTACAAAAAGAAACATTAATCAGAGATAATAGACGGGAACTTGACGCAATAAAAAACGAAAGATACCAGTTGGAAGTCACCAAAACGCAAGTCCAGATGAATATTGACGCTTTAATTGCAAAGATGCGTGAGAGATATGGCATTTCGCTTTCAAATCTTGAGGTAGAGAAAAAGGAAGATTCAGAACAAGATGATGATTCGGAACTTACCGAAGAAGAGATAGAAAATAGGATAAAAGACATAAGGGATAGAATGGATAAACTCGGTTCGGTAAACCTGACCGCAGTTGACGAATATAATGAACAGAAGGCTAGATATGACCTTATGATCACCCAACGAGAAGACCTTATAAAAGCAAAGGAATCGCTTTATAACATAATTCAGCGTATCAATACAGAATCACGTGAGCGCATGAGAACGACTTTTGAGGCTGTAAATGCTAGTTTTCAAGAGCTATTTCAAAGGCTTTTCGGTGGTGGACATGGCGAATTGCTTCTGGTTGGTGAGGGTGATGTATTGGAATCAGGTGTCGAGATCATAGCACGACCACCAGGCAAGAAGCCTCAAACAATTTCTATGCTTTCATCAGGCGAAAGGTCGCTGACTGCTATTGCATTACTATTTGCTTTATTTAGGATCAAACCTAGTCCTTTCTGCGTTATGGATGAGGTTGACGCTGCTCTTGATGACTCAAATGTCATGAGATTCGCTAACATGGTTAGAGAGTTTTCAAAAGACATTCAATTTATCATCATCACCCACAATAAGCGAACTATGGAGATAGCAGATATTCTATATGGCGTTACAATGGAAGAAGCGGGAGTTTCCAAGCTAGTGTCGTTAAAGATGTAGTTATGAAAGCTTAATATAAGAAGGGATAGCCAATTGCAATCAATCACAAAGCGTTCAATTATAATAGGATTATTTTGCGTTATCTTTCTTTGTCTGATAACACCTTATAATGACTATTATATTGGTGGGACATTCGTTGCGGGTAATCATTTCCCTATCGGCTCATTTTTCGTCTATATAGTGCTTGTTTTTATCGGCTTTATCGCAATAGGTCGCTGGAAGCCAAAATATAGTCTTAAACCTGCGGAGCTAATAACTATCTGGTGCATGATGATCGTTGCATCGGGTATTCCTTCATCAGGGTTTATACGCTATCATCTCTTTATGCTTGTTTCGCCATATTATTACGCCACACCAGAAAACGAATGGCAGGACTTATTCTTTCGCTATCTACCTGATTCCTTGATCATAAAAGAGCCAAAGGCTGTTAAATACTTCTATGAAGGTCTTCCATCTGGAATGGGCGTTCCTTGGGGAGTGTGGATAAAGCCTATATTATTATGGTCAAGCTATGTTCTTATGACTTACTTTGTCCTTGTATGCCTGAGTGTTATTCTTCGCAAACAATGGGTGGAGCATGAGAGATTCACCTTTCCATTAGTAAAATTGCCTATTGAGATGGTTGAGAATGCTGATCCAAAGACCAAGCTTAACAACTTCATGCGCCAAAAATCATTGTGGATAGGTGCGGGAGTCGCTATTTTATTACATCTTATAAACGGCATACATTCATATATACCTAAAATGCCTCATATTCCGCTTTATTTCTCTCTCGATCCATATTTGAATGACCGACCTTGGATTGCCCTTCGATCAACTATATTTATGATATATCCCTCAATAATTGGCTTTTTTTATCTTATTTCGCTTGATGTATCGTTTAGCTTTTGGTTTTTCTATATACTTTATAAAGTTCAAAGCGTAGTCGCCTATGCTTCTGGATTCTCTGCTAGTGGATGGACTCTTGCTAATAGACAAGAGATGGGCGGATATATAGCCCTTGTGATATTCGTTATCTGGCTTGCAAGGCATCATATAAAGGATATTATTCTTGCGACGCTTGGATTGAAAAGGGTGGATGACTCAAATGAGCCTTTGCCCTATCGCTGGGCATTGCTAGGATTCATATTTGGCACGTTTGCTATTGCAGGAATGGCTTATTTAGCAGGCATGTCGTTTTGGCTAGCCATCGGAGTGATGTTTTTCTTCTATATAATGGCGATAGTATTGACTTGGATGGTTGTTGACGGGGGATTCCTTTTTTTGCTTGCAATATTTCGTCCTTCTGATTATATTATGATCGGGCTTGGATCATCAAGGTTTTCACCTGCAAGCCATACAATATTGGCTTATGAAAAGACGCTTATGTTTGATTTGCGAGAGTTTATGATGCCACACGTTATGAATAGCTTTAAGGCGGGTGATCCTGTTCGGCTTAGACGTAGAGGACTATTATTGGCAATAGGTATCGCTATGGTTGTTGGGCTTGCAACGTCTTATTATTCGGGCTTGATGACTTGGTATCATGTCGGAGGCTCACAGATGGGCTATTGGTATGACCCTGAACCATTTGATAGATTGGCATGGATACTCAATTATCCGAGCAATACAAACTGGCTTGAATTATCATTTGTCGCTACGGGTGCGGTTGTGATGTCGTTTTTGATATTTATGCGCTATCAGTTTTTATGGTGGCGAGTGCATCCGCTTGGCTATGCAATGACAACAAGCTGGGCGCCATATACGATCTGGTTTTCTATATTTCTGGGCTGGCTTGCAAAGTCTATCATATTGAGAGTCGGTGGGTTAAAGCTATATCGGCAAATGCAACCGCTATTTTTGGGCATCGTGATGGGTGAATCGCTGATCGGAGGGATATGGATCGTTATTGGCTTATTCACGAAAGTTGGCTATCGTATTTTACCGGGATAATATGTTTTTTTTCATGAAAAAATAGAGCAAAAGAAGGAAAATAAGATACAATTAAAGGGAAAAAAATGGAATCTAGCAATCATCGAAAAGTGTTATTTAGTGAGTAATATCAACAAAAAATTCGGTTTCATTGGTGTTTTATTTTCCTCAAATTTTTAGGCTTTTTATATTTTTGAGTGATTGCCATCTGAAAAATGAAAAATATCCTATCATATATTATATCGAGATGAATGTTACAAAAATTGACATTGCAATAAAAAAGATTTTTCGCTTTGCTCAAAATGACAGCAAAGTGAAGGGTTTTCTTGTATTAATGCAAAAAATATGATTTCCTATACAATAAAAAAATTTGCTATTTTCATTTATGTCGAACATATGTTAATTTAATCAGGAGAAAAGATGTCAACAAAAATTAATGTTGCAGTATTAATGGGTGGTAGAACAGCAGAACATGAAGTCTCATTGAAAACAGGTGCGGTTGTCGCTAATGCCCTTGACAAAGAAAAATATAACGTCAAGCCTGTTGTGATCACAAAGACAGGTGAATGGCTTGTCCCAAAAGGCTATCTAACACAATCAGACTATCAGCAATTGGATGCTCATCAATCAGGCATCGTTCCGATTACTACGGGCAATGCACTTGATAAAGCGGTTGAGGAAAAGATAGACGTTGTTTTTATCGCTATGCACGGACCTATGGGCGAAGATGGGACTGTTCAAGGTCTGTTAGAGCTTGCGGATATTCCTTATACAGGATCAGGCGTTATGTCCAGTAGTGTCGCTATGAATAAAGTTATTACAAGAAAGCTATTTGAGCATGGCGGGCTTTTGATTCCAAAAGGTATTGATTTTACAATATGGGATTGGAATAAAAAGCAGTCGCAAATTATGTCCGAAATCAGGGACAATATTGGCTTTCCATGTGTTTTAAAGCCTGTTGAGCTTGGGTCAAGCGTTGGTATAAGCATTCCCAAAACCGAAGAGGATTTTCTTAAAGGCTTACAGGAGACTTTTGAGCATAGCAACGAAATACTTGTTGAGGAGTTTATCGCTGGCAAGGAAATTACATGCGCGGTTCTTGGTGCAATGAGTGGCGAAGAGCCTGTCCCGTTAGTTCCTACTCAGATAATCCCCAAGACTAGAGAATTCTTTGATTATGAAGCGAAATATACCGCAGGCGCAACTGAGGAAATAACACCACCTAGAGATTTTCATGGAGAGATGATCAAAAAGATACAGGAAATCGCTGTCAAAGCCCATAAAATACTTGCCTGTGGTGGTATGTCCAGAACCGATATGATAATAAAAGACGATATTATTTATGTCATTGAGCTAAACACTATCCCCGGGATGACCGAATTTAGCCTTTATCCGCAAGCGGCAAAGGCGGCAGGGATAGAGTTTCCCGATCTGCTTGACAGGCTGATTCAGATCGCTGTTGAGACGCACAAGCATAAAAAGAGATATAAAGGTTAATATACTATACGACTTTTTCAGTTAAAGGAAATAGAACGCTGATTGAACGGATTTGGCGGATTTTCGCTGATTATAAAATTAATAATAAACGTGAATTCGACGTAAAAAATTGTATTTACCACCAAGACACAAAGGCACAAAGCAAGAAATAAGATTGAAGCTTTTTAACACTGTAAGAAAGGAATAGGCCGCTAATTTCGCTGACTGCGTAACGCTGATTATCTCTGATTTTTTAAACAGATGAAATCAGAGGATAGACTATTGAAAATAAATGGTTTTCCTGCAAAAATGCAATGTTAAAGATTTAATCTTTAATCCCTTGTGCTACTTTGTTTTTTAGTGTCTTTGTGGTTCATTCTTATATCGAACTGACGTTAATAATTTCTAATGCTCTAATATTGGTTAATTTAATTTTTTAATTTTTCTATCACCTCAATCCGTGTCAATCTGCCAAATCCGCTCTATTCATGTTCTATAAGTGAAAAACTCGTAATAATGAAATATTTTCTGCCCTTTTTGGCTGTTTGATCCGTCATTTCCTCAAGCAGAAAACTCCCGTCAACATGGGGCAACATTAAAAACAGATAATGCAATTATCGTATGAATTTTACTGGGATTATGTTTTTTTCTGCAACAACATCAAATTCATGGTGATCTGTTGTTATGACAATGCCTTTCAATCTTTGTGCAAGTGCCATGCAAAAGCAATCAGCAAGGGATATTCGGCGCAGTTCAGCTTTGTAGCGTCCAGCTTGTTGCCAGAAAGATTCATCCATATAATTGCGTGCAATCAATCCTATAGATAATAGATTCCTTATGACCTGCTGTGCAACAGATTCATCACTTTGTCGCCTAAAATCATAAAATACTTCGCACAAATTGACAGCATGAACGTAGCAGATATTTTGTCTATCTCTGAATATCTGTCTGGTCACTTCCGCACCTTGCTCATGCCTCAAGAATGCGATCAAAGCACCAGCGTCAAATATCATATTCATTCTTTTTCCTTCCATCTACGATTCTCTACCTCAATATCTTTTTGCTTTTCCATCATAAAATCATCTACCGAACCGGGTATATGGGCAAACATTCCCATAACTGCATCTATCCTTGCGAATCTTTCTTGGTCTGACAATTCATCAAATTTCTTTTCGTTATTTTCTGCTAACAAGGCATCTGCTCTTTCCTTTCCAAGATACGCCTCTAAATCCCACTGAGTAATAACACGACGGGCACCAACTTTAACACTGCTCAATTTGCCTTTCTCAATCTCTCTATAAATCGTTGCATGACTCACTCCGAGCATTTTTGCAATTTCCATTGGACTGAAACCTTTTTGAGTTATTACCGACAATCTATACACCTCCATAGAATTAACGTTTTATAGTTGCAAAAGCAAATTATCTTGATTTCTCTATATTATACTATAAATATCATTGCATATCAAGAATATGTAAAATCAAATCTACTTCAGAAGGCTGGCAAGCTATTTCCCCACAAAGTAAACTCCCGTCAACATGGTTTCAGCAGAAGGAAAAATAGACGTTTTATTATAATCATAACTGCCATCTGTTGCCTATTTAATTAACATGATTTCGGCGTAGGAATTAAATAACTAAAATTCCCAAGGTTTTGTTTCGCCTTTCCATAAGTCAAAAAGCGGGGATTTTTCTGGTTTCAATGGTAATTTTACGAGTTGCCGATCTCTTGCTGATTTCCATGTTGCACATGCAATTTCAATCGTTTTGCGTCCTGCTTTTCCATTGCATTGATGCTCTTTGTTGTTTTCAATGCAATCAATGAGTTCATTAACCTGATCTATCCACATCTGAATATCATCTTGCTCAAATGGGCTTACAACGTCAACATGCTCAAATTTATCACCAAAGCTGAAAGTATATCCAATATCATTAGCCTCAAATCTGCCATTTTTTCCATATATTCTGATTGTCGCATGTGTAGGAAAATCAGGCTCTAATTGTGCAATATCACCACATTCAAGTATTGCGCGGGTTTTATCATCGAAGGTCATATGACTGATAAGTGCATTTTCAACAAAATCTCTCTGACCTGTAAGTTGCTGTTTTTGGACATCAACCAGCCCCATTACACATTCTACATTGTGTCCTTTCATATAGAAATGAAACATATCGATCCAGTGAACGCCCCAAGTCATCACATCAGAACCCGGAGTCATTGCCCACAATAAAATCGGCTTGCCCAATATTCCCGATTCTGCAATCTCAAGTCCTTTAAGAAATTGCTTGCCATATCTCCGTTGATGACCAATTGCCAACTTTACATTATTGGCTTTGCAGGCATCAATCATCGCATCACATTCAATAAGATCACGTGCCATCGGTTTTTCGCAAATGATGCCTTTAACTTTTGATTCTGCAGAGAGGATTGTCATTGTGGCGTGCATCGATGGTCCTGTGCATACACTCACAATATCAAGGTTTTCGTTTGCAAGCATAGTTTGTGCATCTTTATATAAATGCTTGATACCAAACATTTTATATTCTTCATATCTGCGATCTGATGGGTCTGCCCCTGCAATAAGTTCAATATTATCAATTTTTGAATACGCAAGGGCATGTTTTCTTCCAATGTTTCCACAACCAATAATTCCAGCACGATATTTTTTCATTTTAATATTCTCCTGTTACAATATCTTAATCCTTTTCACTGGAAAATATATCATAAACACTTTTCCGAATATATCCTCATATTTTATCATACCATAATCTCTGCTATCTATGCTATGATCTGAGTTATCACCCATGACAAATATATGATGATCAGATATAATTGAGGGACCAAAGTTCCTGCGTTTCAAAGTATGTTCGTCATCTGTATCAAGTTTTATCAAATGACCATTTCTGAAAAGTTTATTTCCTTTTAGTTCAATAACATCACCCGTAACGCCAAATACACGCTTAACAATCATCAACCAGCCTGTTTTGACCGCTATTATGTCGTTTTTTTCTGGTTTTTTTGATTTATATGCAAGGCGATTAATGATGACATGATCGCCTTGCATAAATGTTGGCTCCATTGATGCCCCTGAAATAACCGCAATCTCAATTATATAATTCCTGATGATTATAATAGAGATTATCATCACCAAAAGGCATATTATAATTACCAGTCTTTTTTTCTTTGAGATTAGTTTCATAATCAGCGAAAATCCGCCAAATCTGCTAAATCTGCGTTCTATTTCATCTAGTTATTATTGAGCAACTCTAATCCTTCCACCACTTGATACAGAAGCCTTTGCAGGATCATACATGGCTTCCGCTGATATTGATGGCAAGACAAAATCCCCAACAGAAACTACTCTTAGCGCATAATAAAATTTAACTTCTTGCATCTTTGGCAAATTAACAAACAAGATCATTCTATCATCTCTAATATCCATATAGCTTGGATAGATGCCCGTATCTTTTATCCATGAGATACCCGCGCGTGAGCCAAGTCTTGGATTTTCTATCTCAAAACCTGCGGGTAATAAATCAACTATAACAACATTATCAAGGCTTTCTGTTAGTGCTTTGCATGTTATTTCAGCAACAACAAGATCGCCTTGCTGGAAATCTGTATAGCTAACAGGCTTACCTTCGCTTGATAGATATTTACGCCTGACGGTTAATTCTTCATCAAATTCCCTAACTTCACTTTCAATTGGAACACCAAAGGCTTTCCAATAATAATAGCATGTTCCAGTGCCTTTGATGTCAAGTGTGATCTGTCTTCCGCCCCAATCCTTTCCAGTAAAACGCTGATCATTATTTGTGAATTTGCCGATATTAGAGCCATTTATATTAATTGTGCCTGTGTATTTGCCCGGAGGCTGATTGCGGAATAATTTTCCAAGAGCAAGAAAAGCAAAGGCGTTCTCTTGTGTTGTATACCATCTATTATTTTTTGATGCGGAATTAGACAGCTTTTGAACTAGCTTTGGAACTAACGGATGATTGGGATTCATCTCTGCAAGGACGCTTAATATGATCGCATCCGACCTTATGGACGAATCAAAATTATAGCCTGTTTGCCTTTTGATCTCTCGTGATTGTGATGTTTTCGGTATCAGAGCGTTTGCAGTATTTGTATCGCCTGACAAAGCAAAAGCCCCTGCAAGCAAAGCCTGACTATCATCTGACATTCGTTTTAACTCAGTATTTTTCAGATAAAGCATTGTGCTTCTGTCGGGTTCACCTATAATTGAAAGGACATAACAGGCATAAGTTTTTACTCCCTCGTGCCAATTTTCCGTTATTGGTATTTTAGCATGTCTTTTTAATGCCTTTATCATATTTTGATATGCCCTTTCAGGAACTTCATAGCCTGCTTTTCGTGCTTCTGCGAGAAAATGAGATACATATATACTCGTCCATGGATTTCCATAGCTTGCAGAAGGCCAGAAGGCAAAATCACCAGACGGGAATTGCATATTAACGAGTTTGGTTATTCCCTCGTTTATGAAATAATCGGGGCTATTTGTCCCAAAAAGTTTTGGCTCGATAGCTTTTGCCATATCGTTAAAATATAGCAATGGAAACACTCTTGACGCTGTCTGTTCTGCGCAACCATAGGGATATTGCAAGAGATATTGCAGGCTTGACGCGAATTGCATTATGGGCAGAGATGATACCGTAACTTCAAAATCTGATGTTCCTTTTATCCAACTGCCGGGAATTGTGAATGTTCCACTTGTATTGGCTTTTACTGTTCCGCTACCTGTCAATGTGATTGGCGGTGAAGCAGGGCGCAATGGAACGTCTGTTTCCTCTGATACTTGCTCACCTGCGCCAATTGCAGAAACTTTAAACGTTACCTTTCCCATCAAGTCTTTTGCCTTAATTGTAAACATGATTTGCTTTTCCTCTTTGGGCGACAAAACGACTTTTTGCATAGATGGTGAGGGTGTATCCACAGGACCAGTTGCAGTAAGGTTGATTGTAAATGTATCGCTTTTATCTGTTCCATTATAGACAGTAACAGGAACAACAAAACGATCTCCGCTTGCTATAAATCTTGGGAATGTCGGTATAAGCACAATCGGATCACGAACTGTAACATCTTTGCTTATAGAACCAAATTCGTCATCTGAAAATGAAACCGCCATAACCCTAAGGCGACCATTGAATTGTGGAATGTTGAATGTAACAGAGCCTTTGCCATTTTTATCAACCTTCGTTAAGCCTGACCACATAGCAACAGGCTTAACACGTGCAACGCTTATCGGTGAAACACGCCTTTTTACTGTCCCGGGTTCGCCACCAGCAGTTGATGATGTCGTTTTTGTCCCGTCAATTTCAGGCAATATCCACGCATAAATATCATGTGTTGTAACCTCTAGCCTTTTTTTGCCGAAGAAGTGATCAAATGGGCTTGGAGTCTTGAAATCGGTTAGTTGGCATATTCCCTCGTCAACCGCAGCAATTGTTATATAGCCATTTTTGTTTCTGCCATTTACCGTATATGAAACTTTTAAGGGACTATTGGGACGCATAGTCTCAACCACATCTAATTTTATATCCAGCTTATTTTTACTAGAATCTACCATCAATGGAACAACACCATAAGCACGAACAGGGGCATTTTGCTCTAATGAATTTGTCGATCTGATAACACTAACGGATATATAAGCATTTGGCTTGTATTTATCAGAAATTTTTATATTTACAGTGCCAGTATTTTCTTTCATGTCCTTTGAATCGATCTCATATACTTCATCGCCTTCAACAGTCAAAAGCAATCTTCCTGCAAATGGTGACCTAATCTGAACTTTAGCGGTTTCGCCATGCTTATAGATTTTTTTATCCAATCCTATGTCAAGACGTTCTGGCTTGCTCATTGCCCAAGGTGATGATCCCCATCCAGAAACATAAAAGCTGATTGATGATGAATGTCCGCCTGATTCCCTAATCTCTACTCTATATTCGCTATATTGATCTGGTGTGAAGCTAAATTTAGTCGCTGTTGTTCCAGAAGCCAATGATAATGATTTGACAAGATTTTCTTGTCTTTGAGAATCATATTGAATCCTTCCATTTACTTTTTGCATTATCGTCTGCCAAGTAACACGATAGCATGATATTTCACATTGCCGACCTGCTACTGGTTGACTATTCTTGCCCAATACAACAAACTCAAATTCTGTTGGTTTATTAATCTGAGCATAACCATCTTTCGCTTGTCTTAGACCGACAAAATACTGATAGGGATATACATCAACAGTTTTTTGAGAAGTAACGGTTCTTCCTCCTGTTTCATGAACTGTTGCAGATATAGTATTCTGCAATGATGATGGTGGAGATATTCCTATTGGCAAACTCTGAATTAAGCTGTATTTGCCTTCTGAATCCAGCACTCCCCTACCAAGATTGTTGATAATGTTATTAAAGGACTTATTAGGATCGCCAAAAGAGAATGATGACCACTCTTTCGGTGAAAATTGCTTGGCTCGAATCTCACTCACAAGATCAACATTTCTACCAATTGCAGCAGGACCAAACAGGCTTATCGCAGAAACATTAATAGTTATGGCTTGCCCCAAATCGTATGAATCAGAATCAGTATTTATATTGACTTTCATTCTATCGGGCATGAATTCCTCAACACTAAATCCGCCTCTGCCTATTTCTTTATCTTTGCCAACTATAACTCTTGCGGTGTATGAACCTGTCATGGCATAATCAGGGACATCAATCTCAAATTCGCATGAAGCCTTATCGTTTATTACTTTCCTAAATTCTGCAAATATTCGGTTATCGGGGCTGAGAACCTCAAGTTTTATAGGCATTGAAGGGGGAACAGAAGCCTTTTTGCCTCGAATGATTATCGCAACATGTGCTTTTTCGCCGGGGCGATATATATCCCTATCGCCGTAAACATAAGCATCAAAGCCATCTTGCAGATATGGCGAACCCTCGACATCAAAATCGGTTGTAGATATTTGATTCCTGCCAAGTTCAAGGAATGAAACATCCTCCCCACTTGATACGGTTATAATATACGGGCTAAATTCGTCTAGAACTGATTTTGGGATTGTTATATCTGCTATGCCATTACTATTTGTCTTGCCTGTTGCCATTACTTGATTATTCTGGCTCAAAATCGTAACGTTTGCATCTTTAATAGGCTTTAGCGTTGAAAGTGAGTTTGCCCAGACAATAAAACGGTCATTAGCTCTTTTGGCTGTAATGCCCAAATCTGTTATCATAACGATCTTGCGAGCATCTCTCCAATAATCGTCCATACTCGTTGCCTGAACATCAAACACACCTGCGCGCTGATCAGCAAGATATGACTCCATATTAATCGGAGTGATGACTTCTTCATTCATTCTGTCAGAAATATCAACTTCTTCAGAATATATTGTTTTACCCATGCTTTCCACATTATACCAATAATAAGGCGAATCCATTGCACCTGCATTGACAAGATGGGAAAGGTTATTTATATAGATTTTTCTAATTTCTATACGGGCTTTTTTAATGTTAACAGTTGATAGACCGACATTAAGTTTCCCTTTTCGAGCTAGATATATTCCATCTCCAATGAAACTAAGGCTTGGTTCTACATTTTGCATAACAACTGATGTTTGAAAATCATTTTTTAGTATCGCCCCATCAACAGCCATTAGACCTTTTTTTATTGAGATATTATAGTAGCTTCCAGAAGCGAATTTCCCTCTTAACTCAACATAATGGAAGTTTGATGTTAAATCATAGTCAGTTACGGGTTCAATGCTTATATACTGCTTGGCAAGTTCAGCTTTTACTGGAGAAGCAAACCTTATCTTTATATAGCCATACTCCATTTGTTGTTCAGGAAATACGCCGTCAATCTTCAAATCTCCACCAGATTTTAAGTTGAAATATTCAGAATAGGCTTTATCAAAACCATCTGTTCCATTTGCAGGAACTAAATCTTCATTGATGACTAATTGTATGCTATGCCCTCTTTCTGGATTTGGTATTGGTTCAGTTTCAATATTGATAACGGTTCCAGCCTGTGGTGAAACGATCTGATATGGTATTTGATTTCCGCCTTTATATGAGATGGTCAAGTTTTTTTGAATATCATCTAATTCTACGGGATAATTAAATTCCAATGTGCCTACTATGGGAACAACCTTATCATCAGGAGTATTAAATCTATAAGAAAGAAGGGCATTCTCTATCTTAAATTTCTCTGTATGGAATTCAAATTGTCTTTTTCCTCTTAAATAATATCCAGCTTTTATTGCTACTTCGGGCATTATATTGGCTACATACTTTGTAGAAGGCAGAAGTAAGACATTTGGATAAAACTGCAAGACATTTCTATCAGTCCATCTGTAAACGCCTGTCAATGAAGGAGTGAATTTTATTACTGCATCCGTAAATTCTTTGCCGAGATCAGCATCTCCAGCAATGTTTTGAGAAAATTCGATTGTGAAGTTTGTATTTTGAGATACTTTGCCAGTAGGCTTAAAAGATAGGATTTTTACTGCATCTTTGCCGGGAGGAATTAGCACGACATATATTGCGCCTACAATGATTATAAGCACAAGAACTGCGATTATTATAAGCCATTTTGCATTTGCGCTAAACCAGTTTGGTTTTTTATTTTTTGCTAAATTATTATCAGTTTCTTCCATTTTATGTCCTCCCTATTTTGTATGATTCATTAAATAATCTATAATGATATTGTTGATCGTTTTTCCTGTTTCTTCGAATTGCAGACCTTGTAATGATTTTGTATATGTAGAAAGAAATTCGTCAAAAGCAACTATATAAGTCTTTGATTTATCTAATGCTAATCCATTTATTTTTATATTATCAGCTATTCCATCAGATTTTACATAGGTGCATCCAGCGATATATGAATCTTTTTCAGAAAGAACTTCCTGTATTTGTTTGCCCGTCAACTCATATATTAAGATTTGGTTATGCCATGGATGTATCATACAAGCCTCTTTTAGTGTTACTTTTCCTTTCCTAATGCCTCTTTCTACTGAACCAAGATCAATCAATGCAATATCGCTTCCTGTATTGAGTCTGACTGCCTCCGCAGTAAATATGCCAATAGGATTATTACTATTTTTCTTATATGGAATATCATCATCTAATTCGCAAAGAACTTCTGATAGTTTATCATCATATTTTTTGATAATATCTAATGCTATATTATCTTCTTTGATCTTATTGTCAATAGGTATCAATTTCCCATCTGCTTTTACTATTTTATATTTTCCAGAATCGCTTTTTTTTAAGCCAATATCAAGCTGACCTAGATATTTTGTATATTCACCCGCCTGAACAATTATAACATTGCCTTTTCCATCCTTTTTTGGAACAAACATAGGTTCATTTAGCTGATTATGGCTATGACCACCAACAATAATATCAATTTCTGGACATTTCTCAGCAAGAAGTATATCTGCGCCAAGTCCAATATGTGATAGAGCAATAATTATGTCTGATTTACCCATAATTTCAGGTAAAATTTCTTTTGTTGATTGGATAGGGTCTCTTAATTTCAATATACGACCTGATGGATGATCCTCTCTAATAACTCCAAAACCAAGTATTGCTATCTTTACGCCATTAACTTCCTTTATGATATATGAAGGAAAAAGCCTTTCCTCATTATTCTTATAGACTACATTTGAGAGTAAAACAGGCACTTTCATAAATGTTATTTGCTTCAATAGATTACTTACGCTGAAATAAAAATCGCCATTTCCGGGCGTAAAGGCATCAAAACCTATTGAATCTATAACTTGCATATTCACTTCACCACCAAAGCATACTGTCGGTGCATCGCCTCTTGATAATTCGTCTCCTGCATGAAGGATAAGCGTTGAGTCGGGATTTTCTTTTTTCATTTCTTTGATAAGTGTTGCAACTCTTGTCATTCCGCCAATATCTTTTGATTTATCATCATCATAGGGAGTTAAATGACCATGAGTATCGTTTATATGTAATATGATAATGTTCTTTAAGCTATTATCTGATTCAATGCTCAAACCAGATATTACGTTTACAATGAGAGAAAGAATTATAATAATTGGTAATATTCTGAGGATTCTGTTTTTCATTTTTCCCCCTAATGATATTTTATATCTAGACTACATATATCTTGCTATTTTGATCAATGATTCTACCTATAACAGCAGAAGCCAATGTTCCAACAGTATTTAAATGATCAATAAGTATTTTGCTTTTATCTTCTGATACAGAAATTAACAATCCGCCAGAAGTCTGCGCATCACATAATATCATTTGATATTCATAAGAGATGCTTTCATCCCATACGATATTATCACCAAGAAATTCATGGTTTCTTATACTTCCCGCAGGTATAATAAGGTCATCAGCCAATTTCCATGTTCCATCAATTATCGGCACATTTTGGAGGCTAACTTCCGCCCCAACCTTGCTTGCTGAGATCATCTCGTAAAGATGACCGAGAAGCCCAAATCCAGTAATATCAGTGCAGGCATTAACACCTATCTCAATCATACATTCGGAGGCGGATTTATTCAACATGCTCATAACTTTGATGGCTTCTTCTGCAACATCACTAGGGGCAATATCTTCTTTCATTGCAGTAGTGATTATGCCTGTTCCGATTGGCTTTGTTAGTATCAAGACATCACCAGCCTTAGCACCAGAATTTGCGACTATCTTATCGGGATGAACTAGACCAGTTACTACCATGCCGTATTTTGGCTCATTATCATCAATTGTATGTCCGCCTGTTATTGGGATGCCCGCTTCCTTTGCCTTGTCAGCACCGCCTCGCAATATCTCAACCAAAATTTCCAGAGGCAGTTTATCAACAGGAAATCCGGCTATATTTAACGCCATAATAGGCTTTGCACCCATAGCGTATATATCGCTTAAGGCATTTGTGGCAGAGATCAGACCGAAAGTATAGGGATCATCAACAATCGGTGTAAAATAATCAACTGTCTGCACTATTGCTAGCTCATCACTGATTTTATAGACAGCAGAATCATCCGATTCATCGTATCCAATTATCACATTAGGGTCATGTAGTTTTGGTATCTGGCGCAGAACCTGCTCCAAGTCCTTTGGACCTATTTTACATGCTCAGCCAGCACCGTGACTGAATGATGTTAACTTTATTTTCTTGTTAGTCAAGAGATTCTCTCCAAAATTAGTCACTGACAATTTTTAATATCTCTTCGGCGTTTTGAGGAGATGACGCACCCATGCCTATAAGAAATTGCTTAAATCCTGCGCCAAATTCCTTCTTTAATGCTTTTAGAGTCTCAACATTATCACATCCAATAAGGACTTTTTTCCCTGCATCTATGGTCTTGTGATATAATCCCCACCAATGTTTGTCCCATGTTGGCGGATGTCCTGCGCCCGGTGTCCATTGAAGCATATTCAGCTTTGGAATAGATAATAAAAGATCATGATGAGAGATTGCCCCTGGTCCGTCCCAGTGATACATCGAATAAGAAACCCTTTCGCACATCTCCGTTAATATCGGAATCATAAACTCATTAAACATCGCTGGTGAGATCATTGCAGAGAAATCACATTGAAATTTTGACATTCTGCCCGGCGCCCATGCCCAAAAATATGATCCCCCAACTTCATCTCTAAACATATCATATAAAACGTCATAATATCTAAAATATCTATCAGTAATTTGGCGAAGGCTTTTATGAACCCAGTCAGGACGCTCAATCAAATCGACAAGCAATTCCTGTGTCCCTCTCATAGCTGCAAGCGTATCCAATCCCTCTATCAGGTCAGGAAACTGAACCATGAATTTGCCTTTACCTAGACTTAATTGCTCTTTTCCAAGTTTTATCACGAAATTCCAATAGAAGTTTTCCTGATTATAATCAAAACTTGCTTTATCGGGGTCATCTAAAAACGGTTCACACCAAACAGTTCCCGGCATTTCGATACCGTTACAACCTAAAAATAAAGCAAGGCAATTTGGCGCAAGGTCAGGGGCAACGACTGGAACTGCATCACCAAGATAATAATTATTGATACAGGTTCTTGCTGATAGGTTAACACGATAAGCAAAATTAGTTGTTGAATAATGCGTTACCCAGCCTTCTGGTTGGGGCGTTGCTGGTATATCCTCAAGTGGTTTGGGACGTGGCGCAGTAATTTGCATTGCTGGTCTGCCAATATCTCCGCCATTCCACCATATTGTCAATCTTTTGCGAACTTCATCCATGTCTTCACGATAAAGCATTCCACTCATCAAAATTTCCTTTCAAAAACATAATATAGGGCATTAATTCAAAAATTTTTTGAAATGAATTTAATTATAGTATAACAATAATAATTTCCATTGTCTATTAGGAAATTTAATAGCAAAATCGTTTTTTTCTTTGACTTTTGGCATAATTGCCATTAATATTATAGCATTAGATTAACTTGAAGATGATAATATAACCAAAAGGCAGGGCATCAACGCTTTGAGGAGAGATTAGAAGATAACAACCTTGTAGCCCAATTTTCTAGGCTGGCAAAATTCCAAGCTGGAAGCTTGGGCTACAAAGACAATTAACATAAGTCATTAATGATAAGGAGAAAAGGAAATGTTGAGAACAATTAAAGCCAGATATAAAAATGGTCTTATAGAACCATTGGAGGAAATAAAAATTAGTGAAGGCTCAGAAATCACTATAACTATTTCTGAGCCACCTAACGAAGATGGATTAGACAGAAGTTTTGGTGGATGGAAGGGATTGATTGATGCAGACGAGTTCCTAAAAAATGTTTATGCAGATAGGCTAATATCAACACGACCGGAGGTCAAACTTTGAGAGTATCATACATTATTGATACCGATTGGGCTGTGCATCATTTGAATGGTGAAAAAAGAATCAGAATGAAATTAAAGCAGTTACAGCCAGAGGGATTAGGATTGAGTATAATATCATTGGCTGAATTATCTGAAGGCGTTATATACTCTCGCAATCCAACGAAAAGTAAAGATCAATTGAATGAATTTCTTTCCAGTGTCAGTGTAATAGAAATAACTAGCGAAATATGCAGTATTTTCGGACAAAAACGAGGTATTCTTCGCCAACAAGGATTAATGATTGGCGACTTTGATCTTATCATTGCCTCAACTTGCATTTATCACAATATAACGTTATTAACTAATAATCGCAAGCATTTTGAGCGAATAGAAGGGCTAAAGATTATTTCGCTTATTTAAAAGGAGCAATAAAAATGCCTTTAGTATCTATCCTGAGTGAGTTAAAGAAGGCTCAGGAAAAAGGTTACGCAATCGGTTGTTTTGATATAGTTGAGCCATTGGGAACGCAAGGGCTTATTTCAACAATGGAGAAAAAGCGTTCCTCGGGCATAATAGGTATCTGGTCAGGGATGCTTGATCGCCCAAATGCAAGGGCTTTGGTAAATCATACTCTTGCTATGGCGGAAGAAGCAACAGTGCCTATCTCGTTAATCCTCGATCATGGACATAGCTTTGAGAATTGCGTAAAAGCGGTCAAGCTTGGATTTACAGACGTTATGTATGACGGCTCAAAGCTGACTCTTGAGGAAAATATCGCCAATACACAAATGGTAGTCCGTATGGCTCATGCTGTCGGTGTAAATGTTGAGGCGGAACTTGGTCAGGTCGGCTCAGGGCATAATTATCAGGATTTTGGGGCAAAAAGAGAAGGCTTTACCAATCCTGATGTTGTAGAAATATTCGTTGAAAAGACAGGCGTTGATATGCTTGCAATCGCTATTGGCACAGCGCACGGTCATTATCAAGGCGATCCTGAGATTGATCTTGAATTGCTTGCGGAAATAAGAAAACGCACTGATATTCCATTAGTTTTACATGGCGGATCGGGCTTGTCTGATGATCAATTTCGTTCTGCGGTTTCAGGTGGGATCAGTAAAATTAACATATTCACTAATCTGGCAACTGAGTCAACCAAGCGTATGCTCGAAGATGCGAAATCTGAGAAAGCATCATATTTTTCATTCATAGGCAAGATTCGTGAAGCATTTGAATATGAATGCGAAAGATTAATTGATGTTTTTGGATCAGATGGCAAGGCATAGCGATTATTAGAAAGATAGAACACTGATTAAGCGGATTTGGCGGATTTTCGCAGATTATAGGATGATAGGAATTTATGAAGATAGATTGCCACATGCACGTCAACGGAAAAAGGCAAAACTGGGGTTGGAATGACAATGATAAGATTATTGATGCGGCTGATAGGCTTGGAATTGATAAACTATGTTGCTCAATTCCAATTATGAAAGGTATGCCAAATCCAAAGGAAGTCAAAGAATGTAATGATGACGTCTTGGATTGTATGAAACGCTACCATAATCGCATATTGGGCTATTGCTTTGTGAACCCTGCGGATTGGGAAAAGGCATTGCTTGAAATTGATAGATGTATTATGCAGAATAATATGATTGGTATAAAGCTATACAATCAATTAAAGTGTTCCGATCCGATAGTCTATCCAGTTGTTGAAAAAGCTATTGAGTTTGGTATACCTATTTTGATACATGCAGGTTATCTTACAGATCCACCACAGGCGCAAAATCAGCCAAATTTATCTCATGCTGGAGATTTTGCAGAACTATCGAAAGAATATCCCGAAGCAATGCTAATTGAAGCGCATATCGGCGGAGGCGGAGATTGGGAGTGGGCGATAAAGTCGCTAAAAAATAGTCCGAATGTCTATCTTGACACTAGCGGAAGCGTCATAGATGAAGGAATAATAGAAATGGCTGTCAAAGAACTTGGAATAGAAAGGCTAGTCTTTGGAACTGATATGACGATGGAAGGTGGAGTAGGGAAAATTCTTGGTGCAAAATTAACCGATTTGCAGAGAGAAATGATATTTTGGAAAAATATGCAATCGATTCTTGATAAAAAGAAGGTTTAATCTTGGTTATTGATGTAAATACTTATATCGGACATTGGCCATTTCGTCAACTTCGGCATAATACCGTTGATGGATTACTAAGATTGATGGATGAAAATGGTATAGATAGGGCTATGGTTTCGTCTATAAATGCGATTTTTTATCGAAACTGCCATGCTGGAAATATAGAGTTATATGATTCCACAAAAAACCATAGAGATAGATTTATCACTTTTGCTACACTGAATCCAAAATATGCTTGCTGGAAAGATGATCTAAAAGAATGTAAAGAGGAATATGGAATGTCAGGGATACGAATGTTGCCACAATATCATAATTACAAACTATATGAGGGCGAAGGGCTTGAGATGATCAATATGGCTACTGAAATGAAGATGGCAATATCCATTCCGATACGCATGGAGGACAGACGACAACGTCATTGGCTTGATAATGTTGGCGATATACCATTATTTGATGTAGAGTCTGCTATGAAAGCAAGTCCAGAAGCTAGATTTATAATATTAAATGGTCGTGGATTTGAAAACTGGGCAAAAAACGGCAATATGAGGAAATATAACTTCATAATTGAAATATCAAGGCTTAGCGTTGTTCTTCAAGGTGAAATTCCCAAGCTAATTGAGCAATTAGGTTCATCAAGGCTGGCATTTGGAACAGGAATACCGTTTAATTATGCCAATCCGTCATTATTAAAAATGCAGGTGCTTGATGCTCCGGAGAATATAAAAGAAAAACTATTTTGGCAAAATGCCTTGCAGATATTGGATTTTTAGTCAAAGTATTATATAAATTTCATTTTAGCCCAAGCGGACAGATTGGTTTTATATATACGGTTTTTTCAGTTATCGACTTGTGCTAATTATTTTAGTAACCTATTATTTTATCTAGGTTTTTATAATTTCCAGCCTAAAAGGCTGGGCTACAAAGTCAGTTAGCAATAGATAACGACAAAAAGAGATTCTTCACGTTGTTTGGAATGACATTTTTTGCCCTTCTATTTTTTTTCTGGCACGAAATTTGAACCTACGGATATAATCATTAATGCTTTTGCTCTCTTTCGATCTCAATAGCAACACTTTTAGCAAATCTTAATGCCCCTGCTTTATCAACTATCACATTTACTTTGCGAACCTTGTGATTTTCAAGGCATATATCCGCAACCTTCTCAGCCAAGCGTTCTATAAGATTAAAAGATGATGCCTCAACCATATTGACAATCTTCTTTTTTATTACCTTATAATCAACTGTATCATCAATATTATCAGTTTTACAAGCCTTGTTAAGATCAGCATATAATATAACATTTATAAGAATGTCCTGCTTATTTTCACGTTCAGAATCATATACACCGATTATACATCTAAGGAGCAAGTCCCTTATGTGAATTTTATCAAGCCTTTCATCAGCCATAGGTATATCCTTTCATGTGGTATCCACCATCAACAAATATGACTTGACCAGTGATAAACATGCTTTCAAGAAGGAAAATAACAGATTTAGTTATTTCTTTTGGATTTCCAATACTATTTAGTGGATTTGTTGGGGCAAGTTTTTCAAGGTAAGATAAATCCTGACCGGGCGGAGGCAATATAAGTCCCGGTGCGATGGCATTGACTCTTATTGAAGGGGCAAACTCTAACGCCATCATGCGTGTCAGGTCAAAGAGCATTTTTTTGCTCAGATGATATGCGACATGAGTTCTGTCATATTCTGTTATTCGTGTGTCCAGAAGATTTATTATTGCCCCTTCTATCTTCTGCTTTGCCATTTCACGAGTAAGTATTAAGGGTGACATGGCATTTATCTGTATATTATCAAATAATTCATCAACAGAAAAGCTATTTAGATCGCTTTTATCAAATATAGATGCGTTATTTATCAATATCTGTATAGGTGAAGTGAATTCCAATGCCTTATCAAAAATGCCCTCTACTTCAGATATTTGCCTGAGATCACCAGATACAAGCCAAGCATTTACGCCATATTGCTCGATTTTTTTGGCAAGTTCAGATGCTTCTTCAGAAGATTTGCTATAATGAATAATGACATTTGCGCCTTTCGATGCCAGTGAAATCGATATTGCCTGACCGAGTCTTTTTGCCCCTCCCGTTACAAGTGCTGTTTTGCCTTTTAGCCAAGAATTCTGTTGATCCATCATTCGTTTGACCTTTATGTAATATGATTATTAATATGACTTTTTCACCTGTTCTATAAAGAAGACCCTTCACTTCGTTCATGGTGACAAAAAATGTCATTCTGAATATTGCATTAAAAATCTAACATATTTTCTGCACTTTGTCTATATACTTTTTGCATTGTTAAAGTCATTCTAGTTTTTCATTGTTCATTAACTGTATTGCTTTTCCAATTCGTTCTGTGCTACTTATTCGCCAACTCATCCCTCGCTTCTACAAATGATTGGAAAATATCTTATGCCTAATGTTACACTTTTTAGTTACCATATTACACAGACTATATAAAAACAAAAATCAATATTGTTTTCTTACCTAACCAACAATCGAGTTTATTGTCATAATGATGACAGTATGAATTATTGGGATGGATTAAGCCTTCAAGGAGATAAGCATTGGGATATGAGTTATCTTAAGCTGATTGTTCTTGGTGGAGACGGTGGTGGTTGGTTTAATAAATGAGCGGAAGACTTGCCCTATTGGGTTAGACAGTTAGATGGATTTCATTTATCCAGTTCCAGCAAGCGAGGTTAAAAGAATAGTCTTGATATTTTTTGTGCTTGACAGTTAGGAGGTTCTATGTTAGTATATTTGTTAAATTATGTTATTAATTATATTTTAATTTGACAAATAAAAAGGTGTAACAAATGCAGTTTGCCGAAAAAACAAAGATTGCTGAATTTACAAATAATCAAGGAACACTCACTTTTGGATTACTACAGGGTTCTTATGCTCTTATTAATATTATTATAAGCCTGTTGCTTTCCATAGTGGGCAGCAAGTTTTTCGGTTAAGCAAAAAATTGTTAATAGATTTGTAAAGCCCACTGATCGGAAATAAATTCGATGGTGGGCTTTTTTAGTTTCAGGAGGGATATATGTTTAAGCCAGTGTCAACAGAGTTGGCATTCGTGCAGAAAGAATTACAGGTTCTTGATTTCTGGAAGCAGAATGACATTTTTCAAAAAAGCATGAATAATAGAAAAAGCTGCCCGAATTTTGTATTCTTTGAGGGACCACCAACAGCCAATGGTATGCCAACAATAGCCCATACCTTGACTAGGATAATGAAAGACCTTGTTTGCAGATATAAGACTATGACTGGGCATTATGTTAGCAGAAAAGCTGGTTGGGATACTCACGGTCTGCCTGTTGAACTTGAGATTGAAAAAGAACTTGGCATAAGCGGAAAAAAACAGATTGAAGAATATGGAGTTGAGGCGTTTAATAAAAAATGCAAAGAAAACGTTTTCAAATATGAAAGCGAATGGCGGAAATTAACCGAAAGAATTGCATTCTGGCTTGATCTCGATCATCCCTACGTTACATTAACAAATGATTATATTGAAAGCGTTTGGTGGTCATTAAAGAAATTTTGGGACGCTAACCTGCTATATAAGGCTCATAAGGTTGTGCCATATTGTGCAAGATGTGGAACGCCGTTATCTAGCCATGAAGTTTCTCAAGGCTATAAGTCCGTCAAAGACCCATCAGTGTTTGTCAGAATGAGATTGGTTGATGAGGAAAATACATCACTTCTAGTCTGGACGACAACCCCATGGACGTTACCCTCAAATGTCGCAGTTGCTGTTCGTGATAACTATGATTATGTTACAGTAAAAGTCAATGACGAAAAGCTGATCCTTGCAGAAAAGCTCATTGAAAAGGTCTTTGATACGCCCCCTGAGATCGTCAATAGAATGAAGGGATCGGATTTAGTCAGTAAAAGCTATGAGCCATTATTCACATTTGTTAAGCCCGACAAAAAAGCCTACTATGTCGTTTCTGCTGATTTCGTTACACTTGAGGACGGAACAGGCATGGTTCACATGGCGCCTGCCTTCGGTGCTGATGATTATGAGATGAGCAGGATATACGATCTGCCTGTTATACAGCCTGTTGATATGGACGGAAATTTTACACAGGAAGTTATGCCATGGGCGGGGATGTTTGTTAAAGACGCTGATCCATTGATAATTAAGGATTTGGAAGAACGAGGATTATTGTTTAAGAAAGAACTTTATGAGCATGATTACCCGTTCTGCTGGAGATGTGATTCTCCTTTGCTTTATTATGCACGTTCATCATGGTTTATAAAAACAACAGCATATAAAGATAAAATGCTTGAAGAAAACAGCAAAATCAACTGGTATCCTGATCATATAAAAGATGGAATATTCGGCAATTGGCTTGAGAATAATATTGACTGGGCAATAAGCAGAGACAGATATTGGGGAACTCCGCTTAATATCTGGGTTTGTTCAGAATGCAATGCACAACAGGGAATCGGAAGCATTGAGGAACTAAAAAAATTAGGCAAGGACGTTCCAGAGGATATAGAGTTACATAAGCCATATATTGATGCAGTTATTATCCCATGCCCAAA
Source organism: uncultured bacterium (assembly GCA_964564735.1). Lineage (GTDB taxonomy): Bacteria > Poribacteria > DTPJ01 > DTPJ01 > DTPJ01 > CAZMCH01. The sequence continues at coordinate 37,829 of CAZMCH010000028.1, forward strand.
ATGTAATGCAAATATGCGAAGAACGCCAGAGGTTATTGACTGTTGGTTTGATTCAGGCTCAATGCACACAGCACAATGGCATTATCCATTTGATAATCAGGAAACATTTGATAATAGCTTTCCCGCAGACTATATCTGTGAGGCAATAGACCAGACAAGAGGCTGGTTTTATAGCCTTCTGGCGACATCAGTATTTCTCTATGGCAAGTCATCATACAAAAATTGCCTTGTTGTTGAGCATGTTTTGGGTCCTGATGGGAAAAAAATGAGCAAAAGTAAAGGTAATCGTATCGAACCAGAGGAGATATTAGATGTCCATGGTGCAGATGCTTTAAGATGGTATTTTTCTATAAGTCCACCATGGATCCGCAGACCTTTGAGTGCTGATCTCGTTGAGGAAGTTATCAAGAAGTTTATGGGAACATTGCATAATGTCTATAGCTTCTTTGTGCTTTATGGGAATATTGACAATGTCAATCCAAATGATTATGAGCAAGCTGTTAGTGAACGACCAATCATTGACAAATGGATCATATCCAAACTCAATAATCTCATCAAAGTTGTAAGAGAGAATATGGACGCATATCAAATAAACAAAGCAACAAGGTCGATCGCTGATTTTGTAGATAATCTTAGCAACTGGTATGTTAGAAGATGTAGAGATAGATATTGGGGTTCAGAGATGAATGCGGACAAGATAGCGGCATATAAGACGCTATATGAAGTATTGGTTGAGCTATCAAAGCTAATTGCGCCATTTGTTCCATTTATGGCTGAGGAAATCTATCAGAACCTTGTCAAGTCGGTTGATGTAAATTCGCCTGAAAGCGTGCATTTATGCGATTATCCTGTGTATAATGCAGAGCTAGTTGATATGGAACTAGAAAGGGATATGGATTATGTCAGGGATGTTGTCGTTCTTGCAAGGGCAGGACGCAACCGTGCAAATGTCAAGACAAGACAGCCTTTATCAACAATGCTTGTCAATGCCAAGACTGATGAACAAAGACACGCAATAGAAAGACTCAAAGACCTTATTGTTGATGAAATTAATGTAAAAGAGATAGAGTATACAGACGATATGAGCCAATTCCTTACGCTTGGCATGAAGCCCGTTTTTAGCTTAATCGGCAGAAAATACGGCAAACTCGTTCCCAAAATATCGCAAACGTTGCCGAAACTTGATGCTGTAAAGGCAAAAACGGAATTAGAACAAAATGGCGTCCTCAAAATTGATCTTGATGGCGAAACGATAGAGATGCTTCCAGAAGAGATTGAGATCATCAAGCAAGATAAAGAGGGATATGTAACCGAAGTTGAAAAAGACATATTCGTAACGCTATCAACCACGCTGACAAAGGAACTTATAGAGGAAGGCTTTGCGCGTGAGATAATCAACAAGATTCAATTTATGCGCAAAGAAGCGGATTTCAATGTTGTTGACCGTATCAAGTTATATATAAACTCCACTGACGCTATCAACGATGTCTTGAAAAATTACAAGGATTATATAATGCACGAAACTTTGACAAGAGAAATCCTTGATCAAGAGGAATCAGGCATGTATAACAAAGAATGGTCAATTAACGGCGAAAAGGCTGTTATTGGTATAAAGCAGATGGGGAAAGATTAGATTATCTCACGGATACCACTTTGTAGCCCAGTTTTCTAATCTGGTAATTATAGAAGCCAAGCTGGAATCTTGGGCTACGAAAAATAGGAGTTATCAACCATGATATTCAATATAATTCTTGAACCAGATGAAGATGGTGGATTTTCTGTAACAGTTCCAGCATTGGATGGCTGTTTTACTCAAGGGGAAACAGAGCAGGAAGCAATTGAGAATGCAAAAGAAGCGATACTTTGCTATCTCGAGGGCTTGAGAGAAACTCAAATATTAAGAAATGCTTATGAGACCATTCAGGAATATAAAAATGGGTTGACGAAAAAGGGAACTGTCATGGACTTAGTAAAAGATTTGGAAGAGGCTATAAAATGAGTGAAAGATTCTTTATTCCAGATGATCTTGTATTTAACCATAATTATTGTTTCTTCTTGCATGATCAACTAGCAAATATAATCGTTTCTGGGGAAAAAGAAGGCATCTTCTCAGGGGTTAAATACGAAATAAAGGAATCATCTCACATAGATGAATTAAATAGTCGGGCAGGAATCGAACTAACAGAATGGATGGAAAATAACGGATATAAGGATGTTCTCACATGTGTATACTATAAGCAAATCTGTGTAGCGCTATTGACAGATATGTGCCACTTTATATACGAAGCTCTTAAATGCTCTGAAAAAGGCAAACTTACGGTTACTTTTGCCTTGTTAAGAAAACCACTCAAAGATAATCTCTTTTACTTGGAATGGCTTTTAGCGGATCCAAAAGATTTATTGGATCGCTTTTTATCTTCTGATCCAGAGCAATTGCGGGTTGATAAATTATTACGAAAGCGTAAGACTGAAATTATTGCAGAAGCAATAAATCAGACAAGAAAAAGATGGCTTAGTCCTGAATTTATCTATGAACTTCGTTATGACAAAAAGGCGGATTTTGGATTTGAGCAAATGTGGCAAAAAGCGAATCACTTAATAACTACAATGAATTTGCATATTAGAACAGAAGAGCAAAATTTCAACTTCATATTCTCAGATGATGAATGTCGTCAAAGCCAATGGCAACATTTATATTTGATGCTACCACTTATTCTCTATCATGCATTATGGATCGTGGATGCATTGGTGGCAAATTTTGCCATAAGAACGGAAGAGCAAGAAGATGCTTATATAAGGTGTCTTATTGGTATGATGCTCTGCCTTAGAAAAAGACCTTTGCAGAAGGATATAGGCGATTTCTATGATGATATCAAAGATTTGGAAATGGAATGCCCTTACTGCAATAGTGTTATTGAATTTAGTGAAGAAATTCTGCTATATTTTTATGATACTGGAATTTGGAAATGTAAAAAATGTGATGCTCAATTGGATATTAATGAATAATAATGAAACTACCAAACAAAGAGAAAGCTTATATTCCTTCACCTAAAATACATGATTACTTGCTTTCAAAAACACATTCCATTGGTATGTGGAAATCTAGTTTTTTTCGCTCTATTGGATTTGATGAAACTAATGCGGAATCTCTTGAAAAAGCAATAGTAGAAATCGCTCAAAATGAGGATGTTAAAAAGATTATAGAATCACCCTATGGCACAAAATACGTTGTAGATGGGTTTATTGTATTAGCAGAAGGTATTTCTATCGGATTACAAACGGTCTGGATTATTGAATCTGGTGAAGAATATCCACGTTTTGTAACCGCATACCCATTATAGACAAGGAGAATTATATATGTATAAAGAATTGGATATAATAGCCATCACGCATGATATAGAGGAATCGGGCTTAAAGCAAGGAGATATAGGCACGATAGTGCATTGCTATAAAGATAACAAGGCTTTTGAGATTGAGTTTGTTACCGCAGATGGTAAAACTGTCGCTTTATTAACATTAAAGTCAGAAGATATAAGATCATTGAAAGATAGGGAAGTTTTGCATGTTCGTGAATTAACAGAATTGGCAATCTGAAAAGCTAGGTGATAATTATGAGCAAAATACAAGAATTTGAAAATCTTCTTAGCACAATGACAAGAGGGGAAAAAGCTCAGATATTACAGCTAATTGCCCAAGATTTATGTGATGCCTTCCCCGGAATTGATAGCACATCCGTTGTATGCGGAGGCGAACCCCGTATTGTCCGAACAAGAATCCCTGTTTGGGTATTGATACAGGCAAGACGACTTGGGACAAGCGAAGCGGATTTACTGCGTTGTTATCCAACCTTACAGGCAGAGGATTTGGCTAACGCATGGGCATATTATCGTTCCCATAAAGAAGAAATTGAAAAGCAAATACGTGAAAACGAGGAATCATAAATGGCTCATCTATACTCAAATGAAAATTTTCCTTATCTTGTAATTGAAAAATTGAGGCAGTTGGGACATGATGTTTTGACTATGCAAGAAGCAGGTCAAACTGGTCAATCAATGCCCGATGAAATGGTTCTGGAATTTGCCCGAACAAAAGGACGCATATTAATAACTCTTAATCGCAAACACTTTGTTTATTTGCATAATCAAATAAAAGATCATCATGGAATTATAGTTTGTTCATTTGATCCAGATTTTGATGGGCTAGCTTATAGAATTCACAAAGCAATCAGTGAGAATCCAAAACTATCTGGTCAATTGGTGCGTATCAATCGCGCTCCATAGAATTATTTAAAAAACTGAGGAGGTGATGAAGATGGGGTTGAATATAACGACGGGTTCACTTAGCGATCCAGACTTACCGCACCTTAAAAAGCATTTATCTGATAATAGCGAAAATTCATTATACAAAAAGGAGAAAGACATAATGTCACGAAAAGTTTTTATATTTGATACGACACTGAGAGACGGAGAACAATCGCCCGGGGCATCAATGAACTCTACTGAAAAAATGGAGATTGCAAAGCAACTCGCCAGACTCAACGTTGATGTCATTGAAGCAGGTTTTCCCATCTCATCATACGAAGATTTCGAATCGGTGAAAGCCATCGCTAATGAAGTCAGAGTACCAATTATTTGCGCACTTGCAAGGGCTGTTGAAACAGATATTAAACGCGCAGGTGAAGCCTTAGCAAATGCTGAAAAGCCAATGATACATACATTTATCGGCACGTCAGATATACACATAAAAGGTCAACTCAGAAAGTCACGTGAAGATGTGCTGAAAATGGCTGTTAATGCTGTCATGCTAGCAAAATCACTCTGTCAGGAAGTAGAATTTTCTGCTATG